>JBGCFM010000051.1:0-17224 GCA_045106895.1 Polyangiales bacterium | reverse complement strand
AGGCGAGAGAGAACATGAGCAAGAGAAGTGGGGTCTGCCTCATCCAACTAGAGTAGCTCAGAAGTCGGCCCTTCGATACCAGTGAGCACACCCTTAGTGCTAAACTTAGCGAATGCGCCGTCTCATTCTTCTTTGTTTTGTGGGCGCCGTCGCCTGCAACGGCACGATCTCGGAACCCGAACTCGACGTCGGGCCGGAGTTTGATGGAGGCCCGAACTTTGACGGCGGGCCCAACTTTGACGGGGGGCCGCCACCGCCTCCTTTTGACGCGGCGGCGCCGATCCCCTTCGATCCGCTCCCGACGGGGTCGGCGCTGAGCAAGGTCAAGTATATCCTGACGGGGCTCGCCCCGACGGATGAAGAGTTCGCTGCCTACGACGCTGACGAGACGACTCTCCGGGGCATGATCGATGGCTGGATGACGACGCCGGAGTTTGAGCGCCAGTTCAAGTCGATGGTGCGTCTGCTCTTTCAGACGAACGTCGACACGCTTCTCCTCAAGGACTACGCCGGCGTTCGCCGAGGCGGAAACCCTTTTCGTGATTTCGACCGGCGCGGCGCGCGAATCTCGGAGTCGATCCGCGAAGCGTGGCCATCGACGGTCTGGGACATCGTCTCCAGCGGCGGTGACTTCCGCGAAACGATGAACACGGACACGTACATGATGAACGTGCCGATGATGATGCTCATCGCCTACGCCGACGCGAACCCGCGCGACGACCATGGTGTTCGTGACGAGTCGTATATTCGCACGCGCTTCCCCGGCATTCACCCTGCTTTCACCGAAGACTCGGGCATTCCTCTCGAGGAGTCGTTGGATCCGTCCCACGCGAACTTCATGCAGTTTAGCTACACACGTGCCTGGACCGGAAACAACGCGACGCAGATGGCGTGCGCAGAGCGACTCGCGACGGGCTACGAAAACCGGAACGACGTCCCGGAGGTCATCCTCGGCATGCTCTTCGGGCGCCCCATCGCCCAATGCATCATCGAGCTCGACCACTTCACCGAAGCGGACTTTGAAATGCGCCCGGTGCGTATCGTGCCCACGTCGGACATCAACGAGCGAACCCTCTTCTTTGCGATGGACGAGCTTCGAGCGACGGACACCTTACGCCTCGGAACCGAACACTACGGCTTCCACGGCGACGTTGGTTTTCAAGGGTTCTGGCTCACCAACGATGGCAATGAACATCGCGTGACGGCGAACCAAGCCATCATCGTGGCCCTCGGAAAGAACTTTAACCCGGACGCGATCTCCTCCATCGCCGACAGCTCTGAGCCCGACGAGGAACATGCCGACCCAACCACCGCGTGCTGGGGCTGCCACCGCGGCCTAGACCCGATGCGCGACTTCTTCCGTCAGTCCTACACCGCCTTCGGCTCCGAGCGCATCGCCGGGGCTGACAACGAGCCTGTTCCCGAGACCGCAGCGTTCGGTGTCGGTCTTCCCTCGGCGGTGGAGGGTATCGGCGTAAAACTCTTCGCCGATATCCTCTTCGACCACCCGGACCTCGCCGACGCGTGGACGCAGAAGGTCTGCCGACTCGCCAATGGTTTCGACTGCGCTCCGATGGACGCGGAGCTCGACGCCGCGTCGGAAGCGTTCGTCGCCTCAGGCTATGACTTCCGTGTTCTCCTTCGCGAGGTGCTCGCGTCCAACGCGGTGGTCTTCCAGGAGCGCACGGCGACCTGGGACCTCTCGGGAAGCGCCGGCGTCGGAACCGCGGCGCGGAGCGATATGTGTGTGCGCCTGGAGCTCTCTCTCGGCGCGGGCGTCTGCACTCACTCACGCGTCGTCAACATCGTCGCGGCGGCACCGGACTGGGTCTTCCCACGTGGCGACCGCAGTCCCACTCTTTCGAACCGACCGGCGCTCTTCTTCTCCGCGGCGACGGAGCGTGGTTGTCAGGCCATCGGCGAGCGCGCCCTTGGGACGACGACGATGCCCACCGAGCGACCGGAGCTCATCGCGTTCTTGGTGCATCAGGTCATGGGCATCACGCCGAGCGATCCGCGGAACGCGATGCTCACCACCATCCTTGACGACCACTACGAAGAGGTGATGGAAGCCGAGGGCGGAAGTGCAGCGCGTGCCCGACAAGACTCTTTCGTCCTCGCCTGTGAATCCCCCACCGCCGTCTCCCGAGCACTGTGAGCCGACCCATGAAGAAAAAACTCTCACGACGAAACTTGATGAAGACCCTCTTCGGCGCCGGCGGCGTCGGATTGGTGGCGGCGGCGACGGGGCTCCCCGTGTCCTTCTTGCGGACCGGTCAGGCAAAGGCGGACCCCGGCGGAGCCCGCTTCTTGGTGCTGATGGCGAACTCCCGCGGCGACTCGTTTAACTGCAACGCGCCGGGGAGCTATGGACAGGACTTCCAGGTGCATCCCGGTGGGGCGGAGTTCGCTCCGGTGGACTTGCAGCTCGGTGAGTCGACGGCGCGCGGCGCTCGCATTTGGGAGGGGTTGCCGACGGCGCTTCGTTCCCGTGCGGCCTTCGTGCACCACGCGACTCGGACCATAGTTCATCCGGATTTGCCGAAGGTGCTTCGACTTCAAGGAGAGACGCAGGGCGGCATCAGTATCCCTGAGCTTATCGCGCGTGAGAATTCCACGGTGCTCGACACGGTTCAGGCGAATCCGCTTCCTCTTGGGAACTCGGACACCTTTGTCGTCAACGGCGCGCCTCTGCCGAAGCTGAAACCAACCGCGCTCAAGGCTCTCCTCGTCGCCGACGAAGATGCGCCGCTTGCTCGCTTCGCAGAGGTTCGAAACCGAAGCCTCGACCGGATCTATGCGGCGCTTCGCGAAAGCGGAAACCAGGAGCAGCTGCGATTCCTGGACAACATGGCGCAGGCACGGACGGAGGCAGCGATGCTCGGAGAGTCCGCGGGCGCGCTCTTGGCGGATATCGAGGACGACAGCGCCGCTTCGCAGGCCAAGGCCGCCGTTGCGCTTATCCGGCTGCGTGTCGCGCCGGTGATGGGTGTGAACTTTCCGTTCAGCGGCGACAACCACACAGACCCCGGCTTCGAAGATGAGATCCTCGAGCACACGGAGGGCATCGCGGCCATCGCGACGCTCTTTGCCGAAGCTGAAGCGGCCGGCGTGGCCGACCAGATGACATTTGCGACGCTTAACGTGTTTGGACGAACGATGCGGCAGGTCGCCAATGGGCGAAGCCACAACCCAGCCCACTCGGTCTCTCTCGTCATCAGCCCAGACACAAAGGGCGGCGTCTATGGCGGCGTTGAAGCGGGCAGCCGCGACAACGGCGTGGCGCTCGCGTTCGACTCCACAAACGGAACCGTCACCGAGGGCGGCGACGTCACCTATGACAACAGCTTGGCCTCCATGGGCAAGACCATCGCGTGTGCCGCCGGCGTGGCTCCAGAGATCTTCAATCGAGAGGTTCTCTCCGGTGTCGCCGTGAGCGGGATCTTCGACAGCTGAGTGCGCGCGCGGCGACGAACCCAGGGCGAGGATCGTTGCGTTCGCCGGCGACGTGAGGCACATCCGTCCCGGTGAATCGACACGAGAAGCTACTCGAACTCTCGCATCTCCTGCGCAAACCTGCGCGCAAAGTGAGGGTGTTGTCGGCCATCAGTTGGCCTTTGTCCGTGGCGGACAACTTCTTGGCGAGTTGGCACCGGGGAAACCCCATCGCGCCGGCACCGATCGGAGATGTGAAGCGGGCCTCGAAGCTCGAGGCCGAGTTTTCATCCATCATCGGCAAGTGCGACCGCGAGGATCCCATCGGTCGCTACTTGGCGGATACCGCGGGCAGCTACCGGACGGCGGTTCAGCTTCTGGCGCACACGGGGACGAAGCGTTTCTTTGAGCTGAGCTGTGACCTCTATGGCTCCTCTGGCGGAACTCTCCGTGGATCAGAGCTGACGCACCGGGAAGCCGCAGACAATATCTTGCTGGCGACAGACGAGATGGCGCAGCTCCGCCAGCCCCCGGACTACTGCGTGACCGCCGAGGGGGTGGCCACGGAGATGAAGAAGGAGTGGCGGGGCTTCTTCGAAAAACCGATGCGCTTCGTTGTGGATGAGAACCTGAGTGCAAAAGCGGCGGCATCATCCATGCGCGTTCGGCTTCGCAAGGGCACTTGTTTCACCGTCGACGACGCCGCGCAGCTCTCCGCCCACGAGGTTGGCGTTCACAGTCTGACGGCGCGAAACGGAGCGCGGCAGCCCATCGTTCCCGCCCTCGGGCTCGGGGCACCGCGGACGACGGCGACGCAAGAAGGCATCGCAACCTTCGCCGAGCTTGTAACGGGGACCATCGATCTGGCGCGGCTTCGGCGACTTGCGCTGCGCGTACGCGCCATCGCCCTCGTCGAAGAAGGTGCCGACTTCATCGAGCTCTTTCGCTCGCTTCTCGATTCCGGAGAGCCCGAGCGCGAGGCGGTGTTTACAGCCATGCGCATTTTCCGTGGCGCAGACCCGGCGGGCGGAGCGCCCTTTACGAAGGACGTGGTCTATTTACGCGGTCTCTTCGCCGTCCATACGTTCTTAAGAAAAGCGATCAGCGAGCGGCGGCCGGAGCTCGTCGGGGCGCTCTTCGTGGGGCGACTGACCCTTGGCGACGTGATGGCGTTCGAAAGTGAGATGGGAACCACGGTCTCACCTCCCCGCTATCTACCTCGTTGGGCGACGCGTCTGCCTTCTCTGGCGGCGTTTCTGTCGTTCTCTGCGCTGATGAACAGCGTGGACTTGGGGCGGGTGACTCTCGGGGATGACTACGCGTAAGCTTCACGTGGAGACACGCCGCCTGGCCCCTTGGTAGGCTCAGCGCATGGGCGACGAAGAGTACCTACTCGGCGAGAATGACATCGAGCTGAGCCGTTTGGGGTTTCAACATGAGGTGTGGGCGAGGGCGACATCTGCGCTTTGGGATGAAGCTGGGTTTGGCGTTGGCGATGCCCTCGTCGACCTGGGGTGCGGGCCAGGCTTTGCATCTTTGCCTTTGGCTCGGCGCGTTCGCGAAGGCGGGAGCGTCCTGTCCGTGGATGCTTCTCAGAAGTCCATTGCGACCCTCCAGGCCGCGGCGAAGGCCTTGGGCGTGCGCAACCTCCATCCGAAGCACGCGAGCGTGGACACCATCGAGATGGGCGAGAACACCCTCGACGGCGCTTTTGCACGATGGCTCTTTTGTTTCCTCCGTGAACCCGAGGAGCTGGTCCGGAAGATCGCTCGGGCATTGAAACCGGGGGGCCGCGTCGCGGTGATGGACTACTTCCAGTATCAGACCTTTGCGTTGGCGCCCCCGATCGAAGTGATGCCGCGGGTCATCGATGCGGTGGTCCAAAGCTGGCACAGCTCCGGCGGCGATCTTGATATTGGCGGCAAACTCCCAGCCATGTTCGAAGCGGAGGGACTGACGATCACCTCGCTAAAACCGATCGTTCACTGCGCACGTCCGGGCACAGCGCTTTGGGAGTGGCCGCGCACGTTTTTTGAGAGCTACATCGACGTGCTGGTTGGAAAGGGCGCGCTGAGCTCCGCGGATGCCGAGATGTTTCAGAGCGCCCTGCGAGAGCATGCAGCAACCCCAGGCGCTTTTATGCTGACACCTCCCGTGATGGCGATTGTGGCTCAGAAGGCGTGACTAGCGCAGGTTCCTCGTCTAAGGACACCAGCTATCGATTTCGTGCTGAAGTCACCTGTTTTGGGTAGCTCCGTCGCGAATCCTGAACAGGTTCCCGTGTCACAAGTCCGTCAGACCCATTCAAAAGTGGTGAGATTCCATCGACCCCGAGCAAACTCTTGTTAGAGTCTACGACGGGTCATCGGCCTGGCCGGTGAAGGGGAAGTATGAGCAACAGCGTTCACGAGAACGATGAAGAGCGACACGAGCCGAACTCATCGGACGCCACGGTTGAGCCCGGCGGCGGTGATGATGATTCACAGGTCTCGGTACGACACCCCCCTCTCGATCACTCCGCCGTAGAGATCGAGACAAGTGAACTCGACAGCGCGGACGCACGTACAAGTGACGTGCGGGACATCAGCGAAGTGAAAAAGGCATCGGTGAGCACCTCCGCGGACGAGGACAGCGCCGCGGAGTCCGAGTCCGCCGCGGAGTCTGGGCCCGCCGCGATCGCCGAGGATACCAACGACGACGCCGCGATCTCCGAGGATACCAACGACGACGCCCACGAAGTCTTGCCACGAATGTTGGGCGACCGGTACCGATTGGAGTCCCTCATCGCCAAGGGCGGCATGGGCAAAGTCTACCGAGGTCGGCAGCTTCCTCTCGAACGTAGCGTCGCGGTCAAAGTGCTCGGCTCTTCTTCGGGCCTCGATGCAGCCTACCGCCGCCGATTCCTCCTCGAAGCTTCCGTTTGCGCAGGTCTGACGCACCCCAACATCGTTGTCGTGTACGACTATGGCGAGGCCCCGGACGGCGTGCTCTTCATGGCGATGGAGCTGCTCTCGGGTCGCCGTCTAAGCCGCGTGATCGTCGAGGACGGTCCGATGTCCGTGGCTCGAGGCGCCTTCGTCTCACTGCAGATCGCCCGCGCGCTACGCGAGGCCCATCGTCAGGGCGTTGCCCACAGAGACCTCAAACCTGGAAACGTGTTTCTGACGACGGAGAGTGAGGAAACTCCTGATCACGTGAAGGTGTTCGACTTCGGTTTAGCCAAAGTGTTCGAAGACTCGGAGCGACGAAACATGGACCTGACCATGGACGGCGTGATGATGGGGTCGCCTCGGTACATGTCCCCGGAGCAGATTCGAGGCGAAGAGGTTGACGCGCGTGCGGACATCTACGCCTTTGGAGCCATGCTCTACATGCTCTTTTGTGGACGCCCGCCTTTCCTCGGCGAGGCTTCCATCGATGTCCTTGCCGCTCATATCCAGCGAGACCCGCCGACCTTCGAGGAAGCCCTCGCCGAACGAGGCCATCCCCCACGGTCGATTCCTCCAGCCTTGGAGGCCATGGCGCTCCGCTGTCTTGAAAAGGATGCGAGCAATCGCTACCAGTCGATGGACCAGCCAATCCTTGAACTCAAGCGAGTCCTCGCGAGCCTCGACGGTGTGTTGGAAGACCGCTCAAGCTCTGGGTTTGCGCTCTCGCCAGACTTGGGATCGTCGGAATCACACCCGGCCATGCCTCTCGGCGTGATGCGACCGGTCGAGGGTGAAACTGGCGTTTCAACGACGCTCAATCCGCCTCCCGCACCCGTGGAGGAGGGGGACAACGCCAATCGAAACTCTCGAATCGCCATCGCCATCGCCATCGCGGTGGTCATTGGCGCGATCATGGCAGTGCTCCTGCCGGAAGAGACGACAGCTCCGACGGAGACGACACAAACAGCCCAGGTTGCCCTCTCGTTTACGTCGGAACCGGCGGGAGCGGGCGTGTACCTCGGCGAGGTTCGCCAAGGCATCACCCCGTTCGTCGCGACGTATGAGCTAGGAACCTCGCCGACGTTTCGTTTTCGCCTCGAAGGGTTCGAAGACGAACTTGTGCGTAGTGAAGTCGCTCAAGGTGGCGAGGTGGATGTACGCCTGCGCGCTGTCGCTCCCGCGGCACGAGTTCTTCCGACCTCCGAACAGGATGAGCAGACTCCGCCCGTGGCGACTGGAGAGAGGGAGCCGTCGTTGCCGCCCGTGGAAACACCTACGGCAACGGAGATGACGCCAGCGACCACGCCGATGCGTCGGAATCCCTCGGTGTCCATGACTCCTGCGACTCCACGCGAGACGACCACCACGCCTACGCCTGAAACGATGTCTGAGCGCCCTCGGACGGTGCCTCTTGTTGAGCCTCGTCGTGGGCTCGTGGATGACTCCACTCGGGTGCCCGTCGTCGATTAGGCCTGTTCTTCTTTGCTAGCTGGATCTTTGAGCGCGCTCGAAGAAACACTGAACGTTGTTTGTACCAATTGAGACCGATTTCATGACTTCTTTCCTCTCCACCCTACGCTTCGCGGGACTCGCGCTTGTGCTTGGGAGTTGTTCGCTCATCTTGGATCCGACTGTCGATGAAGTCGGCGAAGTACCGTTCGGCGGGTCGTGCTCCGACGGTTCGGAATGTGAGACCGGGCTGTGTCGCGCTAACCGATGCACCACGGAATGTGGGGGCGCGGTGGTTTGCGGCGTCGGCGCGACCTGCGGCGGTGAGAGCTTCTGTGAGTTCGCTGGGCCCGCCGCGAAACCCGACCTTCAGGTTGGACTGCTCTACGTTGGGCCGGTTGGTGACCACGGATGGACGAAGGCCCACGACGACGGACGCGTTTATTTCCTGGAACGCATGGAAGACACGAGCGCGATGTTCGCGCCCTCGGTGTCCGCCGCTGATGCGGCCGGCCGAATCGACGAGTTCGTGGCCCGCGGCGACAACGTCGTCATCGCGACAAGCTTCGACTTCCTCGCGCCGATTCAGAGCGCCGCACTTCGCTACCCCGACGTGAACTTCCTGCTCTGCTCCGGGTTTTCCACGGGCCCGAACCTTGGTTCGTACTTTGGGCGCATGTACCAGGTCATGTATCAGGCGGGGCGCCTCGCTGCTCAAATGAGCGACACTGGAACCCTTGGTATTGTCGGACCCGTCGTCATCCCGGAAACCGTCCGCCACGTGAACGCGTTCACAGAAGGTGCTCGTTCCATCGACCCTTCGGTTCGCGTCATGGTGGAGTGGGCCTTCGCGTGGTTCAACCCCGAGGCTGAAGCGAACGCTGCGAATGCGCTTCTCGATGCTGGTGCGGATGTGATCATGGGCTTTACGGACACCACGATCCCCATCGAGACCGCGAACGCACGGACCTCCGCCGAGCGACCCCTCTTCACCATTGGCTACGACAACCCCGACAGCTGCGACTTTGCGCCGGAGACCTGTTTGGCGAGCGCGTACTGGAACTGGGGTCCTATCGTCACCCGCATTCTGACATCGATGCAGGAAGGAACGTGGGATCCCAACGAGGTCTTGTTTGACCAGATGCAGGCGGATCCGGACGCGAGCACCGCCTACCTTTCGCCAATCAACACGACCCTGGTCCCGTCCACCGTTCGACTCGACGTCGAAGGCTTCGTGGATGACCTCTCCGAAGATACCGACGAGGGGCGCTACCTGCCTTTCGCGGGGCCTATCAGCGACACGACGGGCACCGTCCGCATCGCGAGTGGCACGCTCCCGACGGACCGGGACCTACTGAACATGTGCTGGCATGTCGAAGGTGTCTTCGACATCGACGGCAATCCGGCAGTGGTTCCACCCATGTGCGTGGGAGATCGATAATGCTTAAATCAACACGGCTCTGGTCCCTTGTCGCGGCGCTCTTCGTCGTCTCTTCTGCAACTGTCGCGGCGGCTCAAGAAGGAGCCGACGATGAGTATCAGCAACACCTTGATCGTGGTCTGAGCGAATACGAAGCGGGTCGCTACGAAACGGCGGCGGAGGCATTCCAGGCCGCCTACGCTATCCGTCCCGAACCGGAGCTCCAATACAACGCGGCGCGTTCTTTCGAACGTGCGGTGAAGCGCGAAGAGGCCATCGCTGCCTACGAGCTCTTCCTTGAGCTCCCTGGCACGACCTCGGACACACGAACACGTGCCCTGCATGCCGTCGCGAGTCTCCGTGCGGAGATCGAAGCGATCAACGCGGCGGAGCAGGCGCCGGACCCTGTCACGGAGGTCGACCCGGTCGTCGATCCACCCGAGGTGGCGCCCGTTCAGCCAATGCCCCCAAGCAGCCGTCGAGGTGGCAAGACCACCGCGGGTTGGGTTCTCATCGGCACCGGCGCCGTGTCCCTCATCACGGGTGGGATCTTTGGTGGACTCGCTCTGGCGAGCAACAACGAGTTCGAGGACGCGACGAATCGCTCCGAACAGCTCGAGCTCGCCGACGAGGTGAACAACAACGCGCTTGCCGCCGATGTTCTCCTCGGCGTTGGCCTTGTCTGCGCTGTCGTCGGCATCGTTCTCGTCGCCACGGACGGTGGTGACGAAGAGGACGAGGGCAGCGCACACCTGCAGCTGTCCCCCTCCGCGAGTCCCACAGGCGTTGGCCTGATGCTCTCGGGTCGTCTCTAGAGCGTCGCCATGATCTCTTGGGTGCGGTCCCAGAGCTTGGTGGCGAGCTCCATATCGTTCGCCAGCTTGTTGCACTTCGCGGGACGTGAGTCCGTGAAGTAGAGCCCGTTTTGTTTGGCGTATTCAGGGCGGGTCGCGACGGCGCATTGAGTGGCGGCGCCTTGGCCGATGGTCTTGGTGCGCATCTTGGCGAACATCGCTTCGGGGTCGTCGATGTGCCGAGAGAGGTTTGTCTTGATGACGCCGGGATGAAGGGAGTTGGCTACGCGCGCGCTGCCTTCGAAGCTCTCGGCGAGCTTCTTGGTGAAGAGAATATTGGCGAGCTTGGATTGGCCGTACATCTTCCAGGAGTCGAAGTCGCGTTCGCCGCTGAGGTTGTCGAACTCGATGCCGGTCTTCGGCGCCATGCGGTGGGCGCCGCTGCTCACGATGACTACGCGGCCGGCTTTCGCGAGGGAATCGACGGTCTCGGTGACGAGGATGGCGTGGCCGATGTGGTTGGTGAGAAACTGAAGGTCGTAGCCAAGGGTGGTGTGGGCGGCGGGAAGCGCCATGACGCCGGCGTTGCAGATCAATGCGTCGACGGGAGACTCGTGAGCGTTGATGGCCGCTGCGCATGCACGCACCGACGAGGGCTCCGAGAGCTCACAGGCGAGGGCGACGCCCTCGATGCCGAGGGATGCGAAGGCGTCCTGTGCTTTCTTCTCGGTGCGAGCGGTCCCGACAATGCTGGCGCCTCGCATCGCGAGGACGCGAACGGTCTCAAGGCCGAGACCTGAGTTGCAGCCGGTGACGACGTAGGTCTTTCCGCTTAAGTCGAGGCCCTCGGTGACATCCTCAGCGGTGGTTTCAAATGCGAATTCATCAATCTTCATGAGCAGCGGTGTAACACGCGGCGCCGCGAAGGGAGTTCTGTACATTTGCGAGGACTTGGACAATACAGCGCCCATGCGACTCGGAGGGTTCTGCCTGGTGCTCATTTTGGGCTGCACCGTAGAACACGCAGGGCTCTTGCCCGCGGACAGGCTCGAGCCTGAAATCGACGCCTCCGCTCTAGTCTAGGCGCTTCGCCGGCCGTAGCTGGTCCGCAACGTCAGTTGTCGAGGCTTGCCTCGATCACGTCGGCTACGAGGGTTCCGATCGCTGCGGAACCTGCCGGTGATGGGTGAACTGAGTCCGCGTAGAGCTCTGGCGTCGATGCGTCGGCGACGGAGGAAGCGTCGACCAGTTCGACACCGGCGCGGGCCTCGGCGAGCGCTCGATAGCGGGCCTGGAGCCGTTCGAATTCGGCGCACGACGCTAGTGGATCGTTGGGATCGATGGGTGGGGCGTAGACGTACAGCAGCACAGTCGTCGACGCTGGCACGCGGTCGAGGAGATCGACGATTAGTCCGCTGGTGAGGTCCTCGGACAGAATCGGATCGGCCGACGCACAATCCTCGATGTCGTTGCCGCCTCCCGACACGAGCAAGTGGGTCCACCCGTCGTCGCTGTAGGTGGTGGCAATGGCCTCCTCGGCATCATCGCACGTGCCTAGGCAACTTCCCGACACCGCTCGGTTTTCGACGATCGTCGCGATGCCTCTCTCGTTGAGTAACTCTGCCGCCCGTACGGGAGTTGCGTTGTCCTCGTTCCACTCCAGGACCGAGTCGCCGATCGCTAAGAGCCTGACCTCCGCCGAGGCATCGTACGGCGTCTCATCGCCCTCGCTACTCGCGCATGCGCTTGCTCCGGCGACGAGCACGGAGATCAGGATGGAAAGGCCTGCCCAGCTGGAGCGTCGGGTCCGGGAAGTGAGTGGCTCGATTCTAGTCATGGTGAGTCTACCTTTTTCGTGGTTATTGATGCTCCGAAGACTTGACGTTCGGCTCGATCTCATCGCCACCAGGCGCATTCAGAACCTTGTGGCTGTTCGTCGTCCTCGCGATGATCGGATGCCGCTGTCCATCCGGCGTGTTTCCCTCGGTGCCGACCCGTTGAAGCGAGCTGTTGGCCCACCCACGTACTCGGGTCGCACTTGCCTTCGTTCCCACTCTCGCAACTCACCCCGCGGCGGTGAGTTGTGAGATTGCGCCGGTCCAGTCCTCAAGGTGATACCCGTGGACGATCTTGCCTTCCTCGAGGGTCCAGATGTCGATGGACAGGATCGTGAAGCGGCCGCTGGGTTCGTCCACACCGAGGAACGGGCCGACCGGGGTACCCGAGGCTTCGCCCCGAACCACCAAACGACCGTCGCCCAAGGCCATGACCTCGTGTACCTCCCAGCGCAGATCCGGGACGACCTGGCCGAGGAACGCAACTGTATTGATCATGCCCTGCGCACCTGGCCCGCCGGGCGGCGTGGGGATCGACACCATATCGGGCGAGAAGAGCTCGTAATAGCGCTCTTCAGTCGTGGTTGCCGGTGAGGAGAGGATGTCGCTGTAGAAGGCGCGCACCGTGTCTTCATTCGCTTGTGAATTGGTCATTGGGGAACTCCTCCGTCGTTGGTCGGATCAATTGGTAGCCGGCTGATTAATTTCGTACCGGTCGGTATAGTAATGTCGAGGTGCCACGTTCGTCAACCTTTTGAGTACAAAGGAGTTCGAAGACCTGGCCCACTACGGACCGATGACCGGTGCTCGACCGCCGCGAGGTCGAAGACGCCGACACGCTGGACAGGAGACCTCGGCCACGACAACGACGGCCACTCCATGCGGGCATGGATCAAGCAGAGCGCGAGCGGCGACAAGGACTACCTGGTCACGGTCCAGAACCTCTCGTCACCGTCACGATGCAGTAGAGCCCGAGGTCAGCGGCCAGGTCCCGATCGGCCTGCTGGAGTCAACCCCGTGAACGCCAGCTCGGCCTGCGCGCGAACGAGGCGAGGCTCGGCGCCCAGGGCCATCTGCAACAGGACAGTAGTGAACTGGGTGTCGATGAAGTGGGTCGCGAGGTCGGGCGAGATGGCCGCGTCCACCTCGCCGCGCGCTTGCGCCTGACGAAACCATTGCTCGTACGCCTCGCGCAGCTCGTCCTTGACCGCGTCGACGCTCGCCGCGGTCGCGGGGCCGAGTCGCCCCGGAGCTGCGCGGAACTCTGCGAGCAGGCAGCCGGCCGGCCTGCCGTCGGGCTCGGTCATGAAGCGCAACAGATGCTGGAGCACCTCAGGGAAGGGTCGAGCCGACCGGAGCAAATCGATGAGGGGGCCGATGACGGTCGCTCTGTAGTGCTCGACCGCCGCCTCCATCAACCCGTCTTCACTGCCGAATTCTCGATACACGCTCGGCTTCGACACATCGGCGCGGCGACAGATCTCGTTCATCGAGACGTTACGGACTCCGTCGCACCAGTAACTCGACATCGCTAGCTCGACGGTCCGCTGCCGATCCAGCGTCTGGGGCCTTCCGCGTCCTCGTTTCATGGGGTGTTGGGAATTTCCTACCACCCGGTACGAGGGGTGGCAATGAGTTCGGCGCCGCAAGCACCGCAGGCAGCGCTGATGCGATCGAAGGATTGCGTCGACGAAAAGCGCGGGCAGCTAGAAGAACAACATGCGTCAGACCTCCTCGAGCGCGAGGCGGATGGCGACTCCCCGAAGGCGGTGCGCGCCGTGGTCAGACCTGCCAGTAAAGCTCGAGGTGGTCGAAGAAGCCGCGGCGCATGACGTCGCGGACAAAGAAGAACGAAGCGCCACGGCCCGACGTGAGCGGCTGGCTGCCGCTGTTGATGCCGTGGTGGTTGATGAACTCCGCCCTCACGGGCCCGTGGGTCACGGTGCCCTTGCGCAGCACGACGCGGTGCCTGTTCCTGCCACGAACGGCCTTCATCATTGCCGCCGATGAAAAGATGATCAGGCAAGCGGTGCGTGTCCACTTCAAGGACGCGGAGTTGGACGACGATGTCATCAACTACTTCGACAAGCTCATCCAGATTCCCCTTCGAGTTCCGCCGCTGGGCACGCAGGAGGTCCGCGCCTACCTCATGCTCTCACGTCGATAAGGCCGACATCTCAAACGACGAGAAGGAAGTCCGGGATGCAGACAAACCCCTCTCCGAGTCATGGAAAGGCAAGCGCGCGGAGATGCTGGAGCTTCTGCCTTCATGTTCCGCCGCGGCGCGACGCGAGAATCCGTGGCAAGCTGGCGTCCATGCGCGTAACGAAATCGCATACCGCGAGCGGCTTCCTTCTATTCGCAATCTTTGCGGTGGTGGTCCTCGTGCTCCTCATGCTTCGTGGTGACGCAGCAACCGTTGAATACCTGCTGTCGCGATGAGGTCGTTGCTTCCCTGGGCGCCGGCGGCACCCGTTTGGTTCGTCGTTGGCCTGAGCATCGCTTTGGGGCTCAGCGTTGGCTTGAGTAAGAAGGCCCAGGCTGCAAGCTGGACCCCTTTCGTTGCGCTCATTCTCCTCCTCGTCGGTCTCTGGTTTTGCCGATTCGATGGGGACGCTCGGCCGGGCAGGTTCATCGATGGCACTTCATTCGCCTGGATGTACTGCATTGTCGCTCGGATTCCGATGGGCTTCGCGCTCATGGTCCTCGGCCCACTCATCGCACGCGTCGCGGTGGACTTCGTCGGTGAGCAACGAGCGGTCTTGGCCGGAGCACTGGCTTCGTTTCCACTTGCGACTGGGCTCACAGTGGCGGGCGCTGTCTATCTTAACGCTGCTCGTCGTACGTGGGATCATGGTCTGTCGTCGCTCCCGCGTGAACACTTCGTGGGCAACGCTTTGTTGATGGTGGGTGCGGGCCTGAGCTTCGTCATCGCCATGGTCTTCGTGATCGCGCTCATCAATCGACCTCAGCTCGACGCACCTAGCTCGTTCTAGCCGGCTCCAAATCTCCACGCGTCTTGGTTCTCGCGAAGCGCGGCCTTCGCCTTTGCACAACCCCCTTTGGATCGGGCTTTGGTCGCGAAGAAATAATTATGAGCGAAGGCTGGCGAGCCAGTTGCTGATCTCACGCTGGCGGATGTCGGCGTCGAGGAGGTCTTGTCCGACGCCAAGCTCTTTCGCGAGCGCCTCATCGCCGCTTTCGTGCAAAGACTCGATCTTCGCGAAGTACGCGTCTACGGCGTCTTGGCTCTCGTAGAGTCCTTGCTCGACGAGGCCCGGACCGCGAACGGCGCCGAGGCGGGCGACCTCGAAGAGGTCGTACTCGGGGTGGTATTGCATGGCGGTGAACACGCCTTCTCCCGCGCGCACCTCGAGGGCTTGGACCTCGGACCACGCGTTGCCCGCGAGGAGAATGGAGCCCGGGGGCATGGTGGTGATCTCATCTGCGTGGCTGGCATAGCTGCAGAAGACTGGGGGCTTATCGCGGTACATCGCGTGCGCTGCTCCGGCTTCGTTTGGCGTGATGTCGCGGGCGATGCCGAACTCGCGACCCTTGGGACTTGGCGCGCAAACGCCGCCGCACGCGACAACGGCGAGCTGCGCCGCCCAGCAGCTTCCAAAGTTCCGCACACCGGCGCGAAGAAGTGTTCGCGCGAGCTCCAGCTGGGCGCGGACTTCCGCGTCGTCTTTGTGAACCGTGAGCTCAGACCCAGTCCATATCACCGCGTCGTAGTCTCCTGCAGCCACGGCATTCGGCAGCACCCGTGAGGCCGCGTCGGCGAGGAGGATCTCGTACTCGTAGCTAGGCTCGTGCGCACTCGCGACGCGCGCGTAAAGCTCTCCCGCGGGCGTGCACCCCGCGGCGGCGAGGGAAGTCCGGCCTTGCCGGCTGTAGGCATCGATGATGGCGACCCGCATGGCCCAATAATGAACTGGGTTCACGAGCGCCGCCAGCGCTTCCAGCGCTTCCCCTGAATGTCCTAGAGCATCGCGATGGCGAGGCGGAAGTCGCCGGCGGGGTCCACGCTGAGCCGAGTGACTTTGACGTCGATGCCGACCACGGGACCTGCCGCCGCGAGGGCGCCGGAGAGGCCTTCGACGAAGCACATCAGGGTGAACTCCTTCGGAAACCCGCGGTAGACGCATTCGGCAAAATGCTCCTGGTCGTCGACCAGCTCCATGGACATGGTTCCAATGTTCTCAAAGAGCTGCGGCATGATCATGGGTGTGACGCGGCAGAAAACGCGCTCCGGAGAGCTGAGGAGCTTGGTAAACCTCTGAACGTACCCAAGCATCGGGCGCTGAAGCAGAGCGAAGCTGACGCGTCGCCAGAAGTCCTCGTTGTCGGACCCGAGGGCATCGCGGATCCGATCACTCAGGTCCATGTGAGAGCTCATCGAAATCCAGAGGAGAGTCGCGACGGTGTCGTACTCTTTACGCGTCGTGTCGCTGAGCTTCGCTCGTACCTCGGCGGCGAGGTCAGCATGATCTCGTTCAAGGGTGCTCAGCAGCGTTAGACCCACTGCTGCCCGGGCGCGCGCCGAGGACGTCATCGTTTCACCATCGTACACGGCTCTCGGGTCGCACGCAGCATTCCTCTATTGCCGTTGCGTTGGACGCAGCGACGCACCACCGTAGCAGCGTGAGCGACACCCCCACCCGCAACGAGACTCCGCTGGCCAAAGAGGCGGCGGTGCGAGAGCGTCGTT
Organism: Polyangiales bacterium; assembly: GCA_045106895.1. Taxonomy (GTDB): domain Bacteria; phylum Myxococcota_A; class Polyangia; order Polyangiales; family Houyiibacteriaceae; genus JBCCRV01. Next base: position 650 of record JBGCFM010000051.1, on the reverse strand, counting down.
TTGCCAACACGGCGCAGACCATCATCGCGGCGGTGATCGTGGTCCTTGCCCTGCGCGAAACGGCTTTCATCACGGCTCCTCTCGCGATCGCCGCCTTTGGCGCCATCCTCGTTTGGCCGCTCCACAAGTGGATGCGTAAGCGCCTGCCAAACCCCGTGGCCACCGTGGTCACCGCGACCACGGTTATCTCGTCCCTCGGCGGCGCCGTCGGCGTCATCGCATACACCATTTCCGACTTCGCGCGTCACCTGCCCGGCTACCCGGAGATATTCCGTGAGACGACGCGTGGGATCCGTAAGTTCTTGCCGACGCCAGCGGAACTCACGGACACGGTGACGGATTCTCTCGGGCTCGCCGCTCAAGGGCTCGCGTCACAAGTCGCGTCCATTGTGCTGACGCTGACGTTCATGGTGATGATCATCTCCGAGTCCGACGGGTGGCGCGAACGTATCTCGCGCGTCGTGGTGAGACAGAACCCGGAACTCAAGAAAGGGCTTAGCAACGTCGTCGGCTTCTTCCGCTCCTACATGTTGATTCACACGATGATGAGTCTGCTGACGGGTTGTTTGACTGTGGCAGTCACGTGGGCGTTTGGCGTTCGTGACCCACATGTCTGGGGCCTGCTGACGTTCTTCCTCAACTACATTCCG
>JBGCFM010000050.1:0-6357 GCA_045106895.1 Polyangiales bacterium | reverse complement strand
CTGGATGGTCATCCGCGGCGGCGGCGGCGTCACCCGCGCGGCCTACGGCGAGGTTGGCTTTCGTCGTCTCCTCAGCGGCTGGTCCGGCGACGAAGGCGCGCTCTTCTTGACGGCGACCTTCGGTGGTTCGGCGATCTACACAAGCCTCGACCGCTACGAGCTCTATGCCGGCCCCACCTTCGGCATCACGCTTGAAAAGATCTGGTAGAGCCGACTTCTGCTCACTCCGCTGTCGGCCGGGCTCCCACCTTGGCCGCCATCGACGAGGGTCGCCCCTGGAGCGTCAGCGCGGAGCGTAGAACGACCCTCTCTATCCACGCGGTCGGCGTCAGGAAGTCTTCGCGCTCTCTCTTCTAGAGTGTCCGTATGACTGTTCGCGGGATACTCTTCATGTGCCTGTTGGCCGTTCTTTGTGCCTGTGGAGATGATTCCACTTCTCTCGACGCTGGCGAAACGAGAGCGGATGGCGGTGTCGACGCAGCCACGGATTCTGCGCCGGACGCAGTGGCGAGCGACGCGGGCGCGGCCCCGGATTCTGCGACGGAACCAGATGCGAGCGTCGACAGCGGAGGAGTGGCGGACGAACTCAAGGCGTTCCCTTCCGCCTACGGAGCAGGCGCATACTCGACGGGTGGACGCGGCGGCCATGTCTACCACGTGACCTCACTCTTGGATGATGGAGCCGAAGGCACGTTGCGTTGGGCCCTCGGGCAACCTCGCCCAGCCACGGTCGTCTTCGATGTATCTGGAATCATCGACATTCAGGATTGGCTCAACGTGTCTGGCGACAATCTCACGATCGCTGGCCAGACCGCACCTGAAGGAGGCATCACCATTACCTCCAACGCAAAGCGTCGCATTCGCGGGTATCAAGACGCGACCAACCACGTCATTCGCTACCTTCGAATCCGTATGCCGCAGTGGGGCGATGACGCCTACGAGTACTTCTCTGATGGCCGAGAGATGAGCGACCTGATCATGGACCACATCTCTATTTCCTACGGCGGCGATGAGTCACTGAGCGTGAGAGGCGGCAACACGCACAACATCACGTATCAGAATATTCTCATCGTCGAGAGCAAGACAGGGTCGCTCTTCGGGGACTCCGGCGCGGCGAACAGCTACGATATGAGCTTCCTTAGCTCTCTCTTTTTCAACGTCTCTCACCGTCACCCGAACTCCGCGAGCGACGGCCATATCGAGATCATCAACAACGTTGTTCACCAGTGGCAGTATCGAATGGGCGTGATGCTGTTCGACATTCAGTTGAATCACATCAACAACTTCTATTCGATGGGGCTCAAGACCTTGCTTGAGACACGAAGCGGACTGCGCATGGTGAACCAGGCCGACCCGGAGCGAGACCAGGCGATCTACACCGCCGGGAACATCGTGGACAAAGGGTTCTTGGAGGATCCGAACGCCGACAACCGCCCGGTGTTGTGGGTAGAACGATTTGGCGGGCCGGTGGCTCCAGCACGTCTTTTCGTGGACGAAATGCATCCACTGCTCGGCGCGCCGGTACCGATCCGAACGGCATACGACGTCATCGACGAGATTCGAAACAACCCTGACGTCGGCGCCAACGCCTCGCTCAACGCGGATGGCTCGGTGACGTACTACACCGACCTTCAAGACACGTTCTATCTAGAGACGATGGCGCGAGGGGAAGGTGCCGGGCACCCCTACGTGATGCAGAACAAGGAACGAAGTTGGACGCTGGAGTCTATGTACCAAGACTTCTTTCGAGTGACGGACATCGGCGACCCACTGGACTACGGCGACGACGAATACGAAGGCGTCCCTTACACGCTGATCAATACGCGACCTGATGACTACGACACCGACGGCGACGGGATGCCAAACGTTTGGGAACGCCTCCGCGGGACCAACCCCGATGTAGCAGACAACAACGAAGACGATGACGGTGACGGATACACCAACTTGGAAGAGTTCTTGAACGCCGTCGACTACGACTGACGCCAAACTCGCTCACCGTGTCTTGGTGCTGGTCCTACTCTCGGAAGATCTGGTAGACCAGCCAGCGATGGCCAAAGGGACCCCGGGCGAAAACCTCGCGCGCAACATCAAAGAGCTGCGCGCTGCGCGAGGCCTCTCGCAGCAACAGCTCGCGAAGCTGTCCGGCATCCCACGCGCGACTTGGGCCACCCTCGAGAGCGGCGACGGCAATCCGACGCTCACCGTGCTTCTTAAAGTCGCGGCGGCGCTCTCCGTGTCCACCGAAGAGCTCGTCGGTATGCCCAAGCAAACCGGTAGGCTGCACAAGGTCTCAACACTTCGCACCAAGACTCGCGGCAAAGTCGAAGTCCGGGACCTGGTCCCCGAAGCCCTGCCTGGGACGCAGATCGAGCGCATGCACTTTCCGCCGGGCGCAAGCATGACCGGCATCCCGCACACAAAAGGCACGCGCGAGTTCTTCTGCTGTGAACGGGGCTCCATCACGCTCGTCGCCGGCGGCGAAGAGTGGACCTTGGCGGAAGGCGACGTCGTCGTGTTCCGCGGAGACCAAAAACACAGCTATCGAAACACAGGGCGAAAGAACGCCATCGCCTACTCCGTGGTGCTGCTCACCGAGTAGACGCGCCACGAAGCTGCCTACCGAGTGATACACTCCGGCATGAGCTCTCTTCTTCTAGGCGGAGTTAGCGCAACGGAGTTCATGTCTCTTGTGGCGGCCCCTTGCTTCTTCATCGCTGTGTTGATGACGCCTTTCTTCGGCGTCCGAAGGATGAAGGAGAATGCAGAGAGCTACGCACACCACCTGGTGCTCAGCGGCGGTCTCATCGCCAGCGCCCTTGCCTTCGTCTTGGTCACGGACTTCTCGTCTCTCGCCTTTCTCATCCTTGCGACGCCCAACGCTTTCTGGTTCGTCAACGCCCTCACCGCCCAACAGAGAGCCCAACAACGCAAGGACCAAGAACCTTAGCTTCCGACGCACCTGGGCACAGCCGGGGCTTAACGGCAATCGGCGCCCAACCCGAAGGTTGCGCGCCGATGAACCGAGCGAAGCTTGGAGCTACTCGGAGGCGGCTTCGTCTTCGCCCTCGGAGCTTTCGCTCTCCTCCGAGGAAGAGGAGGAGGAGGAGGACTCGCTGGAGCCGCCGCTGGAGCCGCCACGGAAACGAGCGGTGACGCTCTGGTTCTCCGCGAGGGTGACGACGCAGGTCTCGCCGGAACCGCTGCAGGCGCCGGTCCAGCCCAAGAAGCGAGCGCCGGGTCCGGGCTCCGCGATGAGCTGAACCATGTTGCCGAACTCGAAGAGCGCGTTGCAGTCCTGACCACACTGAATGCCTGCTGGGTCCGAGCGAACGACACCGTCTCCTTCGACGACGACCTGAAGGTCGTGCATCGTGAGTCGAATGCGTCCGGCAGCGTCTGCCTCGTTGCGCAGGTTGCGAACGAAGAGCTCGACGGCCTCGCGCTGCTTGGAGAGCAAGAGCCCTTCGCGGATTCGGTCGGAGACGCCGTCTTCGAACTCTTCGCGCGTCGCCTCTTCACGCTCCGTCAGGCGGTACACAACGTAGGTCGTGCCGAGCTCAATGGGCGCTTCTGGGAGAGCGTCTTCAAGGGTGCGTGCGAAGACGTCACGCACAAGCTCCGAGCTGTCGACGCCAGCGATGGGGCGGCCGGTGCGGCTAAAGCTCGAGGACTCCGTGACGCTTGGTGCGTCCGGCGCGCGCTCTGGAACCTCCGGCGCTTCGAGTTCTTCTTCCTCGCCAAGGGCGAGGTCTTCCAACGCGACAGGCTCCGCTTCACCGCGCTCACGTCGGCCCATCCAGGCGTCGAGCTCGTCGATGTCGACGCCGCTTCGTAGTCCTTCGAGAGCCTGCGCTGCGGCCTGCTCGGCGAGGACCTTGCTCTGCGCGTCAATGTAGAGGTCGCGGGAGAGCTCAAGCTTCGCCTCGTCGAGGGGAACATCGCCCTCGCGCTTGCCGACAAGCTCGATAATGTGAAGTCCGAGGGGCGTCGAGACGACGTCGGAGATCGCGCCGATCTCCATCTCGAAGGCGACGTCATCGAACTCCGCGGCGTTACGACCGCGGGGCCTGTAGCCAAGGTCTCCGCCGCGGCGAGCGGTGGAGCTGTCTTCGCTGACGTCTTCGGCGACGGCGCTGAAGTCTTCTCCGCCGCGAATGCGTGCGAGAGCGGCGTCGGCCTTGGCCTGGGCCTCTGCGCGTGCAGCTTCGTCGTCGGCGGCGGCCTCGAAGAGGATGTGGCGCGCGCGGACCTGCGGGTCGAGGTCCGTGTAGCGGCGCTCGTTGCGCTCGTAGGCCTCGTCGACGGCTTCGGTGTTGTCGGCGATCCATGCGCGAAGCTCGTCGTCCGTTGGGTCGAGGTTGTCGCGGTAGAAAGAAGCCTTGAAGTGAACGTACTTGATGCGCGCGCTGTCGCGCTCACGAACGTAGCCTTCCCAGACTTCCTGGTCGCTCACGGTCACGGAAGCGCGGATGGTCTGACGCATGCGCTCGGCCAGCTCTTCTTCCATCTGTGCGAGGGTGAATTCGCCGACGTGGCGGCGGAGGTAGTTTTGGATCAAGCGGCGAGCGGAGTCGGGGTCGAACCGGCCGTCTTCATCGCGCACCTGGACGGGGACTTCGCCGCCGGGGATGGGCGAGTCGACACCCAAGGAAAGACGCACGGTCTCTTCGCTGGCGAGGCGGTCCATGACCTGCTGCTCGTCGACGTGGTAGCCGAGCTTGCGGGCTTCGCTCGCGAGGAGGTTTCGCTCGATGAGGCCGTCGAGGACCGCGCGCCAAAGACGCTGCGTGCGCTGCTCTTCGGCGGAGCGACGGTTGAATCCAGCGAGGATGTATGCCGCCGTGAAATCGCCGCCACTGATCGTGTCGCCGTCCACGCGTGCCGCGTAAGAGGAGCCACCGCTTGTGCAGCCTTCGGCTTGGGGTCCGCCGAACTGGAGCACAAAGACGAGCGAAAGGAGGGTGACGAGTCCGATGAGGACGATCGTTTGAAAGCGAGCAGCGAGAGATTGCATGGTGAGTCCAAGAGGTGGGCCCGGCCGCAAATGGACGGGGCGCCAAGGGGCGGGACCATAGATGAGGCAAGCAGGCGCGGCAACTGGCGAAAAGCGCTAAAATCCAGGTGCGCAAGGCCATGTGGAGCGGCTCGGCGGCGGAGGGCCCGAAAATCGCGCGATCTTGCCCGCGGAAAGGCGATCTGTGGCGAAAAGCGCTGTAGTGTTCCTGTGTGACGCGCTTTGTATGCCTCTTGGCGGCTCTATTGGCTCTGGGAAGCCATGCGCAGGGCCAAAGTGTGCAGGGCTCCCTCGAATTGAGCGGCGATGACGCGAGCCGGAATCACCCCTTTGACGCCCTGGCCGTCGATGCATCCCGGGTAGAACTCGTGCGATCCCTCAGTGAAGCCATCGCTGCGGCCTGGGAGCACTTGGGTCAGCTCGAACAGGGCGAAGCCATCACGCGCCTCGCCCGCGCACGTCAGCAGGCGGAAGCGAACGCCGACGTGCCGGGGATCGTGTCTTGGATGGCTGAGCTGGAAGCGATGACGGCGGTGACGGCGGCTCAGATTCCAGGGGCATCCTGGGCGCAGCTCACGGACCAGAGCCTCGAACGTATGGCCAGTCTCGACGGGAATCGCGTGCTGCGCCCCGCGGAGGCGCCGCCGCAGCTGGTCACTCGTGCCGATGCAGCGCGCCAGCGGGTTCGCGCGGCGCCTCTGGCGTCCTTCGAAATAAGCACGAACGCCCCAGAAGGACTGCTTTTCATCGACGACGAACTCGTTGGGCCGCTTCCGCGTCGCGTGGAAATCGGCGCAGGCCGGCATCTGCTGCGAGTAACAGCGCCGGAGCACACGTCGTTTGGCCAGGTCATCGACTTCGACTCCGGCGAGCGGGTGGATATGCGCGTGCGTCTGTCTCGCTACCCGCACGCCGTGAGGCAGGAAGCCGTGCGAAATGCCACGACGCTGGAAGAAGCACGCGCGGTGCTTGTGCCTGGCGATGAGCTGTGGTGGTCCGAAGGCGCTCCCAGCGGCCGCGGCATCATCGTCAGGTGCACCACCGAAGGATGCTCAGGACTCACACGAAACGAAGGCCTGCAGACCAACCATGTGTTCACGGACAACGAGCCAATGCTCGAGGAGGAGTTCCGTGTGGTCTGGATGGATTCCCAGTCCTGGCTCGTTTATACCGAACCTCCACCTCCCGAACAGCGCCGCTGTTTCCAGCACTGGGGCGTTTGGGCGGGCATCGGAACGGCGGTCATCGTCGGCATCGCCGCCAGCGCGAGGGCTCTTCGACCGGAGCCCGAGACTCGCTTCGACACCACCATCCGCTTCAACGATCTCTAGCTTTCGCCACTG
>JBGCFM010000005.1:0-50779 GCA_045106895.1 Polyangiales bacterium | reverse complement strand
GGCGGCCTTCTTCTTAGCGGCGGCGGACTTCTTCTTGGCGGCGGCGGCCTTCTTCTTGTCGGCGGCGGCCTTCTTCTTCTCGGCGGCGGCCTTCTTCTTCTCCGCGGCGGCCTTCTTCTTGTCCGCGGCGGCCTTCTTCTTGTCCGCGGCGGCCTTCTTCTTGGCAGCAGCAGCGTCCTTCGCCGCCTTCTTCTTCGCGGCGGCCTCAGCCTTCAACTTCGCCGAAGCGGCCTTCTTCGCATCGCTCGCGCGCTTTTTCTCGAGAGCTGCTTGTTTCGCAGCCTTCTTCTTGGCAGCGGCTAGTTTTGCCGCGGCCTTCTTGGCGAGAGCCTTTTCTCGAGCGAGGGCCTTCTTGCGCTTCGCTTCCTCCGCAGCGGCCTTCTTTGCGATCTTTGCCTTTTCGGCCGCTTCCTCCTTTGCGGCACGCTTTCGCGCGGCGAGAAGCGCTTTTCGAGCAGCGGCACGTTCGGCTGCGGCCCTCTTTGCGGCGATCTTTGCAGCCTTCTTGCGCTCTCGAGCTTCCTTTTCAGCGGCCTTCTTCTTGGCTGCCTTCTCTGCTGCCGCGGCGGCGGCTGCGGCTCGGCGCACTTCCGCCGGGGACGGCCGACGAGGGATCGGCTTCTGAGGCAGGAGAACCCCGTTTTCGTCGCGACCCGGCCTCGGTCCGAGAATCGGGCGGCGTCCTTTGCGCTCGCCGCCAGGAACCGGGAGCACACCGCGTCGCCCCGCGTCCAGCATTGCCTTTTTCGCGGCGCTGCGACTCGAGAAGAACTTCTTCATCGGCTCCAGGTAGACCGTCCGCCACGTCTTCTTGTACGTCTCAGCCTGGCCCGCCGGTATATCTGTCTGATGAATGATGATCTTGGTGCCGCCGGCGATGGGCTCGAAGGTCACCTCGACTTGGGAGTCCGCGCTGTCGAGGGGGAAGTCCGCCGTGCGCCATGTCAAAACGACGCGCTTGCCCGTGTCGAGCAGCACGTGAGTGGCATCGATGTAGCCACCGGCTGCGGTCAGACGCCCACCGACCCAGTGGTCGACGGTGGCTTTTTGCCCCGTGAAGGCCGAATGCATCCGCTCATCCATCCACGCGGTGTAAATGCGATTAGGACTGGCTGATACCACAGTTGATACGCGTAGTTCTTCCGTTACCATAATGTCCAACCATCCGTTGTCCGCCTAGACAAGAATGTCCAGCGAAACCAGGGTCTTGCCCCCATCGCGGGTGCCCGTACGGCAAAAACCCAAAAAATATCAATCATCGAGGACTCTTCACAGGTAGTTGACTTGCGATCGCCTAATTCGAAGATCCAGCCATTGGAATACCACAATCTGGCTGTGTTTCGTGGGTTTGAGGGTCGTCCGAAGAGATTGGGCACTTTGGCTGGAGCGATTGCCGAGAGGAGGCTACGGAGAGCAAGGATGAACGTGGAGGACAGCAGGTGAGCGAAGGGGCTAGCCTTCGTTGGGCTCGGCTAAAGGCGCTCATCGTGCACCGTGTGTTGGGAGTCGAGGACACCCCGCACCGAATCGCGTGGGGGGTCGCCGTTGGAACCGTGATCGCATTCACGCCGACGATTGGGCTTCAGATCATGCTCTATCTGCTGTTCGCTACGCTTTTGCGGGCGAACAAGGTCAGCGGAGTTCCTGTCCTCTTCATCTCAAACCCCGTCACCGCGCTGCCACTTTACTGGTTTTGCTGGAAGGTCGGGGCGTTCTGCCTCGGGCGCACCGGAGAAAATGGCGCCCAAGAGCGCCTCCAGGCAGACCTCGAGAGCGCAAACGAAGCGGCCGCGGAGACGAACCTTCTCGAGGATATCTGGACCTCCGAGTTCTGGGCCAATGCGTGGGAGGTCATGAAAGAGATGGGCGGTGAGCTTTGGCTTGGCTCGTTTGTCCTCGGGGTGCTTTTTGCGATTCCGCTCTACTTCGGAACTCGCATCGCTGTTCAGCGATTTAGGAAACGTCGGTCCACTTCTCCGAGCTAAAGACATATGATTCGCTCGTGAACCGCCGAAACGTATTCTCAGCCTTAGTTCTGGTGACCCTTCTCGCGTCTTTCCAAGCGACGGCTTCCGCACAAGAGAACTCTTGCGCGACGCCGCGAGCCGCAGCCTCCACGTTCCTCGACAACCTTCAGGCAGGCGAAGAGGATCCCAGCGCCGCGATACGTTGCTTCGACTGGACGGGAACGGCGCCTGAAGCGAGAGAGACGCTGGCGCGCCGCCTCAAAGCCGTGCTCGACCAGCGCGGGCTCTATATCGACATGGACACTTTGCCGGCGACGGCGGACTTGGAAGATGACGACGATGGCCGGGTGGAGCTGTCTCGCCGGCTCTCAGAGGTGTACCTCGTCAAAGCCGAGGGGGGGGATTGGCAGATTTCCGCTGCGAGCGTAGCCCTGATCGAAGGGCTCTACGCGGATACGTTTTCCTTCGATGTGGAAGCCATCGTCGAGTCCTTCCCAGCTTGGATGCGTGCCCCAATTCTTCCGGGGATCAGCATTTGGCAGCTGCTTGGCGTGTTCTTCGCCATCCTTCTCGGCCTCCTCGTTCGTTACCTCGTGGTTCGTGTGGTGGTTGGACAAGGCGTCCGACTCTTTGCACGTCTAAACCAGAACACCGGCAAAGAGAGCCTCCGTCGCGTCGGCATGCCCGTTGGAACGCTGGCCCTCGCGGCCGTTCTGTGGTGGGTCTTTCCGCTGCTGCGCTTCAGCGTACGCGTCAACCAAGTCCTGGGCATCGGGCTTCGAGTCATGTCCGCAGCGTCCGTCGTGCTCATTGCCTACCGACTCGTCGACCTTGGGGCAGACCTCTTCGCGCGACGCGCAGAAGACACTGAGACCAAGCTTGACGACCAGCTTGTGCCACTGATTCGTAAGGCCTTGAAGGTCTTCGTCGCCGCCGTCGGTATCATCTTCGTCCTGCAAAACCTGGACGTCGACGTGGCCTCGCTCATCGCCGGTGCCTCCCTCGGTGGTTTGGCGTTTACCTTGGCCGCGAAAGACACCGTCGCGAATCTCTTCGGCAGCATCAGCATCTTCGCTGACCAACCATTTCAAGTCGGTGACTGGGTCGACATCGAGGGCAAAGAGGGCGTCGTCGAAGAGGTGGGTATGCGGTCGACGCGGATTCGAACGTTCTACGAGTCGGTCATCAGCATCCCGAACTCCGTCGTCGCCAATGCAGCCGTCGACAACTATGGACAGCGGCGTTTCCGTCGCTGCAACATCACCTTGGGCATCACCTATGACGCGACGCCGGATCAGATTCAGGCTTTTGTGGAAGGCGTGCGTGCGATTCTGAAGGCCAACCCCGACGTTCGCCAAGACGCCTACGAAGTGCACTTTCGCGATTTCGGTGCCTCCGCCTTGGAGGTCCTCGCGTACTTCTTCTTCGACGTCGACTCGTGGACCGCCGAGCTCAAGGCCCGTCAAAACGTCTTTCTGGAGATCCTCCGGCTTGCCGGCGCCCTCGGCGTGGAGTTCGCCTACCCAACTCAGACGCTCCACATCGAGAAGGGCGACGCGAAGGACAAGAACACTCCATCGCGCAAGGAGCTCGCGAAGATTGCTGGGGGCTTTGGTCCGAAAGGCGAGCGAAGCACCGCCGACAGCGGGGACATCACCAGCGGGTTTTGGCCCGCGGCGGGGGAATGACCCAGAAAGCGAAGCCCTCCGGGCGTCGCGAGTTCCTCAAGGGGGTGGCTTTCGGTGGCGCCCTGGCGGGGGTTCAGCTCTACCAGGGCTACGGCGCTCGCCGAGGAGCGGCACCGGAGCTCGACGTCATCTCGCTCAGTGCAGCACTACCTCCAAGAGAAGGGCCGCGGCTGGTGCACTTTTGGGCGACCTGGTGCGGCGTCTGTCACGCAATGGAACACAATATTCGGGCCTTCGATGAGGGTGAAGCGACGATGGTCGCGAGCGCGAGCGGCTCGGTGGCGGACGTTCGAGCTTGGCTGAGTGCAGAAAACAAGAGCGTCGACAGTGTGGTGGTCGATCGTGGGGGAAGTGCACGGACTTGGGGGGTCGCCGCGTATCCAACGACCTACGTCATCAGCACGGAGGGCGAGATTCGCGATGTTTGCGTCGGCTACACCACCGAACTGGGTCTTCGGCTTCGACTCGCTCTGGCCACGTAGATTCTCGAGCGGGTTCGATGCTAAGAGTCGGAGCTCTACGAAAAGAAGAACGGCGAAGGGGAACCAACGCGCGTTCTTGGTGTCCGCAAAGAAGCCTATGAAACTCCCCACGTACACTTCCGCTCATCTTCTCGTGCTCGGCGCCCTCGTTTTGTGCGCCTGCGGCCCCGAGGGCGCGCCTCAAGCGCAGCATGCGCTTCTGGAGACGCACGTACCTCGAGCAAAAGAGGTGGTGAACCTCGACCGCCAGCGTACGCGCACGGGCGTCATTGCAGCAGCCGCTCGCCTCGCTCCTGGGTTTCGAGTGGAGGACCCAGAATCCCGCGAGCGCCAGATGCGTCGGGCGCTCACGCTTGTTCAGGAACCACCTCGCGGCATTCCCGAGTTCATCGCTTCGCCGATCTCGTTTCTCGCCGTCATCGATGCCGAAGGCGTCGTCGTGTGTCGCGACGGACAAGCAGAGCACGACCGCATGAAGGGTCAGAACCTGTCCGAACGCTTCGAGGTCGTTCAAAACGCCCTCGCCGGCGAAGTTGGCTACGAGCTCGGTCAGTTCGGGTCGGAAGAGGAGGGCGGAACGAGTCATTCGATGCTCTTCGCAGCACCGATTTACAACGAGGGTGGAACCATCGTCGGCGCGACGCTCGCGGGCATTCCGCTCTGGCGGGAGGCCCAACGCCTCAGCCGGCAGCTCCGCGTGGAACTCGCCGAGGAGATCAACGAGGGAATGGTTCTGTGGGTATCGCTTTACGATGGAGACGAACTCATCCCGTCGCCAAACGCGCCAACGGAGATCGTTGGGGAGGTGCCGACGGCAGAGACACGAAGCGCCGGCTTTGCGCGAAGCGCCGGCGGGTTTACGGGCGAAACGCACATGTTTCGCCAGTGGTACGGCTACGCCGTCGTCCCACTTCCGACCATCGCTGAAAACGTCGGCGTGGTGATCTACCGCTCTGAACCCGAGGAGTAGGGCCCAAATGGGGGACTACGAAGCCCGTTGAGCCCTGAGCGCCTATGGGGTAAGCCCTGCGCCATGCGAACACTTCTCCGCGCGCACGCAATCGTCTTCGTCGCTCTTGGTCTGGCCCTCGGCTGTGGACCGGCGGCCACTGAGCAAGTCGTCGACCAGACGCTCTCACACCCCGCACGCCAGGAGGCGCCAGCACCCGAAGCCGGCCCGACGCCGGAAAACGGGCGGCTCCCAGCAGGAACGACGCCGACGCGTTACTCCCTCGCGCTTTCGATCAACCCGGACCAGAATCGTTTCGGCGGCGTGGTCGTGATCGATACACGCATCGACTCCGCACGTAGCGTCATCTGGATGCACGGCATCGGCCACGAGGTCGCATCGGTGACGGTCACTCCAGAGAGCGGCGATGCGCTCGAAGGCGAGTGGACGGCTCAGGAGGACGACGACTCCTTCGCATCGGTCACCGTGCCCCGCGCCGTCCAAGGGAATGTCCAGATTGAGATCGCCTACACGACGCCATTCAGCACGGCGCTTGGTGGCATCTACAAGGTGGAGCATGAGGGACACAACTACGCCTTCACGCAGATGGAGCCGCTTTCGGCCCGCAAAGCGTTCCCTTGCTTCGATGACCCACGTTTCAAGACGCCCTTCGACGTCACGCTCCGCGTAAAGACTGGCGACGTTGCTGCGGCGAACTCGGCCGTGGCGAGTCAGACCGTCGACGGTGACGCCACGACGATTCGTTACGCCACCACGCTACCGATTCCCACGTACCTCTTCGCGCTCGCGGTGGGGCCGCTGGACATCGTCGAAGGCTCTATCCCAGCCAACGATGTGCGCAGCGAGCCACTCCCATTTCGAGGCCTTGCCCCTCATGGTCATGGTCCTGAACTCGCGTACACGATGGAGCACACGCCGGCAATTCTCGCCCAACTCGAGGAGTATTTCGGCATTGCCTACCCCTATGACAAGCTCGACTTTGTCGCAGTTCCGGACTTTGGAGCCGGCGCGATGGAGAACGTCGGACTCGTTACCTATCGCGACACCATCCTCCTCGTGGATCCCGCGACGACACCCACCAGCCGCATGCGCTTCTGGGCCTACATCGTGGCTCATGAGCTGGGCCATATGTGGTTTGGCAACCTCGTCACGATGGAGTGGTGGGACGACCTCTGGTTGAACGAAGCCTTCGCCAGTTGGATCGAGCACACCGCGGTCGCGGGGTGGCGTGAAGATTACGAAGCCGATGTGGAACTCTCCGAGTGGGTCTTCAGCGTGTACGGACGTGACAGCCTTGGTAGCGCTCGCACCATTCGACAGCCCATCGTGAGCAGCCACGACATTCACAACGCCTTCGACGGAATTACCTACGGCAAGGGCGCAGGCGTCCTCCGTATGTTTGAGCGTCATGTCGGCGTCGAAACGTTCCAGACGGGCATCCGCGCGTACCTCCAGGCGAACCGCTTCGGCTCCGCCACGGTGAACGACCTCATGAGCGCCCTCAGCGAGGCCGCGGGTCGTGACGTTGGTACTCCGTTCATGACGTTCCTCTCCCAGCCTGGCCTTCCGATGGTTGAAGCTGCCCTCGACTGCACCGGCGAGACCCCGAAGGTCACGCTCCAGCAGTCGCGTTACCTTCCCGTCGGATCCACCGCGGAACGCGACCGCACCTGGCAAATCCCGGTTTGCGTCCGTTATGGAGTCGGTCGTGGCCGTCGCGCCACGACGGGAGAAGCCTGTACGCTCCTCACAGAGACCACCGGTGAAGTTGAGCTCAGCGAAGCCAGCGCATGCCCCGCGTGGATTCACCCCAACGCGGACTCCGCGGGGTACTACCGCTGGTCGCTTCCCGCGGAGCAGCTCGCAGCACTTCAAGGCGCCGGCCGAAGCCTTACGGTCAGCGAGCGCCTCTCCGTCGCTGACAGCGTCCAGGCTGGTTTCCGCTCGGCTCAGATCGACGGCGCCGCGGCGCTTGGGGCATCCCTTGCTCTCGCCACCGACGCACATCGTTCCGTCGCCACCGCCCCGCTCGGCTTCTTCTCCATGCTTCTGAACAACTTCGCCGGCGAAGACAAACGCGAGTCCCTTCAGCGGCGTCTCCGTCGCGCCTACGCGGCGGACTACCGTCGTCTTCGATGGCAACCCCGCCGTGGGGCCGAAGAGGCGGAGGATGTCCGCATCCGCCGAGGCGAGGTGGTCGGTTTCTTGGCTCTCGTCGCCGAAGATCCCGCTGTTCGCCGAGAAGGACTGCGTCTTGGTCGACAGTATCTCAACGTGGGCGAAGACGGCTTCGAGGTAAACACTGACGCCGTTCCAGCAGACCTTGCCGAATCAGCGATGGTCGTCGCCGTCCAAGACGGGGGTCCAGAGGTCTTCGAGCGGGCGATGGTGCTGCTTGAGCACATCACCGATGGCCAAGTTCGCCGCGGCCTTCTCCGCGCTGTGGGCTCCACCATGGACCCCACGCTTGCCGAACGAGCGATGGCGCTCTCTCTTAGCGACAACCTGCGCAACAACGAGATATTCACCCCCATGGGCCCGCAGCTCCGTATTCCTGAGCGCCGTGCGGCCGCCTGGGCGTGGATTCAAGCGAACTACGAAGCGCTCGTCGCGCGCCTTCCGCCCTCCTACGCGGGCTTCCTACCCACCACGATGTCGCGTGCTTGCGACACCGCGACGGCGGACGCGGTCCAGTCGTTCTTCGAGAGTCGCGTTGCCGAACTTCAGGGCGGTCCACGCAACCTCGCATCCACCACAGAGACCATCCGTCTTTGCGCAGCACAGCTCGAGGCACAGCGCGAGAGCGTCATCGGCGCGCTCTGAGATGACGAAGCTTGTTATTCGCGAAAAGGTCCTCTTGCCGGTGCCGCCGGCGGAGGCCTTCGACTTCCTCGTGTCCGCTGAGGCCGTGCCGCTCTTCGACGGATACGGCCCTGTTCCGGGAATCGAGCGGCTGGTGTGGGAGCAAGGTCAAAGCGATCTGGTGGGCTCCGAAGGCGTGGTGCACTCACGCGACGGTTCCACGCACCGTGAGCGAGTCCTCGTGTCAGACCGGCCTCACCTCTACGTCATCAAGATCTGGGACTTCAGTTCCCCCTTTCGCTTCCTCACGAACGACGCGAGAGAAAGCTGGACCCTTGAGCCAACCGCTCAGGGGACGAGCGCCGTGCGAGAGTTCTCGTTCACGCTGCGCTCCCCAATCCTCTATCCGCTCGCACGAGTCGTCGCCGCTGCGTTCCGTCGTGCGTTGAAGGTGAATCACGACAACATGCACGCGTACTTTCGCAAGCTCTCTTAGAGCCCCACCAAGGCCTCTTCGAGGAGCGCCCAAACCGCGCTCACCCGAGGAATCCGGCGCCGTCCCGCGTGACACACGAGCCACAGGTCGATGGGTGGGGTCTTTGGGAAGCCAAGGTCGAGAACCACAAGACCCTCGTCAATGCGCAGGAGCGAACGGGTTAGCACCGCGGCGCCAAGTCCCTGACGGACCATCGCGACCTGCGTGAGGTACCCGCTCGTCGATAGGGTAGGGGGCTCGCCGATATGCGCGTCATACCAATCGGATTCTGGAGCCGGCACGTCGCTCATACCGAGGCGAATCCACTCGATGTCGCGCTTGCTACGCCCCTTCGCGTAGGTGGCGCTTGCCAGCACCGCTGTCTCCATACGTGCGAGTCGCTTCATGACGAGAGAGGGCTCCGAGGGGCGCGCAAAACGTAGCGCAAGGTCCGCCTCACGGAGCCCGAGGTCGACGTTTCGATATCCGGTCTTGAGGTCCAAGCGGATGCCGGGAAAACGCTCGCGTAGAATAGGAACCACGAAAGGCACGACGACGTGGACGGCCATGCTCTCGGTGAGCGCGAGGCGAACGTCCCCGGCCACGTCACGTTCTTCCCCTTTGGCCTCATCGGCGAAACCCCAGAGCTCCGCTTCCGCTTGTTCTGCACGGCGCACGAGACGTCGGCCTAGGTCCGTGAGCGTTAGGCCGGTCCGGTGCCGAAGGAACACTGGATGTCCTAGGTTCTCCTCCAGGCTTGCGATGCGCCGGCTCATCGTCGATTGCTCGATGCCCTCAGCTTTCGCCGCTGCGCTGAAGCTGCCGCGCCGTGCGGCTTGGAGAAAGAGCCGAACATCATCCCAGCGTTGGATCTCAAGAGCCATGCGTGAGCGCATCTTGGCATGTTGTGGCTGCTCTTTGCATGCGTAAATTGCGTATCAAGATGAATGCATGACGCCACGACTCCTCGCGATCCTCGCGCACCCTTCCGCAGATAGCCTCAACGCGGCACTTCACGCGGCATACCTCGACGGAGCGAAACGCCTCGTGGAGGTTGAAGAGCTCACGCTCTCCGCGCTGTCCTTCGATCCTCTCTTGCGAGCTGGCTTCGACGGTACCCAGCCCCTCGAACCCGACCTAAAAAGGGCAAGGCGCAGCATCGAGGCGGCACAGCATGTGAGCTGGTTCTTCCCCACGTGGTGGGCCGGGCCGCCCGCGCTTCTGAAGGGCTTCGTCGACCGCACGTTCTTGCCCGGCTGGGCGTTCCGCTACGACGAGGGAAAAGCTCTGCCCACGCCGCTCCTCACGGGCCGAACGGCGCGTGTCATCACAACGATGGACAGTCCAGGGTGGTGGTACCGCATTTGGCATCGCCGAAGCGTGCACGCGAGCTTCACCAACGCGACGCTACGCTTTGTGGGCTTCGGCAAAGTGCGACACTCCACGCTTTTTGGGGTTCGCACGATGAGCGCGGAGAAGAGGAAAGCAGCGATTGAACGAATGAGACGCCGAGGGGCTGAGGATGCCAAGAAGCTCTTGGCGAGACGCGCTTAGATGTCTCGCTCCATCTCGGGAGACTCACCGTCACAGTAGAGGTCCGCGCGAACCTCGATACCGAGGTCCTCTGCTCTCCGGCAAGCTTCTCCGTAGAGCGAGATGACGGTGTTTGAGTCGTTGGTGAAGTCCCAGCCGCTCATGTGGGACGTATCTCGGTCGATGGGCTCTCCTGCGAGGAGCACCTGAAACCGGTCAGTATTGCTGGGCGCAGAGAGCGTAAACGCGCAGCTCGTGATGGAGTCGTTGATGGCGTCGAGGGCTTCATTCAGCTCCGCCTCGGTCTGCGCGTCATAGTAACGGCGCGGGCCCGTGGTGCGTGGTCTGCCACCTGCGACGGCCATATCGTCGAGGACCTCAACGAGGTCGGCTTGGCGGGTGATGCCCAAAACGAAGGTCGGAACGCCGGCGCTCGAGAGCAAGTTGAGTTCGTCGAGGGCCCGTCCAGCGTCGAGACACTGCAGCGACGCGTCGGCATTTTCGAAGGGGTCGCAGCGCGTCGGGTCCGGCGAGGTACAAATACACGCGGGCGGTGGCGTCGCCGGCTCGGGGTTGCAGTTGGGGGCGCCGTCCGTGACGAGGACCACGAAGGGCACCGTGCCTTCTTCAGGCTCCGCGAAGAACTCACGGGCTACCCGGAGCGCTCCGCCCGTCGGGGTGCCGCCGATGGGTGTCGTCGACAGGAAGATGTTGCGGAGGCCTTCTGGTGTCCCTTCGCCGGGCACGATACTGACGACTTCCGCGCCGCCGCAGGCGCTCGCATCCCCGGCGAGAATCTCGGGGTAGAAGAGCGCGCCGAACTCCAGTGTGCCGGTCCTCTCCGCCAGGCTTCCGGTCAGGGCCGCGCTCATGAGGGTCCAGCGTGAAGGCAAGTCGCCTCGTCGTGGGTCGTCGGGCTCAATGCCCGTCAACGAAAAGTCCATCGAACCACTTCGGTCGACGGCGAAGAGCACCTGTGGAATGGGTCGCTCAAGCTCGATCTCACGGCACGTGGTGTTTTCAGGGACAGGAAGCCCCGTTTTCGCGCCGCAGCCTAGAAAGGTGAGCAAAGACATGACCACAAGGATGCGCATATAGGCATCATTCCTGGTCAGGCGGAGGCGTCAAGTCCTGGCGAGACCTTCGATGGCTTCGTGCCCCCCCAAAGGGGTTGGCCAGGGACCTCGCCGTGTGGGCGCTTGCATCGATCGAACAACCTGCGCCAGGAATCGTTCACGTGGCCATTCACGCGCGCCGAAGCGGGCCAAGTGCTCCGTCTCCACCTGGCAATCAACGAGGTCGAAGCCCCAAGCGCGGAGTTGTCCGAGGAGCGTGACAAACGCGATCTTCGAGGCGTCTGGTCTCCGCGCGAACATGGATTCGCCGAAAAACATCGACCCCAGCGCGACTCCATAGAGCCCGCCGACGAGCTCCTCACCGTCCCAGGCTTCGACGCTGTGAGCGAAGCCAAGCTGGTGAAGCCGCACGAACGCGTTCCGAAGGTCTGTGGTGATCCAGGTCCCATCTTGGCCGGGCCGAGGTGCGTGGGCGCACCGGTCGATGACCTCGCTGAAGGCGGTATCGAAGCGAATCGTCAGCTCGCTGCGCCGAACGGCCTTCTTAAGACTCCGTCCGAGGTGTACGTCATCGAGGGGCAAGACGAAGCGTGGGTCTGGGCAGAACCAGAGCAGAGGAAAACCGCGGACGGGCCATGGAAAGACACCCTGAGAGTAGGCCGTTAGAAGCCGCTCTGGCCGTAGGTCGTCGCCGACCGCCAACACACCTTCGTCCGTCGCGAGCTCCGGCGGGGGGAACGACAGGTCGTCGCCAAGCAAATGAACAGGCATCGGGCGCTAAGCGAAGTCGTTCCACATCGCATCGAAGGCGTTCGAGAACTGCGCCACCAGTGACGTGTGTGTCGTGACCAGCAGGTTCTCACGGTTGCTGGTGAATGCGCTCCGGGTCCAGTTGTAGCTCCCGTTCAGGAGCAGAGTACCGTCGAAGAGCGCAAACTTATGATGCATGTGATGCGGCGAGTGGTCTGTGCGCACGGAAACGCCGGCTCGAGCCAGCCGGTCGATGTCGCTTCCACGGTCTTCCGCTTTGTCGTTGTCGGAGGCCACACGGACCTTAACACCACGGGCGTGAGCGCTCAGGATGGCGTCCACGAGATGGTCGTCGGTGATGGTGAATACGCAGATGTCGACGCTGCGGCGGGCTCCACCGATGGCCCCTGCGATTCGTGCTCGACACGCTTCTCCGGGCGAGAAGTGTGCTTCGACCTTTTCGGCTTTGAGCGCGGCTCGGTAAGTCACAGCCTTCGAGACATCTTCAAGCCACTCGATGATTCCACCGGCGTCGCTCGGTGTCCGCTCTAGCTCCGTTTGGGCGACGGCGAAGGCGAGACGACGAAACTCGTGTTCGTCGTCGGAGTCATCCACCTCTTTGCGAAGACTGCGGCGTTCCGCGCGCGAGACTCGCCTGTCCTCGAGTGTCTCCCGGAGCAAGCTCTCCATGTCTTGAACGTTCATGGCGCGAGCATATCAGCCCATGGCCATCCCGCTCCGCGATTCTGAGCATCGACTAGGCGTAAGAAAGAGAAAGAAGGGAGCTTCCCTCGCCGGCCTCGACGTCGACTTTCGCTGTCCCTCCGCCCTTGAGCGCGCCGAACACGAGCTCCTTGGCGATGGGGCGCTTGATTTCCTTTTCGACGAGGCGCGCCATGGGCCGGGCGCCCATCTGAGGGTCGTACCCGTGTTCTGCGAGCCAGTCGTAAGCCGCTTCGCTGAGCTCCAGGATGACGTCCTTGTCCTTGAGCATTGCTTGCAGGAGCGCGACCTCCTTGTCGACGACCATACGGATGACCTTCGGGCCCAAGGGCTGGAAGTTGACGATGGAGTCGAGGCGGTTGCGGAACTCCGGCGTAAAGGTGCGTTCCATGGCTGCTTTGGCGCGGTTCGCCTGGAAGCCGTTGTCTTCACCGTCGGCGTGAAAGCCAACACTTCGGACAGACGCGTCGGCAGCGCCAGCGTTCGTTGTGAGGATGACAACCACGTTGCGGAAATCTGCCTCACGGCCGGTGTTGTCCGTCAGCTTCGCGTGGTCCATCACTTGAAGGAGGATGTTGAAGAGCTCGGGGTGCGCTTTTTCGATCTCATCGAGGATCACCACGGAGTGTGGGTGCTTTCGGACGGCGTCGGTCAGAAGACCGCCTTGGTCGAAGCCGACGTACCCCGGGGGGGCACCGATGAGACGAGAGATGCTGTGTCGCTCGCTGTACTCGCTCATGTCGTAGCGATGAATCTCAACGCCCATGGCTTTGGCAAGTTGGCGCGCAAGCTCGGTCTTGCCCACGCCGGTGGGACCCGCGAAGAGGAACGACCCGATGGGCTTGTTGTCCGCTCGAAGGCCAGCTCGTGAGAGTGTGATCGCGCTCGTGATGGCCTCGATGGCTTCATCTTGCCCGAAGATGTGCTTCTTCAGTGTCGGCTCGAGATCACGAAGGGTGTCCGCCTCCTCAGCGTTGACGGCTTCCACGGGGACTCGCGCCATCTTCGACACGACGCTCTCGATGTTCTCCGCCGTGACCTTGTGCGTTCGTTCGTTGGCGGAGCGCAGGCGGTCGTAGCTGCCCGCCTCATCGACGACGTCGATGGCCTTGTCCGGGAGGAAGCGGTCCACGATGTGTTTGTCCGCCAAGCGAGCGGCGGCCTCGAGAGCGTCGTCGTCGTACTTGACGTCATGGTGTTCTTCATAACGACTGCGGAGCCCCTTGAGAATCTCCACGGTCTCGTCCACGGAAGGCTCGAGTACATCGATTTTCTGGAATCGGCGGGCCAAGGCGCGGTCTCGTTCGAGGTGTTTGTACTCGAGGAATGTGGTCGAACCGATGCAGCGGATTTTTCCGCTTTGAAGCGGTGGCTTCAAGATATTGCTCGCATCCATGGAGCTGCCGGTGGTCGCGCCGGCGCCGACGATTGTGTGAATCTCATCGATGAAGAGGATGGCTTTGTCGACCTCCTCCATTCGCTTCATCACCGCCTTGAGTCGCTCCTCAAACTGCCCACGGAACTTCGTCCCGGCGAGTAGGGCGCCCATGTCTAGTGAGTAGACCGGGGCGCCGGTGAGTACGTCGGGGACTTCGCCGTTGACGATTCGAAGGGCGAGACCTTCCGCGATGGCCGTCTTGCCGACGCCTGGTTCGCCCACGTACACGGGATTGTTTTTGCGGCGCCGGCACAGAATCTGAACCGTGCGTTCGATCTCGGCTTCACGCCCAATGAGCGGGTCGATCCTTCCGGCCTTCGCCTCGTCGTTGAGAAGCGTCGTGAAAGCGTCGAGGGGATCGACTTGCTCCTCTTCGTCTTCGTCGAGGCCCTCGTCATCTCCAACGCCACGCTCGCGCCGCGGAAGGCTCAGTGCATCTCCTGGGTCGCCGTGGGAGATGTACTGTTTGAGCTCGAATTGAGACACGCCGCCCTTCGAAAGGAGCCAAGCCGCATGAGAATCCCGCTCCTTGAAGATCTGAACGAGGACGTTTCCACCGTCGATGGACTTCATCTCGCTGGAGATCGCGTGAATCGCGGCGCGCTGTAGTACGCGGTCGACGGCCAGAGTCTGCTGGGGCTCGAAGGGAATGTCGTCGGGGACGGTCTCCCCGTGCTCTGCGACGAACTCCTTTAGCGTCTTGCGCAGGGACTTGAGGTCCGCCCCGCATGAACGAAGAGCTTTCTTCGCGCGCTCGTCATCGAGGAGCGAGAGAAGGAGCATCTCCAGGGTGACGTACTCGTAGCGTCTCTCCGCGGCGTCATCGAAGGCGCGGCGAATCGTCGTTTGAAGCGTCTTGGCAATTGTTGGTCCAGCCATCCTAACCAATCTGCGGCTAGCCTTTGTCCGTGTAAAGGGCCTGCGTGCAAAGCTGGGTCTGGCGGAGGCTAATCCTCGTCGCCGTCTTCAGGCTCCATGCTCATCCGAAGCGGATACTCATGCTCTGTCGCCAGTCGCTCTGTCTTGGCCACCTTGGTCTCAGCGACTTCACGGGTATAGAGGCCGGCGACGCCCAAACCGGTCTGATGAACGTGCATCATGATCTGAACCGCTTCACCCTCGCTTTTACGGTAGATGGTCTGCAGCACCCAGACGACGAACTCACGGGTGGTGTAGTCGTCGTTGTGCATCAGCACCTTGTACAGCCTCGGCCGCTTCACCTTCTCGGCGGGGCGGCTTCGGGTCACTACATTGGTATCGTGGTCGTCTTCGAAATTCGGCATGGCGCCGGCGCAATCTAGGGCGAAGAAGGGCGCTGCGCATCCCCGTTTCGTGAGTCGACGGCGAGTCGAGCCGCTTCCACGCGTTCGGCGAGCTCATGGAGCCCGACTCCGCGCCAAACCAGTGGGATGACAAGCTCGCCCTCGTTCAAGTCGACGTGTACATGCAGGCGGTCTTCGTCCGCGGTGGCCCTGACGACCTCTGACCAGGGCGCAAACGTCTCTTGCTCCTTGTAGCGCATGCGGATTCCTTCCGGGCCCAGCTCAAGGGTGTCGCCGCTCGGCGGTTTTCGTCCGCGCCAAAAGGCGGCAACCCAAGCGAGCGAGGCCAGGCCGCCGAGAACCACAAAGATCCAGCGGAACGCGCCCCCGTCGCTCAGGGCGAGGAGCACGCTGGAGATTCCCACGACCACCGCACCGACCAAGCGCAGCCGCGCGATAGAGCGGTCGGCGTCGATGTCTCGCTCGAAGGTCTCGATTCGACTCACCGAGCGACGACGCGCACAAAGAACTCTGCGTCTGTCTGGTTTCGAACCTCGATGTGCGTATCACTCACTTCTTGGATACGCGCCATGTCCCCGGCTGGCGGCGCCACGGAGTCTCCGGCAGCCGAGAAGCTCACGTAGAGGTCTACGCTTCGTGGGACGCGGCCGAGGCTATGTTCGATGCGGTAGGTCGTCTCCCCGGCGTACTCGAGGTAGCCACAGCTAGGGTCAGTGCTCGCCCATGGGTTGCTCTCCCAGACGTCGCCTTCGACGCTCGCGCATGGCGGCACCACATCGACGGGCGCTTGCGCACCCGCAGCGTTGCAAGCCACAAGAAAAAGTAGAAGCGCGCTACGCATCACGCTTCGTCGTAGCGCGCGACGATGGCGCTGACCAGCGCTTCCATCGACGCCTCTTCGGCGCTGGCGGCAACGCTGTAGCCGAGCTTCTCTGCGGTCCGGGTGGTGACGGGGCCAATGGAGAAGAGCTGCGCGCTGGCGAGAGCTTCAGGCGCACAAAGATGCAGCTCCCGGACCATGGATGAAGAGCTGAGCGCAACGGCATCCGCGCGGGAGAGCGCGTCAGCGAGCTCTTTGCGGCCTTCGTCGGTGGGTCCATGCCTCTCGTAGGCGCTCACAATGTCGAGGGTGTGGCCTGCTCCGCGCAGTGCGTTCGGAAGAAACTCACGTGCCTCTTTGGCGCGGGGAAGAAGGAGACGGGATTCGGGCGCCAAGCGGGGAAGCAGGGCTTCTGCGAAGCCCTCGGCGTGGGCGTCCGTCGCGACGAGGTCCGCAAGCAAACCGCGCTCAGCGAGGGCCTCCTGCGTTTTCGACCCGATGCACGCGACACGGGACTTCCCGAAGCGGCGAAGGTCCGCGCCCAGGTCCCAAAGCGCATCCAATGTGAAACGAACGGCGTTCGGGCTTGTGAAGAGCGTCCAGTCGTAGTCTTCGAGGCGACCCAAGGCTTCGATCAAGGGCGCGCGGTCCTCTGGTGGGAGCAGTCGGATCGCAGGCACGCAGAGCGCCTCGGCCCCCTGAGCTGCGAGAAGGGCGGCGAGTTGACCTCCTTGGTGCAATGGGCGAGGGACCAACACGCGACGACCAAAGAGCGGGCGGGTGTCGAACCACCGGAGATGGTCGCGGAGCGTGACGACGCGGCCCACCACAATGAGCGACGGCAGGCCGAGCCCTTCCGCGGCGTCGGCGAGGGTGCCAACCGTCGCGACGACGGTCTTCTGCGAGGGGGTCGACGCCGCGTGAATCACCGCTGCCGGGGTGTCCGCCGAGCGGCCGTTCTCGACGAGGAGATTCATCAAGCCGCGCAGCTTCCGCATCCCCATGAAGATGACCAGGGTCTCGGTGGCCGTGGCCAAGTGCGCCCAGTTGTGACTCGTACGGTCCTTTTCTGGGGACTCCGTCGCCGTCAGGTAGGCAACGCTCGAGGCGAGGTTGCGGTGCGTGAGCGAGATGCCTGCGTAGGCTGTAGCGGCCAGGGGGGAGGGCACACCGGGAACCACCTCGAAGGGGACCCCGGCGTCGACGAGGGCTTCCGCCTCTTCGCTTCCACGGCCGAACAAGTAGGGGTCCCCGCCTTTGAGGCGCGCGACACGTCTGCCGGCCCTTGCCGCTTCGACCATGGCTGCGTTGATCTCCGCCTGACGGGTGTTTTGGCGGCCAGCGCGCTTGCCCACATAGCGGAGCTCCGCCGTAGAGGCGGCCTGCTCAAGGAGCGCTGGATGGACCAGCGCATCGTAGAGCACGAGGTCTGCTTCGCGGAGGCGCTGCGCTGCGCGCGACGTAATTAGCCCAGGATCACCAGGCCCTGCGCCGAGAAGCGATACAAAGCCCAAATGCCGCGTCGAACTCACCATGGCGCAAGCATGGCCGAGCGATGGCGGCCCGTCACCCACCGTGTTAGTGCGACGAGCGCCAAAAACCTGGGAATACTTGAAACCTCACTGTGTTTGGCGCCTAGGAACCACGAGCGGTCTTATGCGAACCTCGATTTACACTTCATTTCTCAGCGTTTCTCTCGTCTTCGGCCTTGTGGGGTGTGAAGGCTGCGAAGAGAGCGAAGGCGCCGGGTCCGGGCTGGAGCAACGTGGCTCGGTGGCAAACGCCCCAAACAACGCCCAGAGGCCCACGGTCAACGGAGTGGAGGTCATCCACGCACCCCGGCGGGCAGAGTCGACGGCGCCGACCCACTCAAACCTCATCCGGGAGCCCAACTCGCCGGATCCGCACAATGGGTCATTTACCCTGGAAGAGGCCGTGGAGGGCATGCCGACGGATGGACAGCTCGTGGCGGAGATCAACACGACCTTCGGCACGTTTTTCTGCGATCTCTACGCGGACAAAGTGCCGAACACCGTCGCCAACTTCATCGGTTTGGCGCGCGGAAAGCGTGCCTGGTGGGACGCCCGTGCCGGGGAGTGGCGAAACGCTCCCGCGTATGAGCGAACCGAGATCTTCAAAGTGGTCCCAGACTACATGGTCCAGGGGGGCGACTACCTGAACGATGGAACCGGCACCGTTGGCTACACCATCGACGATGAGCCCCATTCGGACCTCGCCCATGACCAAGCAGGCCTGCTCTGCATGGCCAGCGCCGGTGAGGACCAGAACGGCGCGCAGTGGTTCGTCACCGACGGCCCCGCGCCACAGCTTGATGAAGACGACCAGTTCACCATCTTCGGTCGCTGCCCACAGGTGGAGACCATCGAACGAATGGCCCGAGTTCCACAGGTTGAAGACAACCGGCCGGTCACACCCATCGTCGTCACGCGTGTTCGAATTCGCCGGGTCGCTGGCGGCGCCTCCGTGGCGCGAGCCACCCCGCCGCGGATGCCAGAGGGAGTCGACCCGGAGACCATCGGCCGCGAGGCGAGCCCAGGGCCCAGCGAGATCAATATGCCTGAGCGGGAACGAGAGAACGGTCGCTTCGATCCCCGAAACTGGACGGGAATGCGTCAGCGCCAGGGGCACTAGCTCGACGCCGGGCGTGGCCTAACGTTCGCTACTCGTTTTCGTCGGAGTTGTCCTTGGAGCGTTTCACGCGGGGGACCGCGCCCACCTTCACGCTTGGACGAATTCCGCCGGCGTCGTTGGGAATGAAGCGCACTTCGGTCTTCATCTCGAAGGACAGGCTCGTGAGCGCTCGCTGCAGCTCTCCGGCCAGGTCCGTGGCGTCGAGGAACTCTCGAACTTCGCCGGCAACGACGCGGATGAGGCCGTTCTTCGTCTCGTCGATCTGACTGAAAACGTAGGTGACGACCTCTTTCGGCAAAGGGATGTCCGAGGCGACACCGCGCACGGCCTTGTCGGCCTTCGTGAAGGTGCCAACGCCGGCTTCGACGCCTTTTTCCACGGCTTTGCGAACCGCCTCACGGAAGAGACCTTCCAAGCGCTTGCGGCCTTCGCCTCCCTCTTCAGCGCCATCGGCCGGGGGCGCAGCACTGGGTCGCTCGGAATCGCTCATCTCTCGGTGGTACGATCTTGGGGTCCGTGGGTCAACGGGCCCGCCAGGTCGACGCCGGGCTCGGTCCGGGCCAGGGTTGCTCATGGGAAACGCGCGTAGACGGGTGCTTTTTGTGAGCAAGCCCGTGGAGCCCCCCTGGAACGACAGTTCCAAGAATCTGGTGCGGGATGTGGATTCGTATCTGCGCTCCTACCTCGGAACGACCATGGTTTCGGCCTCAAATCCTGTCGGAGCGGCCATTTACGGCAGTTCAGGTGGAAGTTCAGGGAAGGGCGGCTTCGCGCCAGCGTTGCGGGAGAACGCCCGCGTCCTTCGGTACTTATTGAAAGACCGCTCCCACGCGCTCTGGCACTTTTTCTTCGCGCCCAACCCACGTACCGGTTTCGCAGGCCATCTCACGCGAGCGCTACGCCGGGTCCCTTCGGTCCATACAATTTGTTCTGCGCCGAAGGACTTCGGCAGCTGGCGTTCGAGCCTCTTCGCCGACCGTGTCGTCGTGCTCTCGAAACACACCGAGGCACGTTTGCTCCAAGCGGGTTTCCCGCCCAAGCGGCTTCGACGAATCGTCCCGGCGCTTCCGGCCCTCGACGCACTTTCGAAAGCCGAGCGCACTCGCGAGCGCGTGGCCCTGGGGCTGGACCCGGACAAGGCGCTTGTCATCTACGCGGGAGACCTTGAGTTTGGCGGCGGCGCGGAGCTGTGTCTGGCGGCCTGTCAGGATATGGATGTTCAACTTGTGATGGCTTGCCGGAGCAAGACCCCACGAGCCGCGGAGGTGGAGGCGCAGCTTCGCAGGCGCGGGAACGCGACGTGGGTCGGCGAGACGCCTCGTATTCACGCCTTGCTTGGCTGCGCCGATGCGGTGCTGCTCCCGGGCACCTCGCTCTACGCGAAGATGGACTACCCGCTCGTCATCCTTGAAGCGATGTCCATGGGCCAACCTGTGGTCGTCGGGGCGGGCACCCCTGCTGAGGAGCTCGTGGAGGGGGGGGCGATCATCTCAGAACCTTCCGTGCAGGGAGTACGAGCCTCGATCACGGCGGCACTGTCCGGCGGAGCGGCGCTCGGCGAACGGGGCGCGGCGTACGTTCGAGAGCGCTTCGCCGCGGGCCACGTAGCGAACCAATACGAAGCGTTGTACGACGAGGTCTTGGGCGAACGATGAAAACGATGAAGAAGAACGACGCAGCGGACTACTACGACCATTTCTCGGCGACCTACGAAAGAGGGCGCGAGGCGGGCTATCACGCGCTCATCGACGAAATCGAGACGGGCTTGGTGTTGCCCTACGCGCGAGGAAAGGACTGTCTTGAACTCGGGTGTGGGACCGGCCTCATTCTGCAGGAGGTGGCCAAGGTCGCGTCGAGCGCTCGCGGCATCGACATCTCGCCTGGCATGCTGGAAAAAGCCCGAGAGCGAGGCTTGGACGTCGAGCTCGGAAGCGTCACCAAGCTGCCCTACGAGGACGCAAGCTTCGACCTTGTGTACAGCTTCAAAGTCCTCGCCCACGTCGAACAAATTGGGCGGGCGCTGGCGGAAGCGGCCCGAGTAACCAGGCCCGGTGGTCACATGGCCGTCGAGTTCTACAACCCCTTGAGCCTTCGTTATCTCGCCAAGCGATTGGCGGGACCAGGCGCCATCGGTGACGCGAAGAACGAGTCGGACCTATTCACACGTTGGGATCCGCCTTGGGTCATCGAGCGGTTGTTGCCCGCCGGAACCAAGCTTGTGGATCTTCGTGGTGTTCGTGTCGTGACGCCGGCCGCCGCGGCACACCGCGTGCCAGTGATCGGACAAGCACTGGCGGCTCTTGAGCGTCGAAGTGTGATGTCTCGGCTTCGCTATTTTGGCGGGTTTCTCGTCGCCATTGTCGAACGACTCTGAAGGGCCGTTGATTGCGAGGGAGACCTCCGGCGACTATACGTTCGTCGTGATTTTTTGCGCGCACTGTACGAGACGGAGGAAGGGTGACGGTGACAAACCCTGAGTCCCGAGTCGCGCTGCTACGTCGCCGAGCGGTGGAATCTCTCGAGAACACGAAGTTTCCCATCGAGGCGGAGCAGCTCCTCGAGCGACTCGCATCTGTCGCGCTCGAAGGGAGCGACGACGCGCTCTTTGCACATCATGAACTCGCAACGCTCCAGCTCGAGCGTTCTCCGTGGAACGCCGCTCTCCACCTGCGGAAGGTCATCGCCGGACGCCCAAACGATCACTCTGCACACGCCTTGATGGGGTTGTGCCAGGCGCTCCTCGCCAACTTTCGAATGGCCGTCACCTCGTACGAGCGGGCCATTGCCCTGGCGCCAGATGTGGCGGGCTACCATCACAACGTGGGTCATTTCCTCGACGTCGCGATGGGCGTGTCGGAGAGAGCCATCACGTATCTAGAGCGCGCGCATCGGCTCGCCCCCTCCAATCACGAGATCACGGCGTCCTACGCACATGGTCTGGCTCGTGCGGGTCGCCTCGCGGAGGCTGAGACGCTCGCCGAGGAGGCCGCTGGGCGCGCCCCCGACGAAGCGAGTCATCGAAACCTACTGGAGTGGATTCGGGCTGGCGCGCCGGCGAGCGCGCCATCCCCCCTCGAACAATCACCCCCGCCGAGCCCGCTCCCACTCCCCGACGTGACACGTACGCGTTCGGAGGACACGCGACCTAGCGCTTGGAGCGAGGTGCTCTCACGGCTTCAGACGCGCGCCCAAGATGTGGACGCGGCACTGTCGCTCGCGGCGAGTTTCGCGGACGCCGACTCGACGTGGACGAACCCTCCCGCGATGGCGGGCGCCATCGACTACCTGAGCGGAAACGGGGAGTCTCAGCGAAGCGTCGCGGTGAGACACGGGGTGAGCGTCGGAGCCTTGGCTCGCCGTGTTGCGAGCGTTCGTGGCGTGGTCTCGGCTGAGACGCGCTAGCAGATTTGTGGCGCCCCGAGGCCTCTTCGCGATAGGCGTGTCTTATGCCACGCGCGCTAGGAGTCCTGGGACGAACGTTACTTCGCGTTGCCCGCGCAAAGGCGGACGGCTGGATGCTTGTTCGCTCACCGGCGAAGAGCACGCGCCTCCTCTTCGAGGCCGGCGTCTTGTGCGCCTACGAGGAGCGTCGTTCCTCGACTCGTGATTCGAAGCACACAGCGGGGCAGACGTCACTGGCTCAGCGGCGCTATTTGGTGCGGCACCTCGCGTCCTTCGCAGCGAGCAAAGAGATCACTGCCCGCTTCCTTGCCACGCCGTTTGAAGGCACCAAGGCCGTGATGCTTGAGCCGATGCCCGCCATCGACCTCGTGGTGGCCATGGCGCGGCAGCTGCCGCTGGGAGGGCAAGCCGGGCGGGTGCTTTCATCACCATGGCGCCTCGGCCCTCTCGGCGAAGAACTGGAACGGGCTCCGCTTTCCAGCCACGAGGCTGCGCTCTACGGGGTTCTCAAGAGACTCCCGGGCTCTCGCGGCGAAGAAATCGTTCCCCTCGCGGGCGGTCATCCCGCGCTCAAGACCCTGGTCGCTTGGCGTGACCTGGGCCTTGTTCGGTCCCGCGCGCGCGCAGGCAACCACTCGGACCTACTTCGCGCGAAACAGGCCCTGGCTCGGGGAAAAGCCCTCGCCAGCGGCAAGCAGCGCCGACGCTTGGCCGCATCGTTTCATCCCGACCGATTCGACGAAGAGCTAGACGCCAGCAGTCGTCGTGTGATGCAGGCGCTCTTGAAAGAGCGCTAGCACCGCGCGAGTTACCTACTCCTCAGGCAACCACCACATCTCGCCGCCGTCGCCTTCGGGAGGAGTCTCGCCGCCTTCGGGAGGAGTCTCGCCGCCTTCAGGAGGAGTCTCGCCACCTTCGGGAGGAGTCTCGCCACCTTCAGGGGTCTCTGGGGGCGCGTCCGGCGTCTCTACGGCGCCGGCCACGGTTCGTGGCTGCCACCAAGGTCGGCCAAGGGCGCTATCCGCAGAAGCTCCTCGTCGTTCGTTGATGGACCACCAGTTGCTGTCGTCGATCTCGTCGCCGGCAGCGGCTTCCGAGGATGCAGCGCGGAGGTTGACCACGAAGCGAGCGCGCTGACGGCGGTCTTGGAAACGTGGAAAGACGAGGGCGTCGACGGTCGGCGCGAGACAGGTCTGAAGCTCCGGCGTGTTCGGCGTGTAGCGCATGTCGCGTGTCTGACCGGTGTTCTCGATGATGAACACAAAGCGAAGCTGTCCGAGGCGAGGGTTACGCTCCAGCTCTGCTTCGACACAGGTGCGTAGTGCCTCCGTCTGTGCCGCGAAGACCTCGTTGATCTGTGCTTGGCTCAAGCGGTCGGGCCGCGCTGCACGCTCAGCGGCCGCGGCCGCTCGCGCCGCTTCGGCTGCTGCCGTCGCTTCGGCTGCTGCCGTCGCGTCGGCCGCGGCGGCTTCTCGGTCGAAGAGCCCTTGAATCGCGCCGCTCAGCTCTTCGCTGGTGTGTGAAGCTGCAGCAACCGCGCGAATCATCGTGCGACCATCGTCACCGCCGTGGCGGAACAAACCTTCGGCGACGACGGCGAGCGTCTGTGGTGCTTCCGCAAACGTGGAGTCTGCCTGGTAGCGAACCAAGAACGCTTCGAGCGGGGGAACGACACTTTCATCGCCAAGGTCCACAATGGCGCGGGCGACGAGGGGCATGACCTCGATGGGCGTCTCATGATCCATGAGGTGGGAGACGAGTCCGGAGACGGCGTCACGAACCTCTTGCTGCAGAAGCGCGGGGATAATGAGCGCGAAGGGCGGAACGGGGGTCTCTTCGAGGTAGTTGAAGTGCTGGTCCAACGCCGAGACGAGGAACTCGGTTCCGATGGCGCGGGACTGCAGGGCCGTTCCGATTGCTTCCCGAAGTGCACCGGGCGTTGAACGCTGGATGTAGAGGTCGAGAAGGTCTTGGCTGATCTCTGGTGCATCCAGAGCGGAGAGCAGGCCAACGGCGTGAGCGCGGGCCGCGACAAGGCGGTTGTCGGGGTCTCCGATGATCTCCGCCAGTGACGTGCGCAGGTCCTGCGCTTCGCCGGCGCCGGCGGGTACGGAGAAGTTCGACGCATCGATGCCAGCGCTCCCAAGTGTGGTGTCTTCAAGTCCACCGGACCAAAGTTCCGCGCCGGTTTCTGCGCCGAGCAGGATGAATGCGCCTTGCTCGCCGACGGTGAGCAAGCCGGATGGGGTCACCTCGGCGTTGATCACGTCTTGGCTCAGCTTGTGCGCCCAGCGGATCGTTCCTTCGCCGTCATACGCAAATACGTAGCGGTAGTAGACGTAGTAGAACATCTCGCCGACGACGGACACGGGGCTCTCGCCCTGCGCTTCCGGAGCGAAGTAGACCCGGATGCGGCCGCGGGCCGAGCGACGACCCGGGTTTGGGTAGAACGCGTCGTCGTGGAGTTCGGGTTCGCGTGGGAGATCTGGCAGCGGATGAGGACGGTGGAACGCGTCTTCCTTGTTGCCCGTCGCCGACCCTGGTCCGAGGCGGTAGATGGCTCGGTGACCGTAGAAAACACCCTCCGGGCGAGACTCAACCCACGCGATGACGTCGTCATTCGATCGAAGTCGCGCCTGCTCCACGCCCGTCTGGGCATTCAAAATTGCGATGTTCTGTCGGTCCCAGGGAACCAAGAAGAGATTGGCTTCGGCGGCTGGTTTTCCGAGTACGCCAGTGATCTCATGAAGCCAAAGGCGCTGCCCGCTTCGGGCGTCGACGGCCTCGATTCGGCCCTCGCGTTGCTCACCGCCGCTGGCGCCTAGACTTGAAACGCACGAGACGACGTTGGCGGATCGAGCGCAGCCGACGTAGACGAGAGAGTTGAGTGGTTTCCGCCAGAGCTCTTGGCCGCTGCCAAGATCGAGCGCCACGACGTTTGTGCGGTCGCTGGTCATCACGACATCGCCATGCACCTCTGGCCGCGAGTATGCGTCGAGGGCAGTGCGCCAACGAACTTGACCGGATTGAACATCGATGGCGATGACTTCCGGAGTGTCACTCGTCGTCGTCGCGACCACCAACGGAGAGCCGCTCGCGTTTGCCACCGCGGGTGCGCTTGGCGAAGGAAGGGCCTCAAGAATAGGTTCAAGGTCTTCGGCACGGTTGTCCGCAAAACGGTAGCTAAATGCGCCCGTCGCCGTGGTTGTGGCGCAGCCAAAGAGAACGAGGAGAAGCGGGAGTAGGCGGGTCATTGGGCAGCTCCGTTCCGGATCGTCGTGCCACTGCTGGTCTCAGGAATCGTCTGAATGGTCTCGTTGACCAGGTCCCGCAGAGCGATGAGCTCCCGGTTGCGCGTTCGAGTCGGGAACCACCGGAGGTAGTTCTGCAAGAACTGGCGAACCATGACGCCCGCCGTCTCGCCCAAACGCTCGACGATGCCGGTTTTGGCTTCGATGGGTACATCCGTGCGGCGGAGGTACTCGTCGTAGCCCGAGAGCATGACGCCGAGGGGCTCATTGCCGAGGAACCCGTCGAAGCGTGTGATGGATGCCGCGTCGCCCAGCTTGCCGATGGCGATCGCGGCTTCGATGACGTTGCGCTCGAGGGCGTGAAAGAGCGTCTCGAGTGAGTCGCTGGCGCCGATCTCACCGAGGGCCAGCGCCGCAACACCGCGAACGGAGCGGTCCGAATCACGAAGCCCGCGTTCGATGATGGCGGGAACCCGGCTGTCCGAGATGGCCGAGAGCGCCTGGAAAGCGCGCCGTCGAGCGCTCGCTCGCCGGTGGTTGGTGAACTCCGTGAGGACTTCAATGGCGCTCGCGTGGCCAAGTCCGCCAAGCGCATTGAGCGCTTTGTCGACGACGAGATCCGAGCGACCAGAACGAAGAAGCGCTGCGAGAGGCGGAACGATTCGGGGATGGTCGATGACCTGCAGCGAATCGATCGCTGCGCGTGTCACATCGTCGTCGGCGGAGCCGAGTTCCTGGGTCAATCGATCCAGATCCGCGAGGGTCGCCACGACGCGTGGCGAATCATCCCCAGCCGCTGCGCGTCGGCGACGCTGGGCCTCCAGGGCAGCTGGAAAGAGGAAGGACGCAGAGAGGATGAGGGCAAGAGCCATCGAGCGCGGAGAAAGAAGAGTCATTCGAAACCTCGTGTTTTCCGCCATCTGCGGAAAGGTGCGACGCACCACGGCGGACCCATAGCAGAGGCTTCCCGCAGCCGCAGCCTCCGATTTGTGCACAAAGAATCACCTGGATAGGGTGGTTTTCTTTTCGCGAAAGCCGGTGGTTGAACTGGCCCTGGGGACTGCTAGGTCGGAAATCCCAGCTGCGTTTGCGCTGTTGTAGAAGCGATGAAGTCTCAATCCCGACTCAAGGCCTATTTTCGTGAGCGTTCGCGAGTATTCCTAGCCGCCTGCGCGCTGGTGCTCGTTGGCGCGTTCACCTCGACGGACTTCGCGTCTGCTGGGAGCGTGGAGGCCAGCGCCGCGGAGGCTCTTGAGGCCGAGATCCTCGTCGATCAAGAATCACTGCTCCTCATGGAGACAGGCGGCCCTTTTCGTTATACGGACGCGCTCTTTTTGGGGCGGGTGAGCCCGGAGGCTCCCCGGGACCTCTTCTTCGTCGAATTCCGGGTCGGGAGCGGAGGCAGCGTTCTCAGCTACCGAAACCTTCGAAACCTGACG
The DNA here is from genome assembly GCA_045106895.1 of Polyangiales bacterium. GTDB lineage: Bacteria > Myxococcota_A > Polyangia > Polyangiales > Houyiibacteriaceae > JBCCRV01. The sequence continues at coordinate 24,028 of JBGCFM010000005.1, read as the reverse complement.
CGCACCTCCAGCGCCGACGAACAGCAGCTTGTGCTCGTGGGCGAGGGTCATGTTGCGTACGCGTCCTACGTCAGCGGTCAGTTCGACGCTGTGACGCTCGTCGACCACCGCGGAGAGTCCGAGTCGTTGACGCAAGATTGGCCGCGCCGCGCGAAGATCCAGAACAGCATCACGAACTTCCAGGACACAGGCCGACGCGAAGGCTTCGGGCGCGTGCGCTTTTCCCTTCAGGAGCCGGTGGAGTCCTTGAGTCTGCAGGCCGACGACACGCTCATCGCGACGGTGGGCACGAACGTCCTCGAAATCGACCCGGCGAATGGGAGTGCCTTGCGCGGGGAGGAGCTCATCGAGGTTCAAGACCTGGAACGCGGAATGCCCGGAACGCTGACCTGGGTCGTCGACTCGGTGCGCGACCTCTCCTTTGTGGGTCCTGAGCCCATCGCGTGGCTTGAGCACCGCGTGTTCGCCATCAAGGACGCTCTGCAGCGGGGCTACTACGCGCTGGTCGGGGGGCCTGACACGGAGGCCGAAGTCGCGGATGAGCTAGGTATCACGGACATGAGCGTGGAGGCGACCCGTCGTCGCGCCGAGCTCGCCGTCACGGACCCAGAACTCGGGTGGCCGCCGGCGACGCTCACGCCCGTCGTTCAGCGTCCCGCCAGAGGCGAGGGCGAGTGGGTCGCTGTCGTCGATGATCCTTACGTCCGCTCGTACCCCAACGCGCCTCCAGCGTTCTATACGACGTTCCTCCAGGTCGATCCGGATCGCCCGTTCACCCGCGTGTACGTCGTCATCTGGGACCCGCGTGCTTTGCAGTTCCGGGTCATGACAGGTACGCGAGAACCAGAGAGCGCAACCGGCGCGACGGGAAGCGGAATGGTCCCACGAGACCCAGAAACGCTGTCCCGCGTCGTCGCAGGGTTCAACGGCGGCTTCCAGTCTATGCACGGTGAATTCGGGATGATGGCAGGTGGGCGTGTCTACCTGCCGCCGAAACCTTGGGCTGCGACGGTCGCCGTTCATCAGGACGGCCGCGTCTCCATGGGCTCCTGGACCGACCCACCGGAAGGCGTTCGGCACTACCGTGAGGCATGGGCTGTCCGGCAGATCCCGGAAGATATGGTGGAGTTTCGTCAGAACCTCACGAGCGTCATCGAAGGCGACCGAATCAACCCTTGGCGGCGTTGGTTCTGGGGCGCAGCGCCTCAAGGGGATGAAGAGCAGGCTTACATCGACCGCTCGGGCATCTGCCTCACGGAAGAGGGGTTCATGGCCTACTTCTGGGGCAAATCGATGGGTGCCGACGAGCTTGGCGAAGCCATGAAGGCGACGCGCTGCACCCGCGGTGTTCACTTGGACATGAACCAACGGCACACCGCTTTTGAGTTCTACAACGTCATGCCGACGGAAGAGCTCCCGGAGCTGGAACGCCGACCCACCTCGGACTTTGAGTTTCAGGTCGATGTCCCCCGTGCGCGAGGTTGGACCGCCCGTGGGCGCCTGCTCGCGCGCTCGATGACGCCGATGCGTTTCCCTCGTTACATTCGCCAGGATCCGCGTGACTTCTTCTACCTGACCCAGCGGCCCCTCTTGCCAGGTCCCGATCTGGACGTGGACGGTGAGGCGCTCGCTTTCGACACGACGGGGCTTCCTCACGCTGGCTGGCCTCATGCCTTCGCCCGTGCGCAGGTCGACGAGACCTACCTCGTTCGCATCGATCCCACGCGAGCTATCGCTGCGCCTTTGCTCGATGGGACGGAATCGGCGACGCCAACCATGCTCGCCTATCTGACGGAAGCGGCTTCGGCGCTGACCGGGACCGTGACTCTCTACGCCGAAAGCCAGCTCATCGGACGCCGCTACGGCGTGGGCCAGGCGCCTCAAGATGCGCGTGTCATCCTCGCAGGGGACCCCATTCAGCCATCGGACACCGCGGGGATCGGCGTCGATGGTGATGGTTTCCTGGTGTACGGAGAAGGAGAGGGTGTGGCGGCGCTTCTGGAGAATGCAACGGCTGGATCCGTGATCGGTCTGCCGGAGACGATCCGTTTGGCGTTTGTGGTCGGAGAACAGACCGCGGGCCCAGACGCCTACGAGCGCGAGGTGAACCCCGCGACATCGCTCGGCTTCGTTGCTCAGGAGCGCCCAGCCGCAGAGGTGCTTTTCCCAGATGTTGAGCCACGTCCCTACATGTATTGGGGCCGAATGCAGGACACCCGTGTAAGGTATATACGGGGAGAAGGAAGTCCGCGTTTTACGGCCCCGGACCCCGGAGATTCGGGATCACCATGAAGGATTCGACAGAATTGCGGTTTCTTCCACACCCATACCTTGAAGAATCACTGGTTTTACGGGTATGGTTCGCCGATTCGCTGAGGAAAATCATGCTGTTGAGGACGCCAGGAACGTGAAGAAGCCCATCCCCTTCGGCAAGTATCTCCTACTTGAGCGAGTAAACGTCGGCGGCATGGCCGAGGTGTTCAAGGCCAAGGCTTTTGGCGTCGAGGGCTTCGAACGTCTTGTCGCGCTGAAGCGGATTCTTCCGAGCATCGCCGAGGACCAAGAGTTCATCACGATGTTCATCGATGAGGCGAAGATCTCGGTGCAGCTGACGCACGCGAACATCGCTTCTATTTTCGACCTTGGGAAGGTCGCGGACAGCTACTTCATCGCGATGGAGTTCGTGCGCGGCAAGGACATGCGCGCGATTTTCGATCGGCTCGGCAAGCGCGGCCAGTCCGTCCCCGTGTCGATGGCGTCATACGTCGTGATGAAGGTCTGCGAAGGCCTGGATTACGCACACAACAAACGTGACTCGACGGGGCGCGACCTGCGCCTAGTTCACCGCGACGTCTCACCGCAGAACATCCTCGTCAGCTACGATGGCGAGATCAAGCTCATCGACTTTGGCATCGCCAAGGCCGCCAACAAGGCTGGTAAGACCCAAGCCGGCATCCTCAAGGGGAAGTTCGGCTACATGTCGCCGGAGCAGGTGAGGGGTCTTCCTCTCGACCGCCGAAGCGACGTCTTCGCGATGGGCATCTGCTTGTATGAACTGCTGACGGGCGAACGGCTCTTTGTGGGCGAGAGCGATTTCTCCACCTTGGAGAAAGTACGCAACGTCGAGATCATGCCCCCGAGCACTTACAACCGGAAGATCCCGGAAGAGCTTGAGCAGATCGTCCTCAAGGCCCTCGCGAAGGACGTCGAGGACCGCTACCAGACCGCGATGGACCTGCATGACGACCTGCAGTCCTTCATGTACACAAGCGGCAACTTCTTCGCGCGCAAAGACCTCGCGGGCCACATGCGGAAGATGTGGTCCGAGGAGATTCAAAAAGAGGAAATCCGTGACGAGCAGTACCGTCATGTGAAGGCGCCACCTCCCATCGGTTCGCGTCCTCCTCCGACACCGCCGCCACCGCCGCGGCAGTCTCTCCCCGCTGTGTCCAAGCCGCCGCCGCCGCCGCCGGCGCCTGCGAAGCGCACGCTTCTTGGTCAGGGGCCTCTTGGAGGTGCACCGAGTTCCACGCCGTCGACTCCTGCATTCGACATGGACTGGGACGAGGACGAGCTCGCTACCCAGATCTACGATAAGCCCGAGGACCTCCTTGGCACTCCAACGGCATCGACACATCCAAGGAGCGGCGGGCCACGCCCCGCGCCGGTCTCAAGCCCGGCACCCAGCTACGGCTCGAACCATGGAGACCTCGCTTCAGCGCAAACCGCCGCCCCGCGTCCGTCTTTCGGTTCTGCAGCGGCCGCGCCGATGCCATTCTCCGGGGCGAGCGCCGGACAGCCCGCTCCCTTTGACACCCCGGCGCAGCCGAGTCCTTTCGATGCGCCGAGTGGTGGGCAGGCCGCTCCGAGCCTCCAACCACGCGAGCCGACCGCGGTCACTCAGAAGCCGCAAGAGGAGAAGTCCAAAAAGGGGCCGATTCTTATCGCCGCCGCCGTGGCTTTGCTGATCATCCTTGGAGCCGCATTCGCCTACTGGCCGTCGAGTCCAGGAACGATTGTGCTCACGACGCAACCCGCTGGCGCCGTTGTGTTCTTTGATGACGCGCCGATTCAAGCGCAGTCGAACGGCACCTTCGTCATCGAAGACGTGACGCCTGACACGGTCCACTTGGTCAGTGTTCGTAAGACGGACTTCGAGTCGAGCAGCCAGCAGGTTCAGGTGACCTCCGGCGAACTGCGGACCATGACAGTGGTGCTGGAGTCCGACGAAGAGGCCCCCACGGAAACCGGCTTCGCCCTCACGACCGTGCCGCCGGGTGCGACGGTATTCGTCGATGGGCGTCAGTTGCCCGGTACGACGCCGATCCGGGTGACGGACTTGAGCCCGGGCTCCCACACCATTCGCGCGGAGCTCTCGGGTCGCGCCGCCTGGCAGCGCGCGGTCGAGGTCGCCGCGGGTGCCGTCGTCGATCTCGACGCACCTCTCGGCGTCGCAGAGATCGCGACACGCTTCCGTTCCGAACCAAGCGGAGCTTCCGTCACGCTCGTCCGAGGCGCGGAACGCGTTTCCCTCGGGCGCACGCCGCTGGAAGAGGACGTCGATGTTTCAGGCGAGCGATGGACCGTTGAGATGTCGCTTCGCGGGCACGACGACTGGAGCGAACCGCTGCGAATTCCCGATGGTCGAACCACCCTCACCATCACCGCTCAGCTCGAGCGAGCCGGTCGTATCACCACGAACATGACGCGGACGATGTACGTCAGACCGCCGGATACCACGGTCATGAATCCCGTCATGACCCCAGTGATGACGGTCATGATGACGCCCGTCGCCACAGGAACTGGAACCGTCGATATCAACACGCGCCCGTGGTCCGAGGTGTACATCGATGGCCGGCGCGTCGGAAACACGCCGCAACGAGGGCTCACGCTCTCTTCGGGGCGACATCGAATCCGTTTCGTGAACCCGGACTTCAACATCAGCGTCACCAAAACCATCACGGTGCGAGCTGGTGAGAACACACGGGTCATCGAGACCCTCTCGCCCAACTAGTGCTGGGGCCTCAGCAGTTCTAGAACTGGTGTGTCAGTCTTAGCCGTGTCGGCCGAACAAGGTTCGTTCGCGTTCACGGCTAAGTGAAAGCGAAGCGCTACTACTCCACGCGGCGGCGTACGTGAAGCACGCCAAAGGCCTCGACGTTTCCGCGGCGGACCCGATATCCCTGTTCGAAGGTTGAGTGTTCACCATCGCCGTCCAAGTCCCCATTGGCTCGGACGACGAACAGCGGCTCGCCTTCTCGGGCCATGACGCCACACCCTGCACGGGACGGCTCAAAGGTATATGCGAAGCGAAGCTCTCGTTCCGTGCTCAGACCGATGGCGAGCCAGGTCTCCGTGCCGATGCCCGGTTCCATGTCCTCTACCTCCACTTCGGGGTCAGGAAGCGTTGGTGGCTGAGTGAACTCGACGGCTACGGGATCTTCGCTGGGCAAGGGCGGCGTTGGACCCGCGGGTCCAGGAAGGCACCTGCGTCGAGAACCACGCCCGGTTTCGTGGGAGGTGTTGTAGTAGGCCCCCGCACGCTCAGCGATGAGCTCCATCATGTCGGTTGCTTCGGCGACCTTCGACGTGTGGATTTCACGAAAGAACGTAGGAATGAACACGGCGAGGAAGGTGCCGATGAGGCCAACGGCGAGGCTTCCTTCAATGAGCGAAAGTGCTCCTTCTACACGCGTTCGTCGTAGTCGCACGGCCGCATCATGTGAGGAGAAGCGCTTTAGGGCAATGCATCGGGCATCTCTGTGAGGCCAGGAGCGAGCATCAGCTCTGGCGGCAGATAGCCCAAAGGAACCACCGGTCGTGGTCCGAGGTGTACGTACAACGCGGATGGGATCCATGGGTAGGCCGCCATCCACTCGCTGGCGAAGCTCTCTCTGGCTGCTTGCACCGCTTCGGCTTCCGCGGCGCCTCGAAGACGTCCAAGCTCACTCAGGATCGCGGCTTGGGTCTCTTCGTTGTCGATGAGCGGATACATCTCTTCCAAATGACGTATCGCCGTGTCGATCTCCCCTTGGCGGAGCAGCTGTGTCGCATTCGAGAGCGCCAAGAAAGGTGGACCCGCTCCCAAACGAGCAGCGGCGACCATGTGTTCTGTGGCCTCGCGCCGGACCGCTTCTTCTTCCTCGCCCTCGAGATGGCGCGCGAGCTCATACATGAGCGTGGTTCCAAGGTCCCATTTGAGCTCTCCGTCATTGGGAAAGCGGTCCACCCCTAGCCGAAGAAACTCAACCGTGGTCTCGATTTCTTCGCGGGTAGAATCGGTGGGACGATAGAGCCCCGCGACGCCGGTCCACTCGTAAGCGCGTCGAAACTCAGGGTCCAGCACGATCATGGCGTTGGCGTAGCGAAACACATTCCGCATCCCGCCTTCCTCCCGAAATTCGTCGCCGACGTAGACCAGGCCCTTCATCCAGACCACGTCCGCAAGGGCCTCCCGATGCCCCAAGCTCATGACCCCCAGCCACGCAGGTGGCGGAAGGTAGTAGAGGTCCTCATAGCGCTGGCCTTGGACGAAGTCGCTCATCGCGCCCAGTCGTGTGGTGTGCGTGAGAGCCGACAGCGTGACGAGCGCTAGAATGACAAGAACGGGCGTTACGCGCGCCATAGGCGAGCAGGGTAACGCACGAATCCAGCCATTGAAAAGAAGCTACTCGAGTTCGTTCTCACGATAGATGCCGGCAGCCCGGTAGAGCTGAGCGTCTTCATCGACACCCGCCGACAGCTCAAAGAGACTGGTCTCGCCGTCACCGTCGAGGTCGCCGGCTGCTTGAAACTCATAGATGTGGGTGTTCGCTGGCGAGGAGTCTCCACAGGTCCCGCTACCCACAAGCGCGTTCACCCGGTACTGGTAATAAATCGCGTCCGAGATCATCGTGTTCAACGCTTCAAATGTAGGCTGCCCAGCCTCTGAACTCCACAGGAGAACCGTCTTGTCTTGGCTCGGCGGATTGCTCGTCGTCGCAGTCGTCACGATGCATCGGTTGGTCACGACGTTCGTGTCACCTCGGTTCGCCACGCCACGAGTGGTCTGCCGTTCGACCTGGTAGTACGCCGCCGCGCCCGTGAACATCGACTTCAGGTTTGAACCAGCCTCCGATGTCTTAGAGCGCTTGATGTAGTTGATGAACGCCGGGATTGCGATGGCCGCGAGGATTCCAATGATGGCCACAACGATCATCAATTCGATGAGCGTAAATCCTGACTGGCGCTTGCGGTATTTGCTGAGGAGTTTCATGGGAGCCTAAACTGCACGTACGACGATTGTGGAATGTTCTGCTGGTAGTCAAATCCGTGGGCTGGACAAAAAAAGGGGAGGGCAACGCCCTCCCACTTCTCTCATACTAGCCTGCTAGGTTACTCGAGTTCGTTCTGGCGCCAGATGCCTGCTGCTCGGTAGAGCTGCGCATCTTCGTCAACACCAGCGGCGAGCTCGAAGAGGCTCGTCGTTCCGTCGCCGTCGAGGTCACCAATCGCCTGAAGCTGGTAGATTTGGGTATTGGCTGGTGAGGAGTCACCGCATGCACCACCACCCACCTGGGCGACGACATTGTACTGGTAGTAGATTGGGTCCGCGATCATCGTGTTCAGGGACTCAAAGGTGAGGCGACCTGCTTCACCGCTCCAGAGAAGAACAGTCTTGTCCTGGCTAGGCACGTTGCTGGTCTGAGCGGAAGCAACGATGCAGCGAGTGACAGCGATGCCGTCGTCGCCACGGTTCTGAATGCCGCGAACCGCTTGAATCTCGTTCGAGTAGTACGACGCGGCGCCGGTGAACATCGACTTGAGGTTTGCTGCTGCCTCAGACGTCTTCGAGCGCTTGATGTAGTTGATGAAGGCGGGAATCGCGATGGCCGCCAGGATGCCAATAATGGCAACAACGATCATGAGTTCAATGAGGGTGAAGCCCTCTTTCTTACGCATCAGTTTGGTGATGTTCATTTTCGGTCTTTCTTTATGAGGTTGGGAGCCCACGAGTGGCTGGAGTCTGCCCAATACGTATGCACACGGCGGGCCAACGATGTATTTTAGGGTTTTCCTAACGCTTTTCTTTCCCACGCCCTGAAAGTGACGTTTTTGGTCAACTGGCGAAGGGGCAGGGAGCCCAAATATGTCACCCATCTGTGTAAGGTGACGATTTTGGGCCGGTGATGAGCCGGTGTAACGAAAAAACCTCCATCGCGAGCAGCGATGGAGGCTCAAAGACCGCGGCGAGCAAGCTCGCGTGGGTGCTTATTCCCAGCCCTTGGCCTCGCTGACCCACACCCGTGATGCACCGGAGTAGGTTTCCATGTCCAAGAAGTCCCCATCGTTGTCCAGGTCTCCGCGAGCTGCAGCGACGAACCAGAAATCCGTCGACGGGAGGTTGCTCGTGCCAGGCGGCGCCTGACCGGGGACGCCGGCAATCGTCGCGTACTGAAAACGAATGGTCCCGTCGGGACGCGCCCCGAGTTGAGTCCAGTTGCCATCGTTGACGGGCCAGGTTTGCACTTGGCCGGGTCCGGGAAGGGCGGTCGGCGTGTATGTGCCAATCGCTTGTCCGTCGACGGCGCAGTACGCACCGAACTCAGCCCGATAGGTCTCCTGTTTTTGACGAATGTCCGCCAAGAAGGTCGTCGCTTCGGTGGTCCGTGAGCGCTGAAGATATCCTTGAAAACTAGGGACCGCGATTGCCGCGAGGACACCGATGATAGCCACGGTGATCATCAACTCGATGAGCGAGAAACCATGACGTGAACGGTCTCGTCGGGACGGGAGTGAACGAGGATTGGCGGTGATGGGCTGACGCATCAGGTGCTCCGAGACGCTGAGGGAGGGGAGAAATGAGCCCTCGCGTAGCTATTAGGTTATCGGAACGAACGGCAATCGTCGACAGTCTTTCAGTCAGGCGTCGGGTCGTACTTGGCTAAACGGTAGCGAAAACTACGGAAAGTCATCTTCAGAAATTTCGCGGCCCGCTTTCGAACGCCACCGTTCTTCTCGAGTGCTTGAAGCAAAATCGCATGCTCGATGGCTGCCAGATGCGCGTCCAGATCAAACCCGTCGCGGAGGTCCGGGACCGCCACTCCCGGTACACCTGTGGACGCCACCACGCCGCCGCCGAGGTCTTCGACGTCGATCGAATCTGTCACCGCGAGCGCGACTGCGCGCTCAATTCGGTTTTCAAGTTCACGGACGTTCCCGGGAAAGTCCTGGCGAGAGAGCCACGCGAGTGCTTCTGGAAGAAAGCTCAGTGAGCGTTCCTGCAGAGCGTTGTGTTTCGCAAGGAGATGTTCCGCGAGGGGACGAACGTCTTCGGGGCGCTCGCGGAGGCTTGGCAGAGGCAAGCGAATCACATTGAGTCGATAGAAAAGGTCCTCGCGGAAACGCCCCTCTTCGACCTCTTCTTCCAGGTCTCTGTTTGTGGCGGCGATAACCCGGGCGTTTGTTGGCACTTCCTTGGACCCACCGACGGGCCGCACACTTCGCTCTTGAAGTACCCGCAAGAGTTTTACCTGAAGGGAGAGCGGCAACTCACCGAGTTCGTCGAGAAAAAGCGTGCCGCCGTCTGCCGCTCGGAACAAACCGTCTTTGGCGTGGCTGGCACCTGTGAACGCACCTTTTTCATGCCCAAAGAGCTCACTCTCCATCAAGTTCTCGGGAAGCGCTCCACAGTTTACAACCACGAAAGGGCCTGATGAACGTGGACCTTGGTCATGAAGCGCGCGGGCGACGAGCTCCTTTCCGGTGCCGCTTTCGCCGGTCACCAACACGCTCGTGCGGGCGGCGGCGGCACGCTGAATCAACGCACGAAGCTGCACCATGGCAGCGGAAATTCCAATAAGCCTGCGCCCACCGCCTTGAAGTCTCTCCCGGAGCGCGGCGTTCTCCACGAGGATTCGACGCTTCTCCACAGCCTTTTCCAGGGTGGCAAGGAGGACGGTATTCTTGAAGGGTTTCTCGAGGTAGTCGTACGCACCCTTGCGCATCGCTTCGACGGCACGCTCAGTCGTGGCGTGAGCGGTGAAAAGCACCACCTGCGTGCTCGAATCGTTCTGCTTCGTCAGCTCGAGAACGTCGATACCCGTTCCGTCTGGCATGAGCAGATCCGTGAGAACGGCATCGAAGGCGGGTGAGGACGCCAAGGTCGTACGGGCCGACTCTACGCCGTTCACGATCGTCGCATCGAAGCCCGCCCGACGAAGTAGAACCTGGAGCATCTCGCGAAGCGCAGGCTCATCATCGACGACCAAGATACGCCCCAAGTGCTCTTCACCCATGGGACACCTCGTCGCGCTCAACGCCCATCAGGAAAAGCCCGTTCGCCGTTCGCTCTTGGCTTCTACTGGCGTCGACGCAACGCCATGAACAGCATCGTAGGCGATGAGCAAGGTGCTGGAATCGGACGTGCGTGTGAGGATGACAAGGTCATCGGCGAGCTCGACGCTCTCGATCGGTCCAAGAACCATCGCCTGACCCGGCCTACCGAGGTAGAACGAGAGACGATGTCCTTCTACCGACCCGTACTCGTCTCCCTGAAGGGCAAGCGCGTTCTTCGAGACGAGGCGCGCGAGGGCGTTTTTGAGGGTTCCAGATTCCATGGCTCGAATGGTCGGTGGCGATGTCGGTGTCGTCAAGTCTCCCTGGCGCTCAGTCTGCTCATGGTGTTGCTCTCGGCCTGCGTCAGCCGTGACGTTCGTGTTGCTCGGCGTGCCATGGCCCGAGGCGACTTCGACAGCGCGACGGAAGGGTATCGGCGGGCAGCCGAAGCCGAGCCGGATGAACCGAGTCGATGGCTCGACCTTGCCCGCGCGGAGCTGATGGCCGATCGGCCCGCCGAAGCGCGGAGCGCCTTCGCCCGATTGGCGTCGCTACGACCCTTGGACCCGCACCCGATTGTCGAAATGGGCTTTACCCATGAGCTGGAACGCAACTATGAGCGCGCGCTCGAGAGCTACATGCGTGCGGTAGAAATTGCGCCGACCAGCGCCTACCCACATCGCGTGCTGGGGACCCGGCTCCTGCGCTGGGGGCAGCACGCAGAGGCACTGGAACCTCTGGGAGAAGCCTTCGCACGGGAACCGTCTCATGCGGAGACCGCCAAAGCGCTGGCCCTCGCGCACCACGCCGCAGGGGATTCGGACGCTGCGGTGCGGACCTACCGCGCGGGGCTCGCAGCGAGTCCCGGCGACCTGGGTCTGCGACTCGGCCTCGCTGCGATGCTCATCAACGTGGGCGCGTTTGTCGAAGCGCTGGAGGTCTACGAGGATCTCTGCGGGGACATCCCAGGGTTTGCGGCGGCACACGCAGGTCGCGGCATCCTTCTTCACGAGTTAGGGCGAATGGAGGAGGCGGAGGCGGCGTTTTTGCGCGCGGCGGAGGTTGCGCCGCAGCCCGAGGAATACGAGGCACGTCTTCATGCATATCGTCAACTACGCGCGGAGGCCGAGCGAGAGTCCGCCGCGTCCCGATGAATGCTTGATCTTCCTCCGGACGAGAGGGAAGGTCGCCAGATGAGCGAGCAAGAACACGGAATCAACGTAGAACGGCGTGGAGCCTTTGCGATTTGGACTCTCAACCGTCCCGAACGCATGAACGCGCTTTCGCGGGCCACGGTGCGCCGGCTTGGGGAGCTCGCAAGAGAGGCCGCGGGCGACACGAGTATCCGCGCTGTGGTGATCACTGGCGCCGGCGATCGTGCGTTTTGCGCCGGTGCGGACCTCAAAGAGCGTCGTGGGATGAATGAGGAGGACGTTCGCGACTTTCTCGGACTTTATCGAGCCGCTTTCGACTCGGTGGCAGCCCTGCCCAAACCCACCATCGCTGCCATGAACGGGGTCGCGTACGGGGGCGGACTGGAAGTCGCGCTTGCCTGCGACCTTCGTGTGATGGTTCCCAATACCAAGATTGGCCTGACGGAAGTCTCCCTCGCCATCATCCCTGGCGCAGGTGGCACGCAACGTCTGACCCGCATCGTTGGTGTTGCGAAGGCCAAAGAGCTGATTCTTCTCGCACGCCGCATCGAAGCACCAGAAGCCCTGCAGCTCGGAATCGTGAACGCTGTCGCAAGCGAGGGGGAGACGGCGCTGGACTGCGCGCTGCGCTTGGGGGCTTCATTTGAGAACGCTGCACCCATCGCCTTGGCCGCCGCGCTTGAAGCCATTGATGGGGCTGGTGACCTAAGCCTCGACGCGGGTCTTCTTCATGAGCGTCGCTGCTATGAACGGACCTTGGCGTCCACGGATCGCCTTGAAGCGCTCGCGGCATTTCGCGACAAGCGACCCCCCGTCTACAAAGGCGAGTAGCGCTCAGCCGTCGCTGAGCCCGGCGTAGACCAAGAAATCACGAAGGTCCCGTCGAAGCCGCGCCTCGACGTCCGCGGCGCTAGTGGCTCCTGCCTGGACGCGCTCGCGCCGCGAGTCGTAGCGGTAAGACGAGGACTCAAGGATCAGAATCTGAGCGCCGCCGGGTTCCGCGATGATCCGAAGTTGGCCGCCTGTGGGTGGTTCAGGGAGTGTTGGACTATTTGCTCGGTCCTGAGCGCTTACCCATTCCACCCCGAACGTGCTGCCGAGACGCAGGTCGACGTCGATAGGGCCATCGCTGACTTCAGCGGTGAAACCTTCGCCCACGGAGGCGCCGGAGTCCGTCGCGGCCTCGCGAATCACCTCGAGGGCGCGCGATTCCTGGAGTGAACGGACTCCACTCTCTGTGTTTTCCGTCGACGTTTGAGCTCCACCACATGCGGAAGAGGCCGCGAGCGAGAGGGCAAGAACTGCGGAACGAAGGGGTTGGTGCATCCGGCTATTGAAGCGTCACGGGGTAGTGGACGAGCATCTCCGGCCCGTCGAATGAAGGAAAGGAGAGGGCGCGGGCCGTTCTCCGAAGGCAGGAACCTGCCTCGCCTTGAGTGACGGCGGACGGGCCTCGAAGATTCACTCGCGTGACCCGGCCTGAACCCGCAATCCGCATGCCGAAGGTGAGTCGACCGCCAAGCGGTGCGTTCGCCGGCACCAGCACGAGGCAACGCTGGATCCCGTTGAACGACGCGTCGAAGACTCGCTCGATCTGAGCAGACGAGAGCTGCGCTTCGCCTCCTGACGCGCCGGCGGAGATCTCGCGCGGGTCGTCTTCTCCGAGGTCGTCGCCGGTCGTCGAATTCCCACGGGGATAGTCGTCGCCCATCATACTACTGCCCATGCCGCGCCTTCGACGACCACGTCTCCGTCGCCGACGACGAGGTTCGGGTTCGGCTTCCTCCGGCTCTTCCTCGACGGGTGCTTCCGCGACGACGATCGGTTCTTCGGGCTCGAAGAACTCGTCCAAGAGGCCTTCTTCACGGGCTGCAAAAACTCCGCCCCAAACTAGTGAGGCAACGAGAAACCCGACGACGAAACGACCCACGGAAGGGTGATAGCACGTCAGGCTCTCGACGGCGGGCGAAACCCTGGGTTCCGGGCGTCGCCAACATTGACCGCCTGGGATGGGAAGCCTAACGTCAGAGCGTGCGTGCCGTGTGGATCATCGCCTGCGTTCTGGCCGTCACCGGGTCCGTTTACGCCCAGACGCCAGCGCCGGACGCGGTCGAGGCGGCCGTCGAGGTCGAGGCCGCGGTCCCATCCGGCGATGAAGGAGACGCGACTGCCAACGTGGAGGAGCTGGCACCTTCGGTGGAATCCGAGACGCCGAGCGACACCGCCCCGGTTGAGGTTTTGGAGGCAGACGAGGAAGACGAGTCAGACGAAGCGCCACGCATCGAGCGAATCGAATCTTCTGGCTCGGAAGTGGTCAACGACGACCTTCCGCCATCACTCCAGCGCGAGAGCGTGTCGGCGGCGATCAGCCCACAAAGCCCGAGAGCACCACTCTCTCCTTGGAAAGGTTATTTCGGTTTTGGCAGCGGCCTCGCGCTGCACCTAAACGCCCAGGACGAGTTCCAACAGAACACTCTCGCGCCAGCCTACCTAAGCCTGCGCGGAGGCGGCGTCTTGCCGGGACAGGGAAGGCTTCGTCACGCACTTCAGTTGGGGATCCATACGAACCTGAGCCGGGAAGGGGCGTACCCAAGCGGGACTCTGGCGCTGCGGCAATGGGTCCTTGTTCCGAGCTACGTGTTGCGGATGGGGCTCGACGCTTCGCCGCTCCCAGCATGGATTGCGACGGCCCGGGTTGGCTTGCCCATTGTTGTGTCCCCGGCCGCGACCCTCGGTGCCGAACTCGCGTTCGGAGCACAGTACTTCGCGCGCTCGGGGGTCGGCATCTTCGCCGAGCTGATCTACGACGTCTTCGTCGGTGGGCGAGAGCGCGATGGTTCGCGAAGCACACATCACTTGCTCACCATTGAGGTGGGCCTTCAATTCGAACTTGAGGTCCTGCCATGATGCGTGCGGGGCTCTTTCTTTTGGCTGTGCTCTCCCTCGCGCCAGCGCCAGGCAATACCGGCGGCTGCGGGGATGACATCACAGATGAGGGCGCGGACTTTGTCGAGTTCTGCCTTCGCTCACGTTCATTCGCTTGCCTGCGCAATCAAGCGCGCGGTGAAGAGGACGACGTTCAACGCTGCGTGGATGCGGCCCAAGAGAGCTGCACGGCGATTGGGTTTTGGCCAGCGACCTGTGAGCCGCCTCCACGGGTTCGGGAGACCGATGCGTGCATCGACACGCTTCGACGCTCGGACAACCTCGACCTTCGTCTGAGCGAGCAAGCGGTGGAGGAGTGCCGGTTGTGTCCATGATCCTGCGACTCATGTGCCTCTGCCTTGTGGCGGGCTGCGCGACGTTCGCCTCTCGTGGTGACTACGCAGACTACCGCTCATATCGGCTCGCCGAGAGCCTCGACGATGAGCTTGCGGCGATGAACCGTTATCTTGAGAACCAACCGAACGGGCACTGGCGAGACGAAGTAGAAGCGGAACATGCAGCGCGCGAGCAGGCATATTTCGCCGACGCAAAGGAGACCCCCGAAGGCCTACAGATGTACATGGAGGTGTTTCCAAATGGACGCTTCTCTGCCGAAGCCGAGCAGCGACAAAACGCTTTCGCCGAGCTTGAGGCGGCTCGCCAACGAGACGTGGAGGCGAGACAACGGATCGAACGTGAGCGTCGAGAAGCGCTCCTTCTTTCGCGTCGTATGTGGGCGGCGCAGGCCGTTGCGTTTTGGAGTCGTGTTCTGCTGAGCGTTGAAGACTGGGACACGCCAATGAGCGAAGTCGTCGTGTCGAATCAGACCTTCAACGACGCGTTTCAGGCAGACCCTCGTCCTCGCTGCTCACAGAGCGAGTGTGTGAAATTCTATGCTCTGGACTACGCCATCGCAGTTCCTGGGCAAACCCGCATCGACCGCCAGATTCGGCTGCAGCTTCGTCTCCACTTGGACAGCGAGCGACTCGTGGGAGCGGAACTTCTGATGCCGCAGCGCGGATTCTCTCGTTGGTACGAACTTGAGAATCAGGAGCCCATCCTTGATGCGGATCCCGAGAGCCGACAGGTGGCGATCGAGTGGGCGCTGACCCGAATCGCCACCTTGCTTCGTGAGTCGATGCCAACGGCGGCGGGCGTTGACGCGGCCCTGGAACCGATTCGTCCGATTGCGGTGTCTGAGGTTGAGGGCGCACAGGCTCCTGATGAGACGCCTGAAGGTACCCTGGTGCTTCCCATCGTCTTGCAGGCGCTCGAGGAAAACGGAATGCGAATTGTCGCCTTCGCCGCGGCGGATGAAGATGAAGGCGCGGCCTACGACGGCTTCACCGTCCAGGCGCTCCCTCCAGAACCTGAAGCGGAGTAGGGCAGTGCCAGAGGACGTGGAGGATTCGATTTGGGACAGCGAGCGCTTGCTCAGCGATGCAGTGGGTCGCCTCATCGAGTTTTGGGGCTTCAAGCGCAACCTCGGACGTATCTGGGGGCTTCTCTATCTACACGGCGCGCCACTGACGTCGGTTCAGCTTCAGTCGAAGCTCCAGATATCCAGTGGCGCCGTGTCCATGACGGTCCAAGAGCTTATTCGTTGGGGCGTCGTCAAAAAGACGTGGTTGCCTGGTGAACGTCGCGACTACTACGAAGCGGAAGTTCGGTTCTGGAAGATGATCTCCGGCGTGTTCCGGGAACGAGAGCGCGTGGAGATCGAAGACGCCATCGACGCGATGGAAGAAGCCCTCGACTATGCGATGCGGAAAGCCAAGGGCACCAAGCGGGCTGACGAACGGGTGAAGGCTCAGCACCAGGTCGCGCGTATTCGCCAGCTTCTCGACCTGGCTCGCCTCGGACTTCAGTTTATCGACGTGCTCGTCGACAAGGGCCGCGTGGATGCGACGCCACTCTTTGGACTCTTGCTCGGCAAGGAGAAGAACACGTGAGCTTGGAGGAGCGTCGGGCTGACACTCCGCAGAGGGACGACTGGGTTCGTTTGCGACGTGTCATCGAGTCGCGCGTCGTCCGTGTCATCCTGGCCCTCGCGATCATTATTTCCCTGCTGCCGTACCACACCGTCGAGGTGGTGTTGGCGCCGCTTCTGTTGGTGCTCTTCGGAGCCGAGTTCGTGCTTCGAGTTGTCCTCCTCTTCAAAGGACACGTCGCTCGCCCGAAGACCGAAGCCGGCTTTTTGGTCATCGATTTTGTGGCGCTCTTGAGCTTCTTGCCCGCGGCCTGGCTCGGCATCCCACCAGAGGTTCTTCGCGCCGCACGTCTCGCTCGACTCGTCGTCCTCGCGCGTTTCACACGGGCGCTCGCTCGTGATGTCTATCGAGTCCTGACGCGCCGGGAGCAGGTCCAGCAGCTGCTCTTTGTGACCGGCGCCGTCGCAGGGCTCTCGTTTGTGTCCGCGGTGCTCCTGCACAACCTGCACGTACCGGGTCTCATCGAGGGAGGCGGCTTCTGGGACCGTATGTGGTGGGCGTTCCGGCAGGTTGAGAGCCCAGACAACCTAGTGCCGAGCCTCAACGCTCATCCGGGCTTTGTTGCCCTCAGCCTCACGCTGACCATCGTCGGCATCTTCGTATTCTCGTACCTCATCGGCCTTGGAACGACCATCGTGGAGCAGGTTCTCGCGGCGGAGAAGCGCCGGCCTGTAGAATATGAGGGCCACACGCTTATCGCCGGTCCGGTCCACAACTCCGAGTCGATGGTCGAGGAGTTCGTGCGGATTTACGAGAAGAACAGAGCCCTCCGTCGCATTCGCCCCAGAGAGGTTTGGCGCTGGCTTCGAGGCATCGACCCACGTCCGCGAAGACACGCGCTGCCTCGTATTACGCTCCTCGGGGAAAGCGAAGAGCTGCCATCGTTCTTGTATGAAGCCCACATGCGCTGGGTCGTGCATCGTCATGGAAAAGCCAATGACCAGGATTCCCTGCTCCGCGTCGGCGCGCCGGGGGCAAAACGCGCGATTCTGCTGGCGAGCGATGGGGAAGATGCCGATGCGCGCACCATCTCCGCACTGGCGGCTTTTCGCGCAATGAACCCAGCCGCGGATGCTTTCGTTGAAGTGACCGAGAGCAGCCACGCCAGCGTCGCGGAGGCGGTTGGCGGACCTGGGACCTTCGTTCTGGATGGACCGCGCTTTGTCGGGCTCTTCATCGCACACCATCTGACGGTGCCCGCCGCTGCGGATGTCTTCGCAGAGCTGATGAGTGCCGATGGGAACGAGATGTACACACATCTTTACGCGGACGCAGAAGAGCACAAGGCGATGCGAGGGCTCGAGAATAGAGAACTCTCGGTCAAAGAGCTTGCTCAACGCATGCATGACAAGCACGGGGTCACGCTTGTTGGTGCATTTGTCGCCGACGAACTCGCCGAACGCCGCGACCACGAACTCGTCTCCGTGAGTCACCTTGAATCCCTCATGAACCCTCACGCGCCGGGCTCCGCAGACACGATCCAAGCGGACCGTCTCCAAGGCGTCTTTGGCCTCGCACCTACCTATTTGCCGCTGCGTCGGGCTGCACGCTCCCTGTGGTCGGCGGCGCAGCTGGAGTCCTTGGAAGCCGGACACCGTCAACGCGCGGACAGGGTTTTCGGCGACCAAGGGCTCTATGATGGTCCGAGTCGTGTGCTCATCGTCGGGCAGAACCAGAGCATCGACGCCTTGGTCATGGCGCTCGCGAAGTTTGTTCCTGGGGTGCGTGTTCAACTCCTGGTCAAAGATGGCGACGCAACGCGGCTTCGGCTCGAGGGCGAACTCGAGGGAGAAGGGCACTGCAAGGTTCGTGAGGCACAAGACCTTGCGCTCGCGGCGTCCGAGTCCGTTGTGGAGACCACGGAAGCTCTCGTGTTTCTCGCGAGCCGCGACGAGTCCCCCAGAGACTTAGACGCCACCACCGAGCTTCGAGTCCTACGTTTTGTCCGCGCCTTCCTCCAGCTCCAGCAACCTGAGCGCTCGACGCCTCTCACTATGTTGGTGGAGGTCGATGAACTCCGCCGTGGTCAGACGCTAAAGACGAACGTTGAGCGACTGAGCGGTGGCCGTCTCGAAGTGACACCTGTCAGCACCTCAGAGATCACAAACTACTTCCTGGTGCACAGCGCCTTCGTTCCCGGAGTCATGGGCCTCTATGAGCAGCTCCTTGGAAAACGCGGAGCGGACCTCGGGTTTGTCCCGGCTAGCGCTCAAGTCGACGAGGATGGAGAAGTGAGCGCCGCTGCCATCCGTGACCACCTGATGGACCGTGGTTGTGTGTTTCTCGGGGTCCAGGTTGGCGATGCGGTCCGGTTGAACCCACCAGCGGGCGAATGCTTCAAGACATCCGAGCTGCGTGGCGCCTTCGTCGTCGCCGACTCATCTCAGCCGCTCCGAAGCCTTGATGTGGGAGAACAGGGGGGAGATTGAGATCGGCTGGCGGACCAGCAGGCACTCTGTGAACATTGAATCAAAAGTTTACATAATCTATATTATGCGAAACGTTGTGTGGGGTTTGACCGTGGGGCCTAGCGCATATCGCTCAGCGCTCGTTCGACCTCCTTTACGGAGGTTTCCCCTTGGAGTGCTCGTTTGACGCCAGCTTCGAAGAGCAAAGTCATCCCTTCGCTGCGCGCGATGTCCACGATTTCATCCACGGACGCTTCGTTTCGAATTGCGGTTCGTATTGGTCGCGTCACCCGAAGGATCTCGTAGACGGCGACGCGTCCTTTGTATCCGGTCTCGTAACAGGCACTGCATCCTTTGCCGGCGCCCAATCGGAAATTCGCGTTCTCGATGTCTTCGTTACTCAGTGAAAGCGCGTCGACCTCGGACTCCGTTGGCGTGTATGGCTGCGCACAGGACTCGCACACACGTCGCAGGAGGCGTTGGGCGACGACCATCGTGAGCGCGTTGGCCAGCAGGTATCGAGCGACGCCCATATCCGCGAGCCGTGTCAGTGATTCAGCGGCGCTGTTTGTGTGCAGCGTGCTGAGGACCAGATGGCCCGTCAGCGCAGCTTTGACGGCGATGGCGCTGACTTCTGGGTCTCGCATTTCGCCGACGAAGACCACGTCTGGGTCTTGGCGCAGAATTGAGCGAAGCCCACTGGAGAACGTGACGCCCGCCGCCTCGTGCACCTGAACGTGGTTCACGCCGCTCAGGCTCGCCTCCACCGGGTCCTCAAGGGTCACGATGTTGACCTCTGGGTCGTTGATAGCTGAGAGACCTGCGTGAAGCGTGGTGGTCTTTCCGCTCCCTGTTGGCCCCGTCACCAAAACGATGCCTTGAGGCGCGTGCAGAGCTCGTTTGTACGCCTTTAGGTCAGATTCCTCGAATCCTAAGCTGTCGACGGACGCCAGCGCCGCAGACTTCTTGAGTAGACGAATGACGCACTTTTCTCCGTAGACCGTCGGCAGCGTCGAGACGCGGTAGTGGCAAGTCTCACCTTGAAACGTAATGCCAATGTGTCCGTCCTGCGGAATTCGGCGTTTCGCGATGTCCATATCCGCGATGACTTTGAACCGAGTGATCATCGGGCTGTGCAATCGCTGTGGAGGTGTGAGCAGCGTCTGGAGTCGCCCATCGATTCGAAGCCGAACGCGAAAATAGGTCTCGTAAGGTTCGACGTGGATATCGCTCGCTCCGCGGTTGATGGATTCCACCAAGAGAAAATTGCAGAGCGTGATGATGGGTGGTTGTTCGCCAGCGATACGTAGGTCGTGGACGATTTCCGTGTCCTCCGAAGCGTTCGCTCGCTTGGCGGATTCTTCTTCGCCATCGATGGATCCGATCGCTTTCTCGTAGAAGTCACCGCCCTCCATGATCTCGTCGATGAGAACCTGCGTCTCAAGGTGCTCCTTGACGAAGGCTCGAAACGCGCCCTCCGTGCAGGTCATCACGACGAGCTTGCCTGCGCCCGTACAGAATCGAATATCGTCGATGGCCGTGAGGTTGTACGGGTCCATCATGGCTACCCAGACCGTGGTGCCCTCTTTGCGCAGCGGAACCGCTTCATATTTGCGCACAAGGGCCCGTGGAATTAGCCCTAGAACACCTGGTTCTGGTTCGAACTTGGTCAGTTCCACCACATCCACATCGAGCTGCTGGGACAGCGCACCTTGAATCTGCGCCTCCGTGCAGAGCTTGAGTTTGACGAGAACGGACCCTAGACGCCCTCCCCCCATCTTCTGAACGGCCAGAGCCCGCTCCACAGCGGCGTCGTCAACGACGCCAGCTTTGACCAATAGTTCGCCCAAACGGAGCTTTCGTTTGGGCTTTTTGACCAGTGCCTCTGGCGGAAGTGAAGGCGGTAGAGGTACGAGATGCGGCGCGGTAGACACATCGAGTTCAACGACTACTGGTGCAGATGGCTTTAGGTGAGTAAAAGCGAGCGCATGAACCTCTTTGAAGAGTTAGGCCTTGAGCACGCCGAGATGCCCGCGACCAACAGCGCTTTCGATCTGATGGCGGCGCTGGACGAGACCTACGGGTTTGAACAGGACAACGATGCCGCGTGCGTGGAGGCGCGAGTCCTCATGTTCAACGAGTTTCACGAAACGGATCCGGAAGCTTTTGAGCGTCGTATGAGGCTCCTGGCTCAAGCGCTTGAGATCGAGCTGGATTTTCACCTCGAGGAGTATGAGGACATCGAGGCGCTCATCGAGGCCTTCGGTGCGGTGCTCGCAGTTCACGGAAATGAAGAGGTCTTCGCCGTTGGCGAGGATACCTACGTGCTACTGGCGTTCCGAGAATCGCGGCCCGCCCGCCTTGAGGCTTTGGGCGAGCCTTTCTAGCTTAGATGACAAAGGCGACGAGTCGGCCACCGTTCGAAATCACAAAGCCGTAGCGGCCATATGCGAGGGGCGCGCCCGAGAACCCTGTTCCCAGGTCGATTCTCGATACCTCACCACCGTTCTGAATGCGAAGCGCGCGGAGGGAACCCAGGGCTTCTCCGACGAGAACATAAGGGGTCGCGATGACGGGAGTACTTGGCGCACCGTTCTCGATGGGGCTCGACCACGCGACCTCTCGGCGCTGGAGGTCGAAGCAGCGGACGCCATCTTGGGCGCTCGTGGTGATGAGCATCCGACCGGAGGCGGCGAGGCCCGTAATGGTCTTGAGCTCAGGTTCCCGCCAGAGCACCGTTCCGCTCGCGGGGTCCAAGGCGTAGAGACCTGCGGAGAAACCTGCTGCGTAGAGGACTCCGCCGTGTAAAACGGGGGTTGCGTCGGCGTCGAAGAACTGCCGTGTTTCGCCTTCCTCTGGCTCCACATCGACCGCCGTTGTCCGTTCCCAGGCGACGGTTCCATCGGCGGGATTGAGAGCGACGACGGTTCCGTCCGAGAACCCTGTGATGAGGTACCCAGCCGCCATCATCAGGCCAGCATGACCCGAAATGCTGAACTCGACGGTGCCTTCGCGCTTGTAAGTCCAGAATATCTCGCCGTTCTCGCGGTTCATGGCCACGACGGCGTCGTCTTCGCGTGTGAGGTAGAGGACCTCGTCGCCTAAGAGTGGCGACTGCCGAACTGGCCCCTCGGCGCTCTCAACCCAGCGGACTTCGCCGTCGGGCTCCAAAGCGTGAACACGGCCGTCCTCGGCTGCCAAGAAGATGCGACCGAGCGTGGTGTCGACGGCCGCCGCAGATTCGATTCCGGCGCCGGGATCGTAATGGAAGAACTGGCGGCCGCTGCTGCCGAAGGCGTAGAAGCGACCGTCCGCCGAGCCGATATAGACCCGGTTTCGAATCGGATCGAACGCCGCGCTGGCGTTCTCCACCGGCACGTAGGGGCCGCCCTGCTCTTCGGCGAGCTGCTTGGTCCAGCGTACGTTCAGAACCGAGCTGTGGTGGATGCGCGACTCATCACTTCCATCGATCCACCGCACACCATTCGGCTCAAAGAGCCCACTGCAGGCGGAGCAGAGGAGCGCGACAGCCAACGCAAAACGAAGCATGGTTCTTACTGGCCCTGCTGCTCTTGCTGCTGGCGCATGAGCTCCTGGATCTGACGCTGGAGATCTTCGGGTGCGCCCTGGAGGCCGCCGCCGAGATCTGGAGCACGCTGAACGAGGGAGCTGTCGAGGGCCATGAGACGAAGCTCGGCCTGGTCCCGGACGTACGGAAGCTGTGGTGCGTCCTCTTCTCGGAGATTCTCAAGGAGGGTACGAAGCTCGGTCTTCGCGGCCTCTTCGTCCTCGTCATGAAGCGCGCAACGGGCAAGGTGGAGACGTGCGAGGGGCTCCGCCTGGGGATGGTCGACGTCCTTCAACTCCTCGTAGCGCTCCTTCGCGCTCTCCCAGTTGTCTTCGGCTTCGAAGGTGAAGGCGATGCCCTCGGTGGCGCGGATCGCGACGTTCACATCGTCCTGACCGGCGCTCAGAGCACGTTCGTAGACCTCGCGGGCCCCGGCGAACTCGCCCGTGTCGTAGAGTGCGTTCGCTTCACCAAGCGCAGCGTAGGTCGCAGCATCGGATCCTGGGAAGTCAGACTGAACGCCTCGAAACTTCTCCAAAGCCGCTTCGGCGCGGGCACGGATCGTCTCGTAGGTCTCTCGCTCTGGCGCGTCGCTCGCGTCCGCTGCGGCGTCTTCTTCCGCGACAACCTCCGCGTTCGCTGTGCTGACGGCGGCCCAAAGAGCTGCGGAGGACTCCGCCGTGGCTCCCTCGGCGAACTTCTGGTAGCCGAAGAAAAGCGCGGCGGCGACGGCGATGCCGACCATGCCCATCACGATGGACTTCTGGTTCTTCTCGAGGAATGAAGCTGCGACTTCGGCCTGCTCGATGGCTGCCTCTTCGACGACTTCGTCTTCGATTTGACGCTCGGCAGCCTTGCGGTCGGCCTTGAGCTTCTTAGCTCTGGCGAGGCGCTGACCCGCCGTCTCCTTCGGCGCCTTCTTCTTGCGGCCGGTCTTTTTTCGCTTCGCTACGGCAGCCGCAGCGGCCGCAGCAGCGGCGGCCTTTTTGCTGGACGCGGAAGATTCCTCTTCCTCTTCCTCTTCGGAGTCGTCGTCTTCCTCTTCGGAATCGTCTTCGTACTCGGCTTCATCCTCAGACGTCTCGTCTGTGTCGGTTTCTTCGAGGTTTTCTTCCTCGTCCGTCTCGATGGGCTCTTTTTCGTTCTCGTCAGCCACTGCCTGCTCCTGGCGCCTTGGCGCTCTTTTGGGACGCCGGAAGCTTGCATGGCCATTGGGGCGAGTCAACGCACCAAGGCATCGCTTTGCTCGGCGTTTTTAGGGCTTCTTGGGCCGCTGTGCTAGCAACGGGTGTGAACCGGACCCGGCCAAGGCGCTCCATCGCGCCGATCCTCGCACTTTGCCTTAGCGCGACCCTTTGGAACACCGTGGAAAGCGCCCACGCCTACGAGGATCAGTGGACGCTCGGGGCGGATATTGGGGCGGGACTCGTCCTGGCCAACGAGAATGCGCCGGTGGCGGGGATCGCCGTTGGGGTCGGCGCTAGCGTCGGACTCACCTCGGCTTGGACGTTTCGCGGCCGCCTCTCCTACGATTTTCACCCTGCCGATGTGTCCCTTCATGTGATGACAGCAGGGGCAGAGGTGTTCTACACCCTCGATATTCTCAAGTTCGTCCCTTTTTTCGGCCTCGGGGTCGATGGAATCGGCACGGTTCAAGACGGCACG
>JBGCFM010000049.1:0-96494 GCA_045106895.1 Polyangiales bacterium | reverse complement strand
CCCATGGACAGGCGGGCTTTGGCGTCCGCTCCCTAAGCCTCTTCTACCTGTTTGGCCTCATGGCGCCCGTGGGCCTCGGTTTCGGTCTCATCAGCGCTGGCATCTCCACGCTCCTCTCCCGGGTCCGTTGGCTCGCACCGGTGAAACAAGGAGCGTCGGGGCTCTTCTCCGCGGCCCCCTCACCGGAGCGCTTTGCGACGGTCATCGCCGCCGCCGCCGCGTTGGTGACTCTGGTCCTCGTTGTCCGCGGAAGTGAAGAAGCGGCGCGCGACCATCTCCACGCTGAGAAGATCATTCGTTGGGTGATCGCGCTCTCTTCCCTGGTGGCGCTCTTCGGCGCGGTCCTCGTCGCTTCGCTCCTTCAGATCGTGCTCACCCCCGTGGCTCGTGCCCTTGGACGCGCCGCGACCCCGCGGAACGCACTCGCGCTCCTCGCCGCCGCCGGTCTGATCATCCTCCTGCTTCGTCGCGCCGCCATCGAACGCGCGCTTCAGGGCGTCGTCATCACTCCCTACCTTGCGCCGCCCGTTGCGTTGCTCCTCTTCCTCGTCGCGTACTGGGCTGCGGCGCGTGTGGAGCGACGCCTCGCCCTCGCATCTACGCTCGCGACATGCTCCCTGCTTGCCCTTGTCTTGACCGCCGCCACGTACGGCAAGTCGAGAGGTGCAAGGCAGTTCGTCGAAGGTCGGACCGTGACGGGCCAGCGCCTCATTCGCTTCTACTCGCGCCGCTTCGACACGGATCACGACGGCCACGCCTCCTACTTCGGCGGCGGGGACTGTGACGACACCGACTCACGGGTACACCCCAACGCTCCAGACGCTGCAGGCGACGGCGTCGACTCCGACTGTTTTGGTGGAGATGGCACCCCTGAAGTCGACGGCATCCTGGGCGACGGTCACTACGTGGAAGCACCAGAAGAGACAGAGCGCGCGAGCGTGCTGCTCATCTTGGTCGACGCGCTTCGCCCGGACCACTTGGGCATTGGGGGAAACGAAAACGAGACCTCACCACGCATCGACCGCTTTGGCCGAACTGCCGTCGTCTTCGACACCGCCATCGCGCCTTCGTCGAGGAGCGTCCGCTCGATTCCATCGGCGTTTACGGGGCTCTACCCTGGGCAAATCCTCTACGGCCCACAGTACCTCTACCCCGCCGTGCAGGAAGAGAACGAGCTCCTCGCGGAGGTCTTTCAAGATGCGGGCTACCGCACAGAAGCGTGCATGGGCACGGACTACTTCTCCCGCGTTCTCGACTTCTTCCAGGGGTTTGACAACGTCGAGCAAGAAGGCGGCAACGACCGGAGCGTTCCCACGCGCTGCGCCATCGAGGCGCTCTCTCGACTTCAAGCGCGGGACCAGCCGTTCTTTTTGTGGACCCACGTGTTCAACGTGCACATCCCCTACCTGCCCGACGGACAAGCATCACGCTTCGGGCGCTACATCGACGGCCCCTACGACACCGAGATCCTGCTCGCGGACCAAGAGATCGGCCGGATCCTCAGCGAAGTGGACGATGACGTCATCGTCATCCTCATGAGCGACCACGGCGAAGCCTTTGAGGAACACGGCAACCGCGGTCACAGTACGACGCTCTACGAGGAAGAAGTCCGGTCCACGTTGATGATTCGCGCACCTGGTTTTGAACACCGGCGCATCGACGCACCAGTCACGCTTGCCGACCTCTCACCCACGCTTCGAAACTTGACGGGTCTGCCCGGAAGGCCGCTCGTGGCTGGCCGCAGCCTCATCCCCTTGATGGGCGGCGAGACGCCCGCGGGGTGGAACGAGCGCCCGCTCATCATGGAACTGCTTCCCGACGGCATGTTCCCCTACGATCAAAAAGCGGTCCGCGTCGGAGACGACAAGCTCATCTGGTGGGTGCGCGACGGGACAACACGTTTCACGAACCTGCGAGACGACCCAACCGAAGACCGCGATCGCTGGGATGAGAATCCCGAACGCGCCGGCGAGCTGTTCAACATGCTTCGGTCGTGGGCCGCGCAAGCCAGAGCCAGTCACGACGAAGGAGTGGACCCTCATCTACTGGACGCCATGCCCGCGCCGGAAACTCCTCTGGCCTACCGCTTCGATGAGTTCGAAGTCCTTGGCTACGACCCCCCGCAGTGGCGAGTCCAGCGCGGCGAGACCATTCGAATGACGTTCTACTACGAGGTCGAAGACCCTATCGACGAAGACCTCATGTTCTTCGTTAGCCTCCGGGACGCCGCCGGTGAGTTCCACGACTTCCACGCCCACCATTACCCCGTCAACGGGACGCACCGAACTCCGCAATGGCAACCAGGTCAGCTCATCCAAGATGACGTAGAAATCGTCGTCCCTGAGAACGTCCGCACCGGCGACTGGACGCTCTCATTCTCGGTCCGCGACAGCAGCAACTGGCAGCCGCGCACCTTCGAGAGCGAAGGCAACGAAACCGTCAGCGTCGTCCTCGGCGAGATCAACGTCCGCTGATTCGCGGAGCTATTAGTCGACGATGCCGGCCTGACGAAGAAGCTCGATGCTCTCTTCGTCGAAGGACAGCTTGAGCGCTTCGGAGTGAGCGCGCTGGCTCATCTTCGCCCAAGTCTTCTTGAGGACCCCCACGAGCTTCTCGTCCGTATGCTTCGCGCGAAAGTCATTCCAGTAGAAGCGCAGGAACACCAAGCAAGCGACGTCTTCCAGAGTCTGGACGCCGGCGTCGGTGCGTAGACCTCGTTTCTCCACGAGGACCGCAACGCGCTCGCACGTGGCGTCATCGAACCCTGCCTGACGCAGCACTTCCTGGGCGCGGGCGCTGTGCTTTCGCTTCGCTTCACTTCGCCACTTCAGATAGCCCGTGCGTCCCGCCGGAAAGTCCGCGCGAGGCATGCGCCAACGCTCAAGATGCTGGGCGCGGCACGCCAGCTGAAGCGCCTCGTCGGCATCGGACTGATAGCCGTCCAGCGTCTCACTCATTCGTTCAGCGTAGAGCAACTCCTTCGGCCGCTCCTCGCCCTCGACGACCTCGACGTTTGGGTCTTCGGCGTTGAGGGCATCAAAGGCAGCGAAGGCTTGCTGAAGTGGGGTCCGCGACGGCGCTTTTCGCAGCCGCACTCGGATCGGCTTTAGGGGGCGCAACGTCATCCCATAGTCCGGGAGCAGCTCCTGTCCCGAGGCCAGTTCCGGGCGCCACTCGCGCATCACCATCGCCACGATGAGCTTCGCTTCGTTCAATGCGAAGGCGCTCCCAATACAGACGCGCGGTCCGGCGCCAAAAGGCAAGTACGAGTAGCGCGGGCGCGAAGCTTCGGCCTCCGGGAGGAAGCGGTCCGGGTCGAAGCCTTCCGGGTTGGGCCAATACGCCGGGTCGCGGTGGAGCACATAGGCGCTCGTTCCCACCGTCGCGCCTGCGGGGATCGGCGCGCCGCCAAGCTCATCGTCGAAGATGGCACGTCGTTCGACGAGCCACACCGGGGGCCGCAGGCGCATGGACTCTTTGATCACCCGCGTCGTCAGGTCGAGGGCCTCAAGGTCGACGTGCTCGCCGTCCACGGCCGCGAGCGCTTCTTCGTGAACTCGCTCGGCGATGCGTGGGTTTTGTCCGAGGAACATGAAGGTCCAAGCGAGGGCAGCGGCCGTCGTCTCATGCCCCGCCGACACCATCGTGATGACCTCGTCGCGGAGCTGCTTGTCGCTCATGCGACCTTCTTCGTCCGTC
This sequence comes from Polyangiales bacterium, assembly GCA_045106895.1. GTDB lineage: Bacteria > Myxococcota_A > Polyangia > Polyangiales > Houyiibacteriaceae > JBCCRV01. Next base: position 92,795 of record JBGCFM010000049.1, on the reverse strand, counting down.
GCGTCCATGAAGAGCGCGAGGAGGTCGTCGTGTTTTTCCTGAGTGTGGCGGCGCTCCTCGATGACGCGCAGGATCACGTCGTCGAGCACCTTCAAGTCGGAGTTGAGCTTTCTCATCCCTGGCGTCGGCATCCATTTCGGGAACGGGATGAGACGCTCGGTGTACTCCCCGACGTAGTGAAGAGTAGAGCTCAAGGCTCGGCTAAACTGATGCGCGTCTTTGTCGAGGTCTTTGGACAGGAGCGCAAAACCAACGACGCGAAACGTGAGACGCATCATCGCGCCATGAATGTCCAGCTCCTCGCCTGGGCGCCAGGTGTCGAGCATCTCGCGGGTGCAGCGCGCCATGATGCGCGTGAAGTCTGGCATCGCTCTCGGATGAAACGCGGGCTGGGCCAGTCGTCGCTGCCTCTTCCAGAGGGTCCCCTCGCTCGTCACGAGTCCTTTCCCGAGCGCGAGCATGAGACCTTCGTAGGAGCGGCTCTTCACGTAGTTCTTGTGATTGCTTACGAGAACGTGCCGGACGTCCGCCGGGTCCGAGAGGAAATAGTAAGGAAAGGGACCCAGCTTCATCTGTGCCCGAGGACCTTGCTCTCGGGCAATCCGCAGCAGCTGAGTGCCTGAGTCTCGCCACATCTCTCGCAGCTGGCTCAAGCCACTGCCGGGAACGCGAACAAAGGGGCCTGGGCTTGAGTTTTGTGGCGATGGCACCCCCGGAGCATTTCTGCGGCGAGGGGATCTCGCAAGCCCGTGCCAAAAGAAGTCTCAAACAAGCCCCTATCTCCTCTTTTTGGGGCAAAAAACGCCAAAAACAGGGTTCGAAGAAGCCTTCGACGATGCTCTCTAGCCACGGACGTGCCTAAGGACTATGTTTCGCGCAGAATATGACCGACGAAATCTCCCCCTCCGACGACACGATCGAGCTTGCTGAGCGACTCCCCGTGCTCCCCATCCGGAACGCAGTGCTATTTCCTGGCGCTGTCCAACCATTCGATGTGGGCCGTGAGAAGTCTGTGGCACTCGTCGAGAACATCGAGAACCTCGACGAACCCATCATCGCGATCTTCGCGCAGCGTGACCCCGGAACCGACGATCCGACACAGGCGGATCTCTATCCGGTTGGTGTCGCGGCGCGAGTTCTCAAGGCGCTCAAGCACTCCAGCGGCAACTACAGCCTGATCCTCCAAGGCATCATGCGAGTGCGCCTCGAGTCCGTGACCAGCGACTCTCCGTACCTGGAGGCCCGCGTCACCAAGCTCGATGAGGCCAAGACCGACGATGTCGAAGCCGAGGCTCTCGCGATGAGCCTTCGAGACATCGCAAAGCAGGTCATCCAGCTCATGCCGGAACTGCCCCGCGAGGCCAGCTCTCTTATCGACTCGATTCAGGAGCCAGGCCAGCTCTCGGACCTTGTCGCCTCCAACCTCGACGCCCCCGTCGACGAGAAGGCGGACCTCCTCGAGACCATCGAACCGAAGGACCGCATCCGTAAAGTTCTTCGCCTCCTGACGCGACAGCTTGAGATTCTCAAGATGCGCGAGCGCATCAACTCCCAGATCAAAGAGGAGATGGGCAAGAACCAGCGCGAGTACGTTCTGCGTCAGCAGCTCAAGGCCATCAAGGAAGAGCTCGGCGAAGAGGACGGCGACGCCGGCGACCTCGACATCGTCGATGAGCGCATCACCAAGGCGGACCTTCCAAAGGAAGCCGACAAGGTCGCGCGCAAGCAGCTCAAGCGACTGCGCTCAATGCAGGTCGGCTCAGCGGAGTACACCGTTGTTCGAACGTACATCGACTGGATTCTCGACATCCCATGGTCGATGGTCACCACCGACAACCTCGACATCGAAGCGGTGCGCCGAGTCCTCGACGAGGACCACTCGGGCCTCGACAAGGTGAAGAAGCGAATCGTCGAGTACCTCGCGGTTCGTAAGCTCAAGAAGGACAAGAAGGGGCCGATCCTCTGCCTCATCGGACCTCCAGGTGTCGGTAAGACCTCCCTCGGACGAAGCGTGGCGCGGGCCATTGGCCGCAAGTTCCACCGCATCAGCCTCGGCGGCGTTCACGACGAAGCAGCCATTCGCGGCCACCGCCGAACCTACGTTGGCGCCCTCCCCGGTCAGGTGATTCAGGGGATGAAGAAGTCCGGCACCGTGAACCCGATCTTCATGCTCGATGAGATCGACAAGATCGGACATGACTTCCGCGGCGACCCGGCAGCGGCTCTTCTTGAGGTTCTCGACCCGGAGCAGAACGACACGTTCAGCGACCACTACCTGGAGATTCCTTACGATCTGTCCAAGGTGATGTTCATCGCCACGGCCAACGTCGGCGACACCATCCCTGCGCCCCTTCGCGACCGAATGGAGATCATCTCCATCCCCGGTTACACCCGGCGCGAGAAGCTCGACATCGCCATGGTGCATCTCGTGCCTAAGCAGATCGAAGACCACGGCCTCAAGGCCGACCAGCTCACCATCGAGCGCGACGCCGTGCAGGGCCTTATCGAGGACTACACACGTGAAGCCGGCGTTCGTAACCTGGAGCAGAAAGTCGCGGCCGTCGTTCGCGGCGTCGCCGTAAAGGTCGCCGAAGGAAAGATGGGTCCGTATCGCATCAGCAAGCCCGACGACCTCCGCGAGTACCTCGGCGCCGCGCGCTTCTCCAGCGAAGTGGCGGAGCGCACGAGCGAGACCGGCGTTGCAACGGGCCTCGCCTGGACCAGCGTCGGCGGCGAGATCCTCTTCATCGAGTGCACAAAGATGCACGGCAAAGGCAAGCTTCAGCTCACGGGCCAGCTTGGTGATGTGATGAAGGAGTCCGCGCAGGCAGCCATGAGCTACGTGCGAACCCGCGCCAAGGACTTCAACCTTCAGGAAGACTTCCTCGAGACCAGCGACATTCACATTCACATCCCTGCTGGCGCCATGCCGAAGGACGGCCCCAGCGCCGGTGTGACGATGATGACCGCCATCGTGTCGCTCCTGACGGGCATTCATGTCCGCCACGACGTCGCGATGACCGGAGAGATCACCCTCCGCGGCCGCGTGCTCCCTGTGGGCGGCGTGAAGGAGAAGATCCTCGCCGCTCACCGCGCAGGCATCAAGCGCATCATCCTTCCGGAACGCTGCATGGCCGACCTCGAGGACGTGCCCGACGAGATCAAGGAAGACCTCGAGTTCGTTCCAGTGAAGAAGGTCGACGAAGTGTTGGCCAACGCGCTGGTGAACCCCGACAGCCTCACCCTCGACCTCAAGGCCGATGACGAGCACAACAAGGAAGCCGCCACCGCTACGGCGACGTGATAGAGCTAAGCTCTTAAACAAAAAAGACCCCGCCTTGGCGGGGTCTTTTTTTGTTTGGGCTCACAAGCCCAGACTTCGATGAACGATGCGCGTGACCTGGCGCGTTTCGCATTAAAGCAAAAACGGAGCGCCCGAGAGCGCTCCGTTAGGGGGTGGTTCAGACTTTACGCGCAGGTGATCGTGACGCTGTGCGTGTGACCGGCACCGTTCGAGGACTCGACGGTAATCGCGGTGCCCGCCGCGAGCGTGGCGAAGTCCGCCGCCGTCACTGTGACCGAGTGCTCGTGGCCGCTGCTACCCTGAATATCGTAGGTCACATCCGCACCTGCGGCGATGTCAGCGGCGGGGACCGACACGGTGTGACCGTGATTGGCGGAGATCGTTCCATCGGGTGTGGCACAGCCGGAAGGACCGCTGTCCGTGGCGGGACCGCTGTCCATGGCAGGGCCACTGTCGCTACCGGCCGGCCCGGAGTCGGTCATCACCATTCCGTCGTCGTCTCCGCATGCTGAAAGCAGCGCGGTGCCTGCACCGAGAAGAAGTGAGGTGTGAAGGAATTTACGTCGGTTTTTATCCATAGCCGGCAAGTTAACAAGGACGCTCGGAGCGGGCAACAAAGCCCCGCTTAACTATCGCTTAAGCCGACTTAGCGGAGCAGCGCCGCAGCCGCGGCTTCGACGACTGTGTCGCGCCCTGCAGCCACGTCCTCTGGCAAATAGGGGACAACCATGTCGGGCTCGACGCTTGCCCGCTCAAGAGGCTCGCCGCTTGGCGTCACGACACGGAACGGGTCAACCCGATGGTTCAAATCGAGGGTCGTGCCTTCCACGGTCACGAAGGGGCGTCCACCAAACCCGAAGATCCCCGACGTCCCCTCGGGTCCCACGAGGAGCGCGTCCGTGAAGTTCTTCGCGGCGTAGGCGAAGACGTCGCCGGCGCTCAGGGTCTGAGAGTTGACCAAGACCGCGACGGCATGATCCCGGTGGTTCGTCACCAGGTCGTCCTCCACGCGCATCGTAAACGACTGCTGACTCTCCGGCTCCGTCTCCCATTCCGGCGGGTCCGTCTCGTCGATTCGCCAGAAAGCCCGCGAGAACTCCGTCGTCGTCGCCCCAGGCATCCCCGCCACGATCCCCAGCGCGACCTCGGCCGCTCCGCCGCTGTTGCCTCGAACGTCCCAGATGATCGGCCCGCCTTCGGGGACCAAGTTGAGCGCACCTCCGACGCGGTCCAAGAAGTTCTGTACCTCGCGATAGTACGTAGCAGCATCAGGCCAAGGCCCTTCCGGACGGAGCGTCGCGACACGGATGACAGACACGCCATCTGGGCGAAGCGTAAAATCGGCCTCGACGAAGTCGTAGCCGCCGAAGGGGTTGAGGCAATAGTCTTCGCCGGCTTCAATATCCGTCTCGCGCGGAGGAACCGAGACGCTTCGGATCGCCCCGGCGGGATCCCGAACCTCGAGGGTCATGCCTTCGCCGATTCGGCCGAAGAAGCTCGCCGCCGCTTCACCGCGTTCCGACGCGGAACTCGCGCCGACACGCGTCAGACACGAAGCCACGCCGGCGACGTCGCTCAGGAAGTTCTCTCCTCCAGGCCATGCGCTCGTCGATACGATGACGTCACCCGGCGACAGACCCAAGGCGTTGCCGGGGGGAGCGCTCATCACGAGGACTTCGTCACCGAGGGCGCTGCCGCACACGCCTGCGTAGAACGTCTGTGCGGTATAAGCGTAGCTGTCCGCGTCGCCGCAGAGCGAGTCATCGCCGCGGCTAAAAGTGAGGCTCTGGTGTCCCTGCTGGTAGGAGAGTGCGAAGCGAACGGCGCCGCGAATGATGCCCGTCTCCACGCTCGACTCAGAGAGCAGCACGCGAAGCGCTTCTTCCTCGAGAGCCACGTAGTCTTCGTCGAAAGGGTGCCCCGACGTGTCTTTGACTTGCTGGATATACGTTCGGATTTGAGCCGCGCCTTCGAGCTGTTCGGCCGTCGCGCACGTTCCGTGAAGACATGAGCTTTCCTCCGCACAGGCTCGCTGCTGAATGAACTGCTCGTCGCCCACCGTGACGCAGATGCGCTGCTGGGTGTCGCTCGCGCAGTCCACGGCGACGCCAGGATCACAGTCCGCGGGGGCTCCGGTGTCCACTCCGGCGTCCTGCGCTTCGGCGTCCGGGTTCGTCGCCCCGATATCCAGCGGTGCGTCCAAGAACGCGCCGGCATCGCTGGGTTCCACGTCGTCCCCACACGCCGCCATGGCTGCGCACAAGAGAAGAAGCAGGAGTAGAGGTTGATTTGGCCGGTCTGAATAGCACATTAGATATCAACCGTTATCTAAGTGTCCTGGTGTCGCCAGCGACGAGTCCCGCTTACGTGCGTGAGCGCACGCGTTACTTCAGCTGGTGAAGCTCGTCGACGCTCCGACGAAGCTCCTCGAGAAGAGGATGACTCCAGCCCGTGGAAAGAGACGTGACAACGGACGCGTAGTACCAAAGCGTCCCTTCTTTGGGCGCCGAGAAGCGCTCCCAGATCTCCTCTCCCACGGTGCGGTGATCACGAAGAATCGAGCGCGCGTTGTGGAGTTTGTCCGCTGCGCTGATGAGTTTCACGTCCGCCGGCGCCTCTTTGAGGTGTGCGAGGTATTCGACCTTTCGTTCTTTCCAAGGCGGTTTCGGCAGCACCGTCGTGTCGCTGAGTGCTTCCACCAGGCGCCTCACTCGAGGCCCGAACTTGGTCTCAAGCTTCTCACCGCTTCCGGACTCGATGTCCTCAAGGTAGTCGTGGAGCACCGCGGCGATCATCTGGTCTTCATCACCATGATGCTCCCCGACGGTGACAAGAACCTGGAGGAGGTGCGTCAGATAAGGAACTCCGCTTCCTTTTCGAATCACCGGTCGGAATGCGTCCGTCGCGAGGGCGATCGCTTGGTCCAAACGCGGAGAGTACTGGGGAGATTCGGTCATCCCCGAGCGTAACAGTTCGCGGACTCCATGATCTATACTGCGCAAATGACGAAACGAGTGGCCCGAGTTCGCAACGCCAGGGTGCGCTCACGTTCAGGTTTCAGGCACGCGGCCCTAGCTGTGGTGTACCTGCTTTGCGGCTGCAGCGAAGGGTTTGAGGTCGACGATACGGACGGCGGCACATCGCGTCGAGACGGTGCAGCCGCGGACGCTTCTTTCCCGGACGCTCCTGCCCAAGACACGACCTTCGTCGACGCGAGCGGCGACGCGAGCACGCCTCAAGACCGCTGCGAACCACCAAACCCGTGCGCTGGCTTATGCGAGCTCCCTTGGCTTCTCGCCACGGCGCAGGACGTCTTTGGTGACGCCCGCTGTGGAGGTCGGGTGTTTCGCTACTCGCTTTCGGAAGCTGGGGCTTGTGCGTGCACAGGCTATCAAACACGCGACGACGACTATCCGACGACGGTGTCGTACATCCCCGGCGGAACCGTCCTCGTGGGAACGAGCGCGCGCATGTTCACCTTCGGAGGCGCGAGGTCAGAACTCTATCTCGACGGGAACGGCGCCGTGGATAGCTTCATCGTGGAGGGCGAAGCGGTCGACTCGGCGCCGGTGGGAGTGCTCCTTGCGGGAAGAGCCGGCGCGGGTGGCGGCAAGCGTATCTACGTCGTCAGCGCGGACGGAGTCATCGAGGCCCAGGACTTCGGGGATCCCACGACCATCACCACCGACAACGTCACCCAAGACCCCAACAACCGGCGCGGCTTTCGCGCCTCGGAGCTCAACTACCCGTCCATCAATCGGCTGTTCTGGGAAGACCGTGTTGAAGACCTCATGCATTTCGCCGACGGACAGCGCGGCAAGATCGAAGCTTTCTATGCGGATGGTCTGCACCGCACCGTGGTGAGCGGCTCCCAAGGAGTACGTCATGTCGCGAACGAAACTCGGTTGCTCAACAACACGCCGGCGCCCCTTACGTGCCAAGGAGCCGACTACGAAGGTTGCCGATACGGCTCCGCCGCCCCGGACCCCATTTCCAGGGACCACGTCTACGTGGCTTGCGAACAGTCCATCGACGACCGCCAGGCCTCGCGCATCGTTCGACTCAATGTGAATGACGACTCCTGCGTGGACTTACTTCCTTTTGAACATTGGCGGCGCATTCGCATCACGCACCTGTCCGTTGGCATGGAAAGCTACTGGGCTCCCTGAGCCCCGACTCGCGAAAACGAGCGCACGCGCTGGGAGCGCCTGTGCCATACTTCGCGAATGAAAAGTGTAGGCGTCCTAGGCGCAGGATCATGGGGGACCGCCCTCGCAAAGCTCGTCGCTGATCAAGGGGTGGAGACGCGACTGTGGTCTCGTCGCCAAGAACAGGCGGACGCGATCAATCGTGACCACCGCAACCCGAGCTACCTCAAAGAGGCCGTGCTGCCGGAGTGCCTTCGCGCCACCTCGGACATGAAGGAGGTTCTGGAAGGCGCGGACTTTGTCATCGTCGCGGTTCCCACCTCCGCCAACCGCCCCGTTCTTAAGGACGCCGTCCCGATGATCGCCGAGGGGGTGCCCGTTCTGAGCGCAACGAAGGGCATCGAGCAGGGCTCGCTCAAGTTGGTCTCGGGGATCTTTGAAGAGATCTTCCCGGAGTCACGGCATGGCTCCCTCACCTATCTCGGCGGGCCAAGCTTTGCACGAGAGGTCACCGAAGCGGTTCCGACGGTCGTCGCTGTCGCAGGGCACGACGAGGCGACTCGATTGAGCGTTCAAGAGTGGCTCAACACGGAGCGCTTCCGTGTGTACACCACCGACGACGTCATCGGCGTGGAAGTCGGTGGTGCACTCAAGAACGTGATGGCCATCGCGGCGGGCATCGCCGACGGAATGAACTTTGGTCACAACACGCGCGCGGCGATTATCACAAGAGGACTCGCGGAGCTGACGCGCATGGCCGTCAAGCTCGGAGGCAACCCCTTGACTCTTGCTGGCCTCGGCGGAATGGGCGACCTCGTGCTGACCTGCACCGGCGACCTCTCGCGCAATCGGCGTGTTGGCATCGCGCTCGGCCAGGGAAAGAAGCTCCCACAGATCCTCGAGGAGCTCGGAATGGTCGCCGAAGGTGTCATGACGGCGAAGAGCGCACATGCGCTGTCGAAGCGCGAAGGCGTCGAGATGCCTATCGCCGAGCAAGTCTACCAAATCCTTCATGAGGACAAGCCCCCAGAGGTGGCGATGGTGGAGCTGATGACGCGGCCGTTGAAAGAGGAGCGAATCTAACGTCGGCCCAGCCGCCGTCGGAAGCGCATCGCATCACTGCGCGAGGCCACGTCTTGGTCAGAGTGCTTTTTAATTTTGCTGTCCGCGACGCGATGAACTGTGATGCATTTTTGAGCTGAGGCGATGAGCGAAGGCGGCATGCTCTCGCCGCAATGTGATCGTGCGTAGCGATGAGATGCGCTCTACACTCATCGGCATGCTCCGACACAGCCTCTGTCTTCTCATTCTTCTCACGGCCGCCTGCGGCGACGATGACAGCGGAGACGGCTCCTGTACGCGGGACATGGACTGCACCGATGGCCTCGTCTGCATCGACGGCATGTGCGGAACGACGGGCGGTGACGCGGGAACGCGGGACGCGAACGAACCGGAACTCGACGCCGCCGGCGCTGAGGACGCAGGCCCGGCCTGCGCGGAGGACTGCGGTGATGGCGACTGCATCGACGGCGCGTGCTGCGCGGCAGCCTCCAGCTGCGGCGGCGTTTGTTGCGCTTCTTCGGACGTGTGCTCGTTCAATGTCTGCGTGACCCCCGGCGACACGTGTGCGGGGGAAGAAGACTGCGGCGACGACGAATACTGCGAGCCACGCCTCGGAGAGTCCCTCGACATGTGCGGTGCTGCACCGACGACCAATGGTCGCTGCTTGCCGTCGCCTCCCGCGTGTCCTGACGGAACCACTCCTGACCCAGCATCGCCGGAGTGCGTCAGCGAGTGCCGCTTCAATCCCCCGAGCGGCGCCTTGGAAGTTCAGCTCGCTTACTCCTGGGGCGGCTTCGACGGAGACCGAGCGCCGCCCAATGTCTTCGATGTGCGCAACTCGCCCATCGTCATCAATCTCGACGACGATGACTGCGACGGTCGCATCACGGCGCGCGACGTCCCAGAGATCGTCGTCATCACGAGCCCCGATGACACAGATCGCTCAATGAACGAGCTCGCCGTCGGAGACCTCGTCGTGCTCTCCGTCGAAGAAGGAGAGCTCACCGAGAAATGGCGCGTGCCAGGCGTCGCAGCTCCATGGACGTACCCCGCCGCCGGCGACTTTCACTCGTCCGAAGGCAACGAAATCCTCATCTGCTCTCAGGGACGTCTCTCGATGAGCGCGTACGGCGTCGGCGAGGATGGGCTCGTGCTTCTTTGGGACCGGCCTCTCGAACGACGCGGTCGCAACTGCGCCATGCCCTCGCTCTTCGACGTCGATCAGGACGGTGACGTCGAAATTCTCACGTTGGACGGTCTCATCGACGGCGAGACCGGAGAGATGGAATACCCAATGCCCGACGGCGGTGCGCCGGACGGCTATGGTATCGCCGCCGACGTGGACAACGACGACGCGCACGACCTAGAGCTCGTCTTCGCGGACGCTGTGTTTGACCTTGTGGATGGGGCCCTTGTTCGCATCGCCGATGGCCCCCGATTCGCCGACCACGTTCTCGTCGCTCAGCTCGATGGGATGGGTGGACCCGAGATCGTTTCCGTCACGGCGAACAACCATTTGCTGGATGTGTGGAACCTCGTCGACGGCGAAGTCCAATACCTGCGCGAGGACCTCGACATCAATGGGAACCTCGACCCCGCGCGATGTGGAGCGTCCACCGCAGGTTTTGACGGCGGCGGCGGACCCCCGACGGCGGCGAACGTCAACGACGACGGCATTCCCGACATCGCCATCGCGGGGGGCGTCGGCTACGCGGTCCTCGATGGGGCCTCGCTCATCAACCCGGCGCTCACCTCCGCCGACGACATCTTCTTGTGGGCAACGCCAACCGTGGACTGTAGCTCTGCTCAGACAGGAAGCAGCGTCTTCGACTTCAACGGCGACGGACTCGCCGAGGTTCTCTACGCCGACGAACAGTTCTTTCGAATCTATGGCGGCGCCGACGGAACGGTTCTCTTCGAAACCTGCAACACCAACGGGACGATCCTTGAGCAACCCATCGTGGCGGACGTGGACAACGACGGCCAAGCGGACATCGTCGTTGTGAGCAACGCGCGCTATCGAAACTGCGGAGCGCCGGACACCGCGGACGCCACGTCCGGCGTGCGGGTATTTAGCTCACAAGGCGGCGACTGGGTTCGGACACGCCGCGTGTGGAACCAGCACGCCTACCACATTACGAACGTTGGCGAAGACGGCAGCATCCCGCAGGAGGAAGAAGCCAACTGGAACGCCCCTGACCTCAACAACTTCCGCCTAAACCGCCAGCCCGGGAACGAAGACGCTGCTCCCGACGTCGTTCTGAGCCTTCTGCCCATTTGCGGAACACGCGCAATCTCCGTGACCGTGCGCAACCTTGGAGAGTCCGTGCTGCCCTCCGGCGTGACTGTGGACTTGTACTCAGGCCCTGGGACCGAGCCCGCAGCAGAGCGCCTCATCGCTTCGCAGCTGACCACGCAGACGCTCTACCCGGCCCAGAGCCAAGTCCTCGAGTTCGACGTTCCTGACGAAATGCGTGGCGCCATCGACGACCCCGAGACGGGAGCCTTTGCCGTCGCGACGCCCCCCGCCGGGACACCTCAGTGTCGCGCGGAGAACAACCTGCAGAGTCTCGACCGCTTCTGCACCGTTCAGTAGCGCTTTGAGTTCACGCCGCGTGCATCAAGGGGTGACGCGCGGCATGCTCCGCGGGTGAACCCTTGGCGCCGCCGCCTGCTCTACTTCGTTCTCATGCCCGCGATCCTCGCGGCTGGCGGCATCCTTGCGTACACAACGTGGTCCACCGCCGGACGATTCCGGGACCTCGGCGAGCAAACCATCGCGGAAAATACGTTGCTCTTGGTGCGCGAGAAGGTGCAGACCATCGAGCGCTACATCATCGACCAGGACAACGCGGCGTTTCGACTGGTGGACGTTCAGGACCCCGCCGCGCTCGACATCGACTGGCGGCGCACGGCGGCGGACACGACGCCTTCCATTCGCGCGATGCTGGTGTTGGACGACACCGGCTCGATTTTGCACACCAGCTTTCGCGGCGATGAACGGACCCGCCGAGACTTCATCAAGGTGTTCACCGACCACCTATTGCCAGAGATGGAGACGGAGACGCTGCGCCGCGGCAGACTCAAACATCTGCACCGGCGCATCGGCAACGAAGACTTTCTCATCGCCTACAAGCCCGTGGTCAATAACGGCAGCCGCTTCTTCATCGTGGCGCACCACGATACCGGCTTGGTCGTCCGTGAAGAGCTGGCGCGTTTGTTCGCCACGGACGAAGGCAAGAGCCAGTTCAACGTGGTGGGCGAAAACAATCGCCGCATCTACGGACCAAGCCTCGACAACGCCGGCGACTACCTCGTCGGCCACCGTTTCTCGACCACGTTCTACAACTGGCGGCTGCAGCTCGCGCCGAAGCAAGCGCCGCGACTCGAAGCCCAAGGGCGCTCCAGCCGCATGTCGGACCTTGCCCTCCTGGCCATCGCCTTGGCGGTCTTGCTCCTCGGCGTAACCCTCTTGCTCTATGCGGCGGCGCAGGAGAGGCGCCTCAACACACTCAAAGGCGACTTCATCGCAAACGTCTCTCATGAGCTCAAGACACCGCTGAGCGTGGTGCGTATGTTCAGCGAGTTGCTGCTTTCCGGCCGCGTCAGCAGTGACCAGAAACGGACGCAGTATTTGGAGATCATCGGTCGGGAGTCTGAGCGTTTGTCCACGCTCATCGAGAACGTCCTCGACTTCTCGGCGCTCGAACGCGGGAAACAGAAATACGAGCTTCGCGAAGGTGAACTCGCTGGCATCATCCAGGGAGCCATCGAAACTTTTCGCTACCGAGTGGAGCACGAAGGCGTGGACGTGACCCTCCGCATCCCGGAGCCACTTCCTCCGCTCATGCTGGATGAACAAGCGATCGTGCTCGCGGTGATCAACCTCCTCGACAACGCCGTCAAATACGGCGAGGGCACCCCCGTCGAAGTCACCGTCGAGCGCGTTCGTGATTTCGTGCAGATCCACGTTCGAGACCATGGCCCCGGCATTCATACGGGCGACGACCGCAGGATCTTCGACCGCTTCTACCGTGGGAAGCGCAAAGACAACGTTCGGGGTTCGGGCATCGGGCTTGCGCTTGTCCGCCATATCGCCATCGCGCACGGGGGGCGCGCGTGGGCGCGCAACGCAGACGAAGGAGGCGCCGACGTGGCATTCACTCTCCCGGTTCCCGATGTCATCGCAAAGGCTGAGCTCCCCTCCGCCTAGGCAGGCTCGAGGTGGAGAAGCCGGCGCAGATCCGCGACGTCGCGTCGCGTCGCTTTGGTCAGTGGATAGAGGTTTACGATGCAGAGCGCCGGAACGCTGCGAGCAAGCAGAACACCGTTCGGAGCGCAGTAGATCAGGTTGCCCGACGCGCGGGTTCGAGCTGGGCTGATCTCAAGGCTGACCTCAACATGTGCGCGCTTGGCGACGGTGCTGTCCTTGGACTCCGTGAGATGCACGTGGGTGCGCGTCTGAGGCGTGAGGCCCGCGACGGCGATGGACTCCAGCGCTGCTCGGGACGTGCCGTGCCACACACTCTGTTCCTGAGTCCACAGCTCCCAGCTCTCTTCCAGGGCGGCGCGCTCAACGGGTGTGCCAGCAGAATGCCCCTGACAGGCGCGAACTCTCCCGCCCTGCAACTGAAGACGTTGTTTGTTGCTCGTTCGAACTAGGTCTTCAAGCTGCGCCGGCTCGAGCCCCGTTTGGCGCAGAACATCGGCCACCTCGCACCAACCAGCCCCGTCCATGGCCAGCCCTGACTCCGTCGCCCCGTGACGGAGCAGCCAGGAGAGCTTCTTCGATCGGCGAATGTCATGGGGCACGGCACTTCCATAGCGAATCTGACGCCTATTGAAAACACGGGGAGGTTGGCGAAAAGCCCCAGGTCCGCCAAGCTCTGGCGCGATGAGCGAGACCGAGGAAAACGAAGCCGCCGAAGACGATGTGGCAGAAGACGAAACCGACGCTGCTTTGGCGAGCGCGAAACCGCACAAACCGAAAGCAAAGTGGCCCTACGGCCTGGCGATCCTCATCGCGGGGGTCGCGCTCTACTTTGCCATCGTTCATCGAAACGGTTCGGCCTCCGAAGTCGAAGGCTATCTGCTTGGGCGCGCCGGGGAGGACATCGGCGCGGAACGTCTCGAAGATGTGGAGGCGCGGCGCGTCTGGCGCGTGGACCTCGTACAGCTGGACGGCCTGGATGCGCTCAGCGAAGCCCTCGTCGACTTCGACCGAGATGATCGATACGACGAGCGTTGGGAGTTCTTCACGGACGGCCGGATTCGCCGCCATCATTCTAGCGAGGACGACGGGCGCTACGACGTCGTCGAGATGCGCGAGGGCGACGAGTGGGTGCCGGCGGAAGCGCCTGCCGGGGTCGGTCTCCCCGAGGATGTCGAACAAGCCATCGGCTCGGCCATCGCGGCAACGGGCGAAAACGCGCCAAGCGAAGAAGAGGCGGAGACTGCGATCGCCGAAGGGGTTCGGTCCCAAGCAGAGATCTGGCTCCTCACGCAACAAGGCCGCTCCCTGGATGTACCCCTGGAGCGTGACGCTCGCGGCGGCGTACCTTGGTACGTCGACCTATACCAAGAAGAAGGCTCGAGCATGATCACCGGGGCACGTCTGGATCTTGATCGCGACGGCCGGGCAGACCAACGATGGACGTACGAAGGCGAAGAGCGAGTACAGCGCGAAGTTTCAACACGCGACGACGAAGTCTACGACGAGGTTTGGGAATGGACCGACGCGGGTTGGAGCGAAGTCGCGGGCGACTGAAGAGTTGTGGAGGCGCCGCGGGGCCCTCGTGAAGCCCTCATGAAGCAACGAAAAACCCCGACAAATTGTACACTCCATGGAAGAGCCCCGGCGCCCTGAGGGAGCGTCGTGTAGGCTTCTTCGATGTCGGAGCCGATGGCAAAAATCCTCCTCGTCGAAGATGACCCTGCTCTTGCGCTCGGTCTCGTCGACACGTTGGAGTTCGAAGGGTTCCAAGTGATTCACGCCACCGAGGGTCGCTCCGCTGTTGACCTAAGCGCGACGAGTCGACCCGACTGCATCATCCTCGACCTGATGTTGCCGGACATGAACGGCTACCAAGTGTGCGAGCGTGTCCGCAGAGAGAATGCGCGCGTTCCGATTCTCATGCTGACGGCGCGCTCACAGGAAGCAGACAAGGTGCGTGGACTCGAGTCCGGCGCCGATGATTACGTCACCAAGCCCTTCAGCTTGAACGAGCTCGTCGCCCGCGTACGCGCGCTGCTGCGGAGAGCGGGCCAAGGTGTCGTCGCAGACGTCCCGATGGCTGTGGGCGACTCCGTGGTGGACCCGACGGCGCAAGAAGTTCGTCGCGAGGGCGTCACCGAGGCGCTCTCGCATCATGAAGTTGAGCTCGTGAAGCTGCTCTGGTCACGGCAGGGACAAGCTGTGACGCGGGAAGAGATTCTGGAGCGCGTTTGGGGCGTTCACGCGGACTCGACGACGCGAACCGTGGACAACGTCATCGTGAAGCTGCGCAAAAAGATCGAGAAGACTCCGGACAAACCAAAGCACATCCTCACGGTGTACGGCGTCGGCTACAAACTTATCGCCTGACGCCGAGCGGCGAGTCCATGCTAAGGCCTGGCGTGGGCACCGGAAATATCACCCTCTACTGGTATGTGATCTGCTGTGGATTCAGCGGCTTCGTCTTTATCATCGCATCCCTGCTGATTGTCTTCGGCCGACACAAAGAGAAGAAAGCGCGCGAAAAGCGGCTTCGTGAGGCGGACAAAAACTCCTGAATTCATTGAGGAAAGTGGCAAGACACGCCGGCGCCTTGACCCTACGCCGGGCCCTTACTACACCGCCACGGGCGCGGAACGCCCTATCCCATGGCGGAAACTGCGAACAAGAGCGACGAGAAGCCCCTAACACGGCGACGTGCGGCCATTCTCCGGGCTGGCCGGCTCGGCCGGCGGATCGCCCTCGGCGTCTACTGGGTTGGGCTCATCTACATGCTCGTCGTCGGTTTCGCGACGGTCTTGCCACGCGTGTTCTTTCCCACGAGCACGGTCCCGGACCCGGGCGGCGCCTGCCTCGACGAACTCTCCACACTTCAAACTTCAATGCTCGCTGAAGGCGAGCAATCCATTATTGGGCGCGCTGAGGCGACCGATATCCAATCCTTCTTTGATAACTGGGACGCGACCTTCGTCGCTCTCTACGACCGGTGTGGCGACGCGCCGGCCTACGTAGAAGTAGAGCGATTGCGCTACCGGTACGAAGCCACGTTACGCCGATTCGCTCGCGAAGACCGCGTACTCATCGACAGGGCCGAGACGGCCCTCTCGCACCGAAACGAATAGCATGACTACGACAACAGAGACTCCTGAAGAACAGGAACTTACCTTCAGCGCGATGAACTTGAGCGCGCCCATCCTCAAAGCCATCGAAGAGATCGGCTGGGACACACCGACGCCTTGTCAGTTTCAGTCGTTCAAGCCGAGCTCCGACGGCCGCGACCTCATCGTTCAGTCGCGCACGGGCACCGGCAAGACCGCGGCCTTCGGTCTGCCCCTCGTGGACTCCCGAGTCTCCGAAGAGCCGAAGGTCCAGGCGCTCATCCTTGCCCCTACCCGCGAGCTTGCTCTCCAGTCGGCGCGCGAGATCTCCCGCCTCGGTCAGTACCGCAACATCGCCACCACCGCCGTCTACGGCGGCGCGCCCATCGAGAAGCAGGTTCGCGCTTTGGCCGATGGCGCTCAGATCGTGTCCGGTACGCCGGGCCGCGTTCTCGACCACTTGAAGCGCGGCACGCTCAACGCCGAAGGCCTCAAGGTCTTGGTCCTCGACGAAGCCGACGAGATGCTCTCCATGGGCTTCGCGAAGGAGCTCCACGCCATTATGGATCTGCTGCCGAAGGAGCGTCAGACGCTTCTTTACAGCGCCACCGTCGACGGACCCGTCCAGCGTATGGGCGAACGTCATATGACCGACCCTGTTCATCTCCAGCTCTCCGGGGACGCCGTCGGCGCCCTCGGCGTGACCCACTACGTTTACATGGTGACGGGAGCCGGCCGAGCCCGCGACCTCGTCAAGATCATCGAAAACGAAGACCCAGAGTCGGGCATCATCTTCTGCAACACAAAGGCCGAGACGGAACAGGTCGCCGCCTACCTGCAAAAGGCTGGCTACAGCGCCGCTTGGCTCAACGGTGACCTGGCGCAGAACGATCGCGAACGCGTGATGAAGAGCACTCGCGACGGCGAGCTTCGTTTCCTCGTCGCCACCGACGTCGCAGCACGCGGAATCGACATCTCCCATGTCACCCACGTGATCAACTTCGCGCTGCCCGTCAACATCGAGCAGTACGTCCACCGCACGGGACGAACCGGTCGCGCCGGCCGAACCGGCACGGCGATGTCCCTCGTGGCTCCACAAGAGCTGGGCACCCTCTACTACCTGCGCCTTCAGTACTCGATCTTTCCCATCGAGCGCTCGCTCCCTTCCGTGGGCGAAGAAAAGACACGTCAAGAGACCGACCGCGTGGAGATGCTCAAGGCAGCTCTTGGAACGCACCCAGCTTCGGACACGGATCTCGCCGTCGCAAAGCGCTTGCTTACGCACGCGGACGCAGAGCGTATTCTCGCGGGCTTCGTCGGGTCGTTCTTCGGCACCAAGGCAGACCCGGACGCTGAGGCCGCCGCCGCACGTCGCGAACGAAAGCCACGTCCAGCGAAGCGCGAAGCGCGCGGTGAAAAGCGCGAGAAGCGTGAACCACGCGAGAAGCGCGAAGCACGCGGGAAGCGCGAACCTCGGGAGAAGCGTGAGGAGCGCAGTGAGAAGCTTCCGGACAGCAGCGCCGAAAAGCAGGTCGACGGCAGCGGCGAAAAGCGCGAAGCCCGAAAGGAACGACCACGGCGAACGCGCGAAGAGCGCGCGGCGCGTCGTGAAGAACGATCCGCCCGCCGCGAAGCACGAGCGCCACGCGAGTCGCAAGAAGATGCGCAGACAGCTTCCGTGAACGCTGAAAAGGCTCCAGAAGCGAAGGCTCCAGAAGCGAAGGTCGAATCCGCGCCGGAGTCGAAAGCGCCGGAAGCGAAAGTGGAGCCAAAGGCCGTCGAAGCAGTGCCGGCAGTCGCCCCCGAGACTGAGAAGACCGAGAAGCCAAGCGAAGAGCCTCGTCGGCGACGCGAAGAGGAAGAAGGGTTCACCCGCCTCTACGTGAACCTTGGTCGTAAGGACAACATGCGCGTCGGCGACTTGAACGAGATGTTCCAGGAAGATGCCGGTCTCACGCGAGACGAAGTGGGTCGCATTCGACTTCGCGACAAGCACAGCTTTGTGAGCGTCCCGGAAGACAAAGTGGAGGCAGTTTTGGCTGCACTCATCGACATCGAAGTCGACGGCCGGTTGATCAAGGTCGAGGTTGCAAAGGGCAACTGACCCCTTGTTTTCGAAAGGAACGCCGGTGCTCACGCATCGGCGTTTTTTTTGCTTTCCACCAAATTGGGTAAATGCCTTTGCTCCGCCAGGTGCCGGATCTAGACTTCGTCCATGACTGAGGTAAAGCCGCGAGACCGTCCTTGGATCATGAGGACCTACGCGGGTCACAGCACCGCTAAAGCGTCCAACGAGCTGTACCGAAGCAACCTCGCGAAGGGCCAAAGCGGGCTCAGCATCGCCTTCGATCTGCCCACGCAGACCGGCTATGACGCCGACCATCCACTCGCACGCGGCGAAGTCGGCAAGGTAGGCGTGCCCGTCGCACACCTCGGCGATATGAGAGCGCTGATGGACGGCCTCGACCCGTCCAAGATGAACACCTCGATGACGATCAACGCGACGGCCATGTGGCTCTTCGCGCTCTACGTCGCGAACGCCGAAGAACAGGGCGCGGACCTGAGCGGCCTGCGCGGGACCACGCAAAACGACATCGTCAAAGAGTACCTCTCGCGGGGCACCTACGCGTTCCCCCCTGGGCCGTCGATGCGCCTCACGCGCGACCTCATCTCCTTCGCCGTCACGAAGCTGCCGAAGTGGAACCCTATCAACATCTGCAGTTACCACCTCCAAGAGGCCGGGGCGACGCCGGTCCAGGAGCTCGCATACGCGCTGGCGACGGCCATCAGCGTCCTCGATTCGGTTCGTAGCGAAGTCCCGGCGGAGCTCTTTCCGCGCGTCGTCGGACGCATCAGTTTCTTCGTCAACGCGGGCATTCGTTTCGTCGAAGAGCTCTGCAAGATGCGCGCGTTCGTCAACCTCTGGGATCGCGTCACAAAAGAGCGCTACGGGATCGAAGACCCAGCCATGCGCCGCTTTCGCTACGGCGTTCAGGTGAACTCGCTGGGCCTCACGGAACAGCAACCCGAGAACAACATCGTGCGCATCGTCCTCGAGATGCTCGCGGTCACGCTGAGCAAAGACGCACGTGCACGTGCAGTTCAGCTACCCGCGTGGAATGAAGCCCTCGGCTTGCCGCGCCCCTGGGACCAGCAGTGGTCCCTTCGCGCGCAGCAGGTCCTCGCCATGGAGACCGACCTCCTAGAGTATGGGGACCTCTTCACGGGCTCTGTGGCCGTCGAATCGAAGACCACGGAAATCGAGAACGAAGCATGGGCGATGGTCGAAGAGATTCTCGCCGCCGGTGGCGCCGTCGCCGCCGTTGAGAATGGCAGCATCAAAGGTGCCCTCGTTCAGTCTGCTGCCGCGCGCGTCGTAAGAATCGAGTCCGGCGAGCAGAGCGTCGTGGGCGTCAACACCTTCGTCGGCGGCGAAGCCTCTCCGCTCGTCGAGGACCTCGAAGAAGCCATCATGAGCGTCGACCCTGCGGTGGAAGCGCAAGCCCAAGAAGCACTCAAGGCGTGGCGCAGCGCGCGGGACGCAGACGCCGTCGACGCCGCCCTCAAAGCCCTCGAAGCCGCCGCGCGTTCCGAAGAGAACCTCACGCAAGCTTCCATCACCGCGGCGCGCGCTGGTGTGACGACGGGCGAATGGGCGGCAACACTCCGTGGCGTGTTCGGCGAGTACCGCGCCCCCACCGGGATCGCCGCCGACGTACGACTCCGGAAGAGCGAGGGAGACGCCATGGCCAACGTTCGCCAGGCCGTGGAAGAGCTAAGCGCACAACTAGGTCGCCGGCCGAAGATCCTCGTGGGCAAGCCGGGACTCGACGGCCACTCCAACGGAGCCGAACAGATCGCCATCCATGCCAAAGACGCAGGCTTTGACGTGGTCTACGAAGGCATCCGTTGCACACCCGAGCGCATCGCCGCGACGGCCCTCGACGAAGGTGTTCACCTCATCGGTTTGTCCGTGCTGAGCGGCTCGCACCTCGACCTGGTCACGGCGGTCATCGAAGCCATGAAGGAGCGCTCCGTGGACGTTCCCCTTGTGGTGGGCGGGATCATTCCTGCGGCGGACCAAGCCTTGCTCTTGGAGCGCGGCGTCGCCCGGGTCTACACGCCTCGAGACTTTGACCTTCGGGAGATCATGGGCGGCCTCGCGGAAGTCATTCGCGAGTCCTCCTTGCCCTCATGAACGCGGGCGAGCACTTAGCGGAGCACGTGCGGGCCGGGAATCGCAAGGCCGTGGCGGAGGCACTAAACCTTGTCGAGAACGTCCGACAAGACGCCAAAGCAAGCGTCCAGCGACTTCTCTCCGCGTTGCGGCACGACGATGACAAGGCCCTGCGAATCGGAGTGACCGGCCCGCCCGGCGCTGGCAAGAGCACGTTGTGTGGGGTGGTCGCGACGGAACTTCGGCGGCGTGAACTTCGTGTTGCCCTCGTCGCCGTCGATCCCTCGAGCGCGCGCACGGGTGGCTCGCTCCTCGGCGACCGAATTCGAACCGCGTGGGACCCCGCCGACGAGGGGCTCTTCGCTCGCTCCATCGCGACGGGGGGCGCGCTCGGCGGATTGTCGAACGCCGTCCCCGCCGCCGTGCGCGTTCTTGGATGTGCCTTCGATGTGGTCCTCGTCGAGACCACCGGTGTGGGTCAGACAGAACTGGATGTCCGAGATGTCGCCGACGTGGTGCTTGTCGTCGCCCAACCCGGAAGCGGCGACGCCCTCCAAGGCATCAAAGCCGGTATTATGGAGATCCCGGATCTCCTGGTTGTGAACAAGTCCGACCTCGGCGAGAGCGCGGAGCGGAGCGCGCGGGAACTCGAGCGGAGCACGATGACGCCAGTTGTCCGCGTGAGCGCCACAGAAGGCACAGGCATCGACGATCTTGTCGAGTCGCTGCTGAACGTGGACCGTGCACCCTTCGCCGCAGCGCGGCTTCGCGGCGAGCTAGCCTGGATTTTCCGACAGTTTCGCACCGAGTTCGGTGCCTACGGCGTGCGGATTTTGGGTGGTGAAGACGTTGTAAAGCACGACATCGAGACGTGCCTCCGCGAAACTCCCTCGATTCCTGCTATCCACCATCTGGGGCAGCGTTTCCTGGAGAGAATACGCCACGAGACGCCACCCATCGGCCAGACCACTAACGTAAAGAGAGAGTCTTAGGATGAGAGACAGCAAGCCCCCCCTCGAGTCGTCGATCCTGTCTGTTCCCGTCGGAAAGCTCCCGCCTCTCGGTGTCATCCCGCGCCAGATGCAGGCCTACGTGATTCGGCCCGACCGCTTCGGTCCCCCGGCCGAGTCTTTTCAACGCGAGACGCTGCCCGTCTGGGAGATCGGAGCCGATGAGGTCCTCGTTCTCGTGATGGCTGCTGGCGTGAACTACAACGGCATCTGGGCAGGTCTTGGTCAGCCCGTCGACATCCTCAAGGCCCATGGTCTTGACCACCACGTGCCCGGCTCGGACGTCGCTGGCGTCGTGTGGGCCGTCGGCAGCGCGGTTGTCGACTGGAAGGTGGGCGACGAGGTCGTCGCGCACTGCAATCACCTGGTCGAACCCGGTGCGTCGGACCGTCAGACCATCTGGGGCTACGAGACGCCGGACGGCAGCATGGCGCAGTACTGCCGCGTGCAGGCTCAGCAGCTTTTGCGAAAGCCCGAGCAGCTGACGTGGGAAGAAGCGGCGAGCTATGGCCTCGTCTACTTCACGGCGCACCGCATGCTCATCGACAGGGCCGCCATCCAGCCTGGTGAAGACGTTCTCGTTTGGGGCGGCGCCGGCGGACTGGGAGTCTTCGCGGTTCAGCTCTGCAAAGCCGCCGGATGCCGAGCCATCGCGGTGGTTTCCAGCGAAGAAAAAGCAGCCTTGGCGCTGAGCCTTGGCGCCGATGGAGTCATCAACCGAAAAGACTTCCCGGACCTTCAATACTCCCCCGGCGAAGACGAAGCCCAGAAGGCAAAACGCGGCAAAGCGATGCGCGCCTTTGGGAAACGCATCTGGGAGCTCCTGGGCGAGAAGAAGTCCGTAGAGGTCGTTTTCGAACACGTCGGGCGTTCGACGTTTCCGGCCAGCGTTTGGCTCGCGGCGAAGCATGGACGAATCGTCATCTGCGGTGCGACGACGGGCTACGACCTGACCTTCGATGTGCGGCACCTGTGGATGCGTCAGAAGCGCATCATCGGCTCGCATTTCGCCGATGCAGACAGTTCCAGGCGCGCGAACCGTCTCATCGAGCAAGGGCTCGTCAAGCCTGTGATGACCGAGTACTTCGAATGGAACGACGTTCCCGCCGCGCACCAAGCGATGTACGAAAACCGAATCCTCGGCACCGTGAGCTGCCTCGTCGGAGCGCCGCGCCCGGGCCTCACCAACCTCGCCGAAACCCGACAAGCCATCGAAGAAGGAAGTTCCTGATGAAGCATGTGCTCGACGCGATTCTCGACTTGGAAGCACGCGCTCTTAGCTACGGACGCGAACGTTTCGTGGAGGACGGACGCCCAAACTCCAAGAAGCTGAACCAAGAACAACTCGCAGCCCACGGTCTGGCGTACCTCGCCACCGAAGCGATGGCGTGCCGTGAGCTTTTCGGCTGGGCGGAAGCCGTCGGCGGAGAGTGCGCGCAGCGTGTCGCCGCGGCGTACCTCGGCGAAACAGCACGAACCCTCGCTGGCGGCGTTGACCTCGGTCCTTGCGAGAGCGTCTCCCTTTCGGAGCTGGGGCTCACCGTCGAAGATGTCGCCAGCACCGTTGGAGCGCCAGAGGTCCGCGCGTTCTCTGCGGAGCTTGCAAGCGCAGAGGCGTACATCACCCTCGCCAACCAGATCGCGAAAGATGGCATGCCGGACATCGGCCTCTCCCGCGAGGATGACGGCGACGTTCTGAGCGAGGTCCGAGCGGAGTTTGCGAA
Organism: Polyangiales bacterium; assembly: GCA_045106895.1. GTDB lineage: Bacteria > Myxococcota_A > Polyangia > Polyangiales > Houyiibacteriaceae > JBCCRV01. The sequence goes on along the minus strand of JBGCFM010000049.1, from coordinate 70,059 downwards.
GTTCACGGAACGCGAGGTGATTCCCATCGCCCAGCGTGTGCACGGCGAAGACATCCTCATTCCGATCGAGCTCATCAACAAGATGGCGGAGCTGGGCGTGTTTGGCCTGACCATTCCGGAAGAGTTCGGTGGCCTCGGCATGAGCAAAGTGGCCATGTGTGTGGTCACCGAAGAGCTCAGTCGCGGCTACATCGGAGTGGGCTCCCTCGGCACGCGCGCCGAGATCGCGGCGGAGCTCATCATGGGGGGCGGCACCGACGCCCAGAAGAGCGAATGGCTTCCGAAGATCTCCGCCGGTTCGGTGTTGCCGACGGCGGTCTTCACCGAGCCCAACGTCGGAAGCGACCTCGCCCACCTGGGCACGCGCGCGCAGAAGCAGGACGATGGCAGCTACTTGGTTCGTGGACAAAAGACGTGGATCACCCACGCCGTTCGTGCGGACTTGATGACGCTCCTCGCCCGAACCTCAGATGAAGAGACGGGCTACAAGGGCCTGAGCATGTTCCTCGCGCCGAAGACACGTTTGTCCCCTGCGCCCGGAGAACCTGAGTTCGTCGACGAAGGGCTCGAAGGTACAGAGATCGCGGTCCTCGGCTACCGCGGCATGAAGGAGTACGAGCTGAGCTTCGACGGCTTCAAGGTGCCGGGCGACGCGCTCCTCGGCGGGCAAGAAGGCGCCGGGTTCAAGCAGCTCATGAAGACTTTTGAGAGCGCGCGCATTCAGACCGCAGCGCGCGGCGTCGGTGTTGCCCAAGCGGCCCTCGACGACGCCTTACTCTACGCGCAAGAGCGGATTCAGTTTGGACGCCCCATCTTCGAGTTCCCTCGCGTGGCACGAAAGATTGGCCGCATGGTGGCGCGCGTTCAGGCGGCGCGACAGCTCGCGTTCTTTAGCGCCCGACGCAAGGACTCCGACGAGCGCTGCGACCTTGAAGCGGGCATGGCAAAGCTCCTCGCGACGCGCGCGGCATGGGAATGCGCAGACGCGAACGTGCAGATTCACGGTGGCAACGGCTACGCCATCGAATACACAGCGTCACGTCTCCTCGTCGACGCCCGCGTGCTTTCGATCTTCGAAGGTGCCAACGAGATTCAGGCGCACGTCGTCGCGCGCCGTCTGCTTGAGGAATAGGAACGAGAACGATGGCCGAGACGAACGGTAACTTCTTCGAGGACTTTCATCCGGGCCTCACGTTGAAACACGCAATTCCGCGGACGGTGACGGAGGGCGACCAGTCGCTCTACGTGGCCCTCACCGGCGACCGCCGACCGCTTCATTGCGCGTCGACCTTCGCTCAGCGGCTGGGCCTCCGACGTGAGACTGTGAACGACCTTCTCGTCTTTCACATGGTCTTCGGAAAGAGCGTCGGAGACATCTCCCTGAACGCCGTCGCCAACCTTGGTTATGCCGAGCTGGTTTTCCTAAAGAGCGTCTATCCCGGTGACACGCTGCGCGCGGAGTCCAAGGTCCTCGGCGTGAAAGAGAACTCGAGCGGCAAGACCGGTATCGTTTGGGTCGAGACGACGGGCCTCAACCAAGACGGCGAGGCCGTGCTTCGCTACGTCCGCTGGGTGATGGTTCATAAGCGCGACCCTTCCTCGCCAGCGCCCGTCGCCTCGCCGCCGAAAACGAAGGCGGCGCTCACCGTGGACGAGCTCGTCATCCCGGCGGGCTTCGAAGCGCCCGTCGGCGAACTCTACGAGACCGGCGGCGCGCGTTTCTTCGAAGACTACGAAGCGGGGCAAGAGCTCGCTCACGCCGGCGGCATGACCATCGAAGACGCCGACCATATGAGCGCAACGAGGCTCTACCAGAACACCGCGAAGGTTCACTTCGATGGCCACGGCATGAGCGAGTCGCGCTTCGGCCGGCGGCTCATGTACGGCGGACACGTGATGAGTGTTTGCCACGCCCTCGCCTTCGCCGGCCTTGAGAACGCGGTGGGAATCGCCGGGTTCAACGGCGGCACGCACTCGGCGCCGACCTTCGGTGGAGACACCCTCTATGCGCGCACGGAGATCCTTGAGACGGCGGAGGCCCCGGGTCGTAGCGACGTTGGTTTCGTTCGCTGCCGCCTGAATGGTTACAAGAACATCGACCCGGCTTCGCCTCCCCCACGCCGTGTGATGGTGGGCGAGAAAGAACGCTGGCACGAGAACGTTGTCCTCGACCTCGACTACTGGATGACGGTTCTCCGCCGGACCGAAGCTTAGGACACATCATAACTACGCCCGGCTGCGTTGCGGCCGGAGCAAGCCTTCACTCGTCCCCTGCGATCAAAAATGCACCACAGTTCATCGCTTCGCGGACAGCGAAATCGAAGCACTCTGACCATAGCGCAACCCGCCGAGCGTATGGCTAGGGGTCCTTGGCGCGGCGCCCGATACGCAGCTCTGCTCCTCGCGTCGTTCGCTCTCGCTTGCGGCTCGAAGACTCCTTTAGAAGAGTACGACTTTGACCTCGACGGCTCGGCGCCTGAGTGCTTTCGAGCGCAAGACTGCATGGATGGCGTCTCTTGCGCCGTCGCGGAATGTCGTCGTGGCAGCTGTGTGTACGCCGCCGACAACGGGTTGTGCCAGCTCGACCTCCAATGCTCCGCTCAGCGCTGCGATCTCGCGTCGGGCTGCGTGAGCACCCCTGTTCCGTGCGACGACGGCATCGAGTGCACCGTCGATGTCTGCGAAGAACCCATCGGCTGCACTCACCAACCGGACGATACGCTGTGTCCGGTGAGCACTCGTTGCGACGTAGACGCCGGCTGCATTGCCCGTGCCTTTGTTCACGATGAGTTTGGCCTCTGGTCCGTCGACCTCCCTTCGGGTCGCTCGGAACGAGTCGCGAACTTCCCCGTGTTCACGGACATCGCGCTGGGCCCCGACGGTACTCTCTACGCCGTCGACTTCGCGGGAATCTACACCTACGACCGGTTCCGCGGTTTCGCCGAGCTCATCATCCCGACGACCCGCGAGCTTGTCGCCCTGGACATCGGACCCGACGGCGCCCTCTACGGCGCGGCCCTCGACGACGAGGTCGTGCGATACGAGATCGGGAGCGGACGCCAAGAGGTCGTCGGACGCTTCCCCCCAGGTTGGGTATCTTCCGGCGACATCGCCTTCGTCGGCTCTCGCCTCCTCGCGACCATTTCCGACAACCCGGCCAGCATGACCGCGACGAACGCGCTCTGCGAGATCATGCCGGATGGGCGCGGCGAGATCATCGGCATGCTGGGCCAGACCTGTTTGTGGGGACTCGCCGCCTTCGGAAGCGACCTCTACGGCTTCTCCTGCGGCGGTGAACTCTACGCCATCGACTCGGAACGCGGGACCATTCGCTTGCTCACCAGCTTTGGCTTCCCGGCTCGAGGCGCTGCAGCTCGCTAACCCGCACTTCTTGACGAGCACGCGCTGTCTCGCGCTATCTTCTGATCATGAACGAGGCATTCGTCGCCCTCGAGCAACTTCTCTCCGTCAGCCAGGCAGGCAAGCGAGAGATTGTGCGAGAGAAGATCCAAGCGGCGAAGAAAGCCGGCGTCCCAGACAAGCTCATCGAGCAAATCTTGGAGGCGACGCGCCCGCCGACGGAACCACTGGGCGTCGCTCAACGCATCGACTTTCGCATCGCCCGTGCCTTCTCGCTCTTCCATCTCCGAGTTCGCGGGCAAAACGTCACGCCGATCTCAGCGCCCGCCATCGACGCCTTGGGCGTAGACTACGGAGGCGACCTTCGAGCCGCTATTGAAGAGCTCGTTGGCGTGAGCCTCGACGGCGACTTACTCAAGCGGCTGGAGCAAGACGCCACGGAGGCCGGACACGCCTACCTCGAGGAAGAGGGCGTGCGCGTGTTCTCCCTCGATGACGACGACGACCAGCGCGTTCTCTTGCTCCCAGACAAAGCCAAGGACACGAGCGAAGATCTCGTCGACTCCATCGCCTCCCAGCTCATGCGACTGCACGACCTCATCCGCCAAGCCGTCGAGACGCTTCACGACAGCGAGCGAAAATCGCTCTTAGAGCAGCTTGATGTGACGACGCAGGCGCTGATGTACAAAGTCCAGCGACGCGATGAAGGAGCTGGCACCGAACCGCCCCCGCCCGGCGGTGTGAACGCGACGCCGATTCTACGCAGCGTGGTGATGGAGGCGAGCGCACGCGCCAAGGCGCGAGGCATTGGCGTCCGCGCGATCATCGACGACGACCTGCGCGTCTTCGCCCGGACCCGAGATCTTCGCGCGATCGCGTCGAACCTCATCGAGAACGCCCTCGACGCGTCCACGAAGGGCCCCGTCCGGGTCACCGCGGTCCGCGAGGGAGATGAACTTGACCTTCGAATTCAAGACGACGGCGAGGGACTTGACGGGCCCGCCCAACAGCGCGCCTTCGAGACCGGATTCACGACGCGACTCGACAGCGCGGGGCTCGGGCTCCCGCTGGTAAAACACCTCGTGACCCGGCTCAAAGGAACGCTCATCGTCGAAAGCGAAGTCGGCGTCGGAACCACGATGCGGGTGCTTCTTCCGCGATACGAACGCAAGTGATCCGGCGCGCGACTCCGGGCGAAGCGGGTCTCCTTCAAGCGCTCACGCGCGCCGCTTTCGCCGAGACCGCGACGTGTCCCTACCCCTCCTCGGCGTTGCGCGAGAGCTGGGACGAAGCCGCCGCCGCCATCGACGCCGGCGTGCTCCTTCTCGTCAGCGACGACGGCGACCACGTCGTTGGAGCCTGTCGCTATCGCCTCGAAGGCCGAAGCTTGTACTTCACAAGACTGTGCGTGCTGCCGGGGAGGCGAAGGCGCGGTCACGCCGGCACGCTCCTGGACGCCGTCGAAGCACACGCAGCGAACGCCGGATGCGCGCGCGTTGAGTGTTCGGCGCGCTCTGCGTTTCCAGACAATCGCAACTTCTACCTTCGACGCGGATACGAGGTAGTCGGATACGAAGACGTGTACGGGGTGAAAGACCTTCGAACGAACCTAGTGCTTCATCTGCGACGCTGAGCGTGGCGGCGGTGATTCAGAGCCACGGCTAGGCCCAAGAAGAAACACTCACTCAGCTTGAAGCTGGTCGCGTCGAAGCCCGACGACACGAACGGGCCGCGCGCGATCTTCCGAGTGGGCGTCGCCGAGCTGACCGCGGCGACCTGAACCCCAGCAACGCACGCTTCCCCTGGAGACGGCGCACGCGTGCTCAGCGCCCGTGGCGACATGGGAGGCGTCGCGCAGGTTCGGGACTCGTGTCCACGTTCGACGCATACGTCGGCCTCCGTCGCCAATCTGGCCGCGGTGACCAAGGCCCATGCACTGGACGCGGCCCTCGGCGAGGGCACAGGTAAAACGAGCGCCCAGCGCGAGCTCGTCGACGACGCCCACGTCGAAGGGGGCCGGAACGTAACGCGTGGGCCCTTCGTCTTCGGTGGCGGCGGCGCCGAGCTGGAAGCTGTCGTTTCGGCCCCAGCAGTATCCGTGGTCGCCGCGGACAACACAGGAGTGTCCGCCGCCAAGCGCAAAACCGCGGTACGTCTCGCTTGCTCCAACTGACAAAACCGGGGTGCGGGAATACTGCGCGTCACTGCGCTCTCCGCTACCGAGCTGCGCGTCGAGGTTCTCACCGAAACACGAGAGTTCCGCGCCGTCACGAACGCAGGTATGAGCTCGCCCGGCATACACAGAATCCGCGAAGCCTACGTTCTCAAAAGAAGGGTGCGCGCCGCGCTCGGAGAGTCCGAGTTGGCCCATGGCGTTGTCGCCGCGGCACCACAAGGTCGAGTCTCGGCGGAGCAAACAAATATGCCCGCCTCCGACCGCCATCTCTACGACATCGTCGACGTCCATACGCAGAGGTGAGGGGCTGTCGAGGCGCTCCCCGCCGAGCTGCCCGAAGCCGCCGTGGCCCCAGCAGTCCACCTGTCCATCCTCGCGCAGCCCACACGTGTTCCACGTTCCGCCGGCGATCCGAATGTAGCCTTCGCCTACACGCTGGGGCCGCGTTTCAAACTCGCGGTACCCCATTTCCCCGCCATGCCCGAGCTGACCGAAGCGGTTCGCGCCCCAGCAGAAGATCTCTCCCTGGGCGCTGAGGAGACAGCTGTGTTGTGCGCCGAGGGCGAGTGCTGGGCGCTTCGTCTCACGCGGGAGCGGCGCTCGTGCCGGCGGCTCCGGCGGCGCTAGTGGCACCTCGACCTCCACGTGTGGGGGCCTCGCCTCGGTGGTCTCTTGCGGCGCCGGCGTCGTGGGCTGCGATTCAACGCTCGCCCTAGGCGCGGCGCACGCAGAGCAGACGAGCAGCGCGTAGAGCGCCACGATTGCTCTCCTCCGGCCCCTGTGGTGAACTCTGACGCTATGCATGCTTCCACTCGTCTGTACTCGATTTTGGGGCTCTGCGCCCTTTCCGTCGCGCTGACGCCTCACGAAGCGTCGGCCTTCTGCGGCTTCTATGTAGGCGGCGCCGACGCGTCACTCTACAACGACGCGACGATGGTCGTGCTCATGCGTGACGGCACGCGCACGGTTCTCTCAATGCAGAACACCTACGAAGGCCCGCCCGAGGGCTTCGCGCTCGTGATTCCCGTGCCTGAAGTTCTCCAGGAAGAGAACGTACGCACCCTTCCCGCGAACGTGTTTCAGCGCGTCGACCGCTTGGCGGCGCCGCGTCTCGTCGAGTACTGGGAGCAGGACCCGTGCGCGCCCCCGCCGCCGGTGCGACGATTCGCCCGTGGCGGCCGGCGCCCGATGAGCATGCCCAGCGCGCGCCGGCGCGACAGTGCAACCGGCGTGACTGTCGAAGCAGAGTTCGCCGTTGGCGAGTACGACATCGTGGTCCTCAGCGCCGACGAGTCCAATGGACTCGAGCGATGGCTCGTCCAGGAGGACTACAATATCCCCGCCGGTGCGGGACAGACCCTCGCTCCGTACGTACAGCTAGGCACGAAGTTTTTCGTGGCGAAAGTGGACCCGGCGCGAGTCACCTTCTCCGAAGGTCGCGCGCTCCTCTCGCCCTTACGTTTTCACTACGATGACGAACGTCTCGCGCTGCCGATTCGGCTCGGCTTGCTGAACTCTCGTGGCACCCAGAACCTGATCGTTCATATCCTCGCCCGAGGTACGCGCTACGAAGCAGCGAACTACCCAAACGTCACCATCCCCACCAACCTCGTCGTGGCAAACAACACACGTGAGAACTTCGGCGCGTTCTATCGCTCCATCTTCGATCGCGTCACGGAGCAGAACCCCGGCGCCGTCGTCACGGAGTACAGCTGGTCGGCGATGTCCTGCGACCCCTGCCCGGAACCCGCGCTTCGCCCGAACGAACTCCGGCTCCTCGGTAGCGACGTGATGCCGCCGAACATCCTTGGCGGCAGGCACAATAGCCGAGGCCGCGTCAACGACTGGGTGCTCACGCGACTTCACCATCGCTACGGCCCCGAAGGTGCGTCACGCGACCTCGTGTTCCGCGAAGCGCCGCCCATCATCGGCGGACGCGGCACCCCTGACACCGACGGCAAGCTTCAAGAGCAACACTCCGCCGCGGGCTCGGCCTACAACAACTTTCAAGGCCGCTACGTCATGCTCAACCCATGGGAAGGCCCGGTCGCCTGCGCAAACCCTATCAGCGGACGCTGGGGCGGACCTCGTGGCGGCGGGAGCACACCGCCGCCCACCTCTCCCCCTTCGGCGCTTGCCCCCCGGAGCGCGACGGCCGTCGATCTCACACAAGCCGTCGTCGAAGCCGACCAGCGCTTCCTTTCCGTCACGGCGACGGCCGCTGTGGAGCCCAACGTAGGCATCCTCCCGGACCCCGAGCCCGAGCCCGAGCCCGAGCCCGAGCCCGTTGCGGAGCCCGAGACACACCCCCAGCCACCTCCCCGTGCGATCCCTGTCGAGCCACGAGGTGGATGTGCGGGCTGTGCCATCGGCGCCCCTGAAAGCGGCAGCACCTTCGCGTTCCTCGCATTCTTCGCACTCGGCTGGACTCGGCGGCGCTGGACTCGGCGGCGCCGATGAAGAAAGTTTGGCCGGCGCCGGAACGAAACCGCGATGCGATCCTTGGGGTGCTCCAGCGGGTACTCCCTCATGAAGCACGCGTCGTGGAGATCGCCAGCGGCTCCGGGCAGCACGCCCACGCTTTCGCGAGCGCGGTGCCGACCTGGACTTGGCAAGCGACGGACCTGGACGAAGAGAACCTTGCGAGCATTCGCGCGTGGCAAAACGAAGGCCCCGCAAACATGCTGCCGCCCCTTCGCCTCGATGTGCGCGAGCCCTGGCCCGTGACCCAGGCGGACGCCGTTCTATGCGCCAACATGATTCATATCTCGCCCATCGAAGCGAGCGAGGCGCTCATGAAGGGCGCCGCCATGCTGCTCCCTGCCCACGCGCCTCTGATCACGTATGGGCCCTACCTCGTCGACGGAGAGCATACGGCCGAGAGCAACGCGCGTTTCGATGCGTCGCTGCGGAGTCGAAACCCGGCTTGGGGCCTTCGCTCCGTCGAAGATCTCGAAACGATGGCCCGCGCGCACGGTCTGGAGCTCGAGGAACGGGTCGCGATGCCCGCGAACAACTTCATGCTGGTGCTTCGGCGCTGCGCCCGAGAGTGCTAGGGTAGCGGCCGTGCCAAAACGGGACACCAAACACGGCTTTCGCGACCCCGACAGCCCGGAACGCCAAGCGCTGGAAGGACCGGTGGCGCAGAGCCGTTCGCCCGCTTCTCCCTTGGCGGGGGCCGCAATCCCCCCCGCGCCGGCGACGCCAAGCCGAGCGAGCACGCCCAGCGGCGCTCCCGTCGACATCGACGTTCGCCGCGAGGTAGGCGAGCCCGGGCTCCTCGACGGCCCTTGGGTCGCCGTCGAACTCTGGACGCGAAACCGCATCTACGGGCTCGGTCCAGACTTGAAATGCATCGAGGTTCGAAACCGCAACGACGGCGTCGTCAACACGGAGCACGCCAGCCTCGGCGCGCGACTCGTCGGCGGCCAACGCCGTAATGAGTCTGGGCTCATTGTCGAGGTGAGCCACCCCTTTCCGGAGATCGGAGGCGCGGCCGTGTTCGCGACAGGCCTCGGCAGCCGACTCCGCGTTTCCGAAACGTCTCACGTCACGCGCGTCGTGATCCGGCAGCGCGTCGTGAGCGTGGGTCCCAACGGCGAGCTCCCTTCATGGGACGAGATCACCGGCCCCGGCATCAAGCGACGATGACGTCACCTCGTTTTCGTCCGCGCGCTCAAGTGCACGTTCGACCGCCGAGGACACGAACATGAGCGTCACTCCACCCGCCCGCCGTTCGTTATTGGCAGCCCTTGGCCCGGGTCTCATCTTCGCGGGTGCGGCGGTGGGTGTCAGCCACCTGGTGCAATCGACACGCGCCGGTGCTACGTACGGCCTCTCCCTCGTCGCCTTCGTGCTCGTGGCGAACCTCGTGAAGTACCCGGCCTTCCGTTTCGGCGCGCACTACGCATCAGCAAGCGGCGTGTCCCTCTTGGAAGGGTATCGACGCCAGGGGCGCCCGGCCCTCGTCCTCTATTTGCTGCTGACGCTCGCCACCATGTGGACGGTGCAAGCAGCCGTCACCGTCGTCACCGCCGGGCTGCTGATCCACATCACGGGGCTTAGCGTCTCGCCCATCATCGCCAGCGCGGCGCTTCTCGTCTTCTGCGGCGCGCTCCTCGGCGTCGGCCAATACAAGTGGCTCGACCGCGTCACCAAAGTCGCCGTGGCCATCTTCACCGTGGCGACGCTCATGGCGACGATCATGGCGGTGCCGAAACTCAGCGACGTCTCGCTCTGGCCGGACTTCGGCGCTTGGTCGGTCCCCGATGTGCTCTTCGTCGCGGCGCTCATCGGGTGGATGCCCAGCGCCATCGACGTGTCCGTTTGGCAGTCCTTGTGGACCCTCGCGAAAGCCAAAGAACGCGGCACTCTCTCCTACCGCGACAGCATGCTCGACTTCCACATCGGGTATGGCGGCACGGTGATGCTTGCGCTCTGCTTCGTGATTCTTGGCGCGGCGGTCTTGAGCGGACAGGAGCTGGAGGGCGGAGCTGGTGCCTTCGGCGCGCAACTCGTCCAGCTCTATGCGGACACCTTGGGCGGATGGAGCCGGCCCCTTATCGCGACGGCGGCGCTCCTGGTGATGTTCTCCACCACGTTGACGGTGCTCGATGGATTCCCCCGGGCACTTTCGGTTCTCGTCGAGCGCTTTGCTGAGCCGGAGACCCCCTTTGAGGAGCGCACCGAGGGCGCGAAGAGCCGCCGCGCCTACTGGATCGCCATGTTGCTACTGGCGTGTGGAAGCCTGGGCGTTCTGGCCTTTGCCCTCTCATCCCTCAAAGCCATGGTCGATCTAGCCACGACGCTGAGCTTTCTGACAGCGCCTATCCTCTCGCTCCTCAACCACCGAGCCATGACTCAGACGCCTTTTCATGGCGAAGGCCGGCCCTCAAAGCGCCTTCTCCAAGCGAGCCTCGCCGGGGTGGCCATCCAAGGAGCGTTTGCGCTTTGCTATCTCTGGCTCAAAGTCACCGCTTCCTAGCGTGTACTCACTAGCGCGGACCTAGAATTCTGGAGCTTATTCTTCCCATAGCGGCCATTTTGGCTGGATTCGTCATGCTCGTCTGGGGCGCGGACCGCTTTGTCCTTGGCGCCGCCGGCTGCGCAAAGGGCTTCGGGGTTTCGCCGCTGGTGATCGGCCTGACCATCGTCGGTTTCGGCACCTCGGCGCCTGAGCTACTGGTTTCGAGCCTCGCCGCCCTCGAAGGCGCCCCCGGCATGAGCGTCGGAAACGCCCTCGGTTCCAACATCACGAACGTCGCGCTCGTTCTCGGAATCGCGACCATCGTTCGACCCTTGACGGTCCATCGAAAGGTGATGGCCATCGACACGCCGATCCTTCTGGGGGTGATGGGGCTCACGATGCTCCTCCTCCTCGACGGCGACCTGAACCGCCTCGATGGCGGACTCTTGCTCGGCGGTCTTTTCTTGATGATCGGCCTCGTGGTGCGTCAGGGCATCAAGGAGAAGGCTGAGCCCGAGGGCCTCGAAGACCTCCCGGAAGACATGACGACGAAGCGTGCCCTCGTGTGGCTCGCGACCGGGCTCGCAGTCCTCTTGGTCGGCGCCAAGATTCTCGTCGATGGCGCCGTCTTCGTCGCAGAGTACGCCGGCGTCGAGTCGTCGGTCATCGGCCTCACCGTCGTCGCCTTCGGCACGAGCCTTCCTGAGCTCGCGGCGACCGTCGTCGCGGCGCGGCGCAACGAACACGACATCGCCGTTGGCAACATCATCGGCTCAAACCTCTTCAACACGCTCGGCGTCCTGGGCCTGCCTGGCCTGATTCATCCCGGCCCCGTCGAAGAGAGCGTCCTGACGCGCGACGGCCCCGTGATGATGGGGGTGCTGGCGCTCTTCTGGCTCCTCGCCCTCGCGCCCAAGCGGGGCCGTGTCGGCCGACTAGGTGGCCTCCTTCTTTGCCTTGCCTTTGCGGCGCACGTGGGCTGGATCGCCACCGAGACCCTCGCCGATCGAAGCGCCAACGCCGCGCAGACGGAACAGACGGAACAAACGGAGCCAGCTGAGGTTTCTCCGTGAGGGATAAGACTTCAGGGGCCACACGAGCGTGAACCGCGACGCCCTAAAAGCTTTCCTAAACCAGCCTTCCAAGACATGGCGCTGGAACTCCGGCGAGGTCGGTGGCTACCACGCCGTCGAGGCGCGTGGCGACTCCCTCCGCTGGTACTCCTGGTCCCACGAGTATGCCGATGGCGGCGCTCAAAACGAAGTCACGCAGACCGCCCAGGCCTTCGAGCGTGATGGCGCGCCGATGGACGCGCCCCCTCCCGTTATCGATGCGCTTCGCGCACATCTCCGGAAAGAGCGCGCATGACGCTGCACACTTTGAGCAACGGCGACGACGAGGGCAGCGTGTTTGCCCGCGGCCGGCGAATGAACCGTTGGCTAAGCCGAGGACGCCTTCGACACCTCGCCCGCTGGAACGCCGCGGAGCGCGCTCGAAGCGTGCTCTTCGCCACCACCGAAGACCAAGTGGAGGTCGCCCTCACGCGCTACGGACGACGCCCATCACGGCGCCACCCCGTCATCTTGTGCCATGGCCTCGGTGCCAATCGTTTCTCGTGGGATCTCTCCCCACAAACGAGCCTCGCGCGCTGGCTCAGTGAGCTCGGCTTTGACGTCTACTGTCTGGAGTTTCGTGGTCACGGACGGAGCCAGAAGGCCGGCCAAGGGGGACTCCGCTATGGCTGGGGGCTCTTCGACTACGCCAATCGCGACCTGCCTGCGGCACTCGAAGCGCTCCACGACGCTCTGGGCGCGAATGAAGTGCATTGGGTCGGTCACAGCATGGGCGGCATCGCAGGCCTCGCGCGTCTTGCCGGCGGCGAGACACGTTTCCGCTCCATGACGACCATCGCGTCCGCCATCGACTACAGCGGAACGCCGAGCGTCTTCCACGGCGTGAGCCGCGCCCTCCCCCTGACTCGCCTGATGTCCTCCGTTCCCCTCGGCGCCCTCGCCGCCGCGATGGCGCCCGTCGCCCTCGCCGTTCCCAACGCCATCGACGCCGTCAACGTTCACCACTCCAACGTCGACCGCGAACTCTACCGGCGTCTCACCGCCGTGGGTCTCCACTCGGTAAGCTCACCAGTCCTGCGCGACCTGGCGACCTGCTTCGGCAAAGGCGGCCTCCGCGACGGTGAGCGAAGCTTCGCGCAAGAACTCCCCGGCGCGACACCCACCCTGGCGCTCTCCGGAAGCGCTGACCCCCAATGCGACCCCGAAGCCTCAGCGCGCCATGCCCAAGAAGCGCGAGCCTTTGGCAAAGAGTACGGTCAGCGCGACGACTACGGTCACTTCGACCTGATCATGGGTGAGCGAGCACCGGACGAAGTTTGGCCGACGCTCCACGAGTGGCTTGTGAGCCACGACTAGCGCGCCTCGTACCCGCTCCACGCGCGCTCCGAAGGCGAGCGCACAAAGATCGACGAGAGACTCAGCACGCCGAGCGCGCCGGTCCCAGTGGCAATGCTGGTGCCGACGGTGCTGTCGATTCGCCCACGCGCCGTGAGGCCAGCGATGGTCGCCGTCGCGACGATGTTGAGACCACCGAAGATGATCTCGATGATGCGGCGGCGGCGGTCGCGACGAGCCGCGGAATGCAGTTCGTTCTCGAACATGGCGACGTCTTCGTCGCTGACGCCTTCGCCATTGCGAAGTGCTTCGAAACGAGCGAGTCGCTCGATGGCGCGTCGCTCTTCGCTCGGATGCATCAACTTCCGAATGCCCATGATGTAGAGCGTCGTGGCGCCGAGGAGACAGCCGGCACCGAGGAGCACTTCGCCGACGTCGTATCCGTCGTCGCCGGGGAAGAGCAGGCCCGCGGCGCAGTAGGTCTCGAGGACCGCGGTGATGAGCGAACGCGATGCGCTGATGAACGAGACGCCGTCAAAGTCGTACGTAGGAAGACGGAGCGCGAGTTCTAAATCGTGATGCATGACGACTGTCGCGTCGGTGCTCCCATCGCTTCCTTGGAGACTCTCCATCGACATCGGCGACGTCGGCATGTCCAAGTGGAGCGTGCTTTCACCGAGGACGTATTCATCGCTCGTGTCCTCACTCGGAACAGAAGCGTCCTCATCAGGAGCGGCGAGCGGGTCTCCCGCAGGAACTCCCTCGCCCGAGACGACGGCGTCCTCAGGCTCTCCGTCGCTGGCGTCCGGGCCCGTCTCGGCGACAGGCCCCGGCTCCGCTGCTTCCTGGGCCTGAGCAGACGCGGGCCCAGACCGGAGCAGAACTAGCGCCAACAAGGCCAGCGCCAGGGTTCGCTTCACAGCAGCGTACCGATCGCGCCTTCGACGGCGGCTTGAAGACTCCCGTCGGCGATCTGCGCGCGTACCGCCTCCATGTCTGGATGCAGCGTTCGGTCCCCGTCGAGCTTCGGGACCCGCGTCCGAATGCATGCATGCGCCGCACGCACTCCAAGACCAGGCGCGAGGCCGCGCAGGTCAACGCCTTGCGCGGCCACCAGGCCTTCGATGCCGAGCACAATCTCGACGTGGTCCGCCACGCGGGCTGCGTGGCGCGCCGAGATGCTGCCCATGGATACGTGGTCCTCTTTGCCCGCAGAGCTCGGTATCGAATCCGTCGACGAAGGATGACAGAGCACACGGTTTTCGCTCACCAGCGCCGCGGCGGTGACCTGCGCCATCATGAATCCGGAGTCGAGGCCGCTTCGTGTTCCCAAAAAGGGCGGAAGGCCGCTCGACATCGCCGGGTTGACCAGCTGCTCGATTCGGCGCTCGGAGACGTTGGCGAGCTCAGCGATGGCCATCGCCGCTGTATCCAAAGCGATGGCCAAAGGTTGCCCATGGAAGTTCCCGCCACTGATGACCTCCGCACCATGCTCCGCGGCTTCATCCACAAAGATGAGCGGATTGTCCGTCGCCGCCATGATCTCGCGTTCACAAACGTTCCACGCGAACTCCAACGCATCCCGACTCGCGCCGTGAATCTGCGGCATGCAACGAAGCGAGTACGGGTCCTGCACTTTCTTGCAGTCGCGGTGACTCTCCATGATGTCGCTCTGCGCGAGGAGCTTACGCAAGTTCCCGGCGCTCGCCGCCTGCCCTGGATGGGGGCGCACGGACTGAATACGTTCATCGAAAGGTCGCGCCGAACCCTGCAAGGCGTCGAGGCTGATGGCGCCCATCACGTCGGCCATCTGACAGAGCCTTCGACCGCGAACCACAGCAAGGCCGCCGATGGCGAGCATGAGCTGTGTTCCGTTGATGAGCGCCAAACCTTCTTTGGCCTGTAGACGAATGGGCTCAATGCCGGCGCGACGAAGCGCATCAGCGCCGCTGCTGCGCACGCCCTCAAAGTCGGCTTCCCCTTCGCCGATGAGAACCAGCGCCAAGTGCGCCAATGGCGCCAAGTCGCCGCTCGCGCCGACGGAACCCTGAGCGGGAACGCGAGGCAGCACATCCTTTTCCAAGAGCGAGAGCAGTCGCTCGATGACCACCTCACGAACGCCGGAGTGACCGAGGGCGAGCACCTGAGCGCGGAGCGCGATCATCGCCCGCACGGAGTCCCTCGGCAGGTCGGCGCCGACGCCGCACGCGTGGCTGCGCAGAAGGTTGTGCTGAAGGGTCTCGATCTCACCTTCATCGATACGCGTCTCCGCGAGGGCGCCGAAGCCCGTGTTCACGCCGTACACGTTGGGAGCCGCGTTGCCTTTTTGGGCGAGGCTTCGCACGAACGCGTTGGCTGCCCGCACGCGTTGC
This sequence comes from Polyangiales bacterium, assembly GCA_045106895.1. Classification (GTDB taxonomy): domain Bacteria; phylum Myxococcota_A; class Polyangia; order Polyangiales; family Houyiibacteriaceae; genus JBCCRV01. The sequence goes on along the minus strand of JBGCFM010000049.1, from coordinate 54,777 downwards.
CGAGCTTCATCCCTAAACACCAGCAGCGCCTCGCCGCGGGCGATCGCCTCTAGATCCCCAAGCCCAAACCGCTCTCCAACATCGACGCTTTTCATAGCGGCGGACACTAGCAGGTTGCGGAGCTTAGGTTGACGAGGTTGAACGTCGGCGGAGCGATTTCGTGGAGCTTTGCAGCCGCGGGCGATAGGCTTCCGTGTGCCTTGGCTCTATTCATCCCTCAGACGAGCCTTTCGCCGCGGGATTCGTTTCTTCTTCCTGGACATCCAGACGAGCGGTGAGAGCAATATTCCGGCGCATGGGGCGACGATCTTCGCGTCCAACCACCCAAACTCCATCATGGACACCTTGGTCCTTGGGAGTGAGGTTCCGAGAACGATTCACTACCTGGCGCGCAGTGGGCTCTTCAAAAACCCCGTCGTGGGTGCGCTCTTGCGTGGCGCCGGAGCGATTCCAATCCGGCGCCGCCAAGATCTGAAAGACCCGTCGGCGTCGATGTCCAACGACGACGCCTTCGCCGCCGCCTACGAGCTCCTCAGGGGCGGCGATGTCCTCGGCATCTTTCCCGAAGGTCAGAACGCGCCCACTCGTTTTGTCCGCGACATCAAGACCGGCTGCGCGCGCATCGGTCTCGGCGCGGAAGCGGCGGCGGGTTTCGCCCTCGACCTACGCATCATTCCCGTGGGCCTCAACTACGAAGACCGCGACCGCTTTCTGTCCAAGGTCCTCGTTCGCTTCGGCGAGCCCATCGAGCTACGCGCCTACGAAGCGCGCTACGCCGAAGACCCAAGCGCCGCCGCGCGCGAAGTCACCGACCGCCTTCAGGACGCAATGCGCAGCGTCGCGACACACGTAGACGAACACGCGGTAGACCTCGTCGAAGCCATCGACGCCCTCGCCGGCGAGCGCATCGCGGACGAAATCGCGCCGAGCCTCGACCTCCGAACCTTCGACGAACGCCTGACCCAGCGCGTACTTGGACGCGGAAAACAAAAGGCCCCCTTGGAAGAACGTTTCCAGGTCAAACAGTGGATCGCTGACGCGGCAGAACACTTCCAAGAGCACGAACCCGAACGACTCCAAAAACTCGAAGAAGACTTGAGCCGTTACCAGACCCACCTCGAGCGACTACGCCTGCGAGAGGACTTCGCCGAGCGCAATGCCGAGACGCTCTCGACGAGGCGGCAGAGCATCTGGCTCATGCTCTACGCCGTCTTCCTCTCGCCCATCGCGCTCTACGGGTTGATTCACAACTTCGTCCCTTTTCGGCTGACGCGCCGCTTCGCCCTGGCGGCGCCGGAAGAAGCGATGATGGCGATTCGCGCCTTCGGAGGTGGGCTCGGTTTCTTCGGCGCCGCTTACTTCGCCTTCGGCGCCATCGCCTGGCATGGGTCCGGCTCCTGGCTCGTCACGGCGCTCTACCTCTTTGTCGTCGCGACGAGCGGCGTGTGGTTCATGCGCTATCGGCGCACGCTGCAGCAGATGCGTCGACGCATCCTCTTTGGCGTGCTCTTTCGAACGCAAAAACGACGAGTCCGTGCGCTCCTGGGCCAGCGCGCGTCATTGCTCGCCCAAGTCGACTCCCTCCGCGCCGACTACGAAGCCGTGGTGAAGAGCGCCGAGTAGGCTCTCGACGCCAAACCAGGCGCTCGGCCGGTGCTGTCGTGCTCTGCGCTCAGCGAGAGATGACGAACGCCAGGAACGCGCCGAAGATGGCCACCGTGAGGAGCATCCCGACGCGACGGCTTCGACGTTCCGCCGTCGACGAGCCGCGACGGCGACGGCGTGCGGCGGGACCTGCGAAAGCGGCGAGCATGAGCGTCGCGACCAGGCCGCTCATGACGGCGACAAGAGCACGTGCCGCTGGCCTCGCGTTTTCGTTCCAGCTCGCATCGTCGAAGCCCAGAGCAGGAACAACCACGCCAACGACAAAGGACGCGATAGCCACGAGCGCGGTGACGAAACGACGAAGCCCCGCACGCCGCGCGGCTTCCTTTCCCGGGGGACGTTCGCCGAGTGTGCGCACATGTACGCTTCGCCAGCTTGGTCGGGAGCCAAACACCGAGGCCGTCGCCACATAGGCCGCCATGGCGCCGCTCGTCGCGATGAGGGCGAAGCCGTCTTGGGCGCCAAACCCCGCGGCGAGGTGGACAAAGGTAAGTGTTGGAAACGCGACGAGGAGCAAGGCACTGCGCCGCTCCCTGGCGCTGTATGCGGCAACACCCACCCCAAAAAGAGTAAGGGCAGCGAACGCAATTTCGACGATGGACGATTCGGACTGCGCACGCAGACCTGGAATGGCCACGGCGACGAGCCAAAGGTTGAGCGCGACAGCACCCACCCATAGGAGGGCCTTCGTATCGCCAGCGCCCTTCGGCGGTTCTCCTGAAAGCTCTGGAGCACTCGACTCCGCGAAATCGCTCGCCACGGATACATCGGAGCGTGCTCACGAGCGTTCGTCAAGGCCCGCGCGTCCGCGTCAAGGCGGGTGGCGGATTCTGGCGACGTAAACAAATCAATCGATCTTCCGTACGTGAGGCGTACCTGAATGGTGTATTGTCCGGCGGTGCGTCTCTGCCACCAGTGCGGATCAGCCTCCAGTCTTGAAGACCGCTTTTGCGCTTCGTGCGGAGCACTCTTGCTCAAAGAGTCCGGAGCTTCGACGGATCCACTCGTTGGACGCACCATTGGCGGCTCCTACGTCATGCAAGAGATCGTCGGTGTCGGCGGCATGGGCCGCGTGTACCGCGCCGAGCAGAGCACCCTGGGCCGCACCGTCGCCATCAAGGTGATTCACCCACATCTGCTGAGCGACGATCAAACCGTTGCGCGCTTCTACACCGAAGCTCGCGCCAGCAGCCGGCTGAACCACCCGAACAGCGTGAGCATCATCGACTTCGGTCGAACCGACGACGGCGTCCTCTACCTCGCGATGGAATTCCTCGCGGGTCGCGACCTAGCGATGATCATGCACGAAGACGGGCCCATCCCGTTTCGGCGAAGCTGCGACATCCTTACGGAGGTCCTCAGCGCCCTCGAAGAAGCGCATCGCAACGACGTCGTGCACCGCGACCTGAAGCCCGAGAACATCATTCTTCGGAACATGGGTTCGGGCCGAGACCTCGTCAAAGTTGTCGATTTCGGTCTCGCGACCATCGTCGGCCGAGAGAACACGTCGATCACGAAGCCCGGCTTGGTGTGCGGCACCCCCGACTACATGCCGCCGGAGCAAGGCCGTGGCGAAGCCGTCGACGGTCGCGGTGACCTCTATGCCCTCGGCGTGGTTCTCTTCGAGCTGCTGGCGGACCACCTTCCCTTCGAAGATGAGACCCCGACCAAAGTCGTCCTTCGCCACATCAACGACCCGGTCCCGGACCCAAGAAAAGCGGCCCCTCATCGCGGCATCCCCGACAGCCTTGCGGAGATCGCGATGCGGGCGCTCCAAAAGAAACCGGAGGACCGCTACCAAACCGCCCACGAGATGTCGAAGGCGATCGAGCTGGCTCGGGAGGGTCTGAGCGCCCCCCGCCAAGATGTCATCGTCTGCCCGAGCTGCAGCGCCGAGAACCCAGAGTCGATGCGCTTCTGTGGAAGCTGCGGGACCCGGCTGGGAGCTTCGCTTCCTTCACGCCGCTCGCGCTCTTCTTCGCAGGCGTCGTTCTATCCGCTGAGCGACGACGACCGACCACTCGTTGGACGTCGTTCGATCCTCGATGAGATCATGAACGCTGCGCGGGGAACCGGTGTTCGATGCATTTCGCTCCACGGCGAAGCGGGTATCGGCAAGAGCCGGTTGCTGCGAGAGACGGGAACGCTCCTCTCGACCGCCGGCGACCTCGTCATTGGGTCCACGCCTCACCCCCTCGGCGCGCCCGTGCCCTACCTTGTGATTCGCCAGCTCTTGACGGGTCTCCTCGACATGCCGGTGGAAGACATCGGTGATCTCGAGCAAGAAGAGCCGCTCTTCGCGGACCCCATCGCCTGCGCGGGCCTGTCCGAGCTCATCTCTCCGAAGGGCTTACGTGGCAAACTCGGCGGGTCCCGCTCGGCTGCAGTCGCCCGCGCTCTCCGAGCGACCTTGGATATCGCTCTCGAACGCACGGGAGCATCACGCATCGCCCTCATCGTCGACGACTTCGACGAGTGCGACGTTCTCTCGCAGCGGGTGCTCCGTCGTCTCGCTCGTGAGGACGCCCTCCCGCTGACCCTTCTGTTCGCGAGTCACGCGCCCGTCGACGCCGAGACCTCCATCGAGGTCGAGGGACTTACGCTCGCCGAGAGCCAGCGATTCTTCGCAAAGTCAGACAGCGGAGATTCGGATGGTCCGGAGCTCACGAAGCGCCGATTCCTTCCGCTCTTTTTGGAGCAGATCGAAGCGCTCGGGGCGAGGTCACCCGTCGACGCGGGCTTGCCTCCTCGTCTTGCCGACGCCGTGTCCCAACGCTTCGACGACCTCGACATCGAAGCACGCCGACTCCTTCAGGCTTTGGCGGTATTCGGTGGGCGGGCGAGTCTCGAAGAGCTTCGCGAAGTCGTGTCCATCGAGGACATTCGCGCCGGCGACACCCTGACGAACAAACGGCTCGCCTCTCTTGTGAGCGGCTCCCTCGAAATCACCCACCCCTTCATCTCCCGCCTCATCGAAGCGTTCATGCCGGCGGAAGCCCGCAAGAAGCTTCATTTGGATGTGCAGAATGTGGTTTCGAAGCGTCCGGACGCGGCGCTTGAGGTCGTGGCCGAACACGCCTACCGAAGCGGCGAGACAATGCGCGCGCTGATGACGCTCGAGCGAATGGGAGACGCCGGAGCCAAACGTGGCGACCACCGCGCATCCATCCTCGCCTTCCGGCGCTGCCTTGAGCTGGCAAGACGCGAGATGATGGAGAGCGGTGATGACGTCATGGACGCCGCCATCGTCACGTTCTCACGAAAGCTCGCCTGGGCGCTCGCCAACGCCGGCGACATCGCCCACGCCGACGGAGTCATCCGCGAGGTCTTGGATCTCGCCGGACCTTCTTCCCTCGCGCGCGGCCGACTCTACATCGTCCTTGGTCGAATCGCTCAGCTACGCGAACGTCATCGCGACGCGATGCGGCTCTTCGGCCAAGCCCTTGAAATCGTCACCGGCGAAGATGTTGGCGCGGAGATCGAACTCCAGCTTGCGATCGGTGAACTACGACTCGCCGCGGGCGACCCGGCTGGCGCAGCCAACGCATTTCGCCGGGCTCTTGAACTCTCGACGGGCGAAGGCCTGTCCCAGACGCTCGCGCAGTTTCAGTTGGCCGACGCGACACTCGCGGCCGGTGATTTGGAGCGTGCGAGGCAAGAGGCGGAGTCCGCCATCTCGCTGGCAACGGCGCTGGGTGACGCTCCTGCCCTCGTGGCAAGAGGCCAAGGTCTGCTGGGCACCCTCGCGAGAAAAGCAGGCGACACCGCAGAAGCGCGCGAACGTTTCCGTGCCGCCCACGCTTCCGCGTCCGAAGCGGGTGACGTGCATTCAGCGCATCATTGGCGCCGCGAGATCTGACTCGCCAGAGCTGACGCCGCAGGGGACAAAGCGACTGATATCGCGTGGTGCAACACACCATTCGAAAAATTGAACGCAAAAATGCCTTTCTGCAGGGCTTTTTTGAACCACTGTGCACCTCGCGTACACTGGAAAGCGCTGCTAGGCTGCCGTCGCAATGCGGCCTTCCTACGTTCTCCCACATGCGCTCCTCTCCGTCCTCGTCCTAGGACTCCTGGGCTGTGGGGAGGGTCCACAGGTCGCGAGCAGCGAATCCGCCATCGTCGACGGCGAACGAACACGCAACAACGAGCAGGCGGTCGTCCTCGTCTACAACCGCGCCGGTGGCCTGTGCAGCGGCAGCCTCGTCGCGCCGCGCGTGGTCCTGACGGCGAAGCACTGTGTTCAAGGGGACGGTGCCTCGGCGCCCTTCGGCACGAACCTCTTCGTCATTGGCGTCGGCGACAGCATCAACGGCCTCACAGAGACGTACCGAGTTTCTTCGATCTGGACGACGCCGGGGCCTTACTTCGACGATGGTCGACTCACCGGGCTGCCGGGTGTTGATGTCGCGCTCATCACCCTTCAGCGCGCGGCCAGCGTCACGCCGCTCACCGTTTATCGAGGTCACCCACGCGACTTCCTCGCTCAGCCCGTCCGCGCCGTGGGATTCGGACAGATTCGCGACGGGAGCAGCGGCGTGAAGTACCGCGTCACGACCCAGATCAACTCCATCGACGCCACCATCCTCTCCACGCCTCCGGCCACCTGTCAGGGTGACTCCGGCGGCCCCTTGATCACCGAAGACGACCAGGTGGTCGCTGTCACTTCATTCGGCAGCGGCGTCTGCGGAAGCGGTGGGTTCAACGGCTACAACCGCGTGGACATCTTCCTCGAAGACATCGACCGAGTCCTCATGGAGAGCGGCGCTTGTGTCAACACCGGCGAAGAGTTGTGCAACGGCATCGACGACAACTGCGACGGTGACGTGGACGAAGGCTGCCTCGAACTTGGCGAGGCTTGTTCGAGCGACGACGAGTGTTCCAGCACACGCTGCGAGGAGACCGCGGCGGGGAGCATCTGCACGACGGACTGCGACCCACTTCGCCCCTACCTTGGCTGCGGCACGGGCCTCTACTGCGCACAGACAGAAGGGTGCGAGGGACGCTGTGTTCCAGGAGCCGCCGGCAGCGGCACCGATGGAGAGACCTGCACTGCAGACACGGACTGCGAGTCGCTCTTCTGCGCTTCTTTGCTCGGTGAGTTGCGCTGTCTCTCGTCTTGCCGCGGCGGCGACGGCATGTGCTTTGACGGCGAAGATTGTGCGGCCCCTGCCGGGGGCTGCGGCGTGTGCGCGGACGAGAATACCTTCGCCGAGCCCGCCGGCCTAGGCGAGGCGTGCGACGACGACATGGGCTGCGCATCCGACATGTGCCGAAGCGACCTTGACGACTCCTACTGCACCGCAACCTGTGCCACCGACGCTGACTGTCCCGACGCGTTCCACTGCCGCAATGACGCGAATATCTGCATTCGTGGATCCCGCGGAAACGTCGGCGGAAATTGCTCGGAGAACGGAGATTGCGCCACAGGCCTCTTCTGCGCGACGCAGGGCGACGTGAGCTGGTGTACTCAGTTCTGCGAAGCGCCGACCGAGTGCCCTGACAACTTCTCCTGCATCGCCGTCGGCGAACAGAGCATCTGCTCTCCAGATCTCGGGACCACCGGTTCCGAGTGTGCTTTCCCGTCGGACTGCGTCTCCGGCGTCTGCGAGCCACTTGGCCCCGCAGATGCCCTCGTCTGCTCACGCATGTGTTCGTCCGACGCGCCTTGTGAAACGGGCCTGGTCTGCCAGCGCCGCGGCACCAGCGCCGAGGGTTGGTGTGTCAGCCCAAGCCCAGACATTTCCTCGCCCACAACGGTTCCGTTCGAGTCGGCCGGAGGGTGTGCGCTAACTCATAACGGCCACTCACCAATGGCCCTTCTTCTTATGTTTGTAGTCGGCGGGCTCGGTGCTCGTCGTCGATGGAGATCCTGATGCGTTCCCTTCGCCTTGCCGTCGCAGTCCTCGGTGCCCTGACCCTCTCGTGTGCCGCGGATGGTCCACAGTTCAGCTCCCTCGAATCGGAGATCGTCGATGGCGTTCGCGAGGAGGGCTATCCGGAGGTCATGTTCCTCTACAACGCGTCTGTCGGTTCGGCGTGTACGGCGACGCTCATCTCGCCCCGTGTTGTTCTCACGGCGAAGCACTGCGTACAGCTTGGGAACGCCGCTCAGGCAGCGGACGCCTCGAACTTCAGGCTCTTTGTGGGCGGGGACTCCCGACGTCCACGCGCGCAGTACCTCGTGAGCGAAGTGCTTCCAGCGCCAGGCTCCTGGAACATCAACTCCCGTGACGCATCGGACGTGGCGCTGCTCATCTTGCCCGCGCCCGCTGCGGAAACCCCGCGCGCCGTCGAGTTCGGGAGCGCCCGAGGACTGACGACCTTCACCGCCATCGGCTACGGGCAGACGCCTGCTGGCAGCAGCGGAACGAAGATGCGCACGGAGAAGTCGGTGGAAGGCACCGACTCGGGACTCATCTACGTGGAAGGCTCTGTGTGTTCCGGAGATAGCGGCGGGCCCATCATCGGCGCCGATGGCTCGATCTACGGCGTCGCCAGCTACATCTACGCTCGCACGCGCGACGACATCGACCCTCGAACAAATGGTCCACGTTGTGGCGCTCCCGGCGTCTACAACGGCATCGCGCAGTTCCAGGAGTTCATCGAGGCCGCCATCGAATCAACGGGTGGCTGCCTTCCGAGCGAAGAGATCTGCAACGGCGCCGACGACAACTGCGATGGCACCGTGGACGAAGGCTGCACCGCCTTCGGAACCGCCTGCGCTGATAGCTCCGAGTGCTCTTCCGGTCTGTGCGGCGAAACCGAAGTGGGTGTCGTCTGCACACAGACCTGTGACCCTCTTCGCACCGACTTCGGTTGCCCTCCTGGGTTCTTTTGTCAGAACGCCGGCGGCTGTGACGGCGTCTGCGCCCCCCGCACGGACGAAGAGCTAGCCCTCGGCGCCGAATGCTCTGCGTCTGGACAGTGCGCGAGCGGACTCTGCGCCGCCGTCGGCGAAGCAACGCAGCGATGTCAGAGCCCCTGCATGGATGGCGCGAACGGCTGCTTCGCCGGAGAGGTTTGTTTCGCCAACGACAACTCCTGCGGCGCATGCGTCGAGGCCCGCTTTGTGGCGCCACCACGCGACCCCGGTGAACCTTGTACCGCAGACGCAGACTGCCTGAGCGGCACCTGCATGAACGACGATGGCGTTCGCTTCTGCTCCGATGCCTGCGCGATGCCAGGCGACTGCGATGAAGGCTTCCACTGCCGCTCCGGTCAGTGCATTCCTGGTGTCGCTGAAGGTGTCGGCGGCGGGTGCATCGAAAACGAAGACTGCGCAGACGGCTTCTGCGCGAGCCAAGGAGACCGCTCTTGGTGCACAACATTCTGTGATGGCATCGAAGACTGTCCCCTTGGCTTCAGCTGCACTTCCGCGGGTGAGCAGAACATCTGCACCCCTGCCAACGGCCTTGTCGGCGATTCCTGCGAAGTGAACGAAGAGTGCATCTCGGGTCTTTGCATCAACAACACGAGCAACGGTTCGGTGTGCTCGCGTTTCTGCGACGCAGAGATCGCGTGTTCCGCGGGCTTCCAGTGCCAGCGTGTCGGCGAGTCCGCGGTGTGTGTGCGTCCCGGAAGCACGGGCACCGAAGAGATGCCGACCACCGTGCCATTCGATGAAGACGGTGGTGGGTGTTCAGCTGGCCCCGGCAGCGCCGCCGGCGCGTGGTCGCTCCTCAGCCTTATGGGCTTGGCCCTCTTCCGCCGACGACGGCGCTGAGCTCCTTCGAAGCTGGCCGCGTTTGACTCTACGAAGCGGAGCTATACGCTTCGTAGATGCGCTGCCTGCCTCTCCTCTTGCTCCTCGCCTGCTCTGGGCTGGGTGAGTTCGCCACGGCAGACGACGAAATCTACCGTGGCGCGGTTCTCGGGGCCGCGGACCCGCTCTGCGAGAGCGAGCCGTGTTCGATCGTTCGCCGAGGCTTCCCAGCAGGCCTTCAGCTTGAGCTCGACTTCGACCCCGCCGACAGCGCAACGCGCCCCGGCTCCATCACGAGCAGCGAGAGCGCCTGTGGTCGGTTCTTCACGGGCGACCCGCTCTTGCCAGTGACCCCCATGGCTCACGATGAACTGAGCCTCTTCGAGTTTCCGGGAGCGCGGCTGCAGAACTACATCTTCGCCGTACGCCCCACCGACGGCCCCATGCAGAATCGCGACATCACCGCATTTCTCTCGCTGAGAGACGATGGGAACATTGAACTACGCCTCCTCGCCGGCAGCGGGGCTCGCGCCTGCGCGCCCACAGACTGCGACGCGTTCAACCGGGGAGACTGCGATATTTTCGGAGTGTTCCTCGTCGAAAAAGAGGCGCTCTAGTGGCTCCGCCGACCACGGTATTGGGCATCGAGTCGTCGTGTGACGAGACCGCAGCGGCCGTCGTCGACACCGAAGGTCGGGTATACTCGAACGTCGTGGCCAGTCAGATCGCCACACACGCCCCCTACGGCGGTGTCGTTCCAGAGCTCGCCTCCCGCGCGCACCTCACGAGCATCGTCCCGGTCCTTGAGTCCGCTCTGCGTGACGCCGACAAACACATCGACGCCGTCGCAGTCACCTGTGGTCCGGGCCTCGTCGGCGCGCTCCTCGTTGGGATTCAGAGCGCGCGCGCCTTCGCGATGGCGCGCTCGCTGCCTCTCGTCGGGGTCAATCACCTCGACGGACACCTCCTGGCGGCGAACCTCAAGTTCGACGAAGCAGAAACCACTGCGCCTTCCTATCCCTTCGTCGCGCTTCTCGTCAGCGGCGGCCACACCGCGCTCTACCGCGTCGACGATCCGCTCACGCGAAGTGTGCTCGGCCAGACGCGAGACGATGCGGCCGGAGAAGCCTTCGACAAGGTCGCCAAACTCATGGGACTTGGGTACCCAGGGGGCCCCGTCATCGATCGGCTCGCCGCCCAGGGCAACGCCGACGCTCACGACTTCCCGACGCCGATGCTTCATCGCAAAGACCACGACTTCAGCTTCAGCGGGCTCAAGACCGCCGTCGCCCGCCATGTCGCTGCGCACCAGGCCCGAGACAACGAGGCCACCGCCAATATCGCCGCTTCCTTTCAGCGCTCACTCGTCGAAGTCCTGGCGCGTAAGTCGATTCGCGCGTGCAAAGCCGAAGGCGTGAAGCAGCTCGTCCTCGGCGGCGGCGTCGCGGCGAACCGTGGTCTTCGAGCCCGCGTCCTTGAGCTCGCCAAACCCGCGGGCGTTCAGGTTCATGTGCCGCCCATCGCCGCCTGCACAGACAACGCTGCGATGATCGCCTACGCCGGCGCCCTTCGTTTTGACGCCCTTGGTGCCGCGCCCTTCTCCGTATTTTCACGAGATCCAGCCCGAGTCCGCGGCCGGTTTCGCGCCGACGGAACGCTCATCCCGCGCCGGAAAGCCGGCGTCGCGAAGAAACCTCAAAACACTTGAGTTCTGCGCATTTCGCGCCCCATTGAAAAAGGTACGAAACGAGCGTCACGTTGAGCTGATAAGCTCCCATGCTTGAGCTCCGAGAAAACCGAAGATGCCTCTCCCAAGCGGCTTCGCGAGGCCAGAGAGAAAGGCCAGGTCCCCAAGAGCCGGGACCTGACGACGGCGGCGATCCTTTTGGTCTGTGGTGGCGCTCTGAGCGCGTCAGGCGAGGGTCTCGTTGCGACGCTCAAGAACATGATGAGCACATGCCTTCGCCTTGCGGCTGCTCCTTCCACGGCCCCAGCGACGGTCCTCGAGTTTGGCGCATCACAGGGCGTCAGCGCGGCGATGCCCATCGTCCTTGGGGCGACGGCGGCGGCGGCGCTCGCTTCTTTCCTCCAGGTCGGCCCTCTCCTGTCGTTCAAGGCCGTCGAACCGAAGTTCGAAAAACTCAACGTCATCAAAGGCATCGGAAACCTCTTCACGCGCAAGCAGCTCGTCGAGTTGCTCAAGACTCTCCTGAAGATGCTCTTCATTGGCTATCTCACCTGGGATGTGCTCGTCGACGGAACCCGCGCCGTCGCCGACCTCAGCGGACGCTCGCCGGCATTCCTCTTGCCTGTCACCTCGTCCCTCGGCGGTCGGCTGCTCTTCCGCGTTGGCGGTGGAATGCTGGCGCTGGGCATCCTCGACCTCTTCTTTCAGCGCTGGCAACACAAACGCGACCAGAAGATGAGCAAGGACGAGGTCAAGCGTGAGTACAAAGACGCCGAAGGCGACCCCACAACCCGCGCCGAGCGCGAACGTATGCGACGCGAGATCCTCGAGCACAACGCCGTCGAAAGCGTTCGCAAAGCGGATGTGCTCGTGGTGAACCCGACGCACCTCGCCGTCGCTCTTCGCTACGACGAAGAAGCGTCGGAGGCCCCCCTCGTCATCGCCAAGGGCGAAGAACACGTCGCGGCGCGCATGATCGAGGCGGCGCGCCAGTCCGGAGTCCCCATTATGCGCGACGTCCCCTTGGCCCGTTCCTTGTACGAACTTGGCCGCGGCGACGAAGTCCCCGAAGCCCTCTATGAAGCCGTGGCTGCGGTCCTGCGCGCCGCGTGGGCCGAATCGGCGGAGTCACAATGAGGCTTCCATCATCTCGGCCATCGCGCGCGCTAGCCCCTGCGCGCATCGCGACTTCCATCGCGCGCTCGGCTGAATCGCCGCGCCGCGAATCTCCTGGGCAGCTGGCTCCGGAGCGAGCTGTCCACCAAGCGCTCTCGCCGCCGCTCCCGGCGCCAGTAGCGACACCTCGCGCGAGAGTGACGGTTCAGCCGCTTCCCCTCAACGCGACGAGCGAAGCCCGCGTCTCCGCCATGGTCTCCTGCGCCGACCAGCTCCGGCGACTCCGCGCCGAGGTCAACTCGCATCGCGCCACCGGAGCGCCGGCGTGATCGACCGGCACGAGCACGACGAACTCCGCGCGCTAGCACTCACCTCCGTGCGCGGGGGTCGCCTCGACACCGCCCAAGTGCTCCTCGACGGCCTCACAGCCCTCGACCCTCATGACGTCTGGTCCGCACGCCATGCCGCGGAAGTCGCCTGCGCTCGTGGAGACGGCCCCCGCGCCCTCGTCGCCGCAGAAGCCTGGATGCACGTCGCGCCCCGTGACGCCGCCGCCACCCGCACAAGCGCCCGTGCGCTCTTTCTTCTCGGCCGTTTTGAAGAAGGACGAGCCCGCATGAAGCACGCGGCTCGACTTGGTGACTCCCTCGCCGCAACATGGCTTCGATGCCGGAGATGAAGTTTGCCGAGGTGGCGATCCCTGTACCTCTTCGTCGCCTCTTTACCTACCGCATCCCCGAAACGCTCCTGGACCGGGTCAAGCCGGGCTCGCGTGTCGCCGTCGCGTTCCAGCGGCGCAAAGTGGCTGGCATCGTCATGCGACTCCGGGACTCGCCTCCCGAAGGCGTAACGCGTCTCGTGAACATCTCTGGACTCCTCGAAGCCGAGCCGATTTTCCCGAGCGAGCTCCTCCACTTCCTCGACGAAGCCGCGCGATACTACTTTCACCCCCTCGGCGAAGTCCTCCGGGCAGCTGCCCCCGCGGTTCCCAAAGGCGCGCTGCGCAAACTCAAGAAAGGCGGGTTCCTCACAGACGACGAGAGTCTCGGCACCAGCATCGCGGAACGACGTGAGCTTTTCATCCGCCGTGTCGAGACCTTGCCCGAGGACGTACGACTCGGCGCTGCGCAAGTGCGACTGCTCAGCGCCATTCTTCCGGGCGTCGAAACGCCTCTCAGCGAACTTCGTGCGCTGGACAAGCGCGCCAGAACCATCGTGCGAGGACTCCAAGAAAAAGGGCTCGTCACGAGCGAGGAACGTGTCGTCCGTGGCGGACTCTTTTCGGCGCCCATCGAACGTGACACACCACCGACGCTGAACGAAGCACAGCGTTTTGCCGTCGACGCCATCGTCAAGACCATCGGGACCGGCGGGCAGTTTCTTCTTCACGGCGTCACGGGCAGCGGAAAGACCGAGGTGTACCTCCACGCCATCGATACGGCGCGCAAACAGAAGCGCGGTTCACTTCTCCTCGTCCCCGAAATCGCCCTCACGCCTCAGCTGGTCTCCCGCTTTCGCGCGCGCTTTGGCGACGATATCGCCGTCCTCCACAGCGCACTGAGTCCCCGCGAGCGCGACGACGCTTGGCGTCGTCTTCGGGCCGGGGATGTGGACATCGCCATCGGCGCTCGCTCGGCGCTCTTCGCGCCTGTGCCCAACCTAGGCCTCATCGTCGTGGATGAGGAGCACGACCCATCCTTCAAACAAGAAGAAGGCTTTCGCTACCAGGCCCGGGACATGGCGCTCCTTCGGGGCCATCGAGCCGGAGCCACCGTAGTGCTCGGAAGCGCCACTCCCTCCATCGAGGCCTTCCACCGAAGTGACTCTGGAGCCGCCACACTACTTTCGCTGCCGGCGCGCGCGACGGGACAGACCATGCCGGCGGTTGAGATTTTGGACCTCAGGCGCACCAAGGCCCGCCCGGGTCGCCACCCGCAGCTCAGCGGGCCGCTTGAGGAGAGCATTCGCACGTGTCTCGAAGCAGGGGATCAAGCGATTCTCTTTTTGAACCGCCGAGGCTTCGCCCCTTCCGTTCGCTGCCTTGGCTGCGGCCAGCAATTTGAGTGCCCTTCCTGCTCCGTCGCGCTCACCGAACACCGGCGCGCCTCCCGGCTGCGCTGCCACTATTGCGACTTCGAGCGCTCAGTCCCAGACGCATGCACCGAGTGCGGGAGCACCGAACTTGGGCACATTGGCCTCGGCACAGAACAGCTCGAAGACTCCCTCGCTGAGCTGTTTGCACCGGCACGGGTGGCTCGCCTCGATCGCGACGTCGCTTCGGGTCGCGGCGTTGAAGAAGTCCTGCGGCGTCTCCGCGATCGCGAGGTCGATCTCCTCGTTGGCACTCAGATGGTCACCAAGGGCCACGACATACCAGGGGTGACTCTCGTCGGCGTGATCTCCGCGGACCAGGCCCTCGGCTTTCCGGACTTTCGTGCCACGGAGCGCACCTTCCAGCTCTTGGCGCAGGTCGCAGGGCGCGCGGGCCGGGGAGAGAAGTCGGGCACCGTCATGTTTCAAACCTACGACCCAGAGCACTTCGCCATTCGAGCGGCCGCGGGTCATGACTATGACGCGTTCTATCAAGCAGAGATCCGCGCGCGCGAGGAGCTGAGCTACCCGCCCTACGGTTGGATGGCGGCGGTGCGCGCCGACGCGCCGAGCGAAGAGAAGGTCTCGAGTGTCATCAACTCGCTCGCCGGCGTCGCCCGCTCTCATCCCGCCTGCAAAGACATGCGCGTTCTACTCCAAGGCCCAGTTCCAGCGCCTATTGCGCGAATTCGTGGCCGCTTTCGATACCGCTTCTTTCTTCGCAGCGAGGACCGCCGCGCCCTGCGTGCCGTCAGCGCCGCCGTCGCGAGAGCCATCGACGACATTTCGCGCTCGACGGTTCGCGCTTCCCTCGACATCGATCCCGTGTCGATGCTCTAGGAAGTGAATCAAATCGCACGTTTGCGTCCGACGAGGTGCTTTCACGCTTTCGCACATGTGCGCTCGTTTTAAGCGGAACGCCGCCGGGCGGACAGGTATGCTGGCGGAGTGAGCACCACCACCATCGACCTACGCCTTTCGGGGCCAGAAGGTAGCTGGATCACGCGCGCTTTGAGCGACGCGGGGATGGAGGTCATCGAATCCGAGGAGGGTGAGGCGCCAGACGCGGACGTTCTCATCATCGATCGAAACCACGCCGAACTCGAGAAGATCACAACTGGGTATTCCGGCGTACTGATCATCGTTGGCTGGGATCCGCTCACGCCGACGGACCTCGAGCGCCTTGAGCCCCACTCGTTCTATGAGCGCCCGGTGCCCATCGCCCGATTGCTGCGCACGATTCGTGAAGCTCTTGGCCTCGAGTCGCCCGCCGTCGTCCCCACGCTCACCGCTCCCGCACCGAAGGACGACGAAACGCCGAATGCGCCGGAAGCGCGCGAGCTGACGGTCCAGCTGAGCGACAGCGAAGACATCCTCTCGGCCATCGTTCGCGTCGACCCCGAACCCAGCCCCCCGCCCATGCGGACCGGCGAAGCAAGCCACTCAAGCACCGGCGCCCTCGACGCACCCGAAGGCGCAGGTCCACGCTTTGAGTCGGAAGGCCTGCAGCTCTCCCCCCATCTCAACGAGCTACTGCGCGCTGCGGACCGACGCCTCTTTCCCGGCCAGAGCCCCCTCGACCTGCGCTTTCCGGTGGGCGAAGAAGATGCCCATCAACTGGTGCCGGATGAACTCCTGGCGGAAGTTGCCCTGCCCCTCGACGTGCAAAACGCCGCGGACCCACTGGAGGCCTTCACCTTCGTAGGCACCCCTGATCTCCTGGATACCGCCGCGGGTCGCCGCGCCCCCAAAGACGCGACGCCGCATACCGTCAGTGGCTCCGTTCGTCCGCCGATGAGCCTCGTGTCTTCTACGGGGAGCGAGCTGACCTCTCCCTCCGTCGCCACGGACCTGACGAAAGAAGGCATGCTGCCCGCAGGCGGTGCCCTTCGAATGTTCTGGCAACTACGCCAGACCCGTGGAACCGAGCTACGGCTCGAGGTCGCGGGTGGTGTCTCCGTCACCTTCTCGATCAAACGTGGGCGCGTCGCTGAGATGCGCGGGCCGGCGAACTCACGAGTCGCGGAGGCCCTTCGAAACGAAGGGCTTCTCGGCGCGATGACGCACACCGAAGAGGAGGCCCAAGCCGCCCTCGACGACGCGGTGAAAGCGGGGCGGCTGAGCGCCTTCGAGCGAGACGCGCGCTTGCGGGTCGAACGCGAGTTGATCATTGGTGAACTTTGCCGTGCGCACGAGTCTCGGTTCGTCCTCACGGAAGCGAACATCACCGCGACAAAGCGGCTTTTTGCCCGCCCGCTCATCGTCATCGCCACGGAACGTGTGCGCGCAGAACTCGGCGCAGGAGACGCGCTTCGCTGGCTCGGGATCAAACCCGCCTCGACGCTCTGGCTGGCACCGAACTTCGTCGAAATGTCCAACGCCGTCGAGCTACCGCCCGAGCTCGCCGCGGCCTTTGAAGCCGCTGCAGGACGACCCGTCGTGGAGCTCCTTTCCAGCGTTGCGGCAACGGCCGGAGCCGCCGGCGCCCTCTTCTCTCTCGCCTCAGCAGAGGCGCTTCGTTTCGAGGCGGGCCAAAAAGCGACGGCCAACGCAGACTCGCTACGCTCGCGAATCGAGCGAGCTCATGCACTCGCGCTCGAAGGCGACTACTTCGACATCTTGGGCATCTCGCGAAACGCCACCTCCCGCCAAGTGAAGGAAGCCCACCAGCTCCTCATCAAGGCCCTCACGCATCTCGATCTCGAGTCCCTCGGGCTCGAAGACCTCGAGGGACCGCGTGATGAAGCGGTGGAAGCCATCGAAGACGCCTTCGAAGTCCTCCGTCATGAGCGACTGCGGAAGTTGTATATCGCCGGCCTCGCGTCCTAGGGCGCTTCTCCGCCCACCACGCTCGACTCTGCGGGTGGGCCAGCATCCACAATCGCCGGAGTCGCTTCGTGGGTCTGCCACTCGTAGAGCGTGCTTCAGTCAGGTGGGGGGTTGCCCATGGCGGTGTGTCTCGCTAGATCCTCCCCCATGGCCATTCGCCCGATTCTTCACTACCCCGACAAGCGGCTCCGAACGCCCGGCGAGCCCGTCGCGGACTTTGGTCCAGAGTTCCAGACGCTTATCGATGACATGGCCGAGACCATGTACGCAGCCCCCGGTGTGGGTCTGGCGGCGCCTCAAATTGGCGTCGCTCTGCGCGTGTTCATCATCGATGTCGCCGCCGGCGAGGACGAGCCAAGCGACCTTCGGGTGTTCGCCAACCCCGAGTTCATCGAGAAGAACGGGAGCACACTCTTCGACGAGGGCTGCCTTTCTTTTCCCGGCGCACGGGAAGAGATCGAGCGCGCAGAGACCGTGAAGGTCCGCGCCCAGGACCGTCATGGGGAGACCTTTGAAGTGGAAGCCGATGAGCTCCTCGCCATCGCCCTTCAGCACGAAAACGATCACCTCGACGGCAAGCTGATGATCGACAAGCTCGGTGTCCTTCGCCGCCGCCTGCTTCATCGTTCCATGCTGAAACGCGCCAAGAGCTAGAGCATGCGCGCCGCCTTCTTTGGTTCACCCGCGTTTGCGATCCCTTGTCTTGATGCGCTGAATCGAATCGCGGACATCCAGGCCGTCTTTAGTCAGCCCGACCGACCGGCAGGGCGCGGCATGAGCCTTCGCCCTCCAGCGGTAAAAGTCCGAGCGGAGGAGCTCTCGCTTCCTGTCTTCCAACCGAAGAAGGTAAGAAACGGAAAGCTCGCGGCGCAGCTACGCGAACTCGAACTCGATGTCGCCGTCGTCGTCGCTTACGGGCGCATCTTGCCCCTCCCCGTTCTTGAAGCGCCACGCGTTGGCTGCGTCAACGTTCACGCCTCCCTTCTGCCGCGCTGGCGAGGCGCCGGTCCGATTCAGTGGTCCATCGCCTCCGGCGACGCCGAGACGGGCGTGGCGGTCATGGCTATGGATGAAGGCATGGACACCGGCGGCGTCTACGCCACCCGCGCGATGCTCATCGGCGAGACGCACACCAGCGCCAGCCTCGCGCCGGAGCTCGCGCAACTCGGCGCTGACTTGCTTGAGGAGTCGCTTCCTCAGATCGTCGCCGGGAGCCTTCTGGCGAAACCGCAGCCGAGCGAGGGCATCACCCACGCGCGAATGCTGACCAAAGAAGACGGACGCATCGACTGGTCCAAGGACGTCTCGTTAGTGCACGCGCATATGCGCGGGATGACGCCCTGGCCTGGGCCTTTCACCACGCGTGATGGCGTCGTGTTGAAGATCCACGAGGCGTCGCCGACGCGTGCGCCCGCTCGGGGCGAACCTGGTGATGTCGTCGGCGTCGACGAACGTGGAATTCTCGTCGCCTGCGGGACCGGCGTTCTAGCGGTGAGCGTGCTTCAGCCAGCGGGCAAGAAACGTCTGCCCGCTGCGGCGTTCCTGGCTGGCTACGGACGTCCCGAGCGCTTCGGTAACTAGCACCTGGGATGTCGGTGATCGCTCCGAACGACGAGCGATTGACCCCGCGGCTGATTCCGTCACGTTCCTTTGGTGAAAATCTACACAAAAACGGGCGACAAAGGCGAGACCGGACTCTTTGGGGGCGCGCGTGTGTCGAAGGACGACGAACGGGTAAACGCGTACGGCGAGGTCGACGAGCTCAACAGCTGCATCGGCATCCTCCGAACGCACGTGGACGACGACGATATAGATTCGCTCCTCGCGCGTATCCAGAGTCAGCTCTTTGATCTCGGCGCCGAATTGGCGACGGCTCCTGGCCGCGATACGAGCGGCCAACCACGGCTCGACGTTAGCGACGTCGAGGGCCTCGAAGGCGCCATCGACCGTCACGAAGTCGGACTCCCGCCGCTCAAGACCTTCGTGCTTCCGGGCGGCACGCCGGGTGCTGCACACGCGCACTTGGCGCGCACGGTGTGCCGACGCGCGGAACGTTCGCTCGTTTCTCTGCGTGCTTCTTCGCCAGTTCGTGACGAAGCGATGCACTATGTAAACCGGCTCAGTGACTTACTTTTTGTGCTGGCACGTGCCTTGAATCATGCAGCCGGCGTTCCAGATGTTCCGTGGCTTGGACGCGGATAAGCACGGCCTGGCCGTTGATTTTGCGCACACTTGGCCGTACTCTTAAAGAGTTCCCTCTGTGAGTTTTGTGAGGAAGGAGTTTTGAATCCCTGACCAGGTCGAATCGGGTCCCTCAGCGAACGTGGTGTGCAGGACCGGCATCAGTCATCGGGAAGCCTAAAGCGTTCGATATCAGTTCCCACCTACTGCAAAGTAGGGGTTCGACTCCGTATTCATCCCACGTTCTTCACGGTAAGGAACCATAATCAAAAAGAGCCCGCTCGGTTTCGAGCAGGCTCTTTTTTTGTGCGCGTGCAAGGTCAGCGTTTCACGGGTGTCGCCTTTAGAGCAGCCTTGCCCGCCTTTTCGTAGACCGTGAACCGAACCTCGTCGACGTTGTGCTTCGCCTTGATGGTCTCGGCGTTCTTCCGAAGCGTCGTGAGCAGCTTCTCGAAGGTGAGCCCGGAGGTGGGTTCGCCGCATTTCTTCTTGAGCGTAACGAACTCGTCATAGACCGCACGATAGTGCCGATCGAGGGGGCTATGAGACGACGCAGCAAGGAGCTCCGAAGGAACGGCAGCGACCATCGTTGCTCCAGACTCATCGTCATCGTCGAAGGCCGACGTCGGCGGCGGCGGCGGTGCTGCCCCGGGAGGCGGGGGGCTTGTGGGTCGGTCGTTCGGCCCTGGAGCTATCGATTCCAGGTCGGATCCGTCGAGTGGCAGCATGGACGGCGGGGCCGCCGGGGCCTCCGGCTCTGGCGCGAACCCAAAGTACGGGGTGCTCGAAGAAGAGGGAGCGTCGCCGAGGATCTGATCGAGGTCCGCCGTCGCCTTTGGCGCAGCTGCCCCGCCCGCACCCGCTCGCGAGAGCCCTTCATTGACGTCGTGCGCGAGCTTTCGGAACCGAGCCGGCAACGCCGCCTCTTCCAGGTGTTGTGTTCGGCCTTCGCCGAGCGCGGTGACGGCGGTTCGAAAGCGCCCGAAGGGTCGGTCGCGCTCGAGGAACATCAAGAGGAGTCCAAGCAGACCCAAGAGCAGCGGGAGACCTGCGACGAGAGGCCAGTTGATGGCCGCCATCACGCTGTCGGGGATAGAGCTGAAGAGCGCCATGGGAGAACCCAAGAGCGGCACTGGACGAGCAAGGACGTAGCCTGCACCTGCGTGGCGAGCGCTGCCTGTTGCGTATGCCCACACCGCCATCCGGCCTTCGCCCATTTCGACCGGCGCCGTGTGGCCGTTCTCCTGGAGCTCCTCCAGCTCCAAGGCGGAGCCAAGGTTCGCTTCCATCTCCGTCCGTCCCACGCTCGCGTCCGGCGAATGTGTCGCCAAGATGTCGCCGCGGAAGAAGAACCCAAGGGTCGCTCCCGAGAGCCGGCTACCAATGCGCTGCGCCAGCTGCGCGCCCATCTCGCTGCAGTGAACGATGGCGCCTACGTAGCGTCCGCCCTGAACGACAGGACGCGCCGCTGCACGGTAGACGTCCCCGTTATAGACAAGAACGTCATCGGTCTGAAACCCGTTCAGCGCGCGACGAACCACTGGGAAAGCGCCGAGACCCGCGCCGACTGGGGGTGTCGTCCCTCCGAGCTGCGCGACGATGGTTCCTTGACCGTCCAGCGCGAAGAGGAGCTGCGCTGCGCCCTCCTCGAGCTGCTCGTTCAGACCCGCGAGGGTGTTTCCAAGGGCAGCGCGAGCATCGGCGTCAAGGCTTCCGCGCCGACCACCGCTCGCGGCAGCGAGGGCCGTGCGGACATCTTGATGAGCGGCCATTGGACCCAAGGAGTCGAGGCGTGCGCGAGCGTCGTAACGCAGCCAGAGCTCAAGCTCGGCACGGTCTCGACGAAGGCTGTCTTGAACCTCAACCTCCGAGCGATGGTCGAGGGTGGATTGGGCGATGAAAGCGCCGGCGAGACCAGCGCCGGCCACAGCCGCGATAACGAAATACCAAAGACGTGAAAACATTCGAGTTAGTCCAGACTGATTCGGTCGACTTCGACGACGCCGGCTTCGAGGGTGACGTTCTGCTCATGAACCTGTTCGCCGTTGCGGTAGACCGCCAACACGTAGTCACCTGCAGGAACTTCGGGGAGCGTGAAGGCACCGTTCGCCTCAACACTGCCGCAAGCGGCGAGGTCGTCGACGGGAACGATGGTTCCTTGAACGTGTGCGTAGAGTGCGTCCGTAATGGCGTAGGGGCCGCCCGCCGGAATCGTGAGCTGACGCGCGTTGCCAGGCGCCGTGGGCAAGGTCGCGCCCTCGTCGCCGAGCCCGTCGATGGCGAGTTCGTGGACAGCGCCATCGCCGTTGACGAGTCGGATACGTGCGCCGGTCTTGACGACCATGGTGCGCGAACTGAGGTCGCCTCCGCTCATGGTGTACTCGCAGCCAACGGGCTCTTCGGCCGCGCCGCCACGAAGCACCACGCTGAGCTCCCGCGTGATGTCGATGTTCATCTCGCCTGCCGCGATGAACCCGTTCCACGCGTTCCAGTAGTGCTCCGCTTGCTGTGATTCCGGCACAGCCTGATTGCCGATCGCGAGCCGCCCACGCACCGCGCCAGCCCAGGCGGTGGAGCTGATGCCGAGCGTCGTGAGGGTTAGAGCCAAAGCCAGTCGCTTCAT
Source organism: Polyangiales bacterium (assembly GCA_045106895.1). Taxonomy (GTDB): domain Bacteria; phylum Myxococcota_A; class Polyangia; order Polyangiales; family Houyiibacteriaceae; genus JBCCRV01. The sequence goes on along the minus strand of JBGCFM010000049.1, from coordinate 32,880 downwards.
TCCATCTACTTTCGTCCCAAGCCCAAGGTGGCTGGGACACGGATGGTACGAAATGGCACCACCGAAAACAACGAACACGAGCCCCAAGCGTCGATGTTCTCGCCAGCGCACTTGTGGGGCTTTTTCGTCTATGAAAAGGTGAAACCGACGTGCGTGTTCTTCTCCTACTCCTAACCACTTGTGAGTGCGTTGCCCCCACCGCCCGACACGCTGCAATGGACGAGGCGCGTCCCGCATCAACACCCACGGCGGCGCTCGCCGCGGAGGTTCAGCGCGGCATGTGCCTCGCCCACTCTTGGGAGAGCGGCGGAGAGCACGGGTATGGGAGCGACACCAGCGCCGCTACCCTCGACGAGCTGAAGGAACTGGGCGTCGAGTGGGTCAGCCTGACGCCCTTCGGTTTCATGGCCTCGCTTCAGAGCGAGTCCGTGGAGCACGTTGGGGATCGGAGAGGCGGCGAGCGAGATGCGCAGGTCCGGGCCGAGATTCGCGCCGCGCGTGATCGGGGTATTCAGACGCTCCTCAAACCACATATCTGGGTTGGGCGTGGCGAATGGCGTGCCGAACTGGAGCCGGGCGATTGGCACGCGTGGTTTCAGTCTTATCGCGAGTGGATTCTGATCTACGCCCGCATCGCGGAAGAGGAGTCGGTGCCACTCCTCGCCATTGGGACGGAGCTACGGTCCAGCGCACAACACGCCCACGAGTGGCGAGCCCTCATCGAAGAGATTCGTGCCGTCTACTCTGGGGAGCTCACCTACTGCGCCAACTGGGACTCCGTCGATGACGTTCTTTTCTGGGACGCAGTCGATTATATTGGCGTGCAGTTCTACCCACCTCTTGCCTCCGCCCCGGGCGATTCCGCGGAGGCGATGGGCGAACGACTGCGCGGCCACCTCGCGGGCCTCGAGCGAATCTCAGTGCGCTTTGAGCGCCCCGTGTTGCTGACCGAGGTGGGCTACAAAGCGACAGAAGACACCGCCGTACGCCCCTATGAATGGACCGAGCGTTCGGACTCTCCGGTCGATGAAGCCGCGCAAGCGCAGGCGTACGAGATCCTCTTCCGACAAGTCGCAAGTGAGCGGTGGATCCGAGGGGTCTACATTTGGAAATGGTTCACAAATCCCAGCTCATTGGAAGAAGGGCCCCGTGGGTTTTCGCCACGCGGAAAGCCTGCCGAGGACGTTCTCCGCCGGGCTTTTCGACAGCCCTGACTCAACACATACGATAGTGGGATAGAACGATCCCCCAATAGACGGTAAAAGACGTCACGATACGCTTCGCATCAACCAGCAACCCCTGGCTTTTCAATGAATAGAGACGCAGTCAACCTAGGCCCAGGTGTCATCGATCAGTTCGAACTGACACCCATGCAGCACGGAATGCTCTTCGAGAGTGTGCTGTCGGACCGCCCTTGGCTAAACGTCGAGCAGATCGTCATCCGGATGGATGAGGAGCTGGACCCAGAGATGCTGCGACAAGCGTGGCGCGCGGTTCAGAAACGTCACGCATCGCTCCGAACGTCGTTTCGATGGGCGGGGTTGGACGTCCCACTTCAGCACATTCATTCGGACGCACCTCTTCGCTACGATCCCCATGACTGGCGAAACCTCAGCGTGGTCCAGCAGAACACGAAACTCCAAGCGTTCATCGAAGCCGACCGACAAGCCGGCGTGAAGCTCGACGAAGCGGCGCCGATGCGCCTGAATCTCTTTCGCTGCGCGGACACATCCTGGACGCTGGTGTGGACGTTCCATCACGCCATCCTGGACGGTCGCGGGTTCACCCTTGTTCTTGAAGAGGCTTTTCACGCGTACGAGCAGCTTCGCAAGGGCGAGCGCCCCGACATCTCGCCGACAACCACGATGCGGCCGCACCTGGAGGCGCTCCGCCATCGAGATGTGCCCGGCGCCAAGGCCTTCTTTCAAGAGCTCCTCCAGGGGTGCGAGATTACGACTCTGCCGGTGGAGCACTCGCGCTCCGGCACTCAGCAACAGAGGGAATTCGCCGACACCATATCGACTCAGGTCACCCGCGGCCTGGAGCGCCTCAGCGACGCAACAAACACGACCCTCTATACGTGTCTTCAGGCAGGTTGGGGCATCACCCTCGCGCGCTATGTGGGCGCAGGGGATGTCGTTTTTGGCTCCACACGGTCCGGCCGGCACACTTTCGCCGAGGCCAAACACACCGCCGGTTGCTTCATCAACACGCTTCCCGTGCGCGCGCTCATCGGCGACGACGACACCGTTGGGGAGCTCGTCGGCCGACTTCGCGAACAGTCTATCGGATTGCGCGAACACGAACACACTCCGCTTGTGGACATTCAGCGCTGGTGCGGCCAACCGGGTGAAGCCCCACTCACGACCAACGTCGTGTTCGAGCGCTACTACCTCGACGCACGACTCCGCGCGAACGGCGGCGCTTGGAAGAACCGACGCACAACCCTCCTCGAGCAGGGGTCGATTCCTCTCACCCTCGCGCTCTACCTCAGCGACGACGGTCTCGATGTCCACATCGAATACGACTCTTCGCGCTACGATGAAGCGTCGATCAAACGTCTTCACAAGCACTTCTCCAACGTGCTCTCACACCTCGCACGCGCGGACAGTGATACACGCATCGAGACGATTTCACTGCTCGGGGACAACGAGCGCGAAGAGCTCCTCGCCTTTGGGCGCCCTTCAAACCCAATTCGTCGGGACGGTACTACGTACGTGGAAGCGTTCGCGGCGCAGGTGAAGCGCTCCCCGGACTCCATCGCCCTCCGAAGCGTCGACTCCACCGACGCGCTCAGCTACGCGGAGCTGGATCGGCGTTCGGACGACATCGCCCGCAGGCTCAAGGCACAAGGCGTCGAGCGCGGTCACCGCGTCGCGGTGTGTCTCCCGCGCTCCACGGAATTGGCGGTGTCGATCCTGGGAGTGCTCAAGAGTGGCGCAGCGTATATCCCTCTCGACCCCGCCTACCCAACCGCTGCTCTCACCCACATGCTCGAAGACTCTGCGGCGCAGGTTGTTCTGACGCGCAGAGACGTCGCACGCTCGCTCGTGTTGACGACACAAAACACGCTCTTCGTGGAAGACGCGCCGACGGGGAGCGTGGACTCCGGGGAGTCCGACGACACCGTGACGCCCTCGATAACCGATTCAGACCCGGCCTACATTATCTACACCTCAGGCTCGACGGGTATGCCGAAGGGCGTCGTCGTCTCACACGGCGCGCTCGTCGCTCACAATCGCGCCGCGGCGAGCCTCTTCGAGCTCGAAGCAACAGACCAGTGCCTGCAATTTGCGAGCTTCAGCTTTGACGTCGCCATCGAAGAGATGCTCCCCACCTGGTTGTCCGGCGCCACGCTCGTTCTTCGCAACCAGGCGATGAGCGAGTCCGTGTCGGAGTTTCTGAAACAAACAGAAGACGCGGCGATCACCGTCCTCAACATTCCTACGGCGTTCTGGCACGAACTCGCGATTCAAATGGATGAGCGTTCGCTCGCCCTGCCCAAGAGCGTGCGCCTCGTCGTGGTGGGTGGCGAAAAGGCTTTGCGAGTCGTCCGCGACCTTTGGGCCAGACTGGTTCCGGATGTCCGCTGGCTCAACGGCTACGGGCCGACGGAGACGACGATCACCTGCACCACCTTCGATGCCCTCGCCGAAGAACTGGAAGACGATCAAGAGATCCCCATCGGTCGACCGACGCGCAACGCTACCGCCTACGTCCTAGGTCCGCGCATGCGGCCGGTGCCCGTCGGCGTATTCGGAGAGCTCTTCATTGGCGGGGCCAGCGTCGCGAATGGGTATCTTGGCGCGCCGGAGAAAAGCGCGAAGTGCTTCATCGACGACGTCGCTTTTTCCGGAGAGCGCGTCTACGCAAGTGGCGACCGCTGCCGATGGCTGCCCTCTGGCTGTCTTGAGTTCGCAGGCCGTGTAGACCGGCAGCTGAAGGTCCGCGGGTTTCGCATCGAACCCGGCGAGATCGAACGAGCGCTGGAGATGTTCGAGAATGTAGAAGAAGCGCTCGTCGCGCTCTCTCCAGAGAAGCAGCTCGTGGCGTGGCTTCGTACCTCCAAGCAGCTCGACGAAGCAGAAGTCCGTCGACGACTCCGCGGGCGTTTGCCGCTTCACATGGTTCCCGCGGCATACGTTTGTATGACGAGTTTTCCGCGAACCCCCGGAGGAAAAATCGACCGCGCGCAGCTGCCTGCGCCGAAACTCGCAGAAAGCGGCGTATCGGAGGAACCGCGCCACGACACGGACCGAACGCTCTGCGCCCTCTTCGCCCAAGCCCTCGGTCTTCCGAACGTGCGACCCAACGATTCGTTCTTCGACCTTGGTGGCCAGTCTCTCGTCGCGATTCGTCTGCTCGACAGCATCGAGGGCAAACTCGGGACTCGCCCCTCTCTTGCCGCGCTGCGCATGTCGCCGAGCCCGGCGGAACTCGCCGACTGGATGTCAGAAAAGGGCGATGAGGAGGGGTGGCAGTACGTCTATCCAATTCAGCCCGCCGGGTCCAAACCGCCGTTCTTTGCGATTCATGTTCTGGGAACGAACGGCGCCCTCTTCACGCCCCTCGCCGAGTGTCTCGGACCCGATCAGCCGGTCGTTGGCCTCGCCGTCGCGCTTCGAGAGGAAGGTGCACGCACCGAGGTCGTCGACGTCGCGGGTGGCTACGTCGACGAGATCATGCGCTACGCGCCGGAGGGCCCCATCGCCATCGGGGCGGTGTCTCTCGGTGGACTCGTCGCGTTTGAAGTAGCCCACGAGCTGCGCGCACGCGGGCGAGAAGTGGGGCTCGTCGCTCTCTTCGACGCCCTCGCGCCGGGGTCCCTCGACAGCGTCGGTCTACGCCAGCGAATACGCCTCCACGCGAGGGAGATCATCCGAAGCGGTGGCATCACCTATTTCAAAGAAAAGGCCATGTCACGCGTCATCCGTGCTCGGGAGCTCTTCGACCGTGTCCAGCTACGGGTCAAACGCACCCTCGGCGTCGAAGTCGGAGAGGAGTTGCGAATCCTCGAGTTTATCGACGACAACGCCAGCGCCGCGCATATGTACATGATGCGCCCCTACCCCGGAAAGCTCACTCTCTTCCGCGCTACGCAAGATATCTTCTACTCAAAGGCGTACAAGGAGAGCGCTCTTGGATGGCGCGCCCACGCAGACGACGTGGACGTCATCGATGTGCCAGGCGACCACCTTTCGATGCTACTGCCGCCGCATGCCGCAACGCTCGCCGAGCACCTCGACGCTGAGCTTCGTCGCCTACGTGGTGACTGAGCGAATACTCTTCCGCACGCCGGCGATCACCGCTGCTAGCAGAACCACTTCGATGGTCGTGCCCACACGAAAACCGGCCCACTCATCGCTAAGAAACGCCAGCTGATGAAGCGAGGACGCGCGAACGAGGATGAACACGATGAGCGCCGTCGACGCGAGGGCCGACACGCGATGCTCCGGCCACTTCGGCCCGAGCTTCCTCGGTAGGAACCAAAGCGCCCACAGCCCAAACGCGATGCCCGCGCCGATAAACGTCAGCTGCTCGATGTAGCGAACGCCGTACCAACCGCCGCGAAGAGCCGCCTGTTTTCCCCAGTCAGCGAGGCCTGTCTGCAAATCCAGTGCTTTGTTCAGCGCCAAGAAGAGCATCATGTAGCTCGCCGCTTTGCTGTATCCGTCGCCGTCCAAACGCTGACGCCGGTGGAAAAGGAACGCAGTGAACAGATAAAGGGCGACGGCAAAGTAGCCAAAGGGCGAAGGGTCGCCCATGCCGATGACCCACGCGTCCGTCTCAGGGTCATACGCGGCGTGTGCTCGGCTCGCCCAGAAGAAGCTCAGCGCCGCGAACGCGAGGGGCGCCGATGCGCGCAGGAATCGACTACCACGGGTCACAGAACATCCTCCAAACCATTCGCGCACTCGGCATCGCCGAGACACATCGCAAGGTCCCGAATGCGTGCATCCGTTCTCCCCGGTGCGAGCCAAAGACGAGGCTCGAAGCCTCGCGCTTCCCGAAACTCACCTTCGGGGTCGCCGTGACTGCGGTGTCCGAGGGAGATCCACACGTGGCTCGCGGGGAGGCGATACCAACGCAGCTCTCCGACCTTCATCACGCCCCCGGAGTTCTCTCCGACGATGAGTGCCCCGGGGATGTTCCGGGCCAAGACGACGGCGCTCTCGCACGCCGACATGCAGCCTCGATCGACGACCACCACAAGTCGACCGCGGAACGGCTCCGGCCTCTCCGGCGCAACGGGCATCTCTCGTTCGATGACCTCTCGAAACGCGCCGCGTTCGTTCATGTCTCGCTCGATCTCCCGCTCCGCGCGTTCGATGCGTGCGTCCAACCAAGCGCGCCCGGCGGCGTCACGCCCGGCGCTATTCGCCCGGACGCAAGACCAGAAGTTGAGGCCCCCCTGCAGCATGGTTTCGCTTCGCAGGGTCCCCGTCTGCCAATAGTCGAGCGGCTCGTGGGCAAAAGCTGCAAAGAAGCGTCGCAGGTAGCGGTCGCTCCCGCCGCCAGTGTGGCGAAGGTCCACGACGACAACGGGCTCGTCGCGGACCTCACGGGCCGACGCGACGAAACCGTCGAGAGCGCCGGCGTGCGTGGTCATGAGGCTGCGAAGCCGAAGCCAGGGGAAAGGTGCCTCGATACGTTCGAAGGCAGGTCCGCGCACGTAGTCTACCCGCAGCTCTTCGAGCTCAACGACGCCAAGCTCACACGAGAGTGAAGTGAGCGGCTCGCGTGAGAGAAGCACATGGCGATGGGTCAGCCCCTCGTCGCCCCAGACCGCCTTCGGAGCGACAACGTCTCCCTGAGCGCGGCACGTGCCGACCGGCTCGCCATCCAAAAGCCAGCCTTCTTCGCCCGTTTCGCTTCGGGTCAGCGCAGGGCCGACGTACGGACGTGCGTGGCCGCTTGTCGATCGAAACGTGCGCGCTGGGTCGAAGGACCAGAGCCCCACGTGATTGTCGTCGACGCGCCGGAGACCGGCGGCGAGATAATCGCGAAACTCGGCGCTAGACGCCGCGTGAGGCGCGTCGCCCTGGAGGGCGCGAAAGATCGTCGCCCACTCCGCTGGCGTCATCGCGTCGTAGCCCGCGTAACCCCGCGTGATGAGCCGTTCGAGGGTGGCGATATCTTCGAGCATCTCCTGCGACGACAGCGCAGCCAGCCCCGGCGACCGACACTCGGCCGCTGGGACGATGTGCTCATGAAACGCCTCGAAGGTTGCGTGGCTCGGCACCGGTAGCGATGCCGTTCCGCACGCAAGCATCGCGGCGGCGGCGACGCAAAAGCAGGTTCGATGAAATATGGCGTGGCGGAAGGGCAAGAGCGTCTCTTGATGACATGGGAGGGCGACGACTCTGTGTAGCACCCGCGGGATGTTCGGGTGTGGGAGATATTGAATCGAGCTCCAGCCCGTGCTCGTATCTACGCGCCATGCGATCCAACAAGAAACACACCCTGCTCTGCGCGCTCACCTTCGTGACACTCTCCGCTTTCTACGCCCCCCGCGCGGAAGCACAGAGCGAAGATGAGTTCCAGCTATGGTCTGCGCTCCTGAGCAGCGGCGCATTCCAACCTGAGACACCGCGCGTGGGTTTCTGGTTCGATCTGCACGCCCGACGCGGCGATGCCGGCACCGTCGTCATTGTTCGCCCTGGCGTTGGGCTCGAGGTCAACGACTGGCTCAGCCTGTGGGTCGGTTACGCGTGGGTCCCCGTCTTCACCGACGGCGCGGACTCCCGCAGCGAGCACCGCCTCTGGCAACAGGCCATCCTCAAGCACTCGACGAGCAATTGGACGCTCCAGGCACGCACCCGATTCGAGCAGCGCTTCAGCGAAGGCGGCGACGACGTCGGGTTTCGCTTTCGGCAGTTTGTGCGCGCGAACTGGCAGCCAAGTCAGAGTTCCCCGGTAGGCCTCGCGGTTTGGGACGAGCTCTTCGTCGGGTTCAACGACACGGACTGGGGGGCGGCTGCGGGCTTTGACCAAAACCGGCTCTTCCTCGGGCCTTTCCTCAAGATGGCGCCGTGGGCTCGTCTCGAGGTGGGCTACCTCTTCGCATACCTTCGGCGCGAGCCGGTCAACCGCGTGGCCCACACGCTGGCCATCAACCTCTTCATCTCGCTCCGGCCCCAGTAAGCCAAAGACGGCCTCGGCAATCATGTCGTGACGAAAAGCAGCGGAACCCAACAGACGAGTTGGGGGATGCCGTTTGGAGTCGCTATCATGAACGCAATGCCGTCACGTCTCTTCCTCGCCTTCTCATTTTTCGTCGCTCTCGCAGCCTGTGGAGGAGACGACGACGCTGAGTTTGATGCTGGGATCATCGGCGGCGACGACGGGGGCGGCGACGACGTCGCAGACGCCGGTCCAGTGGACGCAGCTCGTCCCGACGTTCCCATCTCAAGTCCAGACGCAGGAGCGCCGGCCTGCGGCGATGGAATCATCAACGGGGACGACACCTGCGACGACGGGAACACCGAGAGCGGCGATGGCTGCTCCGACTTGTGTTCCACGGAGGCGAACTACGTATGTGTTCAAGCGGGCGAGGCATGTGTGCGCGTCGTGACCTGCGGCAACGGGCGGCTCGAAGGCGACGAGACCTGCGACGACCGGAACGACAGCGCCGGCGACGGCTGCGATGCGGAATGCCACATCGAAGAAGGTTGGGAATGTCCCTTCGTGGCTCGCGCCTGTGCCGCCGCCGAGTGCGGCGACGGGCTGCGCGTCGACCTTGAGGGGTGTGACGACGGCAACCTCGTGAGCGGTGACGGTTGCTCGGACACGTGCGTCCTCGAAGAAGGCTTCGTTTGCGACGGTGTCACCTGCACCACGACGACCTGCGGCGACGGAGTCGCGGAAGGCACCGAACGCTGCGACGACGGTAACCTTCTCATCGGCGACGGCTGCACGCCATTGTGTACGCGTGAGCCCAGCTGCAGCGACGGCACCTGCGAAGCGTTCTGCGGAGACAGCGTGGTGTTTGCGCCAGAAACATGTGACGACGGAAACACACAAAGCGGCGACGGCTGCAGCGCGGACTGCCAAGTCGAAGACGGCTTCGAATGCGTCGAGGTCCCGCTGCCCGACGCCGATGAGGTCTTTCTCCCCGTCGTCATCCGCGACTTCATGGGCAGCTGCGCCACGGGCTCTCCGCCCGTCGCCGGAACCCCCGGAGCGGTGGCGCCCTTCTCGCACCCGGACTTTCAGTGCTACCTCGGCGCGGAACTCGGCATGGTGGACACGACGCTCGTCGACGGGCGCCCCGTGTTCGCCCCCCCCTCCGACGTCGTCAGCAGCCCCGAGAGCTTTGCCCAGTGGTACCAGAGCGACGAGACGGTAAACCGAACCGTTGCACAGACGATGACGCTGCCGGGCCTAGGCGGCGGCACCTACCAGTTCGACAGCCTCTCGTTCTTCCCCTTGAGCATGCCCCTCGACGGCAGCCCAGCCGCCGGGTTCGTCGCCGAGGGCATTGAAACGCCCTTCGCCGATGGCAACAGCACCGGCTTGCAGAACTTCTTCTTCACCAGCGAGGTACGCTACTGGTTTGAGTACGGCGGCGACGAAGTCCTGGCCTTCAGCGGCGACGACGACGTTTGGGTCTTCATCAACGGCCGCCTCGCCGTTGACATCGGTGGCGTCCACGGACGCCTCGATGGCTCGATCACACTTTCCGACTGCGAAAGCGCCGACGAAGCCATGAACGCAGACAGCTGCCTCGCACCCCTCGACCTGCGCGAGGGCGGCATTTACGAGGCCGTTGTCTTTCAAGCAGAGAGACACACCACCCGCTCCCAGTACCGCCTCACCCTCGCCAACTTCAACCAAGCGCCCTCGACGTGTGAGTTCACCTGCGGTGACGAGATCGTCACGCGCTTCGAAGCCTGCGACGACGGGGACGCCAACGGCGCCGAGTATAACGGGTGCAGCGCCACCTGCGAGCTCACGCCCTACTGCGGCGACGGGGAAGTCCAAGAAGAGTTCGGCGAAGTCTGCGACGACGGCCTCAACCTCGGCGCCGGTCCGAGCGGATGCGCCCCCGGCTGCATGGACTTCGGCGCCCGATGCGGCGACGGAGTCACACAGACAGACATCGACGAAGAGTGCGACGACGGCAACACCGAGAGCGGCGACGGATGCAGCGACACCTGCAGACTCGAACTGATTTAGACCCTGTCTTTTAGGTAGTAAGGTTGGCTCCCAGATGTGGGCCGCACACTCGAACGCTGTCGTCCGAGACGTGAGTTCCACGCGTTTCGTCCTGGCCAAAATGGGGGAGCACAAACGCCTCGCGCGATAAAGACGGGTCGACGCGCAACGTGTACTCTCGGAGCATGAGCTCCCCCGACGACCTGGTGAGTGTTCGCGAAGCGCTCATGGCCGACGCCGAGCGCATCAGTCACGTGGGCAGCTGGGTGTGGAACGTGCGCGACCAAGCTGTGCACTGGTCCGACAACCTCTACCGGCTCTTCGGCTTCGAGCCGAAATCGTTCGTGCCCACGGTGGAGACCTTCTTCGAGATGGTTCACCCGGACGATCGCGCGTGGGTCAAAGCCGAGTCCGAGGAGATCGCCGTCCACGGCGGAGAACCCGAGTCGCGCTATCGCGTCATTCGCGGCGATGGCGTGGTCCGCCTCTTCCTCGCGCAGGCTCGAGCCGTTCGGGACGACGACGGAGAGCTCCTCCGCATGATGGGCGTGTTCACCGATCTGACACACCGGAGCGAGCACGAGTTCCAGCTCAAGCGCGCCAAGCAGTCCCTGGATGACGCACAGCGAATCGCCAACGTCGGCAGCTTCACCTGGAACGGCAACACCCAAACCACCACGTGGTCGGACCAACTTCGACGCATGGGCCAGTTGACGGAGGACGAAGTGCCCTCGCGTTCGCGCCTCGTCGCGCTGCTGCATCCTCGTGAGCGCGAAGAGACGATCAAAAAGCTCATGCGATGCTTGAACGAAGAGTGCGTGTCTCCCGTCGAGTCACGCCTGCTCCTCCCTGACGAGAGCGTGCGCTCCGTCGCCATTCAAGTTCGTCAGCACGGCGCCGCCATCACCGGCGTGGTCCACGACGTCACGGAGCGACGACAGCTGGAGGAACAGCTTCGCTGGGCAACGGCGCTGGAGTCGACGGGCCGACTCGCCGCGGGCATCGCCCATGACTTCAACAACCTCCTGACGGTCATCACACTGAGCGCCGAGTCCGCGCAACTAGAGCACAGTCCGCACGCCATCCAGGAGATCATCGCCGCCGCGGATTCTGGAGCGGCGCTTGTGCGTGGCTTGCTCGCCTTCTCACGAAGCGGCGAGAGGTCTGGCGTCGTTGAACTCTGCAGTACCGTCTCTGATGGGGCCTCGTGGATGAAACGCGTGAGCGGCACAGGAATCTCGGTTTCCGTGAACCTTCCGAAGCACCCGGTCTATGTTCGCGGGGTGCCTGCGGAGATTCAGCAGGTGCTCTTGAACCTCACCACGAACGCAAAAGACGCTATGCCGAGCGGAGGCACGATCCGCGTGAGCATCGAGGAGACAAGCGCGAGCTGCGTCACCCTTGTCTTCGCTGACGATGGACTCGGCATGGACGCCGAGACCCGCGAGCGCGCCTTCGACGCGTTCTTCTCTACGAAAGCGGCAGACAACCGCGGCACAGGACTCGGGCTCTCCATGGTCTATGGCGTCGTCACGCGCCTCGGCGGGAAAATCTCACTGTGCTCCGAGCCCGAGGAAGGCACGAGAGTCCTCATCGAGCTTCCTCGCGCGAGTGCCCCCAATGCGCATTCGGCGACGCCCGCGGAAAGCAACCATGCGCGCCTCGGCGTCATTCTCGTCGTCGAAGACGACCCGGCCGTGCTCCGCGGTACTGCCCGGGTCCTCACCGGCGCGGGACATACGGTCCTGAGCGCGAGTGGCCCCCTTGAAGCGATTCGCACCCTCGAAGAAACGAGCGTCGATCTCGTGTTGAGCGACGTCTCGATGCCAAATGGCGGAGGGCTTCGCGTCGCGGAAGGCGCGCAGAGCTTGCAGCCGGACGTTCCCCTGCTCTTCATGAGCGGGCACGCACGCTCCGCGGAAGAGCTTCCCGGAGAGCTCTTGGCGAAGCCCTTTTCCCCCGCCCGACTCCTCGAAGCCGTGGCCACTCTTCTCATCGGACAGCAGACGAGTACGCGGTCATCGAAGAAGGGCGCTAGAATCGCCGAAAAGGAAGAACGATGAACGACGAACTAGAGCCCGGTGACGTAGTGGTGTTGAGATCCGGTGGCCCCCGCATGACACTGCGAAGCCGCAACTCCGACGGCGACCTCTACTGCAACTGGTTCGATGGACGTGAACTCAAGGGCGCGCTCTTTGTCGAAGCGACGCTGGAGCGAGGCGACATCGACTGAGCTGGTCGCAACACTCAGTCTGCACACTCGAGTGAGAACACCTCCCAGTGCGCACGTCCCGTGACCGTCGCCGTCCACGTCGGTCCAGGCGTGTCGTCACGGTAGCCACGAAGGGGCGCCCGGAGGCAGCTCGCCGCACATCCCCTGGGTCACGCCCAGTTTCCGAGGTTGAACTGGAGCGGGCAAACGGACTCGAACCGTCGACATCCACGTTGGGAACGTGGCGCTCTACCAACTGAGCTATGCCCGCCTGAAGCTTCGATCTAACGCCGAGGGACCCGCAGCGTCAATAGCTGGTTGTGTGAGGAACGTTTGTCTTATGGGGACGCCCTCCCCTAAAGCCGTCGCACGACATCACCGGGCACCAGCGGTCCTACAGCTTTCCTCACCTTCGCCATTCGCCCTTGGAGCTCCGCAGCGATCACCGCGGCGCCCTTTGGCCAACGCGCGCGGGCACGCCGAAGCCAGCGACCGGCACGCTCGACTTCGCGGCGGGCATCTCCCGGCGGTAGGAGGCGCCAAAGACGGCGTAGTGTTCGAAGTCGGGCGTCGTGGGGAAAGCGCATCTGCGACCAATCGTGGCATTCAACGTGAGCGCCGCGGCGTCCGCCATCGACGGCGACCCACGCGCGAGCGCCCAATCGCTCACCGCAGCGGTGGCAAGCAAGAGCGATGGGCGGGGGCAATGGAGCGACCACGCTTCATCGCTACGCGCTGCCTGTGACGTCGAAATGGCCCTATGTGCCACGGCCCTATGCGGGCACGTCCACGGGCCGAGCAGATTTGGCTCAGGGTTTCGGAACGCGAACGCGGCTGATCATCAGCGCTCCGCTCAACGCGTAGGCAAACACGGCGGGATGCAGCACCAAGGGACCGACCTGCCAGGCCGTGAGATGGTCCGGCGCGTCGCCCATGCCGAAGAGCGCGGCCATGAACGCCACGACGAGAAGACTCGTCGGGATGGGGGTGCCTTCGTAGTGACTGACCTTGCCGCTTTCGGAGCGCATCGAATCCGCCATCACGTTGTAACGAGCCAATCGCGCCACGCCACAGCACACAAAAAAGACAAGGATGACACAGTCCCAGCCCCCGCGAAGACCCAAGGCGTAGGCCAAGCATGCCGGCGCGACGCCAAACGAGATGACGTCCGAGAGGGAGTCGAGATCGCCGCCGAAAGGCGAGGCGCGTCGCGATCGCGCGACCCAGCCGTCCATCAGGTCGCAGATAAGGGCGAAGATCAGGAGCAGAAAAGCGTACCAGATGGCAAAACGGCCGCCTTCGAGGGCATATCGAAACCCAAGAAGGATCGCGCCGATGCCGCAGGCCGTATTTCCCAGGGTAATGGCGTCCGCGAGGCCAAGCTCCCGAAGGCGGGGCCCTTCGGCCACACTCTTGACCTTCTTCTTCTTGGCCGGCTTTTGCGAGGGCGCTGGGCTCTCTGCGCTCTCCGCCTGGGCTTCCGCTTCCATTCCGGCCAGACCCTAGCACTCGTTTCTCCTGTCGTCTGGCGCTCATTTTATCCGGCCTTTTGGTGCCCCAAGCGGCGGGCCCGGCGTGGTACCCATGCAGAATGCGCCGCACGAAAATCGTCTGCACCCTTGGCCCCGCCTGTACGACCCCCGAGGGCATCGCCGCGCTCATCGAAGCCGGAATGGACTGTGCTCGCCTCAATTTCTCCCACGGAGACCATGAGCAGCATCGACAGAACGCAGCCTTGGTCCGCGCCGCCGCACAAGAAGCCGGTCGGCCCATCGCGATCTTGGCGGACCTTTGCGGCCCCAAGATGCGCGTCGGCAAGTTTCCGAACGGACCCGTCACCCTCGTGGACGGCACACGTTTCACCTTCACCGTCGACGACGTCCCCGGCGATGAGAAACGCTGCAGCGTCTCCTACAAAGCTCTCGCGCGAGACGTCAAAGTCGGCGACGAGATCCTCCTCGACGACGGGCTCTTGCGAACACGCGTCGAAGCCGTCGAAGGCAACGAGGTTCATACGATCGTGATCAACGGCGGGCCTCTCTCCGATCGCAAGGGCCTCAACATGCCCGGCACCGGACTGTCGACGCCGGCGCTCACGGAGAAAGACAAGAAGGACCTCGCCTTCGCCGTCGGCACGCTCAAGGCCGACTTTCTCGCGCTCTCTTTTGTGCGCACCGCCGCCGACGTCAAAGAGGCGCAAGACCTCTCCGAAGGCACGCCGGTCATCGCCAAGATCGAGAAGCCCGAAGCCGTCGAGAACCTCGCAGAGATCCTCGACATGGCCGACGGGGCGATGGTCGCCCGCGGTGACCTCGGCGTGGAGATGGGCTCCGAGAAGGTACCGATGATTCAGAAACGAATCATCCGGGAGACCAATGAGCGCGGCAAGATCGTCATCACGGCGACTCAGATGCTCGACTCGATGATTCGAAACCCGCGCCCGACGCGCGCCGAGGCCGCCGACGTCGCCAACGCCGTGATGGATGGAACCGACGCCGTCATGCTCAGCGGCGAGACCGCCGCCGGCAAGTACCCGAAGGAATCCGTCGAGATGATGGCCGCCATCATCCGCGAGGTCGAAACGGAGTGGGTTGAGACGCTCTCTCGCGAAGTTCGCGACCGCAAGGTCATCGCCCACGAAGACTGGGCGGTCCCCGAAGCTGCGGCGCGTGCCGCCGCCGTTCTCTGCACTCATCTGCCCCTCAAAGCGGTGGTCACCATCACACGCACCGGTCGCTCCGCGCAGCTCCTCGCCGAGTATCGCCCGCGCGCGCCCATCGTCGCGATGACCAGCTCCTACCAAGTCGCCGCCCGCCTCGCGCTTTGCTGGGGCGTCACGCCTCGTCTTGAGGTGCCGCCAGAGGACCTCCAGGAGACATTGCGAATCGCCACGTCCATCATGGCGCGCGAGGGAATGGCTCAAAAGGGCGAGACCTTCGCCCTCCTCACCGGCTGGCCCGCGTCGGGGCGGACGAACACCGTCAAGCTCCACGTCCTCTAGTGGGTGCCCCGTGGGGGCACTAGTTTCGTAGTTTCAGCACGTTTGTGGCAGCATGGCGGCTCCATGCTTCGCCTGCTGCTCCTTCTGTGCTGCTTCGCCGCAGCGTGTGCTTTTCCTCGGCGCTCGACGTCCCTGAGCCCATCGCCCGGCGCGACGGGCGGCGCTCCGCCTTCGGTGGTTCGCATCCAGTTTCGCGGCGCGGATATCCCGGCTCAAGACCGCGGCGGACGTCCCTGGGATGAAGACGGCAGCCCGCCGGATTCCTTTGTTCGAATCTACCGCGGCGACGAGCTCATCTTCGAGTCTGAGCCCGCGCAAAACGCGCTGCAGCCGGTCTACGATTTCGTGAGCCCAAACCTCCACGTTCCGCGCACCGAAGGTGTACGCATCGAGCTCTGGGACAGCGACCCACTCCGTCAGCCTGCCATCATCGGCTCCTGGCGCGGCCGCGGGCTTCCGCGAAGCGCCATCCTCAACGGAAACTCCCAGCTGCTCCTCGAAGGTCGCGCCGTCATCATGTTTCGCGTCATCGACCCCATCGCGGAACGTGGCGTAGGCATTCTCGAGTACGAGGTCCGCTCCGACCGCCTCCTCGTCCTCGAAGTCGCGCGCTTCTCGCCAGCAGGTCGCGCCGAGATCCAGGTGGGCGACGCCATCGTCGCCATCGACGGCACGAGCGTGTCTGAGCTCGGCGAAGCGCAAGCGGCGAGTGCGATTTCTATGTCGTCGTCGCGCAGTTCGACGGTGAGCGTCGAGCGCAACGGCAGCACGCGGGACGTCGAAATCGATGGCGGCTACGTGTGGCGGACGCAATAAGCGTTCTCCCTGTCTCGAAGTCGCATGTCCCTGAACCGAACGCTCGCGCTTGCGCTCTTCATTTTTGCGGTCACGGATCCGTCCCTCGGGCGAGCGGATTTTCAGGCGAGCGCGCGCTTGGGCTTTGGCCTCGGCGGCAGTCTCGGAGACAACGCCGAGCCGGGCCTCCTCATCGAAACTGTGCTTCGCAGCGAGATCCTTTTCGGCGCGGCGGGCGACGAGCACTTTCGAGTTGGCCCAGCCCTCGACCTTCGGTTTCAGCGTTTTCAGACCTTCGAAGCCGCGGCGGGCCTCGCCGTGCTCATGCCGATTGCACGCGGCTTTCCTTTGGTTCTGACACTCGGCGCAGGCTACGCCTTTCGCGATGAGGACGCGCGGCGAGACACGTTCTTCCTTGGGACCCTCGCCTGGGGATACCGGAGCTACAACTTTCATTCGCGCTACGGATACGGACTCCAAGTGTACGTGAGCGCGCGCCTCGACACGGACGCGGGAGCCGCAGAGATCACCGGCGGCGTCGAGATCGACTTTGGCTTTGTCGCGCTTCCGGCCATCATGGCGGTGCAGGCCATGCGACGCGGTGACCCAGATGAACTCGAAGAGGAAACGAACGAATGAAGCGAGCCGTTCAAACGTTCGGAGTTGCCCTCGCCGTTCTCTGCGCCAACCTCATCACGTGTGCGAGAGCCCACGCTGATGACGACGGCGCCTACGGGCGTTTCGACCACGGCTTGGTCTTCGCCCTCGGCGCGGGCGGGAGCGTTTCGACGAACGGCGAACTCCGGGTCGAAGGCGAGGTGCGCATGCGCATTCTCGACGCGGCGGGGCCCGTGCTCTCTCTCAGTGGGGCGCCCGATCGTCAGACCTTCGTCATCGCGGGGGTCGAGCTTCGCCCACTCTTCCCCGCGCTCTTCCTCCTGGACGCCTGGTCCGGGAAGGAGTGGGTGGACGTGTTTCTCCAGAGCATCGGCATCGAGCTCGGCGCGGCGTTCTTTCCTGGAGACAGCGGGGTCGCTTTTGCCTACGGGTTTAGCGTCGAGGTCCCCCTCGCCCTGTCCCGCCCGGGACCTTTCGATGGCCTCGGCCTCCGCATCGCCGCGCGCCGAATTGCCCCTTCAAACGCCTTCGCGCCGGCGCCAGAGATACAAAGTGGTCACTTCAGCATCATGGCCACCCTAAGTCTTCACCTTGGTGTGCGTTTTCCCGCCAGCTTCAGCGAGCCGCCGGGATATCGTCCGCGCTGAGCACCTGGAACGTCGAAGTCAAAACCAGGTTGTCCCCAGACGAAAGGCAGAGCGAAATGAGCGTGTTCGAAGAGATGTCCCACTACGACTACGGCGAGCTTCACCTAAAACGTGACGCTGCCACCGGGCTACGCGCCATCGTCGCTGTGCACGACACCCGTCTGGGGCCTGCTCTCGGCGGATGCCGCTTCATTCATTACGACACGGAGCAGGAAGCCATCGTCGACGCCCTTCGACTCGCCCGGGGGATGACCTATAAAGCCGCCATCAGCGGTATCCCCCACGGCGGCGGCAAGTCCGTCATCATGCGTCCCGAAGGCGAGTTCGATCGCACGGCGCTCTTCCAAGCCTTCGGCGGATTCCTCGAAGACCTCGGTGGACACTACATCACCGCCGAGGACAGCGGCACGAGCCTCGAAGACATGGAGGTCGTCCGATCCGTCACGAAGAACGTCACCGGCGTGAAGCCCGAAAACGGCGGAAGCGGCGACCCAAGCCCGTACACCGCGCTCGGCGTTCGCCGCGGCATCGAGGCGCTGGTGAAGCGTTCGCTGGGACGAAGCGACATCGAGGGCCTCACCGTCACCGTACAGGGCGTCGGGCACGTGGGCTATCACCTCTGCCGCGAACTTCACGCCCTCGGGGCGACGCTCACCGTGGCGGATATCGACCCTCTCAAAGCCGAGCGCGCGCAGCGCGAGTTCGGGGCAACGGTCATCCCACTCGAAGAGATCTTTGCCGTCGAGTGCGATGTCTTTGCACCCTGTGCGCTCGGCAGCGCCCTCAACGACGAGACGATCCCGCAGCTCAACTGCAAGGTCGTCGCCGGCGCCGCGAACAACCAGCTCGCGATGCCAAAACACGGAGATGACCTGTTTCAGCGCGGCATCGCCTATGGCCCGGACTACGCCATCAACGCTGGGGGCCTGATGAACGTCGCAGGCGAAGTCGTCGGATACGATGAGCCGAAGGTGCGCGCGCAGGTCATGGGCATCTACGAGATCATCGACGAAATCGCCGAGCGCGCGGAGAAAGCCATGAGCCCCACGCACCGCGTAGCGGACACCATCGCGATGGAGCGACTGCAAAAAGCCACGAGTTAGCGCTCTCTCGCCCGGCACCGCGTTCTGCCTCAGGCCTCCTTGACCTGACCTCCGGCGACGACGTCGCGAAGAGAAGGGAGGAGGCCGTATCGCGGGCTCAACGCGCCAGAGTCCTTTCGTTTCACCTCCCCGCTGAATCCAGGCGCCGATACACCGGTTCGACGGCTAGCGTCGTGGCGACAAACGCGTAAGCTTTGGACGATGTACTGCCAAAGCTGCGGAGCCGAGAACACCGAGGGCGCCCGATTCTGCAACATGTGCGGAACCTCGCTGGCCAAAGCCGGTGAGACCGGTGGTCTTCTCACCAACCCTGACATGGCGCCTGAGATGCCGGCGGAGATGGCCGCCAGCATGGCGGAGTCCACGGTTCCAGATTCGGCGCCTAGTGGGCCCAGGAACGACCCTGGACGGACCATGGTCGGCGGCGCGGGAGCGAGCAGCCAGAGCCGCGACGGCTACAACGCAGACCTGAGCGCA
The DNA here is from genome assembly GCA_045106895.1 of Polyangiales bacterium. GTDB lineage: Bacteria > Myxococcota_A > Polyangia > Polyangiales > Houyiibacteriaceae > JBCCRV01. Next base: position 13,869 of record JBGCFM010000049.1, on the reverse strand, counting down.
AGCGGTAGCTCGATGATGGGCGTGTCGCTGGCCGGCATTGGCGTCAAGTCTTCCAAGAAGACCTGGTCGATGATCGTCCTCGGCGCCATCGCGCTTCTTGGCGCCGGAGCTCTCGCGAGTTGGCTCGCGATGGGCGGTTCTGGCGCGGCGGACGGCCACGCCGAGGCGGACGACCCTTTCGTCATCGGTTCGCCGCTGCCGAGTGACGGGGATGTCGACTCCATCACCGGCATGGCGGGTGTCGCCACGAGTGCGGGCGGGATGAGCGCGACGGGTTCGGCGACGATGGGTTCGGCGACGATGGGTTCGGCGACGATGAGTTCGGCGACGATGAGTTCGGCGACGATGAGTTCGGCGACGATGAGTTCGGCGACGACAACGATGACCACATCGATGACGCAGAACAATTCGGCCTCCACGAACACGATGACATCCACGAACACGATGACGACAACGCCGACCATGACAACGACGCCGACCATGACGACGACGCCCACCATGACGACGACTCCGACGGAGATGACGAGCACCACGACATCGATGACCTCGACGAGCATGAGCGGAGACATCGAGGTCCCCGAAGAGCGCGACATCGAGATGGAACTCTACTCCACGCGCGTTCGCTTTCTCATTCGCCGCTACTATGCTTCTCGCGCTCAGACATGCTTCGATCGCGCCACACGCAACAACCCGTCTGTGAGTGGCACCGTTGTGATCGGCATGACGATCGGTGCCGACGGCAACGTCACAAACACAAGCGTCGCCCGCAACACCACCGGCAACGAAGCCCTCGGCAACTGCCTCTCGGCGCAGGTGAGCTCATGGCGCCTGTCCGCCCCTCCAGGCGGTTCGCTTCAGATGCAGATCCCCTTCAGCCGCTAGGGCACGATTCGTAGGCGTGAGGTTCGCTCTAGCGGAACATGCGTACCAAGAAGAACACGCCGACGCCCAAGCCAACGGCGAGGGCGATGGTCACGATCCAATGCAGCGCGCTCGATCCCTTTGGTTTCGCGGACGCCGGGGATGGGCCGCTCGTCAGCTCCACTCCGATCGCTCGGTGAGCGCCGGTTCCGGTCGTGGCGGGGCCGGTCTCTTTTTGCTCGATCGGTATGTCGAGACCAAGGTCTCTTAGAGAGCCTTCATCCCACATCGCTGTGGGTTCATCCGCAGCATGCAGAAAATCGTCATCTTCGTCCGACACAACGCGAATCATGGCATGACCCAGGTTGGTGGTGCAAAGAAGTTCGGAGGATCCGCCACACCTGTCATTCGCCCGAACTCAGGCTTCTTCGTCGGGCGACGCTTCCGGCGAGGGAAACCACAACTCGAAACGGGCACCTAGCTCCATATTTTGAGCAGTGAGGGTGCCGCCGAGGCGCTCCACAATCGTGTGACAAACCGCCAAGCCCAGGCCGGTGCCTTTGCCGACGGGTTTCGAAGTGACAAAGGGCTCGAAGAGCGTCGCTAAGATCGGCGCTGGAATCCCGCCGCCGCTGTCCGTAACGGAAAGCACGACGCCCCCCTTCGGCGATTCGCCGGCCTCGACGAGAATGTCGCCGTCTCCGTCGACGGCATCGATGGCGTTGAGCAGCAGGTTGAGGAGCACCTGCGTCAGAAGATCCAAGGTCCCATGAACCTCGCACTGAGGCTCCACACGCTGCTCGATACGAATCCTCGACGCATCGCGCTGCGGAGCGATGAGCGTAACGGACGCCTGAACCACGTCCGAGAGGCGGACGCGCTGCTCGCTGTCGAGGGCTTCGCCCGGTCGAGCGAAGTCCAAGAGACCTCGGATGATGCGCTGGATACGCGCCGTCTCACTTTCGACGCGCCCCAAGAACTCGTTTCGTTTCTCCGCGGACAAGTCTTCGTCCTGCGCGAGCTCCACCAGACCACCGATGGCCGTTAGCGGGTTCCCAATCTCGTGCGCGACGCCTGCGGCGAGACGACCCACGGACGCAAGATGTGCCGAACGCTCCACCTGGCGCTCCGCCGTCTCCAGCTCCTGTGTTGTCGTCTCGAGCTGCAGCAATCTTCGCTCGAGCGCGCGCCTCTCGGCAGCGAGCTGTGTGGCCATGGTGTTGAAGCTCGCGGCCAAGTCGGCCACCTCCAAGGCGCCGCTCACCGGAACACTCACGTCGAGCCTTCCCGCAGCCATGCGGTGTGCCGCGTGGGTCATCGCTTCGACGGGACGAACGATGAGACGCGTGAGCGCCAAGAACGTCAGCAAGAGGATCGCGCCAACGGTGACGCTGACATAGAGCGTCATCAGGCGACCGAACACTTGCCCCTCACCCGCCGGCGGGCGAATCCAGAGCTGCACCCGGCCACCGTCGTCGCCGACGGGCGTTCCGAGGTGGGTGACTCCGCGTGTCCAGGACGCCGCCTCAGGACGCTCCAACACCACGCCGCGAATGCCGCCATGACCGATGGCCGCGTCGGCGTAGCTCAGAAATGCCGAACGCGTCGCGTCTTGTGCGAGGGCCGCCGCAAACGTATTCGCGGTCGCCCGCGCGTCGTCGAGGCGGGCGGAATCGCGGCTACGACGACCGAGCTGAATTGCCGCCACGCCGAGCAACGTGAACGCGAGAAAGAACGCGGCGGTGAGTGCCGCGACCAGCTGCGCTCGCAAGCCAAAGCGTGACATGCGCTCAAACGGCCAGCTGGATCAGGGCGCTCGCGTAGTCCCGTCGTCGTGCACGAGGTTGCCACGCGAGGGCCGGGGCGACTCGGTAGAGCCCGCCGATGAGAAGAGCGCGATCGATGGAAGAGAGCGTCTTGAACTCCACGCCGATGGCGCGCCGCTGAATGCCTCGCCACAACACTCGCTGAACCGTGCCTTCGGCGTCGATCCACGACGAGCCCCCAGGCATCTTCACGGAGAGGATCACGGACTCGCCCACCACCACCTTCGCGGAGCTTTGAATCAGCATCCCCTCCTCCGAGAGGTCGAGGGTCTCCTCACCAAGGAGACGAAAACCATCTTCCGCCACAACCTGACAGGCGGTCTTGATGGAGCGACGAAGAAAGCGGCGCGTAAAAAGAGGGGCAAAGCTAAGGTCCATAAGTCTCCAGGCGATTCATCCTACATGTAGGTCCAAGACCTACCAAGAAAACGGTCAGGGAAGCGGGCTGGCGCGCCTCGCCAAATCGGCGAAAGCTCGAAGCTGTGAGCGACGCTCTCAACCTGCCCTCTCCCCTCGTGTCGGCTCAATGGCTTCAAGAGCACCAACAGCGTGTCATGGTCTTGGACGTCCGCGGCGCCGCGGACTTCGAGCGCGCACACATCCCCGGTGCGCGACGGATCGCTATCGATCAGGATCTGACGGGTGAGGGAGTGCCTGGCTCCGGTGCACGGCGCCCCCTGCCACCCGCGGCCGATTTCGCGGCTGCGATGGGGCGCGTAGGTGTCGGCAACGAGAGCGTCGTCATCGTCGTCGACGACGCGCGAGGGGTTCGCGCCGCACGTTTGTGGTGGATGCTCGAGAGCCTTGGGGTCTCATGCGGCGTGCTCGATGGGGGCGTCACATCCTGGCGCTCCGAAGTCGAGGCAGGGAAGAACACACCAGCGCAATCGGAGAGCTTCGTGTCACGCCCCTGGCCGAAGAGTCACTTCATCGAAATCAATGAGGTGGCCGAACTGCGAGGCCAGGCCCTCGTCCTCGACGCGCGGAGCGCGGCTCGATTCTATGGAGGACACAGCTCGCTGGACCCAAGACCCGGTCATATCCCTGGCGCCCTCAGCGCCCCGTGGACGGAGAACCTCTCCGACGAAGATGGACGAATCCTCCCTTTGCCCGAGCTACGGAATCGTTACGAGTCTCTTGGATTCCAAACGAACTCCCGCGTGGTCCTGTATTGCGGCTCGGGTGTCACCGCATGCCACAATGCCCTCGTGCTTCAGCTTCTAGGCGGTCGGCCGCGCGTATACGTTGGCTCCTGGAGTGAGTGGGCGAGCGACGCGGCTCGCCCAGTTCAGCTCTAGCGTTCAGCTCTGGCGTTCAGCCCGGAGCGGAGAACACGACAGGGAACGCGGCTTCGCCACCTGCGGATGATGCGGGGAAACGCCACCGTCGAACACTGGTCTCGAGACAGCTCTTGAGCTGACCGAGGTTTCCGCCGCTTGCCGTAGCGCTCGTGACGCGACCGCTCGCGGCCACTCGGATCCGAATATCGACGCGCAAGTTCGGTGGGTCGCCGTGACCACGAATCGCGGTGTTGTAGCAGCGCTGAAGCATCGCTCGGTTGGCCGGCGCGCTCACCACGCGGCGCACAGCCGAGTCATCCAGCTGAGCGCGCATCGTCGAGCTGCCCATATTGAGCGTGACCATCGAGAGTTCTGGCTCGCCGGAGCCCGACCCGAAACGCTCGAGGAGCGCCTGCTGTTCGGCCGACAGGGTCATACCCGAAGTGCTCGAGCCGGAGTTCGTGCTCATGGTGTTGCGAGTGGTCGTCGGCCGGGTGCTGCCCATCTGCGAAGGCTCAGTCTCGTCTTCGGGCTCGTCGACCTCGCCGGTTCCTTCGGACTCCGGGTCTTCGCCAGTCTCAGGAATGACCTCGGGCTCGATGACCTCGTCCGGGATTTCGATCTCTGGTTCGGCAACTCGTGGTTCCTCAACGGGATCCGTCGTCGCGGTGGCTACGGGCTCTGGGTCGCCAGAGGGCAAGAGGCGCTGAGCAGCCATGATGGCGAAGACGATGCCGAAACACGCCGCGCCGGCGATGCCCATAAGCACGCCGGGCGCCATGCCCTTCTTACGAGCGGGCTCGACGGCGGGAGCCAGCGCAGCAGGGGGCGCAGCGAACGCAGCACTCGGGTCAGCGGCCGGCGCCGCAGCGACGGCGGGCGCGGCTGCGACCGGTGCTGCAACGGGCGGCGCAGCTGGAGGCGGTGGGGCCATCGGCGCGGGTGGTGCGGCGGGCGGTGGTGCGACGGGCTTCGCCGCCGGGGGCGGCGCCACGATCGGCGCGATCACTGGGTCGGATGCTTCATCCGGCTCGTCCAAGAACGGCGAGCTCGACATGACGGTCTTTTCGTCTTCGTCGAAGTCAGAGGGGGGCGAAGCACCAAGACGTCCCCCGATGGGGATGACGTTGGCGGGCTTCGGCGCTGCGACCCGTGGTGGAGGCGCGAGGGGTTTCTTCTTCGCAGGCTTCGTCGGCGGCGGCGGCGTTGGAACGCGGCGCTGCTCGAGGAGAGTCGCCAGTTCCGGGACCTCGCCCATCGGGCGCCAGTCGTCGAGACCTTCGCGCCAACAAAGACTGGCGGCGGTGACGGCGCCCATCCCGATTTTGCGAGCGACCTCTTCGCGCTTGATTGGACCGACGGGTACGTCGTTGATGGCGACATACCATTCGACGGCGGCGGCTTTGGGAACGGGCGCCTGAGCGAGCGCACCCCCACGACGAAAGTCAGCGCCGAGAGCCGAGCGAGGCGCGGACGAACGGGGCGGCGCAGGCCGGCTCCCTGCACCAGAGCCACCTCGCCGACGTGAACCCCGCGGTGAGATGCTCTCGGGACTCTTGGGTCCACGGATAATGATCTCGTGGCTGCACTTGCGACACTTCATACGAAGGTTCCGACCCGCGATTTTTTCGTCGGGGATCTGATACTTCGCTTTGCATTGGTCGCAGAGGAACTTCATCGCGCGCGCTCACTATAGATGATCCGGGCCCGCCGGGACATCAACTTTGGTTGAAGGTTAGAGGCGAAGAAACGCCGAAACCTTTGATTAAAATAGGGAATGGTCGGTGGGTGGTCGAATTCAAGTCTGTCAGAGCAGTGTGAGCAGATGATCACGGATGCCCTTCTTCGTTTTGTCATCGGGGGCCAGCGCCAGTGCTCGCTCCCACATCTCCGTCGCTTTGTGCTTGAAACCAGACCGCTGGTACAAAACGGCTAGGTTCTTCAACGCCGAGAAATTCCTGGGCTGAAGGCTTACGGCGGTTTCGAGGTACTGAATTGCGTCAAAGACGTCCTCGCGGCGCCCGCATAGAAGCCCGAGGTGGTAATGAAGCTGGAACGCGAGGGGGTCGATGGCGACGCCCTCTTTCAGCTTCGCGATGGCGCCTTCGAGGTTACCCGCGCGGTAGAGCTCCATGCCCGCGTCGAGGAGGCCGCCGGCTTCGAGCCCGAGCTCCTCGGCCTCATCCTCGGTGGATGCGCGACCCGCGAGGGCGCGTTCCACATGGTTGAGGACGTCGTTGATCTTGAAGGGTTTCTCAAGGAACGCGTCGACGCCATAGGAAGCCTTAAGGTCCTCGGCGACGCGCCAGCCGCGGTAGATCGCGCTCACCATGATGACGGGTATATGCCCGTACTTTTTGCTGCCCTTGATTCGGCGGCAGATATCGAAGCCGTGAACCTCGGGGAGCATCGCATCCAAAAGGATGATGTCCGGCGTGTCGTCTCGCACCTTCTCTAAGGCCTCGAGACCACGCTCGGCTTCGATGACTTCGTAGCCCTTCTGGGAGAGGACACGCGTCAGGAGTTTGCGGATGTCCGACTCGTCGTCGACGACGAGAATCTTCGCGCCCTGCTCGGGCTTCTTCTCGCGGACTGGGGGCGGCGGGAGCGGCGCGACTTGTGAAGCGAAGGGTTCGGTTGTCAGCTTCTTCTGGGCGAAGGACTCGATGCCAAGCTCATCCTCGATATCCTCGATGCCGAGCCCCTTCGGCGGGTCCTCGGCCACGACTCCTGGCGGCGCCATGGGTGGCTCGGAACGTTTGGCGACGCTCAGGCCCAGCGACGCAAGGTAGTCCCGGGGAACATTGGCGCCGATGAAGTGCTTCTCGCCTCGCTGCGCGATGCGATACGCCTCGTCGATGGTCTCGAGGAGCGCATCGTGCAGCGCCACGTAAGGAAACACCCGACGTCCAGCGACGAACTCGATCTCATCGATGACGCGACGATCTGTGGGGTCCGCCATCGCAAGAAAGATCCGGTCGTCTTTCACAAGGATGGGGAGAATGAGATGCTGCCGCGCGATCTCGTGGGGAATGAGCTCAAGGTTCTCGAGCGGGACGACCACCTGGGCGACGTCGATGCCTGGGAGTCCAAGTTGCTCGCTCAGCGCCTTGAGCAGATCCTCGCCGCCGACCTTGCCTTGGCGTTCCGCGACGGACGCGAGACGATGGCCAGGGAGGCCCTTCTGGTCTTCAAGGAGTTCGTTGAGCTCCCCTGGAGTAACGAGCTTCTGCTTGAGCAGGATTCGTCCGAGCTGTTTTTTTTCGTCACTCATTGTCGACTGGTTCTAAGACCTCACCAGAACGAGCAGCTTACTCGAAAGTGAACCCAATCATCAATGAACTGGTCGCTTTGTGACGATATCGACAAAAGGGGTGGAGTCAGGCGCCGAAAGCCTCGACTACATCCCGTCGAGAATCAGGAAGCGCTGGTCCGCCTCGTCGTCCCGGGAGAGCACGATTCGGTTGTCAGCGACCCGGCGCGCCCAGCGATCTTCGCCGTCTCCGGTGGCCACGCGAAAGCTAGCGGTATACCGATATTCGACGAATACGCGGGTATCTTCCCAGGTGACTCGGCGATATTTGATGTCGTAGCGGACGTCGAGAACTCGGTCTCGCCAGCTAGCGAGCTTGTCCCTTAGACCATCGTGGTCGAGGTCGTCGTCGCCGCTCGGAGTTCCGTTGTCGTCCAAGTACATCGGCGAGGCGAGATCCAGCAGGCGCCGTACATTTCGAGCTTCCACGGCGTGCCGGTATTCCTCGAGAAATGACACCACATCCCGGTTCTCCGGAGTGTCTTCCACGCTGGTGTTTGGAATGACCGATGCGCAACCAACGCCGAAGACGGCTTGAAGGGCGACGAAAGCAAAAAGAAGACGGCTATTCATGGGTCCTCGACACAAACGAGCGGAAGCACTCGGGTTATTCCTCGGGGGATAAAGAAATCACCCGCCGCGAGCCATACCATAGGGCCAACAAGGCGCCAAAGATCCACGCAAAACCACGAGGAATGGGCGTTCCCATGGAGCAACTGGCCGCTGGACGGTCTGTTTCCACCAAAAGAACGACGCTTTTGCGGGCGACGTTGCCCTGAGCGTCCACGGCCCAGAGCCGAAGCACCTGTCTCCTCATTTGACGCAGGGTCAGCGGAAGCGGCTCAGAAGGGCCATACGAAAAGGAAGCGCCGTCCTCCTCCCAGGACCAGGCGACTCCCATGGGTCCGTCGCCCTGCGCGCTCACTTCGAATGCATCACCAGCGACGACGACGTCCGGCACCTGCACGGTGGGGTCGAATGCTTGAGGCGCGACGGGCTCGATCTCGACGTCTCCGCCGCCAACGATGAGCGCGACGACGCTCGCCCGGTGCCCTGCCCGCGTGGGCGGAGTGCCGGGCCAAAATGACACGTGTTCGGCGCCTTCGACTGAGAGAGCTTCCGAGCCCTCGGCGAAGACGATGAGGGACTCCGCTCGCTCGAAGGTTGTTCCAGGCTGCAGAACGCTTGTGGAGATTGTGATGGGGACATCGGGAACCGGAAGAAGCTCTCGATTCAAAAAGCCGACGCGCCGCAAATCCTCGAAACGCGTCAGCGGGTCATCGCAAGAGCCGACCGAGTACGCATGGCTCTGGGTTCGAAAGACAACCCCCTGAACCGTGAGGTCAACCCACGGAACGCCTTGGCCTTGGAGCGGAGAACGCAACGCTTCGGTGCCTTCGCTGAACCAAACGTCCACGGGTGCGTCACTGATGCGGGAGAGCTGCTCTCGGGTGGCGTCGTTCGGCAATCGCTGAACGCGTGGCTCAGCGCCGGGGCGAAGCACGCGAAGGGAAGCCACAGCGACCATGTGCTCACGGGTGCCAGGAGCTTTGAGACGAACGTCATACGTGCCCGGCGCGACCCAAGGCGGAATAGGAATACTGGCTCGATACACCAAGCCCGCCCGAGAATCGGGACGCACGTCGGAGACTCGCAGTGTGTATCGGTGTTCCACGTTGGAGCGAGTGATCCGGCCCGCGCGTCCCAGCAGCTCCACGGACCAGCCGCGCAGCGCCTTCTCTTGTTGGTGCCCAGGCGGCGGCGTCAGTGGCGTCGCTAAACGAACGCGGGTTACCAGCGTCTCGCCGCCGTGAAGCAGCGCCGCGAGCCCTGGCCGCGGATAGAGCACGGCTGTCTCGCCCCCCTGGAACGCGTCATCGCCCATCGCGCAGAGGGGAAACGCCACAAGCCAGTCGTTGGCTGGGTTCGCGTTCTGCGCCGAGGCCGTCGATGCGGCGCAGAGCAGCAGGACTAAGACCGCTCGAGTCACGTAATGAACACCATCACGAGCACGTCGTAGATAGCGTGCGTGTAGACGGCGTAGGCGAACCCTCGGAGCCGGTACACGGCGCAGAGGTAGATGCCAGCGAGGAAACGAAAGAAGAAGCTGACGAAGGTGAAGGAGTCCGAGAGCGAGCCGACGTAGTGAACGCCGGAGAAGAGAACGCTTGAGACCACCGCCGCGAAGAGGAGCTTCTGCCAGGGCTTGTCTGTGAGGAGGCGGGCGCCGAGGAGCAGGCCCCCAAAGATCACGACGCGGAAAACGAGCTCTTCGTGAAAGCCCGCACCGCAGCTCATCACGATTTTCTCGAAGAGATTCATCGGCGGAAGGCCGCTTTGAAGTGTGCTCGCCGCGGCCGTCATGGAGACCTGGCTCACAAACCAGCCGACGCTGACGAGCATGCCGACGGCGAGGACCGAACTCTCGATGAGAAGCGGGACAAAGACGCGGAGACGCACGCGGTTGGTCTTCCGAAGCCGCGCCGCGACGAGGATGAGCCCTAGGGCAAAAACGAGCGTGACGACGACGTAGCCGAAGACGCTCGCGTTGAGCAGCTCAAGGAAGAGGTTCGTCGCGAAGTCGACGCCGTTCCTCGTATCCATGAGGAGGATACCGAGGTGGTAGATGAGGAAGACCGGCATCGTGAGCACGAGCTGCGTGAGCACGTCATGCTTCTTGAAGATGCCCCAGCGGGTCTTCTCCGCCGCCGCGCCTTTCTTCGTCGACGCTACCTTCGCAGGCTCGTTCGCCGGCCCGTTCGAAGAAGGGTCGGGTGAAACTTCCGGCGACGTCTCAGAGGCGGCTTCGGCGCCTAGGTTCGCGCCGCCCTCGCCTGTCTCATTCTCAGCCAAGGGTCGCTCTTCAGCCCGCGACGTCGATGGCCACGAGGAGCGCACCGCTTTCCACGTTCTGCTCCGGCGCAACATCGACGGACTTCACGGTGCCGCTAACTTCCGAGCGAAGCTCGTTCTGCATTTTCATGGCTTCGATGACAACGAGGGGCGTCCCAGGTTCCACAGAATCGCCCACGGCGACGCTCACCTCGACGATTCGACCAGGCATCGGGGCACGAAGTTCGCCTGCTCCTTGGCCGCCACCACCGCGCGTGCGGCGGCCGCGCTGGCGCTCGTTCATCACAGATACGCGCGTTCGTGCGGTGCCGAAGGCTACATCGAGTGCATCTCCCGGGCCCCCGAGCATCACGTCGTAGACTTTGTGATCGAGGATGAGGCTCAGACCGCCTGCGACCCTGCGCACGTCGGCGTCGACGGGCTTTCCATCCAATGTCACCACCGGCGTGTCGCCGGCGAAGTGCAAATCGACTTCTCGTTCGCTTCCGTCGATATCTACGCGGTACTTCATAGGGCTGCTACCTAGCAGTCGCTCGCCGAATCCGCTATCGCGCGAAGACGCGGCGGGCCCCGGGTCTGTGTTTTACGGCCCGGAATCACAACAAAGGCCCCGCTTGTTCACCTAGCTCTCCATGGAATCACCCCTCAAGAACCTGCGCTGGCTTCAAGCGCTCCTGGCCCTTGGCCTCTTGATGGCGGGCCTCTTTTGGGCGACGAGCGGCGCCTTGGCCCGCGAGCACACCGTCCGTCAGGGCCAAACCCTCGCGCGCATCGCTCGCCGCTACCGTGTCAGCGTCGACGACCTGAAGGCCGCAAACCGTCTACGGAACTCACGGCTTCGCCTCGGGCAGGTGCTACGGATTCCAAACGCGGGAGAGATCTTCGTGCGACGTGGCGAAACCCTCTCCCACATCGCTCGGCGCGTGAACGTGAGCCAAGGCGAGCTGCGACGGGCCAACCGCTTGCGCCGCGGACGCGGCTTGCAGGTGGGACAGCGCCTCGTCATGCCGGGCTACACCACGGCTGAGCGTAGCGATCGGGACTTCGGCGCCCCGACACATCCGGGACGCGTCACGCTCATTCGACGCAGCGAACGCACGGAGCTTCAGCTCGTCGATGGCGAAGGACGCGTGCACCAAGACGCGCTTCAGGACCTCGGCAATATGATGCGTCGCCACGACGACGACACGGTACCCCCGGCCAACGCGCGCCTGGCGTATCTCCTCGCCAAGATCAGCGACCACTTTGGTGGACGACCGATTCGCATCGTCAGCGGATACCGCACCGCAGGCGGCTACACGCGTGAGACGAGCCGCCACACGCAGGGGCGCGCGACGGACATTCGTATCTCCGGCGTGCCCAACCGCACCATCTGGGAGGTCTGCCGGCGCATCGATCACACCGGCTGTGGCTTCTACCCTCGAAGCACCTTTGTTCATGTGGACGCGCGCCTTCGCCGCACCCAGTGGGTCGATTGGTCGAGCCCCGGCCGGCGCGCCCGCTACGGAACGCTTCGAGGCCCCGCGGGTCGAAGAAGGCGGCTACGTATGCCGCGGCCAAGGGCGACGAGCGACCTCCCCTTGAACATCACCCTTGTGGACGCTGCGGGCGAACTCGTCGTCTTCGAAGACTCTCAGGCAGCGGAAGAGCACGCCCAAGACCGGGAGCAAGACGACCTCGTCGATGAAGACGCGCCGTCGCGTTCCCGGCCACTCTGGCGTGAGATGTAGCTAGCGCCTCGACGAATCGGACGAGAGCCCCTTCAATATCTCTCAGTCGCGCACGAGCGCTTTCGCCGACGCCGCACGAAGACGAAACCTGCCAAAGCGAAGGCCACGAACCAGCTCGGCGAGCCGCTGCCGCCCACTGTACAACCGGAACTAGCGTCGGGCGCTGTCGTTGAGCCCGCGTCTGCGGTGCCTCCGTGCAACCCACTAGGCCCAGCGTCGGAATCTGCTCCGGCGTCGAAACCGCTAGGCCCGCCGTCGGAATCTGATCCCGCGTCCATGTCCGCTGCGTTGCCATACGTGGCATGGAGATCCTGATCGACGGGGTTGGTTCTGGCGAGGCGGAGAGTGTTTGTCGTGAGCTCAGCGTCGTGTTCGCCGACGTCGCCAAAGCGCCATCAGCGCGAACGCGGCGAACCAGGTCGGCGAGCTGCTGCCGCCCACGGCGCAACCCGAGCTGTCTTCGGGGGGCATCGTTGAGCCCGCATCTGCGGTGCCGCCATCCAAACCGCTTGGGCCCGCGTCCGAACCGCTTGGTCCCGCGTCCGAACCGCTTGGGCCGGCGTCCGAGCCTGCGTCAGCCATGGGGCCAGCGTCAGCGTCTCCCGCTTCTCCGCAGACTCCATCGCCGTCGGGGTCGCCCAGTGAATCGTCGCCCGTGCAGAGATCTCCCACGTCGCAGACGCCGTCGTCGTCGTCGTCGGGGCCGTCCATCGCCGGGTCGAAGTCCGACATCGGCCCAAAGCCGTCGGAGCCCGTCGAACAGTCGTCACAGGTGTCGGCGTCGGTATCACGGCAGACCATCGGGTCCAGATGATCCGTGTCATCCCCGTCGAGGACGCCATCGTTGTCGTCGTCTTCGTCGTCCGCGTCTGCGACGCCGTCGTCATCCGTGTCAGGAAGAAGCGTGAGGGCGTAGCGGAAGGCGGAGTCTGGCCCCCCCTGCCGACCGACGACCACACTTAGACCGTCGATGGCGGCTGATCGAAGGGAGCGGACGGGCAAAATGATCTCCCCGCCCTCGCGCCACTCTCCTCCGCTGAATCGATAGACAAAGACCGACACGGGCGAGACGCCCATGTCGAAGTCCCGTACGAGCAGCGTGGAGCCACTGAGGGCAATGTCCAAGCCAAACAAACTCGCCCCAGGCCGGCGAAGACGCTGTGTTTCGTTCCACGACGCGCCATCAAACTCGTAGATCAGCACCGTGCCCACGAAGGTGTCGTCGGTGTCCCCCCTCACGGTGGACACAAAGCGGTCGCCCTCTGCGACGATCATCTCGCCAAACCCTCTGTTGCGTTCGACGGTGACATCCGTGGGCGTGATCGTGTCCTGGAGGGCCCCATCCCGGTCGAAGACGTACACGGAGCCGTTCGCCCCAGCACGGGGTGCACCGACGAGGACACGACCCGAGGCGGCTGCGATTCCGAGACCGAACCCAGCGTTGGCGATGGCCGGGCCGTCGATGCGCGGGGCTTCGCGCAAGTCGCCCGCGTTCGGGATGAAGCGATGAACGGCGCCGTTGCCAGTCTCGCCGCCCACGTCTGCAAGAGGAGCGCTCACGTAGACGGCGGACCCGAGCAAAGCGACCGCTTGCGCAAACCCGCGGGAGGGCGCTGAAGGAGTGAGCCGGTCCACGTACTCGTACTCGCCGTCGACGCGCTCATACAGGTAGGCGGCTCCGCCGAGGTCGCCAGGGGCGCCCACAAGAAGCTCCCCGGGCTGAACGGCGAGGGATGCGCCAAAAGCCGCTCCCGCACCGGCGCCGGAGCGGATGGTCTGCACCAAGAGCCCGCCGTCAAATACGTACACGGAGCCCGCCTCCGTGCCGCTCCCCGTCGCTGGGGCACCGACGATGGCGAAGTCGCCGTCGATGGCGACGGCCGCGCCGTACCCATTCGGTACACCCGCCGGTGGCGGGAGCTCAACGCCGTCTCCAACGTCGACGAGCTGAGCGCTGACCGGCGCGTAAAATGTGAGGAGGGGCAGAGCGAGAGCGAGAGCGAGAG
>JBGCFM010000048.1:0-20543 GCA_045106895.1 Polyangiales bacterium | reverse complement strand
TTCCAGCACTGGGGCGTTTGGGCGGGCATCGGAACGGCGGTCATCGTCGGCATCGCCGCCAGCGCGAGGGCTCTTCGACCGGAGCCCGAGACTCGCTTCGACACCACCATCCGCTTCAACGATCTCTAGCTTTCGCCACTGTCCAAACATTGGACATCGGGGCCACACGGCGCCCCAAAAGTGCGGACTCAAAACACGACGCTCCCAAAAACCAGGGAGATCTGCATTCTTTTGTCCGGCAAAAAGCTGGCGCGTTCCTTGCGCTACATGCGCCCATGCGCACCTACCTCCTCGTACTCCTCACCCTCAGCGCCTGCGCCGCGGAAGTGTCGAACGAATACAGCGACTTCGGCGCCATCGAAGCGAATCTCACGGCGAGCGAGCGAAGGGCGCGGGCCAGCCAGATTCGAGATGCTGCACGTGCAGCGGGCATGACCCAAGGTTGGATGCTCGCTGGCATCGCTCAGGCGGAGACGGGGCTCGCGCATTGCTGGTCCGAGGCGACGTGGGCGTGCCAGGGACCCGACTCCCCGGACTGCGGCGGCGGTCCCGTCATCGCTGGCTCCGGCGATGGCCCTTGCTCACTGCAGCAAGGCGGCCTCGGTCTCTTTCAGTTCGACGGTGGCACCTTCTCTCAGACCCTCGCCCGTGACGGCAACGCCATCCTGCGCATCGACGGGAACGTCACACGCGCCGTCGAGTTCGTGACGAACATGGTCAAGAACTCCAGCTTCATCTCCGGCGTCTCCACCGACGCTCAAGCCATCGACTGGATGAACGGCGTGCGCATCGACAACTCGCGCTGGGACGCGTGGATCAGCACCGTCGTTCGTCACTACAACGGATGCCGCATGTCTTCGAGCTGCTGGACCAGTCGCTACGCAAGCTATGGCGAGAAGACCCGAGACGTCTTCAATGAGATGGGCGCAGCCTTCTGGGCAACGACGGGCGGCGACGCACCCGCTCCCCCACCACCACCGCCAGCCGGGCCCACGATTCAAGAAATCGCCGCGCGCGGCGCGTGCAGCACGGCGGGCGCCGAAGGTCTCTCGGCGCAGCTCGCCGAAGCGCAGCGCTGCATGAACCCCGGGGCCTTCGTTCGCTTCGCGCCGCACCCCGGTGTGACGCTTACCAGCGACCGCGTTCACCCCTACGCGCAGGCATCCACGCGCGACGCGCTTCATCGAGCCGCGGCGTTCCGGCCGATCTCCATCAACTCCGCGTTCCGCACGGTGGCGGACCAATACGTGCTCTACACGTCCGGCGGCTGCGGACTCGCAGCGCGTCCCGGACGAAGCAACCACCAGAGCGGTCGCGCCGTCGACGTCTCCAACCACAGCTCGCTCCGCTCGACGCTCGAAGCTCAAGGTTGTCGCTGGCTCGGCGCCCGCGACCCCGTGCACTTCGACTGCCCCGGCAGCGACCAGCGCAACGACTCCGTGCGCGCCTTCCAGCGCCTCTGGAACGTCAACAACCCAAGCGACACCATCGCTGAAGACGGCCTCTACGGAAACCAGACCGGGTCACGTTTGGCGATGTCCCCGGCGAACGGTTTCAGCGTCGGCGTCTGCGAGGAGCCGGTGGATCCAATGATGGACTCTGGGCGCATGCGCGGTGTGGTCTTCGCCGAAGGCGACATCGACGATCGCATCGTCGACGCGAGCGTTCGAGTCGTGGAGACCGGCGACGTCGTCGCCGTTGCAAGCGACGATGCGTCCTGGGAGATCGCGGCGAGCGCCGGCACCTACACCCTAGAGGCGAGCGCTCCGGGCTTCATGACCACGCGTCAGAGCTGCATGGTCAGTGCCGGCGAAGTCTGGTGCTCTATCGAAATGACTCGCGGCGAAACCACGGAAGACGGCAGCATCGCTGGACTCCTCTTCGTCGACAACGGCATGGGCACCGGCGCGCCCATCACACGCGGACAGATCGTCGTCACGGAAACCGGCCTTAGCGTAGCGCCGGACGCCTCAGGGCAGTTCACCATGGCGCTTCCCGCTGGCACCTACACGCTCGTCGGCAGCTCCGAAGGGCACTCCTCCGTCACTCGAGCCTGCATCGTCAACGCGGGTCGCCAGTCGACTTGCTCTCTCGGTCTCGTGCCAGAAGCGAGCTCTCATGAACTCGTCGGTGTGGTCTTTACCCAAGGCGACGTCTTCACTCGCGTGACCAATGCCCGCGTGCGTATTCGCGAAACCGACGCAGAGACCATCAGCCGCGAAGGCGACGGCCTCTTCGTCTTCAACGTCGCGCCGGGTCGCTACACCGTCGAGGTGTCCGGCACGGGCATCGAGAACGGCCTGCGCGTTTGCGATGTGCGCGGCGACACCACGTGGTGTTCCGTAGGCGTGGTCCCCGATGGCGGCGCAGGCGGCGGGGGCTTCGTTGTCGACTTCGAGGAAACCAACGGCGAAGGCGGCGAAGCCGATCCTGAAGACCTCGTTCGCGCCGAGACGGCCAGCATCACGAGCTCCCCTTGCTCCGCGTCGCCAGGTCGTTCAGGCGCTCCCACGCCGTGGATACTGGCTCTCGGCTTCATTGGCGCCGCAATCCTGCGTCGGCGCCGCTAGCGGCGAAATGTGAATGAGTGGGCGCGCGGAATACACTCCGCGCGCTCTTCGTTCGTTGGGCGACCTATGCAACGCCGCCTGCTGTTTCTCGTGATTGGGCTATGCTTGCTCGTGCCCATCCTTGGCTATATCGAGAGCGCCATGCTCTTTCCGGGGCAGTTTGGCGACGAGGTCGAAAGTCCGCCGCCGGACGCCGAAGTCGGCTGGCTCGACACCCCAGAAGGTCGAGTGGAGTACTGGACGCTCCTCGGCGAAGGCGTCACGGAAGAGACGCCAGGACCCGCGGTGATCTACACACACGGAAACGGCGAGCGCATCGACATGTGGCCGGCAGCCATGGAGCCCTACCGCCAGCTCGGTGTCACCGTCATCCTCGCCGAGTTTCGAGGCTACGGCCGAAGCGCTGGGAAGCCATCGGAGGACGCCTTCGCCGCGGATCTCCGTTCTCTTCGCCTCGCCCTCGCCGGGGACGCACGTGTCGATATGGAGCGCCTCGTCTACCACGGTCGCTCGTTGGGTGGCGGCGCCGCCGGGACGCTGATCGCTGAGCATCCGCCACGAGCGCTCATCCTTGAGTCCACGTTCTGCAGCTTTCCGAAGGTCGCCTGGGATCGAATGTATGTGCCCGGCTTTTTGCTGAGCAACCGCTTCGATACGGAGACAGCCCTTGGTCAATACGCCGGCCCACTCCTCGTCATTCATGGCGATCGCGACCAGCTGATCCCTACGCACCACGGGGAAGCCCTCGCCGCAGCTCGCAGGCCCGAAAGCGCGCCCTCGCCACGACTGCAGATCGCAAGCAGCGGTCACAACGATATGCTCCGCGGCGCCGTGTACTGGGACGCCATCGAGTCCCTGCTCCGCGATGCAGGGGTTTTGGTTCCCTTAGTTTAGACGAGAGCACGCCCGACAACGCGAAGGGCAAAAATGGTCTATCCTCAGCGTAGGAACGCCGAATGACCGTGCCGGAACCAGAACATCGATCGCTGGCACCTCGGCTACCTCATAGTCTAGGTCGCTTTACGCTCCACAAAGCTGTGGGCTCCGGCGGCATGGCCACGGTCTACCTCAGCAAGATGCGCCTCGCCGGTGGACTCGACCGCCTCGTCGCGTTGAAGACCATCCATCAACACCTGGCGAAGGAACAAACCTTCGTCGATATGTTCCTCGACGAAGCGCGCATCGCGTCCCAGATCACGCATCCAAACGTGTGCGCGGTGTACGACTTTGGTGAGGTCGGTGAGGTCTACTACCTCGCGATGGAATACCTCGTCGGAGAACCGCTCTTCGACGTGATCAACCGCATCGTCACCGCACGTTCCGACGACCTGCTGCAAACGCTCCCCTACATCGCCGCCCGCATCATCGCGGACGCGTGCGAGGGGCTACAAGCTGCGCACGATCTCAAGAGCGCTGACGGCACGCACCTCGGCGTGGTTCACCGCGACGTGTCCCCGCAGAACCTCTTCATTACCTACGAGGGCGCCGTCAAAGTCGTGGACTTCGGATGTGCCAAGGCCCTTGAACGCGTCACGCACACGGGCGCCGGCGTGATGAAGGGGAAAGTCTCCTACGCCGCACCGGAACAGCTTCGAGAGGAGAGTGTCGATGCGAGGGCGGATGTTTTCGCCCTTGGCATCTGCCTCTGGGAGACCTTGACCCTTCATCAGTTGTTTCGGCGCGACACCGCCATCAAGAGCGCGATGGCGGTGTTGGAAGAGCCCATACCACGGGCGACGTCGCATGCGCCTTGGGTGCCCGAAGAGCTCGCGGACATCGTTCAGAAGGCGTTGCGGCGTGACCCGAACGCGCGTTACCAGAGCGCACGCGACCTTGGACGGGCGCTCCGAGCGTTTGTCGCTCGCACCGGCGTTCCCTTCGAGTCGGCGGAGATCGCCGACTGGATGAAGCATCTGTTCCGCGACCGCCACGAGAAAGTGCTGGAGTCCGTCGCAGCCGTGGAGGCCATGGAGATCACCCCTTCCGTGGTGTCGACTCGACCTGTCGCGCGTGAGAATGAGCCTGGTTTTCCCGTCGCGTCTTCGACAAGGCGCGAGCGAGCGCCGCTGCTTCGGCCCGAAGACGAACGGCACACTTCAGCGCCTCAGAAGAAAACGGGGCGGATCTTTGGCGTGCTCGCGCTTCTCGCTCTTGCTTTCGGCGGTGCGTATGCGGCCTATACAAGCTCGGCCTTCTACGGACTCGGAGCGAACGAGCACGCCGAACTTGATCCAGTCGCGACTGAAGCGAACGAAGCGCAGAGGCCTATCGAGGAGCCCGTCGAGGAACCTGTGGATGAACACGCCGAGGAGCCTGTTGACGAACCCGTCGAAGAGCCCGTTGACGAACCCGTCGAAACACAAACCATGCGTTCGACGTCGAGCGCGTTGAGACGTGAACACAGACGTGCAGCACGCGAGGCCGAGGCCGAGGCCGAAGCGAGCGAGGCAGACGCCTTCGATGAAGAACAGTTCACAACGGGCTCCATTCACATCGAAGCGAATAGCGGCTGGGCGATCGTGGAACACCAAGGTCGGCGCCTTGGACGAACGCCCCTCAACGCTACGCTCCCTGTAGGTCCGCAGGTCCTAACCCTCTATCCATTCGGCTTTGAACCTGGTGAACGAATCACCGTTCGAATCGAAGCGAGGACACGGCAACGAGTCGCCATCGAGGTTGACCCCCGGGACAACCAGGCTTCCATGAACTCCGCGATGACGGCCGAGCCGTAGAGCTGCGCTACGTTTCTTCGCGAAGCTCGTGTTCGATCCACGCCAGGACGCGTGACTTGGCCGGCTCATCGGTGAGCCAGTCTGTAAACTCACGGAGGCGCGCGAAGCTCTCTTCCCCGATCTGTGCACGCAGCTCGTCGTCGATACGTGCCTGTTCCTTTTCCTGACGCTTGGCAGCGCGAAAAGCAGGGTCCCAGAGCACCGAGAGGTTCTCCACGACGTTGGCCTCTGCGAGGCGGTCCCATTCGCCATGGTCGAACCACACGCCCCCGCAGCGCGGACAGCGATCGAGGGAGAAACCTAGCTCCTCCATGCGAACACGACGGAGGAAACCATGTCCTTCAGGACACACCGCGGCGAGCTTGTCATGTCCGGGCTTGGGCGCCGCCGGAGGCACAGACTCACGAAGCTCTCTCCACTCTTCCACGCTCGCCGAGGGAACCCAGCGACCTCCGCATTCGCGGCAGCTATGAGCGCGTAGAGCCGTGCTCGCGTGGAGCGACTTGTCACATCTCGGGCAATTCATCGCTCACGTATAAGCACTCCTGCGCTCTTCGCCATTCGATTCGGACTGCCCCGCGGGGATGGTGGAATAGACGAGAGACAGCACGCCGTTCGGCATACGTGCTGAGTCGAGTGTCCAAAAAGCGACGGCGCGCAATCGAAGTGCTGTGCGCCATCGGAGCGACAGCGTCCGTCGCGTCCTACTTTCTCGTTTTTAGGTCCGGTGAATCCCTTCACTACGGCCTCTACTACAACACCCCGATCGCCGCGCCCTTCGCCGCGTTCATGGTGCAGCTGCTCTACCCCAGAACTTTTGCCAAGACTCTCCCCGTCGACCTCTTCGTCGTCGGCCTTGCCCTCGCGAGAGCGTTCTTGCCCATGCCTGGTTATAGCGGTCACGTCCTCTTTCTGGCGTACGCGCTGCTCTCTCGCTTGGGAATCGTGCGCGTTCTCGCCGCCCTTGTTTTGGCCGAGGTTCTCTTCGTGAAACTCTTCCTTTGGTCGGACTGGATCACCCCCATCGGCGCCCTGCTCCTCACAGCTGTGGCGCTTCGGATTCGAAGAGGCGCGCTCTCGGTTTCGGTTTCGGCGATCCAAACCGTCCACGTAGAACAGGGCCCCTACCGCACGGAGATCCACAACGCGTCCACAGAACGCGCTTCCCTGTTGCCCGCCACGCTTCTCTTCGCCGCTCTGACCTTGGTGGTCACAGTGGTTTGGGCCCGGAACAACTTTAGCGCCGACCGCTGGCAGGCTGATCCTGGCGGCCTCTACGCCGACGAACGTACAAGCGACTATCGAACTGTCCGCGCAGCGGCAGCAGCGACCTGGCGACTGCGCGGCGCGTCCGCCGAGGATGCTTGTGACCTCCTTGGCGGGCACGCGTGCCCTCCCGTGGAAGAGGGCATCGTGTCCTACGAGATGAGCGAAGCGTGCATCGCCCCTTTTTCGATGACCCCATGCTATTTCCAGGTCCAACTCGAGAACCGTCACGTCGTCGCAGCTTGGCTTCACGACTCGGACGGCGCGCCGTGGAGCATCGAGTGTCTCCACGGATGCGGGCGGGAGGATATGCGAGCGCGAGTGAGCGCGCACTAAGCAGCCTTCGCGTCACCCGTCTGCACGCGCCAAAGCCCTGCGTAAATTCCGTTCGCCGCGAGCAGCTCCTCGTGGGTTCCGCTCTCGCTCACGCTGCCCTTGTCGAGGACGTGAATCTGATGGGCGTTGCGTACGGTGCTCAGCCGGTGCGCGATAACCAACGTGGTTCGGCCTTCGGACACCCGCTCCAGGCTTCGCTGAATCGCTGCCTCGGTCTCGTTGTCCACGGCGCTCGTCGCTTCGTCGAGAACCAAGATCGCCGGGTCACGCAGAATCGCGCGCGCGATGGAGAGCCGCTGTCGCTGACCTCCGCTCAGTTTCTGTCCGCGCTCCCCCACGATGGTCTCCCAGCCTTCGGGCAGCGCCTCGATGAACTCCGTCGCTTCCGCTAGCCCCGCTGCGCGCAGGAGCTCGTCGTCGCTCGCGTCCGGTCGCCCATAGAGAACGTTCTCGCGGACGGTGCCGTGAAAGAGGAAGACGTCCTGCGCCACGAGTCCGATTGCGCCGCGAAGACTCTCGAAGGTCAACGCCTTCACGTCGTGCTCGTCGACGGACACGCCGCCATCTTCGACCTCGTGCAAACGAAGGAGAAGCTTGACGAGCGTGCTCTTGCCGCTCCCCGTCGAACCCACCACCGCGTGTGTCTCTCCGGCCGGAACATGCAGGTTGAGGTTCTTTAGAATCTTCGTGTCCCCGCCATAAGAGAACGTCACGTCGTCAAACTTCAGCTCGCCCTCGGGGCGCTCCGCGAGGGAATCTTCACCCGGCAAGATCGCGGGCTGTTCCGCGAGCAAGTCCAAGATCCGTCGCGTCGACGCCATGGCGCGCTGATAGAGGTCAAAGGTCTCGCCGAGACGCGTCAGCGGCCAAAGCAGGCGCTGCGTCACGTAAACCATCACGCTGTAGGTGCCGACCTCGAGGGTGCCCTGAAGCGTCAGCCAGCCGCCCCAGACGAGCGTCGCCGTGAAGCCCACGAGGATCGCCATACGAATCAGAGGCACGAAGGCCGAGCTCACACGAATCGCCTCGGCGTTCGCGGCCTGGTACGCGAGGGACTCATCGTTCAGGCGCTTCACTTCACGCTCTTCGGCGCCGAAGGCTTTGATCGTCGCGACGCCCCCGAGGTCGTTCGCCAATGTGGAGCTCAGCTCTCCGGCGCGCTCTCGGACGACGGCATACTTAGGCTCAAGACGTCGCTGGAAGCGAAAAGAGCCCCACAGGATCAAAGGCACCGGCAAGAACGCAAAAGGCGCGACCTGGGGCGCGAGGACGAAGAACGCAGCGCCGATCACGATCACCGTCGTCGCCGTCTGCAGGAGGTCGTTGGCGCCGCGATCAAGGAAGCGCTCCAGCTGATTGACGTCGTCGTTGAGGATGGCCATCAAGCCGCCCGTCGAGCGATCTTCGAACCACTTCATCTCCAGCGACTGCACATGTCGCCACGCGTCGAGTCGCGCGTGATGTTGAATCGCTTGCGCCAGGTTTCGCCACTCGACCTGGTAGAGGTACTCGAACGCCGACTCGAGGATCCACACCACGGCGTTCAATGCCGCGAGGACGAAGAGCTGCTGCAGCTGATCGGTGACGCCGAAGACCGAGGCGACGATGGACGTTTCGTCACGGACCACCACGTCGACGGCCATCCCGATAAGAAAGGGCGGCCCGAGGTCGAAGACCTTGTTGAGGATCGAATACGTCGTCGCGCGCCGCACGCGGGCGTCATGGCCGGAGGCATACTGAAGCAGGCGCTTGAGGGGATGCATGAGGCGACGCTAGTGCCCAAGTGCCTCCGCGTCGACGGGCTCTCACGTTTGGAGGACGATTCAGGCGAGCCCCTAACGCCGCGCGAAGCGAACGACGCTGGCGCTGATCATCGACTCCATATCAATCAAGGTCTCGAGGAGGAGCTCTTCGCTCCTCTCTTCGTCGAACCCACCTGATCCCGCTCCGATCAAGGGCAGCGCCAAGCTGCGATAGCCTCGTCGCTCGGCGCACCGGACGGCGTTTCGCGCGGAGTCGACAACGGAGCGCGGCGACGCTCGCCAGAACATATCGATGCCCGCCACGTGAACGATGCCTTGGTAGGGCAGCCGCCCAGCGCTTGTATGAGCGGCGGACCCCAGAGCCATCGGTCCATGTCTCGCGAGCTCCCGGAATGGCTCGAGGCCCGCTCGTCGCTTGATGGCGCCGGAGACCCCTTGGGGAATCAGGAGCCACCACGGGATCACGTTGCGGTTCCAGGGGTTCACGATGGCGTCGACGTCGATGTCCAAGAGGTCGCCTCGAATGCGCTGCACGATCATGATTGGGGTGTTGCAAGACTCTCGCCGGGCGTACGACGGCCTAAACAGGCCTTTTTTCGCGATGATGAGCCTCGGCGAACGCCACTACGACGCCGAAGACCCATAAAAGTGACGACATGTCCCAAGGGTTCGCTTTGTCGGGGGTCAGAACTCCATGGCCTACCGAATCGATGAAGCGTGCAACGAAAACTGGGACGCGATGGAGCTCGGGGAGCAGGGACGACGCTTCTGCCAGGCCTGCGAGCATGACGTCATCGACGCAACGAATATGACCAAGCGAGAGTTCGAAGCGGCCTTCCATGCTGCATCAAGCGGCAAGGTGTGCGCCCGGTTTCGAGCAAACCCCGTCGGTGACGGCATCTTTCGACGCGAGCTCCCTCGACCGCGTGCGCTCGGCTCTTTTGTGCTCCTCTCATCGCTCCTCGCCAGCGCATGCGGAAGTGAAGCGCCGTTAGAGCCTGAGCGAGAACCGGAACCCGCCGTCGTCGTCGAAGCCCTCGCCGAGGCGGCTGAAGCGCAAGAACAACCGGGCGTCGAAGCACCGCCAGAGGAAGCGGCGCCGACAGCCGAAGAACGCCCGGCGGAACCAGTCGCCGCCCCCGCGCCTCAACCCGTTCCTTCGACGCGAATGGGCGGCGTGCGTCATCTGTAGGCTCCCGACCGCAAGCACCGCCGCTAAGAAATGACGCCCGGCAAGCCCGCTCGAAGGTCGCCCATCTGAACTTGGTCGAGAGGGGTCCGGCCCCACTTGTCGCCTCGCATATCGCCGTAGCCCTGAGCGCCACCGACTTCCCAGTGTTCAGGCTCGAGTCCCATCGCCAACATCGCGGTGATGTAGACCTGGTTGTAGGCCATCCCGATATGACGGGTCCATCGTCCGCGCTCGTGGCCGCTACGATAGTCGAGGAAGTTCCCGGTCTGGAGCGCGCCGCCGGCGGAGCCAATAATGAGCGTTTGGATGTCGTAGCTGGCGTGGTTTAGGTCGTATTGCCCAAGCTGATTGCCGGACGCCCCGGACTGACTTCCAAGCTCGTTGTTGACGAGAATCATCGTTTCATCGAGGAGCGTACCGTCACCGGACTCGGTGGCCTCTAGGCCGGCCGCGAAGCGTGCGATGTTGCGCATATGCCACTGGTGGGCGTTGAAGATGCTCTCGACGGCCGTGTCGCTCGTCGAGTGACTCGCGCCGTGGTGACCGCCGTCTACTCCATGGAGGTCACCCGTAAAGAGCGTGTCGGGGTCGAGGTAGAAGTTGACGATATTCGTCAGCCCGCAACGAAGCGCGGCGATGCCAATGTCCACCTGCTCTCGACCCGCGCGGTCGACATCCGCAGAGCGCACACGACCCGTCTCCGGCTCGAGCGGCGGCATACATTCGCCTCGACCACTTTCGAGCCGCCTGGAGAGCGCATCCATGTGTTCGATGTGCTGCTCGAGGCGATGGCGATCGGCGCGAGACAAGCGCCGATTGTCGCGCACCGAACGATAGTGCGGCAAAACGCGGTCGATGACGCTCCGCGTAAGCCCACGACGCCGTGATGCTTCGCTCTCTCCAAGCTCAAACTCCGCGAAGAGTTGTTGGTACGCCTGCTGCGCGGTGAGACCGGGAACACGAACCGGGCCTTCCGGCGAGATGCTGTAGGAACACGAAGGCAGTGCCTCGCTCCAACGCACCGATAGATTCAGCGGCGAGATCTCGCCTCCGAACACATGCTGCGCCATGATCTGATCGATGGAGGGCGGGAGGTTCTCCGGGGATTCGGGCAAACGCCCTTCCGTGCCTGTGTACCCGAGCAGCCCGTTCATGGACGAGTGGTTGCAGTGGTCGAGACGATCCAGGTGCCGCAGCAACACCATCTTTTCGCGAAAAGGATCGAACTGGGCGTCGAGGAGCGGCGATATCTCGCCCGGCAAGTTCGCGAGACGCGTGCCGATGACGCCTTCACCCATGGGCTGAAGTCCACCTGCGGAGTCCACGGCTTCGTTCGCCGGATACCACTGGTGGCCAAAGTGCCCGTTCGTGATGCGATACGAAACGAAGTTCTTGGTGGGGCGCTCTTGAGCCCGGACCGTGTTCTGACCCAGTGAGCTCAGCAGCGGAATGGCGAGGGTGGCCCCGCCCGCGCCGACGAGAAACGAACGGCGGCGAATGGTCATAGGCTTCTTCATTACTGGGCCTCCGGAATCGAGCGAACGCTAAACGAGGGCGAGGTCACGATGGCAAAGAGCGCTTCACGCACCGACACGGAACGGCTCGGCGAAAGCAAGTCCTGCGCGGCTTGAATGAGGCAGGCGTCGGACGGTGCGACCTCTCTGCCCATCATGTTCTCGGTGAGCTCTGCGCCGAGACAGGCCGCGACGCCCTCGCTCTGTGCCGCCGCCACGCTGATGTCGATGGCGCTCTCGACGTCGACGAGGGTCCCCTCGCCCACGTTGACGCTGGAGGATGAGTCGATGCTCAGGATGTGCTCCTCCTCGTCCACGGTGATTCGCTCGTCGTCGATGTACGCACCGTCGAAATCGAAGTGACCGAAGGGAGCACCAAGCGCGTCGAGACGAACGTGGCAGCTTGAACATGGTTGCTCGGAGGTGACGTCGGTGAAGCGCTGACGAATCGTGCGAAGCCCTTCTGTTGGGTCTGCCGGGTCATCGTCGGGAAAGACGTCGTCGTCCGGTAGCGGTATCGGTACACAGAGTAGGTCGCTGAGGGCCTTGCCGCGGTGGATAATATGGCCCGCGTTTGTGTCCTCGATGGCAGAGGTCTCGAGCCAACCCGCACGCGTCAGCAGGCCCGCGCGGTGCTCTTCGCCGAGCTGGACTTCGCCGCGCGTATCCGCAGGAAGTCCATAAACCTCCGCAAGCTCGGCGTCTTCGATGAACGCGGTCCGGTCGAGGAATAGCTCCGCCAACGTGCCATCTCGCTCGTAGACCATGTTCGTCGCGAACTCGAGGAGCGCGTCCGTCGCTGGCCCTTCGTGACGCAGAGCGATCCACTCGCTGATGAAGCCGCGAAAACCCTCTCGGGCCTCGGGCGTCGACCACATTCGCTCGATCTGCTCGCGCAGCCGGGCTTCCCCCTCGGGCCCTTCGAAGCCTTCTTCCGCGGCGGCGAGGAGCGAGTCGTCGGGGATAGACTTCCAGAGCACGCGCGCCAGCCGCGCAGCGACCTCGTAGGAGGTCAATGTGATCACGCCGGGCTCCCGCTCTTCGCCATCCACCTCGAAGTGGTAGAGGAAACGCGGGTCGAGGAGCATCGACATGAGGAGCGTCGCGACACCCGTGGAAGCGTTCTCGCCGGAGCCAATCTCGTACGCCTCGACGAAGCGCGCGTGGTCTTCGGCAGAGAGAGGGCGACGCGTCAAACGGAGGCCGAAGTCGTCGATGAAGCCAAACAAACACGCCTCGTCGGTCTCGTTCAGGGGCTCGCTCAACTCGCTGAGACACTCGCTGAGCACACGCAGACGAGATGGGTCGTCCGTGAGATAGAACGCCATGGAGCTCGCCACGTCGACGTAGGACTGAACGACGTCGAAGGAAGGAACTTCGACCTCCGACCGGTATTGACCCGATTGGGTGTTCGGAACCCCGGTAACGGCAGAACCCACGGCGTCAACGCTCTCATCACCAAAGAGCGAACGGAGCGCTAAGTCGTAGGCGCGGCGATCGATGCGCAAGAGCTCTGCATCCGGCGCTACAGAAGGGTCGCACTCCTCCGAGAGATCGACGGGCGGTGTGGCTCCGGGCTCAGCGCTCGGCGCATCGCCGATGGTCCCCTGGCAACCCGCCAGTAGAAGGATGAGAGTGCTGTACGCTCGTTTGCTCATGCCCCTTAGTGCATGGACCGACGCGTTATTATGATCGCAGCTGCGCTTTTCTCGTCGTCGGCTGACGAACCCTAGAACTGCACGCTGCGTAGACCCAATGCGCCGGTCTGCGGTCCTGCGTCATCCAAGACAGTCTCACCATCCAAGGTGATAGCCATCCAAACGCGGCCCCCCTGGACCTCGAAGCCTCCGAGGGATTCGTCTCCGGCGCCGCCGAGCCGTACGCCTTCGCTCTCGTTGCCGTCCGCGTCGAGAACCAAGACCATCACGTCGCGGCCGCCCGCGGCGCTTAGCGTGCGTTCAGCAAAACCGAACTCTCCGTCGAACTCTCCGCCGGCGTAGATACGCCCATTCTCCACATGAACTCGTCTGAGGATCTCCGTCCCGGCTCCTCCAAAGGTACGAGCCCAGACGACCCCACCCGCCGCGTCGAGGCGTGCAACGAAGGCATCTCTTGCTCCTTGGCCAAGCACCGTCTCTCCGGCGATGCTGACGTCGCCACTCGTGGTCCCCACGATGACAGCGCCGTCTTCGAAAGCCGCGATGGCGCTCGCGCTATCGCCACCGGGTGAGCCGAAGCCAAGCGAGTATTCCACGCGACCGTCCGGAGCGAAGGCTGTAACGATGGCATCCTGCCCCGCTGCAACTCTGCCGCCGATGGTGCCGCCAGTGTACACACCGGTGGCCACGACACTGCCGTCCGTGCGAAGAAACGCGTCGCCCAGAAGAACACTCGCCCCCACGACGGCCTCAGACCAGACCGCGTCACCACGCGCGTCAAACACAGCCACGAAGCCGTTGTCTTGAGTGGGCGGAGAAGCGGGTAGTGGCCCCAGACCAAAGTCGACGGCGCCGATGTAGTGTCCGCAAAGTGCTGAAAAGGATCCCTCGCGCAAGACCGCTTTCCCTTGCACGTTCCCCGCGCCGCTGGCGTAGGTCTGCGCCGGCGGCAAAGGCGCGCCGCTCTGTTGATCAAACTCGAAGACGAAGAGCTCTTGGCGGCTGCCGGTGGTGAGTGGAAGAGGACCTACAATGGGCCCCCTTACGTAACCCGTGACGCGCACAGATTCGTTCATCGCCTCCACGGAGAGCGCGAAAGAAAAAGGTCCTGACCAGGACTGACTCCATCGCGGCTCTCCCGCGGACGTAAAACTCACGAGGAAGGCCGTTTCGTCCGACTCCCCTCGTAACTCGAAGGATTCAAAGTCGACAACGCCGCTGACTCTTCCAACGATATAGTGGTTTCCATCGGCGTCGATGGCGCTGCCGGTGACGCTAAGACTCCCGGTGCCCCCAAAAACTCGCGCCGAGTCATCAGGCCAGACGCCGACTTCCAGGATGTACCCGCACGCGCCGACGAGCAGTGCCAACGAGATGATGAGCAAACGGCTCACGGAGACGAAGTTGCGCAGATCCACGAGAACCTCAAGGAGCGAGAACGGCGGCGATGCGCCCGGCATGAATCGAACGCGGGTAGCGACGAGCAAAACGCTCTGACCTGGACGTCGCCTGGGAGTGCCGACCCAGACGCACCAACGCTTCGATGGCGAGAACTTCGCGTTCCTCGACCAAGGCGCCAGCACCGAAGTGCTCTTGGTGCTCCGTCGTAAGGCGCAATGTTTGAGCCGGGGAGGAGCGTAGGACGCGGCGGGCCTGGGCGAGCAGCGCGAGCTCCGACGGGCGCTCCGGCGCGGGCTCGATGGCAGGCTGAGGCTCCTCGCTCGACGCGGACGCTCCCGTGGGCTGCACGCTCGGCATCGCAGCAGCAGCAGCCCGCGGGGCTCGCTGGCGCAACGGAGACCGCGTGCTCTGGGGCGCTGGCGCCGTCGCTTCCTCGACGGGGAGAGCGGGCGGAGGACCCAGGAACTCGGTATGCGGAGGGAGCGCGAGCGCTGCTGTCACCGGCAGGACGTCGATCCTTGGGTTCGTTGGCGTAGCTTCGGCCGCTTCCGGAGCCGCTTCGGGCGCCACTTCGACCTCAGCCGGAACGGCTACGTCGGCTACAACATCCGGCGCCAATACGTCGGGCGCTCCCCACCACACCACGCCACCGACGAGGCATGCCGCGGCGGCCCATTTTACCAAGGCAGAGGCAGCGACGGACCCGCTGGCTCCCGACGCGCCTGTTGCGGCTTCGGACCCGGAAGATGGAAGTCCACCCGTCGGAGGAGGCCCAAAGATCCCCGCCAAGCCGGCGACCATCGCCGCGCGATCCGTGTCGCTCGGGCCTACGTTTTTGGCGTCGCGAAGTGCTTCACCGAGGTCGGAGTCTTCTGCCCGAAGTCTTGGTTCATCAGCCATCAGACGTCCGCCTTTTCAAATGCACCACGAACCGAACGATGAGCCGCCTTGAGACGCGAGTACGCCGTCTGAAGTGGAATCTCGAGTGTCGAAGCCACTTCTTTCATCGCTAACTCCTGCAGCTCATACAATACAAACACCGGGCGCTGTTTTTCGTCGAGACCCGCGATGGCCACCTCGAGTCGGCCCACGCGCTCGCGTTCGATGAGCCGATGCTCTTGCTCCGCATCAACGACCTCGTCGGGTAGCTCTGCTCCCACGACTTCGTGCCGCCTATGCGCACGTCGCCGGTAGGCGGACACGACACGAACAACGATTCCATGAATCCATGTGCGAAGCGTCGAGCGGCCTTCAAAGGATGAGAGTCGCCGGTGAACGGTCAAGAAGACCTCCTGGCTCACGTCCGCCAAGTCTGACTCACGTACGCCGAGGAAGCGGGCCGTCCGCCAGACATCGTCGGCGTGCGCGTCGAAGATCTCGCGCATTCGCGCCTGACTCTCCGTTGCTTTCTGAATCGCTCCCACGTGGATGAGTGTCTTCAAGGCTGCGTGATTATGAAATCGGCGAAAAAACGACGAGAAAAAGCTGGTTCAGAACAAAAACGCGGCACTCAAGCCGAGCTCGCTCCAAAACAGCGAGGGCTCATAGATGCGCATCACGTCCGAGCCCTGGCGAAAAGCAAACTCCGGGCGCACGACGGAGACGCCGCCCACCACATCAAGGCCCAGAAGCACCCGGCCAAAACGAACGGCGGGGCGAAGCGAAAGCGTGGCATCCAGGAGCCCGCCGGTGGCGGCGACGTTCGGCGCAAAATCAATGCCCTCGCTCCGGAGAAAACCGCCTCGCACGCCACCACACACGCCCAATGCTCCTACCTCCCCAAGTCTGAGAGTTGGGCACGCAAGGGCTGCCAGCTCGGCGCCCCAGGCTCGAAAACGAGGCGTGCCCTCTTCTCCGGGGAGCATCGTCCGGGCCTCGAATCGCAGGTCAAAGTGACGCCAGGAGAGAGCCACGGACAATCCCGCGAACCCGGCGATGGCGGGCGTGCGCCCGAAGGAGACTCCCCCGAGGACTCCCACTTGAGTCGTCCGCTCGCTCACCTCCGGCTCTTCCTGAGCTTCTTCCACGGCTTCCGTAACTGCGGGCGTCTCCACCAACATGGCCATGACGAAGCTCAGCGAAGCGCGTGCGTCGTCGCATGAGCCGGCGGCCAGATCGAGCGTTCGTTGGCCGAGGCTCTCGCGATCCCTGCCGGTGACTTCGATGCGTCCTCGCCATCCGAGCGCCGACTCCGCCAGGTGCACGTCAACGCGAAGCATCGACGACGCGCGCGGAGAAAACGAGACGGACCCGAGTCCGACGGAGAGCGAGTCACGCAGAACTTCTTCGACGCGGCAGCTCTGAGAGTCTGTGACACGGACCGAAGTCGTCACTCGGGGCGCATCATCGAAGGCTGGGCGTGCTGCCCCACATGCAGCCAACGCACAACAAACCGCGCTGATCCCGAGCCGTCCAAGCACGCGCGGCACCCTAAGGCACAATACCGAGCGATGCACGGTTGAGTTCGCAGCTCACAAAGCTGTGGTGCGCTCCGAGTTCTACAAACACGCGCCGTTCACTTCGACAGACATCGCGTCCGTCCCCGTGAACGTGAGTTCCTCCAGCGTCAGCTCAGCGCAACGATCTGTGCCCGCATAGCGAATGCCGCTTTCATAGTCCGAAACACGGAGCCCGCGCAGCTCGATGGCGTCGTTGCTGAGCTCAGGCTCACTCCCATCGCGAATGAAGATGCCGTAGGACGCGCGCGTCGAATCACTCGCTCGATAGGAGAAGTCGCTGTCCTCCACGAGGATGTCGCGTGCGTCGACGATGCCGATACCATAGCGGCCTCTGGACTGAAGCTGCGACACACGAAGCCCCGTCGTTTCGCGCATATAGAGACCGTAGGATGGGAGGACACCGCGATCGGGGTCCTCGTAGTCGAGGGAAGCGAGGTCACTCAAGTCGATGTTGCGAAGGACGATGTTCTCTCCGGTCATGCCGCCCGCGTTGATGCCGTAACGAAAGCTCTCCCCCGCGCGGCGCGTGACTTCGGTGACGGTGATGTCGCTGAGCTCGATATTCCTCATCGAGTAGCGGACTTTGTCCCCCAACGTCGCCGGCACCTTCGAGGTGCCCACGGAGGAGAGGCGTATCGCGTGCGTGTTCGGACCAACACTCAGGCTCGCCCGAATGTTCGTCACCGTGATGTCGCTGTTCGCGCGCCCCCGATCTCCTTCCACGGCAAAGTTGTCACCCTCATCTCCTGGAAGCATGAAGAGGATCTCCCGCGTCGCTCCCTCAACACCCGATATCTCAACGTCGTACGACGACGAGATGATGAGGAAACGCGCGGAACGTTCCACGCGCACCTGCCGCACAACGATGGAGTGCGGGTGGTAGCTCTCGATGACGTCGTAGGCGGGGTCCGCCAGGGCCCCGGGCGCTGGCGCGACAGTGCTGTGCGCTCCCCAGTGAAGGATCAACGCTGTGGAGTGATTGCCCAGCAAGTCGATGTCCTCCACGGATACATTCTGCACCCGACCGACCATGGTGAGAGCTGCCGCCGTGTAGTTGATCGCCGGAGCCATGCTCGGACGCGAGATTCGGAGGCGTTCAAGGACGATGCCGTCCACAGCGACCTGTTGTTCCACCGCGAGGTACTCCCCGAGGGTGATGCCCGTGCCGTATTCGCCACGGCCACCTTCGTGGATTCCGTCGCTGAGACTCTCCGCCAGATAAACGGAGATTTCGAGGTCGCGAATCGTCACGTTTGGAGCGAGAACACGGACTCCGGCATCCTCACGTGTGAGCTCAAGCTGAAGGGTGCTCTCATCGCGGCTGACTCCTTCGAGGATCACGGGGTCGCTCAACGTGAGCTGCCCCATGTGAGCATAGCTGCCTCGCGCGAGGCGAATCGTCGGCGTGAGCACATGCGAGCGGGCAGCGACCCGGCGCACCGCCTCCGCGACGGTGCGCAGGGGACTGGTCTCGTTTCCTTCGCTCGTGTCGTCGCCGCCGGGGTCGACAAAGTAGACGTTCGCTACTGCATCCGGCACGTCGGCACCCGCGTCATCGGGAGCGTCCAGCGCGGCGTCTCTTTCAATTCGAACGTCGGGCGTGACGTCGATTGGTGCGTCAGCGACACCGATGTCCGCGCCAGCGTCCGGGGCGGCCGCATCATCACCGCATGCCGCCAGTGACGCACAAATGAAAAGGGGAATCCCCAGCGCGACGCGATTGTTCATGGAGCGAGCGTACCCATCGGCCAACGACGGGTCGAGGACACACAAAGAAAGGCGCGCCCATTTGGACGCGCCTTCTCTTCAAACGAGCTGTCTTTGAGAGCTAGTTGCTCTCTTCGAACTCTGCGTCGATGACTTCGTCATCGTCGTCGGATCCGTCGCTCGAGTCCGCTGCTGGCGCCGCGCCTCCTGCGCCGCCGGCTGCAACACCTGCGGCGGCCTGCATCGCTGCTTCGAGCTCGCCCATGAGCTTCATCATCTCTTCGTCGTTCTGCTCTTCAACAGACTTACGAAGCTCGACGATCTTGCCCTCGAGCTCGCTGACGGTCTCTTCGGGGAGCTTATCCTTGATCTCGCCAAGGGCGCGCTCCACGGAGTTGGCCATGCTCTCGGCCTTGTTGCGGTTCTCAACGGCTTCGCGTCGAGCCTTGTCCGCGTCTGCGTTCGCCTCGGCGTCCGTGACCATCTTCTCGATCTCTTCCTCGGAGAGTCCGCTGGAGCTCGTGATGGTGATCTTCTGGTCCGTGCCCGTCGCTTCGTCGCGCGCCGTCACCGAGAGGATGCCGTTGGCGTCGATGTCGAAGGAGACCTTGATCTTCGGCTCGCCGCTGCGACCCGGAGCGATGCCCTCGAGGTGGAAACGACCGAGCGTTCGGTTGTCTCGTGCCTCGGCGCGCTCGCCCTGAAGAACGTGAATCTCGACCTTCGTCTGGTTGTCTTCGGCGGTGGAGTAGATCTCCGCCTTCTCCGTTGGAATCGTCGTGTTGCGAGGAATCATGACGGTCATGACGCCGCCGCGGGTTTCGACACCGAGGCTAAGAGGAGTGACATCGAGAAGGACCATGTCCTTGACGTCGCCGCCGAGAACGCCGGCCTGAACCGCTGCGCCGAGGGCCACGACCTCATCCGGGTTCACACCCTTATGAGGCTCCTTGCCGAAGAACTTGGTGACCTTCTCCTGCACAAGCGGGATGCGGGTCGAACCACCGACCATGACGACCTCATCGATGTCGCTCGCGGTCTTGTTGGCGTCGGCGAGAGCCTTCTTGAGAGGCTCAAGTGTGCGCTCGACGAGTCCGTCGATCATCGACTCAAGCTTGGCGCGCGTGAGACGAATATCGAGATGCTTTGGTCCCGTCGCGTCGGCGGTAAGGAAAGGCAGGTTGACGGCGGATTCAAGCTTCGAGGAAAGCTCAATCTTCGCCTTCTCAGCAGCGTCCTTGAGACGCTGAAGGACCATCTTGTCCTTGCCCACGTCGATGCCCGAGTCCTTTTTGAACTCTGCGGCGAGGTAATCGATGATGGCATCGTCGACATCGTCGCCGCCAAGGTGCGTGTCGCCGTTCGTGCTGATGACCTCAACGACGTTCTCGCCGACTTCGAGGATCGAGATATCGAAGGTACCGCCACCGAAGTCGTAGACAGCGATGGTCTGGTCGGTCTTTTTGTCGAGGCCGTAGGCGAGCGCGGCGGCCGTCGGCTCGTTGACGATTCGCTTCACTTCGAGGCCCGCGATGCGGCCGGCGTCCTTCGTTGCCTGACGCTGGGAGTCGTTGAAGTAAGCAGGAACCGTGATGACGGCTTCCGTCACGGCGGTGCCGAGGTAGTCTTCGGCGGCCTTCTTGAGCTTACGAAGCACGTGCGCCGAAACCTCTGGCGGCGTCACCTCGTTGCTCTTGACCTTGAAGCCGATGCCGCCGTTCTCGCGACGGATCACCTGGTAGGGAACGCGTCCGAAGGAACCTTCGGCTTCGTCATGGCGCATGCCGATGAAACGCTTCGCGCTGAAGATCGTGCCTTCAGGGTTGGTGATGGACTGGCGCTTTGCGATCTGTCCAACGAGGACTTCGCCCTGCTCGTCCCAAGCGACGACGGAAGGCGTCAAACGATCGCCTTCTTCGTGCACCAGAACTTTGGGTTCGCCGCC
>JBGCFM010000047.1:0-7452 GCA_045106895.1 Polyangiales bacterium | reverse complement strand
GCCGCGGAGAAGAAGAAGGCCGCCGCCGAGAAGAAGAAGGCCGCCGCCGCCAAGAAGAAGGCCGCCGCCGCTAAGAAGAAGGCCGCCGCCGCTAAGAAGAAGACGAAGAAGCCGGCCAAAAAGGCGGCTCGTAAACCCGCGAAGAAAGCGGCGAAGAAGTCGGCCAAGAAGACGGCCAAGAAGACGGCCAAGAAGACGGCTCGCAAGCCTGCCAAGAAGGCCGCCAAGAAAGCGGCCAAGAAGACGGCTCGTAAACCTGCGAAGAAAGCCGCCAAGAAGACGACGCGCAAACCCGCCAAGAAGACCGCCAAAAAGACGACTCGCAAGCCTGCAAAGAAGGCGACTCGCAAGCCTGCCAAAAAGGCCGCCAAGAAGGCCGCCAAGAAGGCGACTCGCAAGCCTGCCAAGAAGGCCAAGAAGACGGCTCGTAAACCTGCCAAGAAGGCAACTCGCAAGCCTGCCAAGAAGGCTACCAAGAAGACGGCTCGTAAACCTGCCAAAAAGGCCACCAAGAAGACCACGAAACGCGCCGCAAAGAAGTGACGCTCGAAGCTTAAGCGGGCTCCGCGCGCTCCCGGCGCCTCTCCTGCGCGATCACCGGCTCCATGGCCCGCTGGGCCCCCGGCTCATCCAGAATCGTCAGCTCCTCGTAACCGCTGTAGTTGCGAGCACAAGCGAGTAGCGAAGTAATGGCGGGTTCCGGCTCGATCGCGCCAGTCGTTCGACCGGGCAGCGCGCACACCGCCGCTCGAATCCGAGCGGACTGGAACGTCGACAGCATGCTCTCCACCGCCTCTGTGTAGGCCGCGTCGTCGAACTCTGCTCGCCGGCCAAGGCCGCAGAGAAAGAGCTTCTCGAAAGGGAGAAAGCGCTCACAGGGCATGAGGAGCACCTCGCCGCGTCGGCCACGAAGTCGCCCGCGGAGAATCTGTCGGCTCAGACGCGCCCCCATTCGCCAGTCCACAAGGCCGAGCACGCCGCGTAGCGGACGTTCGTCCGAGAAAAAGGGAAACCAGCACGCCTCACACTGCAGAGCGTCGATGCGCCGGAGGTCCGGGGGTGCGAAGAGAATGTCCACGCGCCCTACTCTTTGGCGAGATCCGTGGCGATGCGGTCCAAGACCCCGTTGACGAAGCCCGCGCTCCCTTCGCTTCCGAATCGTTTCGCCAACTCGATGGCTTCGTTGAGCGTCACCTTGCGCGGCACATCGCTCAACGAGAGAAGCTCATAAGTCGCAAGGCGCAGGATATTTCGGTCCACACGCGTCATCCGCTCGAGTCGCCAGTGATGGCTTACTTTTCGGATGGTCTCATCGATTCGCTCACGGTCCTCACCGAAGCCCTCGACAAGCGCGTTGCCGAACTCTTCACCGTCGCGGCCAGAACCGAGGTTAGGCCAAAAGGTCTTCACTGCGTGGGCGGCCGAACAATCGGTCACGTCCATCTGATAAAGCATCTGGAGCGCCGCTTCGCGGCCTCGTCGGCGGGAACCCATATCGACCTATCTTGTTCAAAGAGCGCGCCAAACAACTCGGCGCGCCGGGAAAGTGAACCTAGAAGCCCGCCGACGCAAGTCTCTCGCTCAAACTCACCATTTCAACCGCGGCGAGCGCAGCTTCGAAGCCCTTGTTCCCGGCCTTCGTCCCAGCACGCTCCACGGCCTGTTCGATCGTGTCCGTGGTGAGCACGCCAAAGATCACGGGAACTTCGTGCGTCATCATCGCTTGAGCGGAGCCCTTCGCCGCCTCCGAGGCGACGAAGTCAAAGTGAGGCGTAGAGCCACGAATGACCGCTCCAAGGGCGAGAATGGCCGCGTAGCGTTCGCTGCGGGCCAAACGTTTTACGATGAGTGGAAGCTCCCAGGCGCCAGGTGTCAGCACGTGGTCGATCTGCTCGTCGCTCGCGCCGTGTCGCTTGAGACCGTCCATCGCGCCTTCCACAAGGCGGTCCACGATGAAGTGGTTGAAACGGGCCGAAACAATGGCGAAGCGTGCGCCACTTGGAATTGAAAAGGAACCTTCGTAGATCGTCATCGCGGGCGATCATTCAAGGTTCCGGAGCCTCGCGCCAGTTAAAGCCGGCGCAATCGACGACTAATGCGTGGCGCTGGGCCGGGCGTCCCCGTCGTTACTCGTGCGTACGATGAGCTGCTCCACGACTTCCAGGCCATATCCCTCGAGGCTTGGGATGCGCCGAGGCCGGTTCGTCATCAGCCGAATCTTGCCGAGACCAAGGTCGGCCAAGACCTGCGCTCCGAGCCCATACTCGCGGAGCACTTCCCCGTGCTGTGGCCGTGGACGGCGCACGTCTTCGCCGAGAAAGAATGCGAGCTCATCGACGAGGGAGTTTGCCCCTGGCAACAACAAGATGACGCCGCTGCCCTCTTCTTCAATGCGCTCGATGGACTCTCGAAGCTGAACGCGAGTCGGTTCAGCGATGCCAACCTGGTCACCGAGCACGCTGCTGGTGTGCACGCGCACAAGCGTTGGGTCCGTGCTGATCTTGCCATGGACGAGCGCCAAGAACTCTCGCGAGTCCACCTGGACTTCGTACACGCTGGCGTGCCAGGGCTTGCCGCTTGGAAAGACCAGCTCCGCCTCACGGGACAACCCCACGAGTCGCT
This sequence comes from Polyangiales bacterium, assembly GCA_045106895.1. GTDB lineage: Bacteria > Myxococcota_A > Polyangia > Polyangiales > Houyiibacteriaceae > JBCCRV01. The sequence continues at coordinate 4,830 of JBGCFM010000047.1, read as the reverse complement.
CTTGGTGCAGTCGGTACTCGATCAAGTCCGCGATGCTCAGGAGCGGCATCTCGTGCGTGGCAGCGAAGTTCACGAGGTCGTCGGCGCGCGCCATCGTTCCGTCGTCGTTCATGATCTCGCAGATCACGCCTGCAGGTCGGAGCCCGGCGAGACGCGCAAGGTCCACGGACCCCTCGGTGTGCCCTGTACGCTGCAACACGCCACCCGGACATGCGCGGAGTGGGAAAATATGACCTGGGCTGACGATGTCCTCCGCAGAGACGTCTTCGGCGACGGCGGTAACCACCGTGTGGCAGCGGTCCGCTGCGCTGATGCCCGTCGAAACGCCGGTGCGTGCCTCGATGGACACGGTGAAAGCCGTCGAACGGCTCGAGTTGTTCGAATCCACCATCATGGGCAGATTGAGGCGCTCCACGCGCTCTGCGTCCATGCTCAAGCAGATAAGCCCGCGGGCATGCTTCGCCATGAAGTTGATGGTGTCAGGGGTGCAAAGCTCCGCCGCCATGCACAGGTCACCTTCGTTTTCGCGGTCCTCGTCGTCCGTGAGGATGACCATCTTACCCGCACGGATGTCGTCAAGCGCGCGCCGTACTCGTTCAATTGCTTCGTCTTGATTCGCCATGTGGATCCTAAAGGTAGCCGCTGCCGCGGAGCGTTTCGAGGGTCAGGCCTTTGGCTGAGCCCGGGTTGTTTGGTTCGACTCCGTCGACGCCTGGCTTTCCCAGGAGACGTGCCACGTACTTCGCCAGAACATCGACCTCGATGTTGACTTTGGCGCCCTCACGGCGCTCATCAAAGAGCGTCTCGGAACGCGTGAAGGGCACGAGCACGACGTCAAACTCGGAGCCCTTGGCGCCGTTCACGGTCAGACTCACACCGTCGATGGTCACGCTGCCCTTTGGGGCGAGCATCGGGGCGAGGACTTCTGGGACTTCAAAACGAACGCGTTGAGCGTCGCCGAGAGGCTCACGCCCAACGAGACGACCCACGCCGTCGACGTGTCCACTCACAATGTGGCCGCCGAGTCGAGCGCCGCTCTGAAGAGCACGTTCAAGATGAACCCGTTCTCCTTGTTTGCGCTCCCCGAGCATCGTCTTGTCGAGAGTCTCTTGGGACGCGTCGGCCCAAAACCCACCGGCCTCCATGGAGGTCACCGTCAGACATACGCCACTCACGGCGATGGACTCGCCAAGAACGAGGCCTTCATAGGGACACGCGATTCGCAGACGAACGCCTGCATTGATACGTTCGATGCGCTCAATGGTGCCCAGTGCGTCGATCAGTCCGGTGAACATGGTTCTCCTCGTTCGGGGGTGCCTTCGATGAGAACATCTTGGCCAAAGGAACGTACCGCTGGATTACGAAGGCGCCAGGCCTCAGCCATCCGTGTCGTCCCGTTCCCGGCAGCGAAACCCTTCGCCTGACCGTCTCCGACGATGATGGGTGCGACGAAAACACTCACAAAATCGGCATATCCGCCGTCGAGGAGTGAGCCGTGGAGTACGCCGCCGCCCTCGACGAGGATCCGCATGACGTCGCGTTTGCCGAGGGTATCGAGCGCGGCGTCGAGCTTGAGACGGCCCGCGGCGTCCGTGGGGACCTCGATGAGCTCCGCGCCGGCCGCACTGAGCGCTGTTCGACGGTCTTGTGGCGCCGCCTCGCCGTGGAGAATCCAGCACGGTGAACCCGCCGCGAGGACCTTGGCATCGACGGGGGTGCGCAAGGTGGTGTCGAACACGATCCGGGTTGGGTCCTGTCCTTCGACATGCCGCACCGTCAGTGAGGGATCATCGGCAAGAAGTGTTTCCACGCCGACAGCGCAAGCGTCGGAGAGGTCTCTCATGCGATGGGTCTCCGTCCGCGATGCTTCACCCGTGATCCACTTTGAGTCGCCGGTCCGTGTCGCCATCCTGCCATCAAGGGTCACGGCGGCTTTGAGATGAACGTATGGGCGACCGGTTCGGATGAGCTTTTCGAAGTCGGCAACGAGAGCTTGGCACTCGTTCTCCAGAATGCCGCTGTCGACGGTGATCCCCGCGGCCTGCATTCGTTGCACGGATCCCGGCTTATGCGGTGCGGGGTCGAGATAGCCGATGACGACTCGCCGGAAACCGGCCCGAATTACGGCTTCGCTGCAGGGAGGAGTGCGCCCATGGTGGTTGCACGGCTCGAGCGTCACATAGAGCGTGGCCCCCTTCAACGAGCGCCCGCCGGCGTTCGAAATGGCGTCCGGCTCCGCGTGTGGCGCGCCGGCACGAAGATGAAACCCCGTACTGATGAGCTCTCCGTCTGGCGAGACGATCACCGCACCCACGCGAGGGTTGGGCGCGGTACGGCCCTGACGCGCTGCGAGGACCGCCTGGCCCATCCAGAACGCGTCGTCCTTCACGTTTCCGGTTCCGCCGCTTCGGCGAGTTCGTTCTCTCCGACGAGCCCACGGAGGACATCGATAAACTCGCGCACGTCCTGGAACTCTCGGTAAACACTCGCGAAACGAACGTATGCGACCTGGTCGATTGCTCGAAGGTGCTCCAGCGAGGTCAGGCCAATAAAGGAGGCGTCGACTTCTTTCTGGCCAAGCTCCACAAGGGCGCGCTGCACCTCAGAGACCACTCTCTCCAGGGTGTCCGCCGACACATCACGCTTGGCGCAGGAGCGCTGCAGCCCGCCAAGAAGCTTGTCGGGGTCAAAAGGCTGTCGCCGGCCGTCCTTCTTGAGGATCAGGGGGAGAGACTGCTCCACGCGCTCGTAGGTGGTGTATCGCCGCGAGCAGCCTTCGCACTCACGACGGCGCCGAGTTACCTCTCCAGCGCCGGACAGACGCGAGTCGATAACCTTGTTCTCCAATATCCCGCAGAAGGGGCAACGCACGGCGGCGGTCTACCACCCGCGACGACGGAACGCCACTAGCGGCTATTCACGATCGAGGACCACAAGCGTCTCGACGTGAGACGTTTGCGGAAAGAGATCGAAGGCTTGCACTGAAGTAGGCCTAAACCCGGCGTCTGCGAGGGGCTTGAGGTCACGGGCGAGGGTAGCCGTATCGCAGGATACATAGACAATCCGCTTCGGGAGCTTCTCCGAGCAGATCCGTCCCACCACATCTTTGGCACCGCTCCGAGGCGGGTCGAGAACGATGACGTCGTATCCCCCCTGCGGGGGCTTCGGGTAGTCCGCCGCATCCGCCGCCACCACACGGGCTTTGAGGCCTCGAGCTTTCAGATTCTTGCGAAGCGCGTCGGTGGCGCCCTCCTCGAGCTCGACGGCGACGACGCCCTTGGTCGCGGCTGCAAGAAGAACGGTAAAGTTCCCGTGCCCGGCATACAGTTCCAGCACGCTCTTTTCGCCAGCGGCGGCGGCGGCGACGGTCTTCGCAAGTTCTTCGTTGAGGTCGTGGGCCTGACTAAATCCAGCCTCTGGGCCCACGAGCTCTTTGCCATCCAGGTGAGTCATCCGTTCCGATGCGTCGCCAAAGCGAGCCACGCTGCCTTCAACGTCAAAGCTGACGCCGACGAAGTGTTCTGGCACGAGGTCCGCGAGCTTCTGGTACACCGCCGGAGGCTGCTGAACGTCTGTCTTGAGATAGGCGACGGCGCCCTCCCCGCTCCGCGCGAGTCTCAGCTCTCCTTCCCCGGAGAGCATTGGAAGCACATTCTTGCGGAGGACCTTGAGACCGTTTTCAAGAGGAGGCTGAAGAACGGGGCAGGTTTCAGCGTCGACGAGGGAACTGCGACGTCGGCGGTGATAGCCCATCCGCCCCTGACGCCACCCAAGGCGGGCCCGCCGACGGTACGCAAGCTCGTCCCCGAGGACCCACTCTAGACCCGGTGACTCATCGAAACACGAGAGCGCATCGGCGACGAACACGGCTTTGGCCGCGCGCTGGGCCACGGGTTCGAGGGCTATCCATGGGCAACCGCCACAAAGGCCTGAGACTTCGCATGGCGACGCTCTGCGCGAGTCGCCGGCTTCAAGCACTTCCATGACGCGGCCACGTCGAAAGGAGGGGCGAACCTCCTCGATACGCGCTCGAACTCGGTCTCCAGGAAAAGCACCTGCGACGAAGACAACGCCGAGGTCGGAGTCGAAGACCCCATCTCCTCCGCGCGCAAGGTCACGAACCGTGCCCTCTACGCTGCCGTGATTCTTTGGTGAACGTCGGCGTTTCATCGGCGCCCTCCGGTGGAAAAGGTACGCATGGACTATGGAAAACGCTGTGCGGGGCGGCCGCGGTTAAAAAGAAACGAGAAGTCGCCGCTCATTCGAGCGTTTCGATCTTCGGGCGAGGCGGGGTCCACAAATTCGACATCGTCAAAGCGTGCCGCGATGCGGAGCTGGTCTTCGTCGATCTCTACGGAGTAGATGCTGAAGAAAGTAACGGTCCCGCCCACGCCCAGGTAGTTCACAGGAACGTCGTCGGGGTTGATTGGACACGTGTCGTTCGCGTAGAGGTTGAACGTCACGAGAGCATCGCGCGCCCCCGTGAGCGCGATGGGCTCTCCGAGCCGCTCCGCGAGCTCTGGGACATCGCTGATGCTGATGGTGATTCCGTCGCTGAGGAAGTCGAAGTCGCCGCTCGTCTGGATTCGAATGACCATCGTGGATTCGATGGGATCCGCGACGAAGAACGTCGGCGCGAGGTCGAAGGGACCGTTGTACTCGCAGATCGGCGCGTTGAGCACACCGGACGCCTGGCCTTCGCCGACGCCGACGGAGCATCCAGTGAGGAGACCCAGCGCGACGAAAACCGCGAACTGTCTATGAAAGGATGAAGCCACCGCCGAGAACCTGCTCTCCACGATATACCACGGCAGCCTGCCCTGGGGTGAC
>JBGCFM010000046.1:0-132447 GCA_045106895.1 Polyangiales bacterium | reverse complement strand
CACACTCCGACACACGCTGCGACCAAAGTGAGCGCCACGAGTCCCCACAACACACGCATCTTCCGACTTCGAACTGCCATCTTCAAAAGCAACGCAAAGCCCACGCCAGCCCCCGTCACCCCTATATACAGGCACTATCCTAGAGGGCTTCACCCTCACCTGTACCCCTCTCGACACGCTTTGTGGCCGTATGCCCACGTGCGCCGGCGCCAGGGCCTGCTACCAAGGCGCGGAGTGACTATGGAACAAGAGCCCAACGAGCAATCGGAATCCGCCACAGAGACGGACTTCACCCAACTTTCGGCCGCGCCCTGCGGCCTCGGGGAAACCCTCAAGAAGCGGGGGTTCGAAGCTCTGACGCCGATTCAGGCCGCGGTGATCGAAGAAAACGCGACCGGGCGGAACCTTCGCCTCACCTCCCAGACGGGTTCGGGAAAGACCGTCGCCGTGGGCCTCGCGATGGCAGAGCTCGTGAAGGACGCTCCCAGCCGTCGTGGTGTGGCTCACCCTACGGCACTCGTTATCGCTCCCACAAGAGAGCTCGCCAACCAGCTCGGCCGCGAGCTTGGCTGGCTCTACGCGGACCTCGGCAAGCGGGTTCAGGTCGTCACCGGCGGCACCTCTTACACGGTGGAACGCCGCGAAATGCAGGCCGGCGCCCACGTCCTCGTCGGGACGCCCGGTCGCCTCTTGGACCACTTGCGCCGCGACGCCGTCAATCTTGATCTCTTGAAAGTCGTCGTCCTCGACGAGGCCGACGAGATGCTCGACATGGGCTTCGAAGAAGAGCTCGACGGCATCCTTGGATTCGCGCCGCCGGAAGCAGACCGCCTCACGCACCTCGTCTCAGCGACGTTCACAGGTGCGGCGAAGCGACTCGCCAACCGCCTCCAGAAGAACCCCGTCGACATCGAAGGAACGCCCCTCGGCGCAGCCAACTCGGACATCGACCACCGCTGCGTGCTCGCGCATCCAAGCGACCAGCTCGACATCATCGTCAACCTCCTCCTGCGCTTTGAAGGAGAGAAGACGCTCATCTTCGTGCGGACCCGCTTGGATACAACGGGTCTCGCTCGACGCCTCGCGGACATTGGCTTCTCGGCCATGGCGCTAAACGGTGAGATGACCCAGCGCGAGCGAACCTCCACCTTCGACCGCTTCCGTAAGGGTTCCGTTCGCGTGCTCGTTGCGACGGACGTCGCTGCCCGCGGCCTCGATGTTCATGACATCGGCATGGTCATTCAGGTCGACCTCCCGGACAACGCCGAAGCTCTCACGCACCGCTCCGGCCGCACGGGCCGCGCAGGCCGACACGGCCGCAATGTCCTCCTAGTGTCGCCTCGTGCGCGTCGACGCGTCGAGTCGCTGCTACGTCACGCGAAGATTCGCGCGGGCTTCATCGACCCACCGGACCCGGAGTCGATTCGCGCCGCCGCCGACGCCCGGCTCGTCGCCGCCATCCGCGAGCCCGGCGATATGCCAGCGCACATCCACACTCTCGCCGCCGAGCTCCTCGCGGAGATGGAGCCACAGGAAGCCGTCGCCCGGCTGCTCAACCGCATCGGACACGAGGGGCCAACCCAGCCACGCACCATCGGCGCGCCTCGAAAAGCGAGCCGCAAAGGAACGAAGCGTGATCCGCGGGACCATGACGACCGCCGCCCGCGACACGAGCGCCCTGCCCGTCACGAACGCAGCGAGCGCCCGGCGCGACCTGAGCGAGCCCGCCCAGAACGAACGGACGCACCTCGACACGAGTCGAAGCGGCCCGAGCGCCCAAGCGCTCCCCGGCCGGAACGGCCGGAGCGTACCGAGCGTCCTGCGCACCTGCAGACGACATCCGGCGAAGCGGACGGAAGTGCGCCTCCTGGGCGTGGCCGCTTCGCAAAGAGCGTCGGCACTTCCTTCGCGAAGTCCAAGCGCGGATCCCGTGGACGTGACGGCGAGTTCGTCTCCTACCAGGTCAGCTGGGGCGAAGAGAAAGGCGCGGACCCCCGTCGCCTGCTCGCCCTCGTCTGCCGCCGCGGCGGCGTCGACCGCGGAGACGTTGGCGCCATTCGCGTCGGGCCACGCAGCTCTACCGTCGAGGTCACGAAAGAGACAGCCGAGCGCTTTGAGCGTTCTGTGAAGAAGCCGGACCGCCGCGACGCGCACGTCCGATTTCGCCGCTGGGTCCCCGGCAGCCAACGCGACAAGTAGCCAGCCTAACTCTCCGCGCCGAGCTGAATGACGCCGGGCGCATACCACGCCGCGTTGTTGTCTTCGAATCCGTTGATGCTCATCGTGATCGACGGCTCAAGGGCGACGACGCGGTGCATCCACCCGACGGGCAAGAAGAGCGCGTCGGGGGCCTGAACCTCGACATCGAAGACCAAGCCACCGTCTTCGACGAACTCGGAGAACTGCGCTTCGTGCAGCATGTGAGCCTCGTGCAATCCCCAAACGGAGAGCTCGCAGGGCGGCACGAGCTGAACGCGCTTCGCCCCTCGCACCATGGAGAAGACGACGTCGCTCGTGTCAAAGTGAAGCGGCGTCAGGGTACCCGCAGGGCCTAGCCACATCTGGCTAGCGCGCCGATGGTGGGCTTCGCTGACGAAGCCCTTGGGCAACACGAAGTCGTCATAGAGTTCCGCGAATGGCTCCTGCCGCAGGACAAAGTTCCGGGCCACGGAGTAGTAGTGGTGCGCGTCTTCCGCCTCTTGGATAAGGCGGATGAATCCATCCATCGTCCCATCAACGCTCTTCGCTCTCGGACCGCTCGTGTTGACGTACTTCATCGGCTGACCCGCGAAACGCTCCGCGAACCAATCGAAGGTCCAGCGCGTCACGGCGGGCGACTGCGATAGGAAGCCCTCAAAAACCACGGGGCGATGCGCGGGTCGAATACAGCGGTGAAAGTGCTCGGCGCTCGGTGTCGGAATGCGAGAGATGACGAAGTTGCGCAGGCGTTCGTGTTCCATACGCAAGATCTGTTCAAGCCCCTGGGTGCGGGGCAGGAGCGAGCGACCCAGCGCCAGCAAGGGCGAGGCGCCAAGCTCAGCGACGAGTCGCTCCGCGAGCACTCTCGGGACGCCTTCTTCTTTAAGAGCGGCGCTCACTTCCGCCGGCGACGCACCTTCGATGAGGTTCTCCGCGGCCCACGCTTGCCACTCGGGGTCGACGCCGAGTGGCCCCTCGTTTGATTCCACCACGCCTTCAGTCAGCGTCGGGTGCCATCAGACCGGGCGGCGGAGCGGAGTCGTTGCCCGCGTCCGAGATGTCTGGACCGGCATCGCTCTCCACCGTCACATCCGGCGCGGCGTCAGAAGTCCCAACGACGACAATATCGTCGTCCCCACATCCAGCGACCGCGACGACAAGGGTCGTCGCCGCCAGGGTGGTCTTCGCGCGGCTAAGCGCTGGACGCTTGGGTCTCTTGGTGAGCTTCGTCATGCCAAAACGATACCACGGGCTCAGATGCCGACGAAAGCGTCAGGGCCGGCGTCCGGCGCGGGTAGACCAGGGGCGGGAGCCTCTGCGTCAGGGCCGGCGTCGAAGGGAGGCAACCCCGGGTCTGGGGCTTCGGTGTCCGGGCCGGCGTCGGCGGCCGGCACACCTGGTGCGGGCGCATCGAAGCCAACGTCCGGCCCCGCCGCGTCCGTCGGTGGCCCGGCATCGGCAGGACCCGCGTCCATGGCTGGCACACCGATGGCGTCGCCACATCCCGAGATTGCGACAGTTCCTGCGACCAGCGTCTGCGTGAGACGCGAAAGGACTGGCCCCTTCGGCTTCTTTGTAAGCTTGCTCATCGGCGAAGGATACCGACAAGCTCTCCGAATAGCCATCAGAGGAGCAGCGACATCAAGCAATCATCACGTTGTCCGCGTTCATCGTGCACAAACGCGCGCCGCACGCCCTCCAGCTGAAAGCCAGCGCTCTCGTAGAGGGCACGCGCGCGTGCGTTGTCGGCGATGACGCCCAACTCGATGCGAGTGATCGCGGGCTCGGCGCGGCGCGCATCGTCGACGAGCTGACGGAGAAGCTGCGTCCCAAGCCCCTCGCCTTGAAACTTGGGCAGCACGCTCATGGCGAGAACAACGTTGTGACGGATCTTGAGCGGACGCATTCGGCTCCACTCCGCGTAACCCGCGAGCGCCCCTGTTTCGCGATGCATACCGACGATGGTGTACGCGAAGGCGTCGGCAATTTGTGCGTGAACCTGCGCTTCCTTGTCGGCGAGCGTCTGCGGCAGGTCGCCTGGTCCCATGACCATCCCGCGACCGTCTTCGACAAGGACTTGATCGAGACGCCAGAGCGCTTCGGCATCGCGAGCGTGGAGCCCGCGGATGCGAAAGCGCTCGCTCATACGATCTTGCCAGCGCGAATCAGGCGCGCTTCGTTCGCGAGGTAGTCTTCGTAGCCCATGCCGAGGTCGTAGTAGTTGTCGCCATCGAGCTCGATGACTCGGTCACAGAGCGTATCGACGAACTGAACGTCGTGGCTGACCATGATGATGCAGCCTTCGAACTTCTCGAGACCATTGTTCAACGCCTGAATCGACTCCAGGTCGAGGTGATTCGTGGGACCGTCGAGGAGCAAGAAGTTCGGGTCCTGAAGCATCATGCGCGCCATCATGCAGCGAACCTTTTCGCCGCCGGAGAGGACCCGCGCCGCTTTCTGGCTCTCTTCGCCGCTGAAGAGCATTCGGCCGAGGAAGCTGCGCACGAAGTTCTCTTCGGCGTTCTCGCTGTACTGCTGCATCCAAGTGACGAGGTTCTTGTCCGTGTCGAAGAAGTCGCCGTACTCCTTGGGCAAGTGCGCGAGGTTGACGGAGTTGCCGAAGTTCACTTCGCCTTCGTCCGGGTCGTCGAGGCCAGCGAGAATCCGGATGAACGCGTTCGTCGCAGTATCTGAACCCGTGACGACGATCTTTTCGCCCTTGCTCACGTTTAGGCGCACGTCCTTGAACAGCGTCTGCCCGTCGAGGCTCTTGCTAATGCCATCGACGAAGAGGACGTCTTTGCCAAGCTTCCGTTCGCTGTTGAAGGTGATGTAGGGGTACTTACGCGACGAGGGCTGAATGTCGTCGAGAGAGATCTTGTCGAGGAGCTGCTTGCGGCTGGTGGCCTGCTTGGACTTCGACGCGTTGGCGCTGAAGCGCTGAATGAAGTCCTTCAGCTCCTTCATCTTGTCGGTCTTGCGCTTGTTGGCGTCTTGGCGCTGCTGAAGGGCCATCTGACTAGTTCGATACCAGAACGTGTAGTTGCCCGTGAAGAGACGAACCTTCTGAAAGTCGACGTCGGCGATGTGCGTGCAGACCTTGTCCAAGAAGTGGCGGTCATGGCTGACGACGATGACGGTGTGCTTGAAGTCGAGAAGGAAATCTTCGAGCCAGAGAATGGTGTCGACGTCCAAATGGTTGGTCGGCTCATCGAGGAGCAGAACGTCAGGCTCACCGAAGAGCGCTTTGGCGAGGAGAACACGAACCTTCTCGCCGTCCTCAAGGTCGCGCAGAAGCATGTTGTGTTTGGACTCGACGATGCCGAGGGACGAGAGGAGCTGGGCGGCGCTGGTCTCCGCGTTCCAGCCATCCATGTCTCCGAAGAGCCCTTCGAGCTCCGCCGCCTTCATGCCGTCTTCATCGCTGAAGTCCGGCTTGGCGTAGAGCGCGTCCTTTTCGCTCATGACGGCGTAGAGACGTTCGTGCCCACGGATCACCGTCTCGAGAGTTTTGACGTCGTCGTACTTGCTGTGGTCCTGGTCGAGGACGCTCAGCCGCTGGCCCTTGCCGATCTCGACGCGGCCGCTGTACTGGTCCAGCTGGCCAGAGAGGCAGCGGAGGAACGACGACTTGCCGGCGCCGTTGGCCCCGATGAGGCCGTAGCAGTTGCCCGGCGTGAACTTGATGTCGACGTTTTCGAAGAGCGGACGGCTTCCGAAGCTCAGGGAAAGTCTCTCGGTGAAAAGCATGGTCCGCCTCATAGCAGGGCTTTCGCTGGGCTCCAGCGCTTCCGGTGTGTCTTTCAGCCGCCGACGCCCACGCTGTCCAAAACCGTCAACGGGAGCGTCAACTTGTCAACGAATGGTCACTAGATCGCGGCGTTTTCGCGCCGCTTCCGCGCGAACACGCTCGGCACGATGCTTGCGATAGTTCTCGGGGAAGGCCCGGATACGACACATCCACCATGAGAAACACGCCATGACCTCACTCATCACTCCACTGCCCCACCACTCCGCGCGTCTCACCGACGCCATCGACGAAATCCTCGAGATCACGAACGGTCCGACGAGCGTCGTCGTCTTTCGTGGTGACGAAGGCAAAGAGCTGCGTTCGCTTCTCCTTTTGAGCGATCCCGAGCGGCTTCATTTCCTCTGGCCGACGCGCGATGGCGTAGTAGCGGTTCGGGACGAGACAGAAGCGGAGAGCGTGATCTGGGCAGAGACCGCTCGGCTGCGCTGGAAGACGCCGCTCTCGGTGGGCGTCGCAGGGCCCGGCAGCGGGCAAGACGGCCAAAGCCGATTCCGCGCAGCCTTCATGGCCATGGGCAAGGCTCGCAGCCTAGGCGGCGCGTTGACGATCGCCGCGTGCGCGCTCCTGGGTCGAGCGGCGTAGACCTCCGAGTACTAACCCAAGCGCATCCACAGCCTTCAGCCGGTCGCCTCGCGTCCGTACGATGCGTTCCTTCGATGGCCGACACACTTCCTCGGTCACGACCAAGTCCAGCGTCGCGAGTGGCACTTTTCACTACGGCGTCCTGCATCCGAGAAACGCACACTGTCCCCTCACAGAAAGACAATGATGCAAAACCCGACGAAGATTCTGGTGCTGGCGCTTTCGACTCTCCCGTTAGTCCTTGGGGGCTGCCCCGGCGACGGCCTCGACCCTGATTCTGGGGTGGGACCGGGGCCTGACTCGAGTGTTGGCTCGGATTCCGGGACCGGCGCGGACGCCGGCGCGGACGCCGAAGCGGATGCTGGACCCGAGTCCATCGCGTTCTGGGAGTTGGCTTCTCCGTGGGAGACGAGACTGCGTGACAAGGCCGAGATTCCGCGCATCTACCTCGACCATCGCGGCTGGGTCGTCGTGTACGCGGACGACGAAGGCGAGCGAGGTGAGGAGCTTTTTCACACCCGCGTCAGTCAGTTCAGTGAGAACCGAATCTTGCTCGACAACCCTGAGAACTGGGTGGCGCGCCAGGATCTGCACTTGGCCGTGTACGACGACCAAGGAGTAGGCAACGAGTTCGATGCGGAGGACCCGCTCATCATCGACAGAGATGGCAACCCAATGGAGGCGGTCGCGAACCTTCACTTCATCAGCAGCACAACCGTCGAAGACTCCGAGTTCTACTACGACAACTGCACCATCGAGCAGTACGAGAACAACCGCACCGACCTGCCCGTGGACTGCCGCTGCAACGAAGCACAGCAGGGTGGACAGCCCATTTGCTGGCCGCCGGGCGTCTCCCATCTAGATGGACACGCATGGGGCTCGGGGCCGCGAATGGCCGACATCAATCGTCTCTCCCGGGAAGCCGGTGGCGGTTTCGTCGACGTCAGCACTCGGGAGTATGTGATGACCATCAACTGGAGTGACGAGACCTACACTCAGTCCGCCGGGGCTATCTGGGGCGTCAACGTGGACACCGGCGCACGAAGGGTCATCTCTGGTCTCAATGACACGCCGACGGGCTACGTGACTGTCGGCGGCGGCTATGAGAGCAACGTCACCGTTGCCGGCGCGGACCGTCACACGGCGCCCTTCCCATACATCTTCGACGTCAAGGTCGGCGGCGATGGTTTCTGGTACACCTACGGTGCGGACGGCGGCGACAACATCGAGATCATTCGTGTGGACCCGGAGACAGGCGACCGAACCTTGGTTTGGCACAAGAGGATTCTGAGCGGCGCGCATGAGGAGTTCGGCCAGTGCCAACGCTTCCCCGACGACGCAGACGACCTACGCTCCGTTCAGTACAACCACCGCTCCTTCACCATGGACCCAGCGGGCAACTTCTACCTCAGCTTCCGAGATTCTGAGCAGGGGGATGGCATCGTACGAATCGATGCCGACGGAAGCGCCTGCACGCCCATCATGCGAATGCACGGCGCGGGCGGCCTGCCGGACATCGGCGGCGGCGCGACTTTTCAGTCGCAGAACATCCGCGGCATCAGCTGGATTGAGCGGCCAGACCACGACCCCGTCATCGTGATGTTCACCGTTCTCGGCACGCGCCTCTACTCCGTGGACCCGGACACGGGGTTCCGAACCCTCGTCAGCGGCGTCGGTGACGGTGACGAACGCGGCACGGGCATGAACGCCATGGGCAATGATTGGTTCGTCTGGGACAACGAGACGAATCTTCTCTGGACCGCCGGCGGCAACTCGGAGACCTTGGTGGTCATCGACATGGACACCGGCGACCGGCAGAACATGCTTCGTCTCAGCAACGAGAGTCCGCTGTATCCAGGTGGGTACCCCGTCGAGCACGAGATTCGCGGTCCTGTTCACACCGGGATCTGGTCCCACAGCATATTCTTGTGGCACCCCGACAACCGCGACCATGTCGCCGTGAACGTGAACAGCATGTCCATCGGAATCCTCGAGCTTCACACGAGCAACACCTACACCTTCTCGATGTAGGGAAGGCTCGGCCTGGGGAGCGTTTCCTCGCGCAGCAGGCATGCACTCGTGTCGGCCCACACGCCCAAATCGGCGTGTGGGCCGAAGTAATTTGAGCCACTTCCGCGTTCGGCGGCACCTACGCGTGTTGAGAGGCCTGATCACCATGGGCCAAAAACCGCCCATGCCGTACCGAACCCTACTCCTCCTTCCTTTTGCCGTGGCCGCCTGCACTGGGACGATCTCGGACGCCGGAAACCCACCGGACACCCCAGGCGTGTGCCAGAACGGTGATTGCCCGCCCACCGTCGTCGAGTGCGACGATGGGCCTTACGCAGCCGAGATGCCGCTCGGCCGACTTGCGGCGGACGAATACCAACGAACGCTGCGCGAAATCCTCGGCGACGGAGTCGCGGCGGAGCTGAACGACGCCCTCGGGGGACTTCCCGTCGACGCCGCGGAGGAGGGGGAGAGCTTTCGCCGTCTCGACCAACGAACGAGCGACCAGCACATCTCCGCTTACTACCGAGTAGCCGATGCCGCTGGAACGCTGAGCGCGGCGGACGAAGAATCGCGCGTCGATGTGGCTGGGGAATGTGCCCGCAGCGCATTGGACGCCGAGTGTTTTGCTGCCTTTGCGCAGTCGTTTCAGACCCGTGCACTTCGCCGTTCACCCACCGACGAAGAGCGAACTCGTGCGCTAGCGCTCTTCGACGAGTTTCCCGGCTTCGAGGCTATTCACGCGCTCGTGTTTACCACGCTGATGGCACCGGAGTTCTTGTATCGCTTTGAAAATCTCGGAGTCCGCGACGGCAACACGCTCCATCTGACGGGCGCCGAACTCGCCACGCGACTCGCCTATCACTTCTGGGGCGCGCCGCCGGACGAGGCGCTGATTACAATGGCGGAGGCCGGCGTGTTGGACAGCGATGCCGGCTACGAGGAGGTGGTGCAGCAGCTCTTTGACGATGAGCGCACCAGTGACTCCATCGAGCGCTTTTTCCTCGAGTGGCTACACCTTGAGCGCGGCGACTTCGGCCGCAGCCCTCGTCTTACGATCCTCTCTGAAGGCCTCGATACCGACGGTCTTGGCGCTGAGATGCGCGAAGAAGTCGAAGCGCTTATTCGTTTTCACTTGGGCAACGAAGACGGTTGGGACGATGTTCTTCGCTCGGAGCGCTCCTTTGCTCAGAGCGAACGCCTCGCCGGCATCTACGGCGTCGAGTCATGGGATGGTGTGGGCGAGGCACCGCTTCTTCCAGCCGGAGAACGGTCGGGTCTCCTCACGCGCGCAGGAATGCTTCAAACGGCCGACGGTTCGACGAATCCATTTCGACGCGGCGCGTTCCTTCGACGGGAGATCCTCTGCGACACGGTGTTGCCACCCCCCAACGACCTGCCACCCGATGCGCTTCAGCCACCTCCCCTTGAAGAAGGAGCGAGCACACGAGATGTGTTCGCCAGCAAGGTCGTCAATCAGCCGTGCTCCGGATGCCACGCCGCGTTTACTCCGCTCGGATACGTCCTCGAAGCCTTCGATGGCCTCGGTCGCTTTCGCGACGTCGAGCGCGTCGTCACCTCCGAGGGCGTCGACTTCGGGGAAGCCGCCCTGGACACCGTCGCTGTTCCCAACATCGACGGCGACATGACGGTGATGGGCTCACCCGTCGAGCTGAGCGACGCTATCGCCGAGAGTCCGAAGTCGAACCGCTGCTTCGCGACGCAGTACTTCCGTTACACCTTCCGGCGTCACGAAGAGCCGGTGGACGAGTGCAGCATCAACGACCTCGCCGCAGAGCTCGAGGACGGCGCTTCGATGCGCGATGCGCTTCGCTCCATCGCCCTCTCCAGTAGCTTCCGGCTTCGCGCACTTCCTGAGGAGAGCCGCCCATGAAACTTACATCTTCTCGCCGTCTCTTTCTCACCGGCGCGGGCGGTGCTGCCCTTGCTCTTCCCTTCTTACCTTCACTTTTGCCGCGCAGAGTGCGAAGCGCGGCGAAGGCCGACGCCCCTGCCATTCCTCGTCGTTTCGTCGCGATGAAGACCTACAACGGAATGCCGGTTCAGGACTGGTATCCACGAGTCGCTCCGCCGGGATATGACACCCACGGCAGCGATGGAACCGTCGCGCTCTCCCAAATACTCCCGGAGACGACGGGACGACACTCGGACGGCGGAGACTACTCCGGTCGCTGGGCCCCTCTTTCCGACTTCGCTGAGAGCGGCGTTTCGAACATTCTGAGTCGAGCCCTCAACCCTTTTCTCGACTCGATGCTGCTCTTCCGCGGACTCGATTTCATGCCCGGTCTCAACCACAATTACGGCGGCTACCTCGGCAACTTTGGCCTCAACACGAACGGCACCGGCGGCGCCATCGCCGGCGCGCAGATCAACGCCACGATGGACCATGTGATGGCGGCTTCGTCCTGCGTATACCCAACGACGCCTGCGGGCCCGCGCGTTCTTCACGTCGGTAGCCGGCGAAACGCCTCTTCCTACGCGCCACGCACCGGCGACGTCCTCGCCACGGGAGAGGCCTCCATCGAACAGGCGCAGTCCTTCATCAACCCGCGCGCCGCGTTCCAAGCGACCTTCGGCAGCTTTATGGGGGACGGCGACGAGCCAAACCTCTCTGCACGTCTCGTCGATAGAGTGATCGAAGACTACCGACGCGCCTTGACCGGACCCAACATCGGGGCCGAAGACCGCGTCACCCTTGAGCGACACATCGCACATCTCAGTGACCTTGAAGAACGCGTCAACACCATGGAGATGAACCAGTGTGAGCTACGTCCGCCGGCGGACGTGGACACCGGCGGCGAGTTTAGCGTCGAGGTAGCAGGCGTGACGGCGCTCTTCGAGAACATGGTGGACCTCGTCGCGCTGGCGCTCTCCTGCGACGCCACGCGTGTGGTCACGCTGGACGTCACCAAAATGCTCGCCAACGACGGAGGGGACATCTTCGGCATCGGCGACTCGGAGAACGCAAACAACGCAGGTCGGTCCAACTGGCATCTGCTGGCTCATGAGTGGAGTCCCAACGCACAGCGCTGGCTTGGCCAAGGCGCACAATGGGTCGCCGAGAACGTCGTGGCTCGGCTCCTCGGACGACTTCAAGAAGTCACCGAGAGCGACGGCGAGTCCCTGCTCCATCACTCGATGCTTCTTTGGAGCAACGAGCTGAGCTTCAACCACCTCAACTACAGTATGCCCACGGCGCTGTGGGGCCGCGGTGGCGGCACACTAAAAACGGGGCGTTTCCTCGACTTCGTCGACTATGAGCGCTCCGTCCGTTTCAGTCAGCACGGCGGAAATGTCATCGAGGGTGTTCAGTATAACCGTCTTCTCGTCACGATCATGCAAGCCATGGGCATGACACCGGCGGACTATGAACGCGAAGCAGGACGCGGCTTCGGTGAGTATCGCACCATCGCCAAGGGGGATGGCTTCGCGCGAGACTACGACGAGTCCAACGTCGGCGAAGCTCTTCCAGACATCTGGGTGTAACGCGTCGCCGAAGAAGGATTATGCTTAGATCGAGAGCGAGCCTTCGCGGAAGTCGCTGCTCGAAAGGTGAGCGTTGATACATACAGGCGTGCCCGACGCGGCGATACGCTTCGCTTCATCGAGGGTCTCGTCGACCTTGCTCGGGTCCGTAAGAAGGAGCCCCTTCGCACCATAGCCTTCGGCGACGAGGTGATAGGGGCTGCGGCGGAGCACTGTTCCAACCGCGTCGCCGAGGAGCGTGACCTGGTCGCGGGCAATCTGTTGCCAGCTCCCATCATTTCCGATGACGCAGATGGGCGCGATGCCGGAGCGTACGCACGTATCGAGTTCGGCAAGACTGTATCCGCTGCTGCCATCGCCCCAGAAGAGCCAGACCTCAGCGTTCGGGCGTGCGCTCGCGGCTCCGACGGCAAAGCCGCCTCCGACGCCGAGCGTGCCGAAGACCCCTGGGTCCAGCCAAGAGAGCGGGCTGCGCGGACGAACGATATACGCGCCGGTGGCGACAAAGTCACCGCCGTCGACAATGAGAACGCTGTCATCCGCGATCTTTTCTTCGATACGCGTGAAGAGGTGCACCGGGTCAATGAGCGGGCCGTCTGCGTTGGCCTTCGCGGCGATCTCTGCATCGCGTGCGCGCTCACGCGAGCGGAGCACATCGAACCAACTGCTGATCGAGGCGGTGGGGCTCGCCTGGCGGTCCGCCAACTGCATCAGGAAACGACCGGGATGCGCTTGAACCGGGTGCGTGGGTTTTCGGTTCTTTCGAAGCGCCTCCGCGTCCAAGTTGACGCTGATGAGGTGTGCGTTTTTGTTGATCTTGATGCCGTAGCCCAAACGAAAGTCGAAGGGGAAACCCGCGACGATGACTACGTCGGCTTCGCGCAGCGCCGCCGAGCGTTTGTGCCGAAACTGGATATCGCTGTGCTGACTCAGCAGCCCACGTGAAGAGCCTCCGAGGAACGTGGGGATACCGAGGCGACGAACGGCATCGGCGAGTTTTCGCGCCGCCGAAGGCTCAAGGTTGACCATGGCTTGGTTGCCAATGACGAGGACCGGCTTCTTCGCGCCGCGTAGGGCTTCGGCAGCACGCTCCACCTCCCGACTGTCCGCGCCGCTCAAGCGACCGGCGGCGCGTTCGCCGAGGGGGACCGACGCGACTCCGAGGTGCGGGGTGTGAAACTGGTGTTGCAAGTACCCCTTCATCGCGAGCTGAGCGGCCTTCCCAAGAGGGCCTTTCATGGCGTCGACGCCAGACTCCTTGCCGTACCACTCTTTGACGATGGACTTCGGGTAGAGCAGGTCCACGGCGATCTCGAGAAAAACAGGACCGGGTACGCCACTCACCGCTACGCGAAACGCGCGTTCGAGCATGGGCGCCAAGTCACGAACTTTGTTGCAGCGCGCGGCCCACTTTGTGATGGGCTTCATGATGCTGAGCTGGTCGATGTCCTGAAGGGAGCCGCGTCCGCGGAGCACCGTCGCCGTCGCACCGCCGAGGATGAGAATCGGCTGTTGGGCTTCTTGCGCGTTCTTGACGGCGGTCACGGTGTTGGTCACCCCGGGCCCGGCGGTGACCGCGCAGACGCCGACGCGTCCGGTCATTCGGCTGGCGGCGTCGGCGGCGAAGGCCGCGCTCTTCTCGTCGCGCATATCGACGACGGTGAGGCCGTGCTGTTTGGCGCCCAAAAGAATCGGCGAGATATGACCGCCGCACAAATTGTAGAGATGCTTGACGCCATGGGCCGCGAGAACTTCGCCAACGATGGAGCCGCCGTGTGGATGGGTGGTGGACATAAGTGGCGCGAGGCTAGCACGCGCGCAGAATAGTCTCGCGTTAGCGTTTCGCGTTCGTCACAACGTAGTCGATGACGCGGGCGGCGATGTTCTTCTTCGTCGCCGCCTCGATGCCCATGAGGCCCGGCGAGGAGTTCACTTCGATGACGAGGGGCCCGCGGTCCGAACGCAAGATGTCGACTCCCGCGATCCCGAGCCCCATCGCCTGGGCTGCCCGCAGGGCGACGCTCTTTTCGTCGTCCGTCAACGTCGTGGAGCGTCCTTTTCCTCCGCGATGGAGGTTCGCCCGGAACTCGCCTTTGGCGGCGACACGGACCATCGCACCGACGACTTCGTCGCCCACGACGAAGCAGCGCAGGTCTTCGCCTTTGGACTCGCGGATGTACTCTTGGACAACAATCTGCCCGCCGAGCGCGCGGAACGCCTCGATGGCGGACTGCGCAGAGGCGCGCTGTTCACAAAGGACGACTCCGATGCCTTGGGTGCCCTCGATGATCTTTACGATCAACGGCGCCCCGCCGACCGCGTCGATGAGTTCGTGAGCATCACCGCTCGGGTGGCCAAAGGCGGTGATTGGCATCGCGATGCCCCGACCCGCCATGAGCTGGAGAGAGTGGAGTTTGTCACGGGAGCGCTTGATGCCGACGGAGCTACTTGGCGTGTAGACCCCTTGCATTTCGAACTGCCGAACAATCGCCGTTCCATGGAACGTCGCCGACGCGGAGATGCGCGGAATGACCGCGTCGAAGAGAGGCAGGTTCTTTCCGTTCTCAACGACGTGAGGCACGCCCGCCGACATGGTGATGTGGCTGCGGACATAGTTCACCGGCCGGAGCCGATGCCCGCTCTTTCGAGCAGCGGTGATCAGTCGAGACGACGAACCGTTCTCTGGGTATTGGGTGAGCAACCCTATTCGCACAACGCCCCCGCCTTTCGGACGGATGATGGCCTTCCCTTCGAAAAGGGGAAGGACTTTCGCGCAATGAGCGGCATCCAGGCCCCGATATGGGGACATCGTGGGGCTTCGGGGGCGAGCGAACTTCTTTCCACGGTGCCAGAGAACAATGCTACATACATTGAAATGATGAAACGTTTCGTTTCAAATCGTCAAAAAGCGCGTAAAAACGTGCGACTTCTCGCCGCCGCGCTGACGATGTTCGTCGGGGTCACCCCGAGCTTCGCCCAGGAAGCGCTTCGAGAGGCCGATGTGGTCCGTATCGCTCGCGCGCGTGCCCCGGCGGCCGCCGTCGCCGAGGCGAGTGAGCGCCTCGCCGCCGCACAGGAACGAACCGCAGGCCTGTCCCCCAACCCGAGCGTGGGGTGGGAACGCGAGACCATCGAGACGAGCGGTCAGCGACAAGCCCAGGACATGTTTCGCGTCAACGTGCCTATCAGTATCGGTGGACCCCGAACCCAACGTTCACTTCAGTCCGTCCAGAGTGAGTGGTCCCGTTCGATGGCCGCGCTCACACGAACCAACGCGGTCGTGGAGGCGCTCCACGCATACTTTGATGCAGCCCTCGCTTCTCAACGCGTCGATGTCCTCGCCCAAGCGTTGACCAACCTCGAAGAGGCCGCGAGAATTCAAACGCAGCGCGAAGCAGCAGGCGTCGTGTCGGGCTACGAGAGCACACGCCTAACCATCGCGTCGGAGCTCGCGCGTTCACGTCACATCGAAGCCATCGGCGCGTTCGAAAGTTCCCGCGCGCAGCTCGCGACGATGCTGGGAGAGCACGATGTCACCCTGGACCCGAACCTAAGGCTCAGCGACCTCGGGTCCGAGGCCGCGCTCCTCGCGCAAACGGAGGGCCGACAAGCTCTGGTGCATGCGCGTCAGGCGGAGGCGCGAGCCGACGAAGCGGAGCGTCGTTCGCGCTTCGCTTGGCTGCCCACGCTGCAACTCGGCGGCGGTCTCAACCGAACGAATACGGGCGGACTTGGCTACATCTTGGGCTTGCAGGTCTCGCTGCCAATCTTCAACCGGGGCCAGAACTTGCGAGCCGTCGCCCTGGCCAGACAGTCTCTTCAATCGGCTCGGAGCGATGCGCTGCAGCGCAATATGCACGCCGAGGTGCGGAGCGCGCTGACTCTCTACCAAACAGCCCGTGACGAACTCAGCCGCTTCGAGACGGCCACGCAAGACATGGTGGAGACACTCTTGCGCGCGGCCCAGAGCGGCTACCGCGAAGGGGAACGAACGATTCTTGAGTTGCTCGATGCGCAGCGAACGCAGATCGAAGTAAACGAACGGCGTCTGGCGCTTCTTTGGGCGGCAAAGCACGCCGAGACCCGGCTACGCGCCGCGGTGGGAGACCTGCAATGAGGCCTTGGACACTACTAGCCTTGCTCGTTGCGTGCGGAAGCACGGAGCACGAAGGTCACGAGCACGGAGAGCACGAAGGTCACGAGCACGGAGAGCACGGAGAGCACGGAGAGCACGAGGGCCACGAGCACGGAGACGCCGAACACCATGACCACGGGGACCACCTGTTGAATCTCACCGCCTACGGCGATTCACTGGAGCTTTTCGCGAGACACCCTCCCCTCGTCGCCGGCGAGGCGCTCATCCTGCGCTCGTACATCACAGACCTGACACGCTACGATCCCGTCAGCGCCACCGGCATCGAGTTCACCCTCGGGTCGGTCAGCGCGGACGTTCAAGAGAGCCGCGTCGAAGGGCTGTACGCGATCTCCCTGACGGCGCCTGCAGCAGGTACTTATCCGGCCAGTGTCACCGTCCCGGGCGACGACGGGCCCCGTACTATCGCGGGCTTCGACCTTGTGGTCTACGCCAGCCCAGAGGCGGCGGATGCGGCGCAGTCTCATCAGCCGCCGGGCGCCGAGCCGCTGTCTTTCACGAAGGAGCGCCAGTGGCAGGTGCCCTTCGCCACGGTGGTGGCCGAGCGTTCCTCGGTGATTCCAAGCATCGACGTCCCGGGCGAAATCACCACGCCACCGAGCGGACAAGCGGAAATCGGCGCCGCCATCGCCGGCCGCGTCGTCGCCCCACGAAACGGACTCCCGCGGCCCGGCGAAACCGTCCGAGCGGGCCAAGTGCTCGCAACCATCGCGCCCGCCCCCGCGTCTCCAGAGAGCGCGGCCCGCGCGACGCTCGCTGTCATCGAAGCCGAAGCCCGGGTTCAAACGGCCCAGGCGGCGCTCGCCCGCGCGGAACGTCTCATCGCAGACCGCGCCATCAGTCAACGCGAGGTCGACGAGTCCCGGCGCGAGTTGAGCGTCGCGGAGGCGTCCGTACGCTCGGCACGCCGGGCGCGCAGCGTCTTCAGCGGCGCCGCTCGGGGCACAGGAGGCGGCACCTACCGTGTCACCTCGCCCATCGCGGGCGTGGTCACGGACGTCACCGTCACCACGGGCCAGACCGTCACCAGCGGCGAGACGATGATCCGCGTCGTCAACTTGGAGGAGCTGTGGGTGAGCGCCCGTGTGCCCGAGCAGGAAGCATCGCAGCTCCAAGCGACGGAAGACGCCGCCTTTGCCTTACCGGGGGCAAACGAGCGGTTCACGCTGCGCGTGGCGGGAGACGACTCGAACGCGTCCGTCGTCAACATCGGTCAGACCGTAGACCCTCGCTCCCGCACCGTGGACATCATCTACTCGATCCACGAGCCGGATCCGCGACTGCGTGTCGGCGCCGCGGTGCGTGTCTCGGTTCCGTCCGGACAGGCATGGCACGGAGTGCGTGTGCCGCGAGGCGCGGTCCTCGACGACGACGGTCGCGCACTGATCTACGTTCAGGTCGGCGGCGACATCTTCGAAGAACGCTTCGTGCGCATCGGTGCACGATCAGGAACACACGTCGGCATCACCGAAGGCGTCGGAGAAGGTGAGCGAGTCGTCACGACCGGTGCGAACGTAATCCGCCTTGCCTCCCGCACGTCCGCTGCGCCGACGCACGGACACGTTCACTAAATGGGCACTCTGTGATCGACTTTCTCCTACGCGTCTCGCTCCGGCGACGCTGGCTGGTCCTCGGCATTGCGGCGACGCTGACGCTGATTGGTATTCAGCGTACGCAGGAGATGCCCGTCGACGTCTTCCCCGACTTGACCGCGCCGCGCGTCACCATCGTCACCGAGGCGACGGGGATGGCGCCGGAAGAGGTGGAGCGTCTCGTGACGTTCCCCATCGAGACCACGGTCAACGGCGTCGCCGGCGTGAGACGGGTCCGTTCGGCCTCCGCCCCGGGAATTTCCATCGTGTGGGTGGAGTTCGACTGGGACACGGAAGGCACCGTCGCCCGTCAGCGCGTCACCGAACGGCTCCAAGGGCTCTCCTCCTTGCCGCCGGAGGCGGAGACGCCGCTCCTCGCCTCCCCATCGAGCGTCATGGGAGAAATCGCGTTCATCGCGCTCAGCGAAGACGGACTGAGCGCGGACGGAGATGACCCGCTGGAGCTGCGTCGAGTGGCAGACGTCGAGGTCCGGCGCCGTCTTTTGGCCGTTCCCGGAGTGTCCCAGGTGGTGGCCCTCGGCGGCCTCGAGCGCGAATACCAGGTCCTCGCGGACCCGGACCGTCTGGAACGTTACTCCCTCACACTCTCCGATCTCATCGAGGCGGTGGAGCATGGCAACCGCAACGTCGCCGGCGGCTACGTCGTCGAACAGGGTCAGGAGTCCGTGGTCCGTGTCATGGGCCGCGCTCACAGCGAAGAGGACATCGAAGGCATCACCCTCGCCTTGCGGGGGGACTCGCCCGTGCGTGTGCGCGACGTGGCGGACGTTCGCGTCGGCGGCGCCTACCCGCGGGGAACGGCCAGCTACAATGGTGAGCCCGCCGTGGTCTTTGCCGTGGTCAAACAACCCGGCGCGGACACCATCGATGTCACGCGCCGCGTGGATGAAGCACTCGCGGCGCTTGAGGACTCCTTGGCTCAACATGGGATGCTCCTTCACACGGATACGTTTCGGCAGTCGGACTTCATCGAGACCGCCGTCGACAACTTGATGACCGTGCTACGCGACGGCGCGTTCCTCGTCGTCGGCGTGTTGATGCTGTTTTTGTGGAGCCTTCGGCCCACGATCATCAGCGCCGTCGCCTTGCCGCTCTCGCTCATCCTCGCCGCGCTCGTTCTCGACCTTTTGGGCTACGGCCTCGACACCATGACCCTCGGCGGGTTCGCCATCGCCATCGGAGAGCTCGTCGATGATGCCATCGTGGATGTGGAGAATGTCGTCCGTCGCTTGCGGGATCGCCAAAAACTGCCCGAAGCGCAGCGTTTGTCGGTGCTTCGAACGGTACTTGATGCGTCCCGGGAGATCCGCTCCTCCATCGTGAGCGCGACGGCGATTCTAATGCTGGTCTTCGTCCCTTTGCTCTTCCTCGAAGGCCTCGAAGGCCGCCTCCTCAAGCCCCTTGCGGTGGCCTACCTCGTGTCCATCGCAAGTTCCCTCGTCGTCGCCGTCACGGTGACCCCCGCGCTCTGCTCCCTGCTTCTCGGCAAAGCAGTGAACAAGGAAGGCCACGAGCCTCCCGTGATCCGTGGACTGTCTTGGCTCTACGCGCCGGTGCTGCGCTTCGCTCTCCGGCGTCCCGCGATGGTGGCCCTCTTCGCGCTCTTGACCGCTGCTGCCGGCGTCTTCGCATTGAGCTTCACCGGTCGCTCGTTCTTGCCCGAGTTCAACGAGGGCAGCCTAACCATCGCCGCGGTGACGCTTCCAGGGACTTCCCTGGAACAGAGCGACACCCTGGGTGCGCTGGCCGAGCAGGAGCTCCTCCGTGACCCGGCCGTGGTCTCCACCTCACGGCGTACCGGCCGTGCCGAGCGAGACGAGCATGTCCAGGGCGTCGAAGCGTCCGAGATCGACGTGCGCCTGCGGGAAGACGAACGTGACAAGGAGGAGTTCCTAGAAGACATCCGCGCGCTCCTTGCCCGTGTGCCAGGCGTCCAGTTCACCATCGGGCAACCCATCTCCCATCGCATCGACCACATGGTTTCCGGACAGCGCGCAGCGCTGAGCATCAAGGTCATCGGCGAGAACCTGAACGAGCTGCGCGACTACGCGGGTCGTGTCCGCGATGCGATCCGCGGCGTGCCCGGACTCGTCGACTTGAACGTGGAGCAAGCGGTGAATGTCCCGCAAGTGATCGTCGATGTGGATGCCATCGCCGCAGCGCAGTATGGGCTTTCGCCCGGCGAAGCGGCACAAGCGGCGGGAACGGCCCTCTGGGGAAGTGATGCCGGCGGCGTGTTTGAAGACGGAACCGTCACCCAGGTCGTGGTGCGTTATCCGGACGATGCGCGAAGCTCCATCGAGACGGTACGGGCCACCCGCGTGCCGACCCCGTCCGGCGCCGTCGTGCCGGTTTCCGCCTTCGCCAATGTCCGCCCTGATCGGGGCCCAAACTACATCCTTCGCGAGAACGTCTCTCGACGCATCGTCGTGACGGCGAACGTGTCTGGACGGGACCTACGCAGCGTCTACGAAGACGTGCAGCGCATCGTATCCAGCGAGGTGGCCTTTCCGCCGGGGGTGCATGTCGCGTACTCCGGCCAGTTTGAACGCGAAGAGGCCGCGGGCTCGCGCCTCCTTCTTTTTGGGCTATTCGCGATCTTTGGAATCGCCATCATCGTCTTCGCCACGCTCAGAAGCCTGCGTCGTTCCGCCATCGTGCTCGTCAACTTACCCCTGGCCCTCGCCGGCGGCGTGGTCGGCGTCTTCATCGGCGGCGGTATCCTCTCCGTCGCCAGCATCATCGGGTTCATCACTCTCTTTGGCATCGCCACGCGCAACGGAATCCTGCTCGCTACACGAACGCGCGACCTCGAACTCGAAGGTGTGGAGCGTGTCCTCGCGGTGTCCCAAAGCGCCAGCGAACGGCTCGCGCCAATCTTGATGACCGCGGTGACGGCGGGGCTTGGGCTGTTGCCCCTCGCCATGGCCCTGGGCCAGCCAGGCAGCGAGATCCAGGCGCCGATGGCACTGGTCATCCTCACCGGTCTCACGACCTCGACGGTGCTCAATATGATCGTGGTGCCCGCGCTCTTGGCACGATGGGGTGGTGAGACAAATCTGGAAGAAGCCGCGGACGCGTTGGTCTAGTACGACATCCGGGCGCTCATTTGGCGAGGTCTTCGAGGAGCTGGCGCGAGGAAGCATCCGCTGGGAAATAGGTCTCGATGCGCAGCTCCTGAGCCGTTGCGTCGGACGGCGTCCCGAGCGTGGTGAGGGTGCTAAAAAGTGAGAATTCTTTCCCCTCACCATAGCGAAGGCGAACGGGCACAAGGACGTCCGGGACGTCACCGAGTGGCGGCTCCTGCCAGCCGTCCGGGAGTCCAGCGACGACTTCTGCGAGGCGCCGCGCCAGCGCAGGATCGTGTCGCGACTCTTCGCGGACCCGACCGAGGACGGCGGACGCGACCTGGTCAAAGTTGAGCAAGAAGGGTCCGAGGCCCCCGCGGGAAAAGAGCAGTTCGAGGGCATCCGCGCCGGGCGGAAGAGGACCGACGAGACTGCCAAACACACGCAGCGCGCCATTGTTCAAATGCGTGATGCGCCAATGCCGGTCAAAGACCACGACGGGAAAAGGCTCGTGCTGCGCGAGGATGAAGGCGATAGCCTCGCGGACCTTTTTCATCGAGGCGTGCTCGAGGCCAGCGTCGCTATAAGCCGGTGTGAAGCCGGCGGTTCGAAGGAGCACGTTGCGCTCGCGGAGCGGCAACTCGAGGGCGCTCGCGAGGATCAGCAGCAGCTGACGGCTCGGCTGGGCGCGACCCGTTTCGACGCAGCTGAGGTGACGCGTGCTGACCTCTGCCTCCGTCCCCAGACGCAGCTGGCTGTAGCCCTTCTCTTTTCGCCAAGTTCGCAGGACCTGGCCGGCCGACATATTCGCCATTCTGAAGCTCCCCTCATGTGAACTCTAACGCGGGCTTCGCTCCCCTCGTCGTGCTCATCATGGATGGCGGGTGGGGAACTCAGGTCTTCATGGACCTCATATGCGCGGTGACGATGGCCAACTTCCTCGTTCATCAGCACGCCCGGGCGCGGGGGATCAACCCATGGCCTTGGATCGTGTCGGGGTTTGTCCTCGGCTCTCCGGCCCCGCTCACCTACTTCGCCGTCCACGGAAACGAAAAGCCCCTCTCGAACTGAGCCTCGGCTTAGAGCGTGCTCAAGATTCGCTCGGCGACCTTCAAGCCGCCGAGCGCAGTGGCCAGCGTGCTTTGGCCGGGGAACACGCTGTCGCCGACCATATGAAGACCCTTCGCAAAGGGGTCGTTGCTCATGTCCCGGTAGTTGCTCAGTCCGGCACGGCGCGGGATCCCGCCGACGTATCCGAAGTCGCGCCCTGTAAAACGCTCGAAGGTACGCGGGCTGCCTTTCATCGTGGTACGCGCCAAAAGCTCCGGTGCTCGAAGGGCGATGGTCTCCTGCATCCGCTGCTGAATGCCCTCCACGAAGGCGCCCTGATCCTCCGCCCCGCGGAGAGCCGACATACGAACGTGCGTGGAGCACGTGACAGTGCGCTCGCCTTCCTCGTTGCGATGTTCGTCCTCGCCGCTGAGGGAACAAAACACATGGTTGCCATCCTGGAGCGGCCGCGACGTGTCGCCCACAAGCTGAAGATGGTGTGCTTCGGAACGGCCTTGGAATGACTTCGGCAAGCGAAGATAGAGCATGCACGCGCCCCACCCCGTTTCGACCTCCGCTTTCATGCGCGTGAGGCGCGGCGTCTCCTCACCCCAGAGGCGTCCAAGAGCATGCGGCGTGAGATTCGCAACGACGTGCCGAGCGCGTAGGGCGCCGCGCCTGGCATCAATATGCCAGAGCTCATCTTTGCGGCGGATGCTCTTCACTGCGCGGGAGTAGTGAACTTCCGAGCCGGCGACGGAATCGATGCTCGTCGCGAGGGCCGTCGCGAGCTCCCCGATGCCACCGTGGATGTGGCCGGTGCCACGAAAGTAGTAGTCCATGGCACCGAGGGCGAAGGGCGCCTCGACCTCATCGACGCCGCACTGAACGGTGATCTGACAGACCGCGTCGAGGTAGTTCTTGAGAGGCTCCACGTCAGCGAGTCCGTGGCGGTGCAGCACGGTCGCCAGCGGGAGTCCGACGACTCGAAGAAGCGGCAGGTAACGCGGGCTCCGAAGGAGGTGCCGGCTGAGGTTTCGAAGGTTGAACGGCGGGAGCATCGCCGGGTCGTCGAAGAGTTCCCACAGGGCCTTCGCCACCTTCGCCTGCTCTTTGAAGAAGCGGCGCGTCGGGGCCTCGGGAACACCATCGATGGCGCAGATCCTGTGGAGGAACTCCTCGCGCTCTGGAGATGCACCAAACGTGACGTCTTCGCTGCGGTACTCCACAAGCGGATCGAAGGTCTCGAACTTCACTGGCAGCGCGTGGTCGCGAATCCATCGATGGAAGAGCTGGCCTTCGGCGAAGCCGCTAAAGAGAGTCGCGCCACTCTCGTAGCGAGAGCCGCCGCGCTCGAAGGTGGACGCGCAGCCTCCGGGATATCGCAGGCGTTCTAAGAGCGCGACCTTCGCGCCGCCGTGAGCGAGCGACAGCGCTGCGCTCAGCCCGCCAAAGCCTGCGCCGATAACCACCGCGTCGAAGGTCTCTTCCACCGATGGGGCTTAGGGTCATCCGCGGCGGGGGCGAGCCTGGCGACGATGATGACCCGTGACTCGATGGACTAGAAGCGAAAACAGGCTTCGAGGGCCGAGTGGTCGCTGAGCTTTGAGCGCCGGCGCGTGCGAAAG
This sequence comes from Polyangiales bacterium, assembly GCA_045106895.1. GTDB lineage: Bacteria > Myxococcota_A > Polyangia > Polyangiales > Houyiibacteriaceae > JBCCRV01. Next base: position 108,826 of record JBGCFM010000046.1, on the reverse strand, counting down.
TCGACGAGGGCGCCGGTGCTGATGGGGTCGAGCCAGATGCGATCGAATCGGTATCCGCGTCGCGAGCCTTCGGGCCACCAGGTCGCGTTGTGCGCAGCCGGGCGCTTCGCGAGGTCAAAGACATCACGCAGAAGACACCCCTCGGCGCGAGCCGCGACGAACTCCGCTTCGCGCAGGTTGGTGTCGCCGGCGAAGATGGCCGGACGCAAGCTTTCGGCGCCGGCCATGAGACGCGCGTCGATCTGAAGCGTCTGCGAGGTGCGGTCCTCGCCGCCACTTCGAAGGCTCTCCATGTGCGCCGTCAGGACAAGCGCCTCTTGGCCGCTGTCGCTGCGGATCTGTACCTCCGTGTACCCGCGCGCGAGCTTCGAGTGCTCGAAAGGCACATAGGCGCTCTCAGTGATGGTCCACGGCGGGCGTACCGCGATAAGCGAATAGTCTTCGCGCTCTGGAGGCTCGGCGGGGACAAGCGTGAAACCAGCGGCGCCGAAGTGGTGTCGCAGCTTATCGATGTGCACGCGCCGCACAACCTCTTGGAGACAGAACACGTGCGGAAGTGGCGGGCTTGGCGCGCCGGCCATCGCTTCGCGTAACGTGACGCCAAGAACCATCTGGATGCAGGCCTTCTCCATGCGTGAGTCCAGCCGCGCGCTCTCCAGCCCGTTGAGGTTCCACGTGAAGACGCGGAGCTCTTCGCCGGCGGTCATGGTTCGGCTCGCTGGCAAAGGGTGGAAGCGCTGAGGCACGTCATGCGCGGGAGTCTTGCCGGCAACCACGCGCGAAGCAACGACGCGCGGCGTACGGACAAAGCTATGCGTCCTCGAGGCGTTCAAGCTTCGAGGGCTGCTCCTCTTCCTCGAAAAGCTCGTGCGCTTCTTCCGCGGGGACCGAGCTCTCGTCCGGCGCGCGTACGCGAGGGGCGCCCATCAGCTCAGCGATAGCCGCCATCGTGCCCGCGTTTCGCTTCGCATGTCTCGTCACGACACTCTTGTAGATCCCGCGGGCGCCAAGATAGACGGCTCCAACCCAAGCGAACGCGATCATCGGGATCGCGATCGGCGATAGAGAAAGGGCCAACGAAAGCCCGATCACGCCGGGCATTCCGCCACCCCCGAGGCCGCCGACGAGCCCTCCGTAGATGCCGCCGGCGTATTGCCCCAGCCGCTCACGAATGCGCACGAAGGTCTCGTCGCCCCGACGCTCGATGGTGACCTCAAGGGGCTGATGGGCGCTTCCCCCCTGAGGCGTCGATGTCCAAGACACCGTGTCGCCGAGGCGTTCCATCCGGCCGAGGTTGTCCGAACGCTCGCGGAGTATTCGCACGATCCCCTCCAGGAGCTCCTCACTCATCGGCCTCGCGAAAGTCCGTTCGACGACCAGCTTCGTCGGCGCACCCAGAAACGCGTTCGCCTTTTCAGTCGGCGCCTCGCCCTGAAACGCGGCGAGCTTCGCGTTGGCCTCTGCGAGTTCAGCCTCTTTTGCGGCCAATTTGGCCCGCAGTGCGTCACTCTCGTCTCGGTAGCCCACGCCCGACAGTAGCCGAAAAGTGGATGTTCGACGGTGCAAATGGGCTCTCATCAAATGCACGGGCCTGCCCGACCTTTTTGCCCTATCACTCTGCGATGCTCTCGCCGATGGACGTAGCCAAAGACGTACTCCGCGAAGTGTTCGGGTTTGGCGACTTTCGCACCGGCCAGGCCGAAGCCATCGAGCCGGCCATGCGCGGAGACGACGCTGCAGTGCTCCTCCCCACCGGCGCCGGGAAGTCACTGTGCTTTCAGGTGCCGGGCATTGCGCGCGCGCGCTTGGGGCACGGGCCAACGCTCGTCATCTCGCCGCTCATCGCGCTCATGGCGGATCAGGTCGACGCACTCCGGAGCCGCGGCGTGCGGGCCGGCGCGCTCAACTCGCACCTGAGCGCCGCCGACGCGCGTCAGATGATCGCCGACTACGAAGAAGGCGAAGTCGAGTTCCTCTACGTCTCTCCCGAACGCGCCGCCCAGGATGGATTTCGAAGGACCCTTGAGCGGCGGAGACCAGGGTTCGTCGCCATCGACGAAGCACACTGCGTGAGCCAATGGGGGCACGACTTTCGTCCGGAGTACATGCAACTCGCTGAACTACGGGAGTTCGTGGACGGCCCGATGATGGCCGTCACCGCGACGGCGACACCACGAGTCCTCAAAGAGCTCGTTCGGCGTCTGGGTCTTCAGAGTCCCCACGTGGTACGCGGAGACTTCCGGCGCCCCAACTTGTCCTTCGGCGTTGAGCTCATCGCAAAGCACGACGCACGCACGGCGAGGCTTGTGGAGCTCCTCGATTCAGCGGGGCTGCGAGGCCGGACCGTCGGTGGCAAAGCCATCATCTACTGCAGCACGCGCAAGCACACGGAGAAGGTCGCCGCGGACCTAGCGTCTGCCGGGTTCGCGTCGCGCCACTATCACGCGGGCCGGACCAAGATTCAGCGCGAGAAGGCGCAACACGCCTTCGCCGCCGGACGTGTTCGCGTGCTCGTCGCGACGAGCGCGTTTGGAATGGGCATCGACTTCCCCGACGTTCGACTCGTCGCGCACTTTCAATCCCCTGGGAGTCTTGAGGCGTACTACCAAGAGGCGGGACGCGCCGGCCGTGACAACGAACCCGCGCGCTGCGTGCTCTTTTTCTCCGACGCGGACATGGCGACGCAGCGTCTCATCGGTTCGGGCCGTGGTCTCGGAGAAGCGCTGAGGGCCATGGAGTCGTACGCGTTGACGGACGAGTGTCGCGAGCAAAGCATCTGCGCACACTTCGGGATGAGCGAAAGCCCTGCGTGCGGCCGGTGCGACGTCTGCACGGACAGCGTTGTGGTCACACCAGAGCTTGAGGCGCGGCACGAGGTGGTGGATGCGCTCAGCCCAGGGGAGCGCGCCACCGTCATCGCCGCCGTCGGCGAGCTGAGTAAGCCCGCTGGCAAAACCGGTATCGCCCGCGCCCTTCGCGGCTCTCGGGCAAAGAGCCTCAACAAGTGCGGCCTGCTCAAGATTTCCCAGCACGGAGCCCTGCGGGGTGTCGACGAACGCGCCATCGTTCGATGCATCGAGGACTGCCTCGACAACGGTGAGCTGGTTCGCAAAGGGAACAAGTACCCGACGGTCTGGTTGCCCGGAAAGCCAGTCCGTGCATCCGCTGCAAAGGCGGCGCCGAAACGAAGCGTCTCGAAAAAACGCGCGCCCAAACGTGGGCTCGGCAAAGCCGCGACGAGGGCCTACTACACGCCGCTGCAGGGCGCGCTTGAGCGGTTCAGGCAGCGAAAAGCACGTGAGCTAAAGTGGAAGCCGTACATGGTGTTTCAGAAGAAGACCATTGTGGCCATCGACGAACAACGACCTGGATCCCTGAAGGAGCTGGAGGCGATCCCCGGCCTCGGCAATATCAAGATCGAGCGCTTCGGTGATGAGCTTTTGCGCCTGGTGGAGGAGAACCCGTGAAGCGCATGTGTCTCGCGCTGCTGCTCATGGCCTTCGTGAGCATGGCGGCAGCACAACCGGCTCCGGATCCGGTTGTTTCACCAGTGGATGCGGGACCAGCCGCGGACGCGGACGCGGACGCAAACGACGAAACCGCAGGCGACGAAGAAGGGACGGTCCTGGGCGCCCCCGAAGCGCATGCCGAAGCCCTGGAACGGGCGAGACATCGCATCGCCGAGCTTGAAGCTCTGCTGGACGGGGAGCCGCTTCCGGGCAGTCGCTTTGAGACGCTCTTCAGTGTGGATATTCGTCGACCCGAACTGCGCGACGCGGAGCGGGAGCGACTTCGCTCGCTTCAGGTTGTCGCCGCTCTCGTTGCCGACAGCGCCGAAGCGGACGACACCGACCCTGACGGGGCGGACGCAGGAGTGAGCGACGCCGGACCCGACGCTGCACCCGACGCTGCACACGACGCAGAAATCGACGCGGGCGTCGCCGATGCCGGCGGTGCCAACGCCGATTCCGGTGACGACGGCGCCGGACAACCCGCGGAAGGCGAGCCCGCGGAAGGCGAAACCGCGGAAGGCGAGCCCTCGGAAGGCGAGCCGGCCGAAGGCGAAACCACAGACCCAGCTGGGAGCGAGGCCGCGCTCAGCGATGCTGTCGCCGAGGAACTCGCAACGCTGGAAGCTCGCGCCAACAAGCTGCGCTTCGACCTCCTTGCCCTCTCCGAACACGACCTGGACGCCCGGCTGAGCGCCCTGGAAGCACGGCAGTCCATCGACGCACGCATCGCGGAATCCGAAGCCGCCGCCGCCGAGGCGGACGAGGCGAGACGCCGCGCCGAGGAGGCGACGGTGCGCGCCAACGCCGAGGCATTGGCAGCACGCAACGAACGAGAGCGAAGTATCGCGGAGAGCCGCGCGCTCCTTCAGGGTGAGCGCGCCGCCATCGCAGCTCGACTCGGCGAGGCCGCCCGAGCGCGCCAAGCCGGGCACGAGGCCGAGGAGCGGCGCCTCGCCACCATCGGCGATGTTCAGTCCGCCATTCGTGCCGGAGACCTCTCCCCGGAGCGCGCCGACGAATTCTATGAGGCGCTCGTGGATGTTCTTATCGACACCCGCCGAGCCCTCCGCGAGGCTCTCGACCGCCGCGACGAGCTCCCAGCGCCTGCTTCTCTCACAGCGGGACGAGAGACGCTCCGCGCAGATATCGAGGAGACACGGCTGGCGCGAGAGGAAGCGCAAGAGACTCTCCAGCGCCTGGCCCGCGAGTATGTTCGCGCGCTCTCGAGCACGCTCCACGACGGGAATGAGCTTCGCCTAGAGCTTCTCCAGTTCGTCAGTCCAGCACGCGGAGACGCGCTCGTCGGGTTCGGCGATGAAGGGCGTGCACAACTACTCCGCGAGGTCGGTCAGCTCGAACTCATGACGCGCGCGACGGCTCGGCGCGTTCAGGAAGACCTCGATACGTACCCGGCGCAGCTGTGGGCGTTGGCGACTGAGCCCGAGACACGAAGCCTCTTCATATCTCTTCTGGGCATCATCTTCGGAACGATTCTTCTCTGGCGGCGACGAGAAACCCTCGCGGCCTACGTCGGACGCAGACTCGCCGCCGCCGTGGGACCAAGCCGGTGGCGAGGCTGGGTGGGCCGCACGTTCTCCCGCGCGGAGGCAGCCTTGGGCTCCCTCATCGCCATCGTCGGAACCATGATTGCGATGTCCGTCGGGCGGCGGCTCGAGTTCGGAACAGGTTTTGAGCTCGCGGTTCACGTCTCCATTGCGTGGGGCGTGTACCGCCTATGCGTTCGGCTCGTGACCCACGAACTCTCTGGACGCTCTTCCCACGTACGCCCCGAAGAGCGGAAGCCTGTTGAGCGGAGCGTGACGCGGATCGGGCGATTCGCACTCATCTCCTACCTGCTGCTCAACATGTCGAGCGGCATTGTCGGAAAGGGCACACTTCACAGCTACCTGGTGCGGGTTCTAATCCTGGGGAGCGTCGTGCTTGGGCTGGCGACCTTCTTCCGCTGGCGCAACGCCATCGACCGATACTACCTGGAGACCCATCCAGACGGCCGCCTTGTGCCCGCCATCAAAACCGGAGGCGTCCACATCCACATGCCGGCGACGCTCGTGGCGCTCGGCGTCGTCACCTGGGACTGGGCCCTGGAAACAGTCCAAGGACTCGCAGGCGGCTTCGCCCTGGGTCGAAGGACGCTCGCGTTCTTTTCGGAGCGCAAGGTCACCTCCACGGACGGCGTTGAGACGGCAAACGATGCGGAGGGGCTTCCTTTCGAGCTCACGCCTGCGCCGGGCGCGTGCATCGACGTGTATCCAGAGATGGACGCCCTCATCGCCCGCGCCGGTTCCGAACGCGGCGGCGCCTTCGCCCTCGTGGGAGAATGCGGAAGCGGCAAGACGCTCTGGCTCGAGGAGGCGGAACGAAAGACCGGTGCGCTCTCTGCCGTGGTCCCCTGCGAATGCCATGACCCAGCGGAGTTCGTGAAGTGGCTGCCGAAGGCGCTGGGTCACGAGGGCAATTTGGAGACCCTCGCCGAAGAGCTCGCCAATGGTCCTGCGCGGACCATCCTCCTGGATGAATGCCAGAACCTCTTCCTGCGCCGAATTGGCGGAGCCGAGCCCTTCGTGGAGCTGGCGACGCTCGTCGGCCGCACGCAGCACCGCGTCGTCTGGTGCTGCAGCTTCACTCTTCACGCGTGGTCCTACCTTCGCAGCGCTGCGGCGGGACAGCAGATGTTCGAGAGCATCGTCTCGCTTTCGGGGTGGTCCGAAGAGGACGTGGAACAGATGTGTATGCGGCGAATTCGCCAGGCGGGCCTGAAAGTTGATTTCGGTTCGATGGTCGACCCGGCTCTCATCGGGCGTCCTCGCGGACGGGCCATCCAGCGCGCCAAAGAGGAGCTATTTCGACTCCTCTGGCACTACAGCGGCGGCAACCCACGCGTCGCCCTCCACTACTGGCAGCGCTCGCTGCGACCTGCCGGCGATAAGCGGTGGAGCGCGAAGATCTTTGCGAAGCCGGACACCGAAGTTCTCAACCAGATCCATATCGAAACACTCTTCGTGTTGGCGAGCGTCACGCTCCACAAGAACCTAAGCCCCACGGAGCTCGCCAGCACCCTTCGCATCTCCCACGTGCGCAGCGTCTCCCTTCTCCAACTCCTCGAAACGCGCTCACTTCTGATCTGTGAGGAAGGGCGCTACAGTCTCTCCACTCACTGGTATCGAGAGGTCATCATCCGCCTCAAACGACGCCGATTGCTCTTCTCCTGATGGACGATACCACCGCACTTTTTGAGTTCTTTCGTCCCGAGGGAATCGTCCCGGCGCTCATCGCGCTTTCCGTCGCTTATGCGTGCGGACGACTTCTCACGAAGAGCTTCGAGCAGCTGGGCGAGCGCTTCCACGACCGTCGTCTCTTCCTTCACCAGCTCAAGTCGATTCTTCGACTCGTGGCTTTTGCCATCGGCGCGGTTGTCGCCACAAGCTTTGTCTTCGCGTTCTCGTCGGAGGCGCTCATCGCCCTCGGCGGCACCTTGGCGGTGGCCGTTGGTTTCGCCTTCAAAGACCTCCTCGCGTCCGTCATCGCCGGCGTCATCATCCTCGTCGACCGGCCTTTTCAGGTCGGCGACCGCGTGTCGTTCGGCGGCTTTTACGGCGAGGTGATCGAGATCGGTCTTCGCACCGTTCGCATCGTCACCCTTGACGACAATCTCGTTACGATCCCAAACAACAAGTTCCTGACAGACCCGGTCTCCAGTGGAAACGCCGGCGAGCTCGACATGCTCGTGGAGACGGACTTCGTCGTAGGCTTCGACCAGGACATCGCGCTGGCCAAACGTATTGTCGGCGAGGCGATGACCAGTTCCCGCTACGCTTACTTGGAGAAACCCTGGGCTGTCGTCCTCGCGCCGGAGAAGAACGGTTCGACCTTCGGGGTCCGGCTCAAAGGCAAGGTGTACGTCATCGACGTCAAGTACGAGAAGGCACTACAAACGGACATTACCGAGCAGGTGATGAACGCTTTTCTCGACGCCGGCATTCAGCCGCCTGCGGTACTGCACCTTCAAGCGTCAAGCTGAGCCGCCGCTTAGGCTCAGAGCGTGGTCTCTGCTTGGTCGAGGCCTTCGGGCTCAAAATCTGGGTCCGAAGAGAGGATGACCTTGTCGATCTCGAGGCCGTCCTCACGCATGCCGAGCTGGATCGTGTGCACGCCTGCTGAGTCGATCTCAAGCCAGATATTGGCGTCACGAAGGCTGACCCCGTCTCCCGCGGAGACGCCGGTGTGCATGTTCTGTCCGCGTCGCGTCTGCGTCCAGCGCCAACCGTTGCGAAACTGCATACGCATGGAAGACGCGTCACGAAGCTCGTTTCTTGGCCAGGTGTCGTCGATGCCCACGTGAAGTCCGTTCGCCGCCGGTCCCTGCCCACGGGCGTGAATCCAAACGTAGTATCGACCAGGGTTTTCGAAGAGAACGCGGTAGCGCAGCGTCGGCCCCATGTCGGGGTTGTTGACGACACCAATCTGGCCGCCGGTCCCGGGCTCCGAGTCGTCCCGGCGACGGTCAGGCAGCGACTCCAAGTAGGTCCCGTTGCTGGCTTCGCTCGGGTCGATATCGTCGCCATCACAGTCTGAGTACTGATTGCAGTCGGGCGCGTTGCCGTCACCGCAGGTCACGTTTGTCCGACACATCACGTCCGGCGCGGGTCCGTCCGCGACGAAGGGGTACCAGCGCGTCCACTCGTCACGGATCTGCTCGAAGAAATGCTCTGCCTCAAAGACAACGAGGCCATCGACTTCTTGAAACTCTGCCGGCGGCGGTGGCCCGGCGTCTTCGCCCGGCCCAGCGTCTTCCCCGGGGCCAGCATCACCGGGTCCGGCGTCTTCCCCCGGTCCACTATCGCTGGCACTCGGTGCGTCGAAGTTCGGTGCGTCGGCAGCGCCGACGTCGGCGCCCGAATCCCCGGCGTCCGAGTCATCGCCGCAGGCGTATAGGGAAAGAGCGAGGGAGATGATACATGCGACGCGATTCATGGGCTCAGTCTACCACGGGCAGCGCACGTTCAGCGCGCCCGATGCTCCGTGCCTTCGCCGGCGGTGATAAAGAGCGCCGTCGCGCTCTGGCTGACGTCCGCGGTGTGCCAAACGCCCGGCTCGTTGATGGCGTATTCTCCCGGAGTCAGCGTCACACGCTCGTGCCGGCCTTCAATTTCTTGAATCAGCGTAATCTCGCCGGCGGTGCAAACAACAACTTCATGGCCAGAGGGGTGCATTTCCCAGGACTCCCAAGGTTCGGAGAACGTGTGCATCGACACGAGGCGGCCCCCCTTCCCGTCGGCGCCGTGGCGCGCTCCGTACTCCGCGTACCACTCCATCCCGGAAAATGCGGGCTGTACGACGGCGCTTCCCGCGGGACCAAGGTGAACGAACTGCGTCGAAAGAGCGGGGGTCTTGGACATCCCGCGAGGATCTCAGGATGCTCGGAAGCGGTCAACGGCGCCGAAGACGTCGCGTCAATCCGCCGCCACGAACTCCGCCACGAAGTCCGTCGCCGGCGCGCCCCGCACTTCGTCGAGGCTCCCTTGCTGAACGATCCGGCCTTGTTCAAGGACGAACACGTATTCGACGAGCCGAGGCAAATCACGGATGTCGTGCGTGACCAGGAGCGTCGGAATGGGACGGGCCCGTAGCTGCTCTGCGAGGTGCTGTCGGACCTGACGGCGCACGCCAACGTCCAAAGGAGCCAAGGGTTCGTCGAGGAGGAGCATTCGCGGCTGGACAACGAGGGCACGGGCCAACGCCACGCGCTGCTTCTCGCCGCCCGAAAGCGCGTGGCAACTCCGCCTAGCCAGCTCTTCGCAGCCGAGTTCCGTCAGCGCGACGTGGGCCTTTTCGCGGCGCTGCGCCCGGGGAAGGTGACGCAAACCAAAGGCGACGTTGTCGAGGACACTTAGGTGCGGAAAGAGTCCAAACCCCTGCGGCACGTATCCAATCCTTCGGCCTTCCGGCGCGACGTCGAGGGACGCCGAGAGAAGCTCCTCTTCGTCCACCACAAACTCCCCCTGCGCTGGGGTTAGCCCCGCGAGTGCGCGCAGGAGCGTCGTCTTGCCGCTGCCGTTGGGTCCGATGAGCGCGGCGACGTTCTTGTCCGCGTGGAGATCGGCATCGAGGGAGAGCTCACCCAAGGTGAGCGTGATCTTCGCGCGCCAGGTCATCGCCGCCGCCAAAGCGCCGCCGCGCGTAGCAATACAAGAAGGAGCACGCCCATCGCGGTCAATGCAAGAGCGAACGCAAGGGCCACGCGGAGGTCGCTCTCGAGCGCGGAAAATATCGCGAGGGGCATTGTCTGAGTTTCGCCCCGAAGACTACCCGCGAAGAGCAAAGTGGCGCCGAACTCCCCCAGCGCGCGCGCCCACGCCAAAGAAGCGGCGCCGACGAGGCCGGGCAAAGCGACGGGGATAGCGACGCGGAGGAAGGCCGAAAAAGGTGACGCTCCAAGCGTTCGACCCACATCGATGATGTCTGGGGGAACCTTGCGAAACGCGGCCACGCTGGCCTGCACATAAAACGGCGCTGCGACCACCACCTGCGCGACCACCACGGCGGATGTTGTGAAGGCGAGCTCAAGGTCAAGTGCGGCGAGAACGCCGTGCTGACCGAAGGTCATCAGAAGCGCGATGCCCATGACCGCCGGCGGAACAATGATGGGGATGTCCACCACAACGCCCACGATGCGCGCGAGGGAACCGCGCTCGCGCGACAACCACCAAGCGAGGGGCGTCCCCATCAGAAGTATCAGGAGCAAGCTGAGGGCGCTGGTCCGGAGGCTCAGCCACAAGGCGGGCGCGAAGAGCGGGCTCTCCATGCCGGCGCGAACGTCCGAGAAACTAGCGGCGGCCCCAAGGGCGATGAGTGGAAGCCCGAGGATGAACACGAGCGTCGCCGCGAGCAGGCCTCCGCCGATCTGTCCCGGCGACGCCCGTCGAAGACTCATGGCAGCTCGAACCCGTGTGCGGAGAGGACCGCGCGGCCTGCGGCGGAGCGCAAAAGGCGCGCGAACGCCTCACCGGCGGGCGAGTCCTCTAGAACAGCCATGCGATAAGGTGCGGCGATCTGCAGCTCGTCCGGCAGCGCGATGACGCGAAACCGCGCGGCTTCGGTGTCGCTCGCGTAGATGAGCGCGGCATCGGCGGCGCCAAGCTCCACCTTCGCGCGCACCAGACCCGCGTTGCTCTCTTCGCTGACGACGTTGGACAGCGTTCGCGTTCTGTAGTCCTCGCCGTAGCGCACGGCCGCGGCGTCCAGGAGCCTTCGGGAGTAGACGCCAATGGGCGAGGCCTCGGTGCCGATGACGAGGCGGGCCGCAGCCGGCAAGTCTTCCATCGAACGAATCGAACTCTCGCCGCTCACCGCGAGGACGAGGGCGTTGCTCGCGAAGACCTCGGACTGGACCCCGGGCCGCGCAGCCAGCGCGCCGCGCATCTGCGCCTCGTCGGCGGATGCAAAGACCGCAGCGCGTGCTCCTTCTTCGAGCTGCATTCGGAGCACTTGGGAGCCTGCGAAGTTGAAGCGGACACGCCATTCGGAGTGTTCCGCTTCGAAGACGCCAGCGAGTTCCTCAAAGGCGGGGCGTAGCGAAGAGGCCGCGAAAACGTCCAGCGTGCGCTCGTTCGTTTCCCCGCCACACCCGAAGGCGACGAGGGAAAAAGCCACAACGGAGCACAACCAGGACATCGATTCGGAGCTTTGGCCGAGCGATTCGGCCACGCAAGGCTGAGCGCGCAGGTTCGCTCAGATTGTTGAAAAAGCGCCGCAGGATACGCGTTGTTCTACGAGGGGTGCGTTGTTCTATGAGGGGTGCAACGCGCTGAGGTGCTTCGTCAAGACATCGAGGACCGCCCGAATACGAATGTCATCACGAACGTCGGGATGAATGAGCGACCAGATAGTTCGGGTCAGGGTGGACGCTGCCTCGCGGAGCTCTTCCGCTTCTTTCAAACCCTCACGTTCCCCCAGGACTCGAGGAAAGAGGCCGACGCCGAGTCCCGCCCGAAGAAACTGGAGAAAAGCCTGACGTGACCCGGTCGCTAAGGAGATGTGCTTGGCGTGTTGCTCTTCCCAGCGCGCCTCCGGCGAGTTCTCCATGGGAGGTCCGGAAACGACCCAAGAGCGTGGACGGGCGTCGACGGCTTTCGCTGTACCGAACACGCCGTAGGTGACGTGGAGGAGCTTGCGACCGACGAGGCTTTCAGGTGGATTCGCCATGACGCCCAACGCGATGTCCGCTTCTCGGCGTCGAACGCTCGGGCCCGAGTCAGCGAGATGAAGCTCGACGTGAAGCTCTGGGTAGCTCAAGCGCAGCTCGCGGATTGGCTCGATGAGTACCGGCACGAGCCCCTCGACGGTCGTCAGACGCACCTTGCCACGCGCTTCGCCCATCCGTGATTGAGCGAGCTGATGGACCTCGCCGAGGCCGCTGCGCATGTGCCGAGCGAGAGCAGCGATGCGAGCGCCTTCGTCGGAAAGCTCCGTGTCGCTGCCTTTGACGAAGAGCGGAGCGCCCAGCGCCGCCTCCAGGGCTTCGAGGCGACGATAAACGGTGGACGTGGAGACGTTGAGCTCTCGGGCCGCCGCTCCTGTGCTCCCGGTGCGTACAAAAGCCTCGAAGTGTCGAAGGTCATCCCAGCGCATCGCCTACAATCATAGTCAAAAACCCCCTCGGTTGACCATGCTTGTGGTCGGTCCAGCCTTGACGCGCTGTAACGCAAGAGCAGATAGAACGACCGACCGTCCGGGGGTCTGGTAATGCGAAGTGTGGGGAGTGAGGCAATAAGCGAGTAATGGCGGGCGTGCGCAGTTCAGATCGCCGTGACCTCCTCATCGGCTTTACGTCGCTGCTGGCGATTATGGCGGCCCACGCGCTGGGCGAGACGGCCAGAGACGGGCTGTTTTTGGCCGGGCTCCGGGCGCAGATGTTGCCGTGGGCCTACCTGGCGATCGCTGGCCTCGCTCTGGTTGTCGTGCGTGCCAACGCCTGGGTACTCCGGCGCTCACGGGACAAGCGCAAGCTCCTCGCGAAAACGATGCTCGGCGCGGCCCTCATCGACTTCGGTCTCTCGTGGTGGCTTGGCCAGGGTGACCAAGCACAAGGGCGGGCGTTTCTGCTGTACGTGTGGACCGGCGTCTTCGCGACGGTGACCGTCGTTCAGTTCTGGCTGCTCATCGACGACGTCGTCGATGTCGGAAAAGCAAAGCGCATCTTTGGCCCCGTCGCCGCGGGCGGCGTTCTGGGGGCGACGCTCGGTTCGCTCTTGGCGGAGCGCCTCGTGGACGCTGGATTGCAGCCGCATACGCTCATCGCCGCCGCCGGCGGAGCCCTCGTCTTCGGCGCCATGGTGCCCCTGGCCTGGCGCATTCCGGCGGCCCACGACGACCCCGGCGACAAGGACGGCGAGAACTCAACGTCCCTCGTCAAAGACCTCGTCACGCTCTGCGCACACTTCTACCTGCGCAGACTTCTGCTCATCGTCCTCGTCAGCACCCTCGCGCTGACCGGCGTCGACTTTGTGTTCAAGAGCATGGTCGACGCGGCGTACGCGGGGCAGCCCGACGGCGCCGCGGCCATGAGCCAGTTCTTTGCTCGCTTCTACTTTGGCATCAACCTCGTCGCGCTCTTCGGGCAGGTGGTCATCAGTCCATGGGTGTTCTCGAAGTTCGGCGTCAACCGCGCCCTCCTGCTGATGCCTGTGCTCTTGCTGCTCGGTGCAGTCGGCGTCATCGCGTTGCCGGTGCTGTGGATGGCAGTCGCCCTCAAGGGCGTCGATGGGAGCCTTCGCCATTCGCTTCAACGTACCGGGATGGAGGTTCTCTACCTGCCCGTCCCACGTCGTCTCCGGGAGCGCTTCAAGGGCCTCATTGACGGCGTAGGTCAACGCGGCGGCCAAGCCCTCGCGTCGGTGATCATCCTCGGCGCCCTCTCCATGAGCGGTGACATCCGCATCGTGGCGGCCGGTACGTCGGTCTTCCTGCTCATCTGGGTGATGGTCCTCGTCAGTGTCTACCGGCCGTACCTTGAGCTCTTTCGGCGAACACTTCAGTCCGGCGTAGAACCAAGTGCCGGCGTGGGCCTTTTGCCCCTCGACCTTCGCGCCCTCGAAGCGCTGGTGGCGTCTCTCAATAGCGAGCGCGACGAAGAGGTGCTCGTGACCCTTGAGCTCTTCGAACGCTACGAGCGTGTCGCGCTTATTCCCCAGCTTGTGCTCTACCACCCCTCCCCCGAGGTCGTGGCGCGTGCGTTCTCCCTCTTCGAGACGACACCGAACATCAACATCCTCCCCATCGCCCACCGACTCTTGGCCAGTCCCTCGGACCCCATCCGCGCCATCGCTCTCCACGCGATCCACCAACGACAACGGTCAAAGACGCTCCTCGATGGGTTCCTCGACGACTCCTGCCCCGCCGTCGCCACCACCGCGCTGGTGAGCTCGTTTCAAGTCCCAGAAGCCGACAAAGAGGCGCTCCGTGTTCGCGTTTCGCGACTTCTCCTCTCGACCGACGGTGCGACCTTGTGCGCTTTGGCCGAGGCCATCGGCCGCGCCCGGGCCGAAGCGCTTCACTGGGTACTCGACGAGCTTCTGCGGAGTCGCGACTTGAAGGTGCAAGCGGCTGCGGCCCAGGCCCTCGCGCAGGTTCCCCAAATAGAATCGGTGCCTCGCCTCCTTCCACTGCTTCAGCGTGCACTCACGCGCCCTCCTGCACGCGATGCCATCACGGCCCTCGGTCCGGATGCGTTGCCGCCCCTGGCCGCTTATATGGCGGACGAGTCCTTGCCGAGACGCGTGCGTCGACATCTCCCGCGGACCGTTCTCCGCTTCCGCACGCAGGCTGCACTCGACGCGCTGAGCGAGCGCTTTCTCCAGGAACGCGACGGCGCGGTTCGCTTCAAGATACTTCGCGGAATGGGCCGGCTCATCGCAGACAACCCTGGCTTTCGTGTTGACCGCGAGATGCTCGAGGACGTGGTTCGCACGCACCTCCGCCGTATTCTTCAGTTCGAAGAGTGGCATGCTGCGCTCGTAGCCTCCGCGAAGGCGTCCCCTCGCTTGCTCCTCACGACGGGCCACGAGCTGCTCCTCGCCTCCCTCAAAGAGAAGCGCGTCAACGCCCTCGAGCGCGTGTTTCGCCTGCTGCACATGTTGAAGCCAGGCGAGGACTATGAGCTCTACTGGCGCGGACTGAACAACGAATCCTCGCGGGGACGAGCCGCCTCTCGTGAACTCCTGGAGCATGCGCTTCCGCTTGAGTTTCGAGACACCATCCTGGCCCTCATCGACGATGTCGACCCCGTCGACCGCATCCTTCGAGCTGCAGCGACGCTCGGCGTGGTCCGGCGGACGATCTCCCACGAGCACGTCATCGAGGAGCTCCGTCGGGACCAGAGCGGCATGCTCAAGGCCATCGCCGAATACCACAACGCAGAGCTGACCGAAGAGCACGCCGATGGGCGCGACAGCGTTTCCCTCGCCGATATCGCTGAGCGCTCCTTGGCTTCATTCCAAGAACTGGATTCCAACCATGCGTGATCTCCACGGCTCAAGCGCTATCGACCGTGTCATCGCGCTACGTAGTTTTCCCGGCTACGCGCTGCTTCCCTTGGACGACGTTGACGGCCTCGCCAGCGCGGCCCGGGATCGCGTGGCGAAGGCTGGCGAGTACCTCTTTCGAGAAGGCGAAATCCCAACGCAGGTGTTCTTCATCACAGGTGGACGCCTGGAGACTCGCAGGAAGGGCCAAGTCGTCCGCGACTTCGTGGCTGGCAACGCCGTCGGCGGCCTCGCCGCCCTCGGGAACACCCGCCACCCCTACGACTGCGTCGCTGTGGAGGACACGACGCTCATCGTGCTGAACACAGAGCACCTAACGGACATCTTCGAGGAACACTTTCAGATCATTCGCGCCGTTCTTTCCGCGATGAGTGGACAGGTGCTCGACCTGCGCCAGTCCATCGGAGCAGAAGGCGGGTACGAGCTGACGACGTGGAAGCCGGACGGAGCGCCGCCTCCTCGCATGAACCTCATCGAACGACTGGCGTTTCTCCGCAGCGGGATGCAGTTCGCGGGGTCGCGTCTTGAAGCGCTCGCTGACTTGGCTCGTCAATGCGACGAAGTCCGTCTTGAGGCGGGCGATGTTCTTTGGCGGGAGGGCGAACACGCCGAGTCCTTCGTCGTCATCGCTTGGGGCGCCGTTCGCACGCAGGCGCTCAGCGGTGTCGAAGCTCGCTTTGGGCCAGGCGACGTGGTCGGTTTCCTCGGGCCCTTCAGTGGTCGCCCCCGCTGGTACACCGCTACCGCGGAGACCCCGCTCGTTGGCCTTCGCCTCTCTTCGGAAGTTCTCCTCGACGTGTGCGAGGACCACACGGAACTTGCGCTGGAGATGATTCGAACCGTGGCGACGGGTCTCCTCGCCATCATGCTCAGCTCCACGACACCCGGGCCAGAGTCCAAGAAATAGGATGCAGACGCTCAGGGCACAAGCGTCTACGCGAAGCTTGGGCTACAAGCGCGCGATGAGGGGGCGCGGGAGTTCAATCGTCGGCGTGTTCGCGTTGTGGGCCACGGTGTGGCCGGCGGCGGTGCACGCGCAGAGCGAAGCGGCGGTGCCGAGTGACGCGCCCGCCGCGGACGCCGAGGCCCCCAAAGCCATCACTCTGGAGCCGCGTTCGCTGCCCAACTACGACGGACGTGACGAGGCTCCAGCAAGCGCTGGCACCTCGCTCCTATGGGTCCCGCGCATTCTCCTTGCCCCCCTCTACTTCATCGCCGAGTTCGTTGTTCGACGTCCCCTCGGACTCGTGGTCACGAGCGTGGAGGAGCAAGAGATCGCTGGCAAAGTGCTGCGCTTCTTCACCTTCGGCCCGCGCAACCGCTACTTCCTTTCACCCTCGGCAACCTTTGACCTGGGGTTTCGCCCAAACGTCGGCGTCTACTTTGGCGTCGAGGATGCGTTCACTCCGAATAACGAGCTTCGCATCAACTATGCGTTCGGTGGCATCGGCTGGAACCTTGCGTCCATCACAGACCGCTTCACCTGGGACGACGCACGCTGGGAGTTCGCCGTGCGGGCACGCTTTTTTCAGCGCCCGGACGGCCGCTATTTCGGGACCGGAACCCGTGTACGCCGGAGCCTCGACAGTCAGTACAGCATGCTCGCGAGCGACACTCAGGTCTACGTCGAGCGAAAAATCGGTCCCGCGGGGCGAGTGCGGCTCCACACGGACCTCCGCTTTCGCTCCTTCGGTGAAGACGTCAGCGACGGGCCCACCGTCCCCGAGCAAGTGCTGCAAGAGATGGAGTCGCTGCCTGCCGGCTATCTCGACGGATACACCATTCACCTGAGCGGCGCCGAGCTCGTTCTCGACTCACGTCGCGAGCGTCCCGCAAACTCGACGGGCGTGCAGGCGTCGGCGGACTTCGCTTTCGCTTATAGCCTCCGTGACCCCGCTGAATCCATGTGGGTCAACTACGGACTGTCTGTCGTAGGCTTCTGGGATGTATCTGGGGTCAACCACATCGTCTCCCTCGCGCTCAACATGCGCCTCGCGAACGCCGTCCGCGGCGAAGTGCCTTTCACGGAGCTGCCGGTGATCAGCGGGAACGGTCCGATGAGCGGCTTCCTCGGCGCATTCTTGACGGGACCAAGCGCGCTCAGCGCCACCTTGAGCTACAGCTGGCCTATCTGGATCTACCTCGATGGGGTCGCGCATGTCGCCGTCGGCAACGTCTTCGACGAGCGCTTCAACGGGTTCGCGTTCTCCAAGTTTCGGCTGAGCACCGCCATCGGTATCGCCGCTGTATCCAAGCGTGACCACTTCTTCGAGTTTCTTGTTGGTTTTGGCACAGACACCTTTGAAGCCGGCGCCACCGTCGACTCCGTCCGACTCGTCATTGGAGCCCGCCGTGAATTCTAGAGCCCTGATTCGCTCCTTCCTTCTTGCCCTCGTGTTGGCAAGTTGCGCCCATTCGCTGCGCCCTTTTCCCCTCGCCGAGCCGATGCGCGTCGATGGGGATCGGCGTCCTTTCAGTCCAAGGCCTGCGGACTACTTCTCCGGGTTCGCCTGGGACGGGGCCGACCAGATGGTGTTTCGGCCCGTCGCAGACTTCTTTGCCGTCGATCCCCCGGGCGAGGCCATCAACGTGAACGCAATGGACGAAGTTCCGGACTCAAGCTGGTTCCAAAACCGCCTGGGTCGACGCACGCTCACGGAGGCAGAGATTCTGCGGGCCGCATGCAGCGACGCCCCCATCGACCCTGCAGGACCTTGGACCATTAGCGCCGCCAAGCCGAACGGAGCGAACCCTGGCTTCATCATCGAAGACGCCGAGGGACGTAACTACCTCCTGAAATTCGACACCGTCACGGAGCAGCCGGAACGTGCGACGTCGGCGGACGTCATCGGAAGTATTCTGTACTGGGCGGCGGGCTACAACGCTCCGTGCAACCGCGTCGTGTTCTTCGATGAGTCCGTGCTGACCATCGGCGAGGATACGACCATCGAAATCGATGGCGCTGACGTTCCGCTCAACGATGGCCACATCGCGCCGGTGTTTGAAAATGCGCTGCGTCTCGAAGACGGTCGACTGCGTGCCACCTCGAGTCAGTTTCTCCCCGGGCGCCCCATCGGCCCGTGGCGCTACGAAGGCACACAGAGCGACGACCCCAATGACGTCGTTCCGCACGAAGAGCGACGTGAACTGCGAGGCGGCTACGTTCTGGCGGCCTGGCTCAACCACTTCGACTCCCGAGAACAGAACACACTCGCGATCTGGCATGACGAAGACGGAGTGAACGGATACGTCGAACATTTCTACATCGACTTCGGCGACACCCTCGGGAGCATCTGGCCCATCGAGGGGATTACACGACGCCTTGGGCACTCGGCTTACTTCGATGCTGGACACGTCTTTCAGGACTTTCTCACCCTCGGCCTCATCCCGCGACCGTGGAATCAGGTTCGGACCGACGACGTGAGCCCAACGTTCGGGTACTTCGACTCGTACAGATTCGACCCGGACTCCTGGCGCCCCGGATACGCCAACCCCGCCTTCGATCGTGCCAGTGAACGCGACAAGGCGTGGATGGCGCGCATCATCGCCGAACTGCGGCCAAGCGATATTGCCGCCATCATCCGGCAAGCTCACTTCGCCGCCCCGGAGACCTCTGAGAACCTGTATCGAATCCTGATGCAGCGACGGCAGCTGATCCTAAGCCGCTACTTCCAGAAGCTCTCCCCGCTGACGAGACCACGCATCGAGGAGCGTGAAGACGGCGCCCGCGTTTGCTTGGATGACCTCGCCGTGCAGGCCGGTCTCCAGGCTTCCGAAAGCCGCCCGTACTATTCGCAGAGCTGGAGCCTTGAAGACGAGAACCTCATCGCACACGGCCCCGGCACGATGACGCGCCGGCTCCCTGCCACGGTCTGCACGACCTTCCCCGCCCTCGACGTCAGCGACGGCGAAGCGCGTTACGCGATCGTGGACGTGGCAGGCCTTACGAGCACGCACGATACACAGTCGATGCCAGCCCGAGTTCATCTATACCGACGGCCGGACGGCGTGCATCAGATTGTGGGCCTTGAGCGCCCGGACTCACGAAGAGCGCCATGAGCTCCGCACAGCAGCACGGCGCCGATGAGCGCTCAACGCTGGAACGCGCCCTGGGACTCGTCACAGAGGTCCGCGCCGGCGAAGGCATCACCGCTCTGCTGCTCTGCCTCAACGTCTTCCTGCTGCTCCTCGCCTACTACCTCATCAAGCCCGTCCGCGACGCCCTCATCGTCGCGATGCCATCGGGACCGGAGTACAAGAGTTACATGGGCGGCGTCATCGCCATCGCCCTCCTCTTCGCCGTCCCGGCCTACAGCCGTTTCGCTCAGAAGGTTCCGCGGAATAGGCTTGTCGTAGGCGTCACGCTCTTCTTCGCCTCCAACCTCGTCCTTTTCTACGGGCTCAGCCTCGTTCCTGCCGCGCGCGAGTGGATCGGCCTCGTCTTCACGGTATGGGTGGGCATCTTCAACATGATGGTCGTCGCTCAGGCCTGGGCCTTTGCCGCCGACCTCTACACGGAAGAGCAAGGGAGAAGACTCTTCCCCCTCGTCGGCGTTGGCGCATCCTTTGGCTCCGCCGTGGGCTCCCTCGCCGGCGTCGGCTTTGCCGAATCCGTGGGCGTGTATTTCATGTTGCTCCTTTCGGCGCTTTTTCTCCTCGGCGTCGCGGGAGTTGTTCAAGTCGTGCACAAGCGAGAAGAAGCACGAACGCTCGCCGAGGAATCAGAAGGCTCAGTCGATGCCACCCTCCCACAAGACGCACAAGAGAGCGCAAAGGTCGAGCCCCCCTCGAGAGACGGAGCCTTCGCACTGGTTTTTCGCCACCGCTACCTGACCCTTATCGCCGTGTTCTCGTTAGTCTTCACCATCGTGAACAGCAACGGCGAGTACCTTCTTGGCAAGTACATCAAAGCCTTCGCCGAAGACACCGCCGAACGCGGCGAGCTACCCGCCGGCATGGGACTGGCCGACTTCATCTCGGCTCAGTTCAGTGAGTTCTACCTCTACGTAAACATCGCCGGCGCCCTGCTACAACTCTTCGTGGTCTCTCGCCTCGTGAAGTCCTTTGGCTTTCGCGTCGCGTTTCTCATCCTGCCGGTCATCGCCTTCCTCGACGCCACCATGATGTCCGTGATTCCTGCGTTGGTGATCTTACGCATCGGCAAAACCGTCGAAAACTCCCTCGACTACTCGCTGAACAACACGCTTCGAAATATGCTCTGGCTGCCCACTACCAAGGACATGAAGTATCGCGCGAAGCAGGCCGTCGATACTTTCTTCATCCGCATGGGCGACGTCGGCAGCGCCATCCTTGTGGCGGGTCTCATCGGCTATGCGGAGCTCGGCCTGAGGACCTTCGCCGCCGTCAGTGCCGTCCTCGCCTTGGTCTGGCTCGCCGTCGCCTGGGCCCTGCTCAAAGAACGAGAAGCGCGACTGCAAAGCGCAGGCGGGGCGTTGTAGAGCGCGATGCTTGGGCGAGTCTGATACCGTCGCCGCATGCCGCGAATCCTCTCCTTGCTCGCCCTCGTTGCCTGCGCGACCACACCTGAGGCGTCGCCAAACTACCCCGTCTCGCCAACGCTCGAACCAGAGCCCGCCGCCGTTGCGAGTGTCCTCGACCGAATGCACCAGGCCGCCGCGGACGCGGATGAGGAGACGTACTTCGCCTGCTACAGCGACGATTCCATCTTCATGGGCACGGACGCCACGGAGCGTTGGACGAAGGCCGAGTTTCAGGCGTACGCCCACCCGTTCTTTGCCCAAGGCCGGGCCTGGGCCTTCCGCGCGACTCGGCGCGAGATCATGTTCGACGCGACCGGCTCCCTCGCCTGGTTCGATGAGGACCTCGCGACGAACGCCCTCGGCCCAGCCCGCGGAAGCGGCGTCCTCCGCCGGAATGCGGACGGACGTTGGCACGTCGTGCACTACAACTTGGCGCTCACGATTCCGAATGAGCGCTTCTCCGAGGTCGCCGAGCTCCTTTCAGGGGGCGACGACACGCCCGGTGAAGAGGATGAGGCCACTCCGGATATCGCGAACGAAGAATAGAAAAGGCTGGTCCGCTCGAACCACAAAGGGCGGCGCCGGGGCTGCAGCTCCGTCCCCCATCACCACGGCGGTGGCAGCCGCCGCTTCCGTGCCCGCTTCATCCACGCGAACAAACGCTTGGTGAAGTACATCGGAGACGAAGAGGCCAGCGCCGCTCGGTAGGCGCTGCGCCATCCCCTGAAAGTCGGCGGCGCGCTCATCGAAAGCAGACTCGACGCCGAGCTCTTGGAGCGTGTCGACCAGCGAGATCGAGGGCGCGAGCCTCACCTCGAAGCGCGGCAGCGTCAAGCTCGTCGGGCCTGAGGAGAGCGCGCCGACCCACCGCGTCCACTGGGCTGGGGACAGGCGCATCTCCACGTCATGAAGACCGAAGCGGGCCTTCGGAACGACGATGACCATCGAGAAGCGCCCGCCCTCGTAGGGAAGCTCCACCAGCTGCACGCCGTCGATCTCGGCGTGTCCCAACTCGGCGTTCTGAATCATCATCGGCACGTCGGTCTCACTGCCTTCAGCCACACTGAAGCTTCGTTCCGCGGTGAGGCGTGCGTCGAAGGGCGTCGCCCACCTGCCCAAGAAGTAGGTAGCGTTCACGAGGACAAGGCGCGTGGCTTCGCTCACTGCCGGTGGAGCGAGTAGGTCTCGAATCTGTCCACGGGTCTGGCTCGCAACCCAATCGTTGATGGTGGTGCGCGCAGCCCCGGACGCGCCGCGAAAGTCGACGGGCTCGAAAGGCGCGGCATAGCGGGCGCGCATCAGTTCGCCGAACTCCGCTTCAAAGTTGTACGTCTCTTCCATGTAAAGGCGATTGGCGAGGAAGAGCGGCGACGAAGGTTCGTTGTACGCCTGCAGCAAACCGGCGACAGCGGCGTGTGTGTTGGGGCCAAACCCAGCGCATGCAGCCAGTTCCGCCGCCGTCGTGCCACGAGCCCCCGCCCAGGTCATGGCGAGGGCCATGGCGACGCTGCCTCCTCCGAGCACCACGTTGCCCCGCGGGCTATGCGCGAAGAGACTAAAGGAGAGCGCGTTGCTCCCGGTGGCGAACTCCGCCTCAAGCTCTTGGCTCGATCCGTTCAGATCCGTCGGCAGCAGCCGCGGCGGAGGCGCTGCCTCGACCGCCGTGGGCGAGGTTTCGACCAAGGGCTGGACTTCATTTGGCCGGGTGACCGGCGCAGGAGCTGCGGCCTCGGCGCCGCACGCCAGGAGTAGAACAAAGAGAGGGAGGCGCCGGGGCATGAGCCGAGTCTAGCGCGCTTTCCCGGGATTCGGAGAAGGAGCATCCAACGTGTCTCTCAACAACGTCTCATCGCGCCAGTCGAGGGAGAGAGCCAAGCTCGGTAGCGACATCAGTCCATCTTCGTCATGACAACGCTGACAAGGCAACTCCGAGAGGTCCGTCGGCGCGCCGAAATCAAAGACAAAAAAGTCCGCGCCGTGATCGGGAACAACCTGCACCTCACTCACTTCTTCCAGGGCAAAACGGCGGCGGTTCATCTTCCACACACGTGCCTCGCGAAGTTCACCGCCTTCAAAACGTAACCATTCGATCTCGCCAACCACCGGCGTGAGGCGTCGAGCGCCCGCGTCATCCACCACGACGAGACGACTGAAGATCGCGCGCGTGTTGGGAAGCTCGACGATATGTTCATCGGCGCGAAACGCGAGACCGAAAAGGCGCCGCAGATGGTAGGCGCGTTCATGCTGCAACGAAGGCAGCTCCGTCGCACGCTCCGCGAACCCATCGAGTTGTGTCGGTAAAGTGCGCGCCGCCTCCGTAAAGGACGACGCTGGGAGGGCAAGTCGTGCCATCGCCGCGCGCGCCGCCCGCGACAGCACGCTGGTCTCGGGGCCAAGGCGCTCAAGAAGTCCCCAGACATCGTTCTGAACCACGATTCGCTGGGTGCGAGTCATCTCATCCAGGTCTAAGTCCTCGAGGGCGGACACGAGTTCCGCCTGATGCCGTCGCGCGCCAAGTCCGAGGCGAAAGAGCGCCGGGTCGTCTTCGCCTCCGACAAGATAGAGCGCCATCGTGGTCGACAACACCGCGGCGTTCACTGCGCTCGGAGAAGCCCCGGACGCCGGCGAAGCCGCTTCACCGCATGCGGCGGCACACAGCAGAGTCATCATCGCTCTCATTCGCACGGAGAGACCTTAGCCTCGGCATGCGATGCACGCTCGCAACTTGCGCGCATGCTCGAATGCCGCATGACCTCCGTGGTGTCGACTTTCGAAGAAGAAACACTCACTCTGCCCACCGACGACGTCGAGCTTCATGGAACGCTCTTCGTACCGCGGGATGCGCAGCGCTGTGTGCTCATCGCGCCGGCGATGGGCGTCCCTGCGACATTCTACAAGGCCTTCGCGCGCTACCTCGCTGGCCGTGGCCATGTTGTGATGACCTTCGACTATGCCGGCATCGGCGCATCCCCGAGCCGCGCCGCCTGCACCCTCGCGGACTGGGCGGACCAAGACCTGCGGGTCGCGCAGAGCACGCTCAACGCGCGCTACCCGGACCTTCCTTGTGCCCTCGTCGCGCACAGCGTCGGTGGACAGCTCTTCGGCCTGCTCACCGATTCCCCCATCGAGCGTGCTCTCTTTGTGGCCAGCCAGTCCGGGTATTGGCGATGGTGGAGCGGTGGCTTTCGACTCAAAATGCTCGCTCTTTGGTTCTTCGTCACTCCCCTGCTCGTGCCCCTCTTCGGAAAGCTCCCCAAGTGGATCCTTGGGGGGAGCGACATCCCGAAACGCGTCGCCATGCAGTGGGGAGACTGGGGGCGTGATCCCGAATACGTACTTGGCTTCGCGAAGACCCGACCTGAGAGCGGCTTCGACACCTACGCCGGCGACCTTCGATGTGTCGCGTTCTCGGACGACCCCATGGCGCCGCGACTCGCCGCTGAGAAGCTCCATGACTTTTACGCCGCGGCGGCAAAAGAGTTCCACCACATCACTCCGGAGAGCGTCGGCCTGAAGTCTATCGGTCACTTTGGCGCATTTCGTTCGTCGAGCGAGCGCCTTTGGAGTGAGTTCGCGGCGTACCTCGAGGCGTCTTAGAGCGCGTAGCCAGCGGAACGACTACCGGGTGCGGATCACATGCACGTTCGCGGCACCAAAGTCGCCGATGGTCGTCCCGTCGACGATGAGAAAATAGGCCCCAGCGGCGAGCTCATGCACGGCGAGCTCTCCCTGCGTTTCGTCGACGCCGACGCCATTCGCGAAGCCTCCACAGAAGAGCTCGCTCGTCGAGTCTTGGCACCGGCTTCGTATGTAGTACACGCCTCGAAACTCGCTCTCCAGAACCTCGACGCGAACACGCCCCGGCGTTTGCATCTCGAAAGCAAAGACCTGCTCGGGGCCGCCGGCTCCGCCACAACTCCCTTGCGTCTGGTTGGCGGAATGAAACGTGTCCGTAAGCGCCGAAGTGGAGGTCATGTGTTGCGGCGCAGCGCAACCGTCGACGGCGCTTCGTGCGGAGTCCGCCAAGACCTCGGCGCGGAGCGTATAGGGGCCGCCGTCCGTTTCGTCGAAACCGTCGCTAATAACCCAGTAGGCGCCGGCATCGAGGTGCTCCGTGATCACGGAGCGAGACGAGTCGCCATGATCGTCGTTGCACGCGACCTCGCTCTGTGCCCGCGCGCAGTCCCGGCGCAGATGAAGGGCACCGTCTTCTTCGGCGTGTTGGCGAAGTCGAACGCGTGAGGGTTCCGCGATATCGAACCTGTAGGCCATGTCCGGGCCCGACGGCTCGGACACGCACGTACTCTCGAACACATTGGGCCGACCTTCTGTGGATCCATGAACATCAACATCAGGAGTGAGCGCGGGAGCGCCTGTGCACTGTTCGTCCTGACTGGGCTCCACCCCGTTCGCCACGATAGTGTACGGACCGGATTCGCCACCGAAGCCATCCACGCTCAAGAAGTAGGTCCCAGGCTCGAGCAGTTCGCTAATCTGGGAGCGATTCATTTCCGAGGCGTAGTCGTCGTTGCAGGCGAGTTCACGGTTGCCGGCACCGCAGCCCGATGTCAGCGAGAGGACCGCGTCGAACCCCGCCTCGACGCGGACGCTCACCTGCATGCGCGTGTGAACCTGAAGGGCGTGTA
The DNA here is from genome assembly GCA_045106895.1 of Polyangiales bacterium. Taxonomy (GTDB): domain Bacteria; phylum Myxococcota_A; class Polyangia; order Polyangiales; family Houyiibacteriaceae; genus JBCCRV01. The sequence goes on along the minus strand of JBGCFM010000046.1, from coordinate 83,606 downwards.
CCTGCTCTGGTGCGCCCTCGTCACCACAGCTTGGCGTCAACGTCGACCCACCGCCGCGCGTGTTCGCAGCGAGAGGAACGCCGAGGTGGAGAACGAGAGGCGCTGCGCAGGTACCGATGGCGCCTCCTGCGGCGAGGCCCGAAGGCGCGCCGAGGCCGCCCGAACTCTCCTCCTGGGCCGCCTCGGTGCCGCTTGTCCCGGAATCCATCAGCAGAGCGGCAGCGACAAAGCTCGCGCCGAGAAGCGCCACGGCTCCTGCGGCGATCACGCTCGGTCGCCACGCTGGTTTCGTGGGCGACGATGTCGCTTGTGCGGTCGAATGCGCCACCGCGCCCGGCGCGGGGTGGGCTTCGTGGCTAGAATCGGCGCCGGCGAAGGGCAGGAGCGCCTCCCGAAAAGCCGCCGCGCTCGGCCAGCGATCGGCGGGCCGCGAAGCCAGCCCTCGGTCGATGGCGGCGGCGAGGGCAGCGGGAGCTCCCGGCGCCACTTGCGCCATCGGCGTCGCTCGCTCCGTTGCGACCTTGACCACCAACTGCTCGTAGCTGTCCGCGGCATACACGCTTTGGCCCGAGAGCAACTCGTAGAGCATTGCGGCGACGGCATACACGTCGACGCGCTCGTCCACCTCCCGCACCCCGCTAAAGCTCTCGGGGGCCATGTAGAGAGGCGTACCCATCACGAGGCCCGTACGTGTCATGCGCTCCGTCGCGTCGTCACGCACCATCGAGATTCCGAAGTCGAGGAGCTTCACGCCGCCCGCGGTCAAGAAGATGTTCGCTGGCTTGAGGTCCCGATGCACGACGCCGGCGCGGTGTGCGTGGGCGAGCGCCGCCAGCACCTCGCACATGATCCGTAGAGCTTCGTAGGGCGGCAACGGTGCCCGCAAACGCCGCAGCTCCAGCTCTTCGCCCTCGAGGAGTTCCATCGCGAGGAACATCTCGCCGTCTTCCGTCGTTCCGAAGTCGAACACCTGCACAATGGACGGGTGCTCAATGGCGGCGGTGGCCTGCGCCTCCCGAACAAAGCGTTGGCGTTGATCCTCGTCGGGCCGGCCGTGAAGCAGCTTGAGTGCGACGACGCGGTTCATGACCGTGTGCCGCGCGCGGTAGACGGTACCAAACCCGCCGGCGCCGATGACTCCTTCGAGTCGGTAGCGGTCGAGCACCTGACCGATACGTGCTGCGGGGTCCGCCGGGTTCACGCTAACGCTCTAGCGGATCGCTCAACAAAACACCGCCGAAAAATCCTCAGGGCGACGGGCGCTCTCCTTCGTCGCGGACTTTGATTCGTCGTCTCTTCTCCTGACATCGGAGGAAGGCACGGAGAACCTCCTCACGTTGCGGCCCACCCCCGCCGTGGAACCCGGCACCGTCGGCGCGTTCCCATCGGACCTCGATGTTGAAGCCGATGGGACTACTTCATGGTCTGCATCTGCGGCATCCCGAGCATCACGCTCCTCGGGACCGTCGAAGACTGGCGGAGCATCCGTCAGCGCATCGGCGTCCTCGACGAGTTCGAGTGCGGGTTCTGGACCCGCTCGTTGGCGCCTATCTTCGATGAGTTTGTCGCCGCCGCCGAAGGCAACGCTAACCCCGCGTTCTGGAAGCGAATCTACAAACCCGTCGACGCCTACGGAGGCGCGAAGGTCACGGGCTGGATCGCACGGCTCTACCCGTATCTCATTCGCGACCAACTCAACCCGCTCCTCGAGCTGCCTCTCCAGGACCCGAGCGGCGTCACGAGACCCGGAACGCGTGGGTATAGAGGGGTTGGGATTTCAACGGACCAAGTGCAAAGTGGCCCATCGCGGGCGAGCATTCAGGTCACGGACATGGTGCTCGATGAGAAACGAACCGTGGTCTTGGAAGCCGGCGTTCGCGCGGTGGCGCAAGGCGACGATGGCGCGCTGACGCCCATCTGCGCCTGGTGGCTCAGAGACGGCGGCACCCTAAAGGACGTCATCGAACGCATGAAGCGCGACCCTCGCGTGACGCTTCATGCTCCGGCGGAGTCCCCCGAAGGCGCCGCCGAGCCACTGGGAGACGGAGCAGCGGAGTTCATCCAGCTAAGCGAGGCAACGTCGAAGCTCGAGCTCTTCGAGGGGCCCGACCAGTGGACCTTCCGTAGCCCGGACGCGCGAGACCATATCGGCATGTCGACTGGGGACACCCGTCACATGCTCGAGCTTGTCGCGGACCTCCCGGATGGGCACTTCCTCGCCGCCGTTTCGTGCACTTCTCCGCCCATCTTCGTTCGCTGCGATGCGGCGAAGCTCTCCGAGGACAAAGGAAAGAAATGGAGCATGCGCAAGCTGCGCGGGAATCTCGAAGAGCTGCCCATCGTCGCGGAGAGTCTCACGGCGCTCTTGAACCTCGCTCTGGACGCAGGCCCCGGCGTCGAGCTTCCGGCGGTGCGACTCCTCGGCGAGTGGATGAAAGAGAAGTCCGCCAATCGTACGCTGAGCGATCTACTCTCGGTGCCCGGCACCCGTTGAGCGGGCTTTGGCAAATGGGCGAACCATGGGAGCTGCGGGTGAGCCCAGCCTCCCCTGTCTCCAGCATCGCTTGCCTCAAAATGATACGTGGAATTGGCGGCATGCCCCTTGGCCAACTCAAAGCGGCACTCGCAGAGGCAGCCCCCGTCTACATCACGACGCTCCAAAATGGTCTACCGGGCTTTTCCGAGAAGCTTGCGACCGTTCGCGCCATCGTCGACGCCCTGGCGCCGGAAGGCGGGCACCGCTTTGTGGTCAAGGTTGGCTCCCACTCCAAGGAAATCGGCGACGACGATTCTCGCGCGCTCCTCGGCGAATAGCGCACATTTCGAGCATTTATCACCCAAGCTGGGTCCATATGAGCCCTTGGCCGCACTATCGGGCGCATGATATTTTTACCTCATGTCCCCAAGGTTTCTGGTTCTGGTTCTGCTCGTTGCCTGCGACTGCGGCGACGGCGAGACGCCATTCGACGCGGGCGGTTTGGACGGTGCGACCCCCTCCGACGCAGCGAGCAGCGACGCCTCTGCGGTGGTGCCTGTTCCCGGCGATGGAGAGTGCGCCTGGGAAGCCGGCGAGCGGCCCAGTGCCGACCTACCGCCGGTTCACGAGCGCGAGTACGTCATCGAGCTGGAGCGCTGGAACATCTCGAACGAGCGCGGTGACCCCATCGAGACTCGGACGCGCATCAACGAGTCCATCGTCTGGGCGACGGAGAACGACTTCGACAAGATCATCCTCCCGGCGGGACGCTACCTCGTCGGCGAACTGACGAACGACATCTACGCCGCGGGCATCGACCTCCAAGGGAACATGACCTTTGAGCTCGCGGATGGCGCGGTGGTGGAGATGATGGCGAACGACCGGCACAACTACTGCGTCATCAACGTCGATGGCAACAGCGACGTCACCATCCGCGGCGGCGAGATCCTTGGCGACCGTGACGCGCACGATTACTCAAGCGGGAGCGCCCACGACGAAGGCCACGGGATCTGCGCTTGGACTTCCGTGGAGCGAGTGCTCATCGAGGACATCGAGCTCCACGAGCTCACCGGCGATGGCGTGCTCATCGTGGGCCGGCGCGGAAACGAAGAAGAGGGCACGGAGGACGTTCCCTCCACGCACGTCACGATTCGCAACGCGCACATTCACCACAACCGGCGCCAAGGCGTTTCAGTCGTCGGCGGTCACAACGTGGTCATCGAGAACAACCACATTCATCACATCGAAGGCACCTCGCCGCAGTTCGGCGTGGACGTAGAGGGCGCAGGCCGAAGCGATAGGGATATCCTCATCTTCCAGAACAACTTCCACCACAACGCGGGCGGGGACGTCGTGACTTCGTCAGGTCGGAACCTCTGGATCGAAGAGAACACGATGACCCAGTGCCAGGTCGATGAAAACGGCACGTACGACCCGGCCATCGCCTGTGATCTCGAGGAACAAGTCGATGGCCCCATCATCATCTGGAAAGAAACGGACAACGTCATCCTCAACAACACGATTCGCATGTCGATGCGAACCGTGAACGGCTTCTGGGGAATCCTCGGTTACACCGGCCGAGACGGAGCGACCCGCGAGAACCCGATTGGGAACTACATCGCGGGCAACACGATGCACGACTGCGGCATCCATATGGCTCACAATATGCGCTACTTCGTCTCCAACAATACGCTCAACGAGGGTCTCATCCTCGGGTTTCGTCTCGCCTGCACGCGCCTCGAAGACAACCGCATCAACCGCACCGGGCGCGAGCACTACAAGCTGCGAAACGTCGCCGGAGTCGCCAGCGGAAACGTGCTGAACCGCGAAGAAGGCTTCCCGGCTTCTGCAGACCGAGAGATGCACTTCCCCATGGCCAATGACGCGCCCTACCGCAACTCTTCCCCGGTGTTCTGGTGATGGATCGACACATGAATAGACGCGCTCTTCTTTCCTTCGCTGTCCTCGTGAGTGGTGGAGCATTTGTTTGGTCCCTCGCGCCCTCCACGGTGACTCGCGCTGAGCTCGAAGCCGATCCCGACCAGACCCTGCCCGGCCAAGGCGCGTGCCCCGCCGGCGGCGATTCGGACGGCATGGGCCCCGCGATGGTTCGGCTGCCGGAAGGCTTCTGCATCGACACAACGGAAGTCACCCGCGGCCAGTACGAGGCCTGGCTGGACCAGGCCCCAGCACCCTCGGACCACGCCGCGTGCGGAAGCAACGACGACTACGAGCCTTCGTGCGCGTGGCCGCCTGGCAACAACGGCGACCAACCGGTGGTCTGCGTGGATTGGTGCGACGCTCACGCGTTCTGCGAAGCCGCGGGCAAGAGACTCTGTGGTTCGCGAAGCGACGGGGCGGCCTACGCCTTTGACGACTACGCGGATGCCGGCGTCAGCGAGTGGCACGCGGCGTGTACGTCGGGCGGCGTGAACGAATACACCTACGGCAACGAGCTCGACACGCAGCGATGCCGCGGCGGCGACGCCGAGGACTACACGACCTGGGGCTACGTCGACGTCGGAAGCCTCACGGAGTGCCGCTCGAGCGTTGATGGATACACGGAGGTCTTCGACCTAAGCGGCCACGCCGCCGAATGGGACAACGCCTGCGAGGGAGAAGACCCGGACTCGCCGTGTCGAATCCGCGGTGGCAGCTTCGAGCACCAAGGAGTGGGCCTGCGTTGCGCCATGGCCGCGGAGCTCCGATGGCCGCGAGACCGGCAGGCGGTCAGCGTCGGCTTCCGCTGCTGCGCCGACTAGCCTCGATCCGATGCACAAAAAAAAAGGGCGCCAACGCGGCGCCCTTTTTTCGTCGCCAAAGAGGCTACTTTTTCTTCGCAGCCCGCTTCTTGGCGGTCTTCTTAGTCGTCTTCTTTGCGGCCTTCTTGATCGTCTTCTTCGCAGCCTTCTTGGTCGTCTTCTTCGCGGCCTTCTTGGTCGCGCGCTTCTTCGCAGCCTTCTTGGTCGTCTTCTTCGCGGCCTTCTTGGTCGTCTTCTTCGCGGCCTTCTTGGTCGTCTTCTTCGCGGCCTTCTTGGTCGTCGGCTTCGCAGGAGCCGCCTGCCAGATTCCGAAAGTCGCACCCTGCGGATCCGTCAGCACGGCAAGGCTGCCGCTTGGAAGGTCTGTTTTCGGCACGATGACCTTGCCACCAAGCTTCTTCACCTTGGCCACGGTTCGCGCAACGGACTTGACGCTCGCGTAGCCGCACCAGCTGTTCGGAGCCTTGGGCATCGGGTTCTTTTGCATGCCGCCGACGGGTCCGGAATCGGACATCACCAAGGTGTAGCTGCCGCCTGGCATCGGCATCTCTTGGTACTTCCAGCCCAAAACCGACTTGTAAAACTTCTTGGCCTTCGACACGTCCGACGTGCTCAGCTCCATATGTACAAATGCGCTCATTCTGATTCCTCCCAAACCGCGTTCACTGTGCGGGCGCGAACCATAGCTTTAAGGGGACATGCAGAAGAGCCTAGCGAGGTACCGCGAAGCCAAGTTCAACGAGGAGCTCTTCGGCGACGCGACGACGGGCGGCGACGAAAGAAGCGGCGTCGTAGTCGCCCTCCGCCGTGAGCCGCACGGCGAAGGTCGTGACCCCAGCGGGGCTTTGAAGCGAGCCGACGAACCAGCCGCCTACGGGTTCCGATGGATGCCAGCCCGTCTTGCCCCGGAGCACCACGCCGTCGCGCCGTGCGAGGGTGGTCATCTCGAGCACGGCGTCCCTCGCCTCGTCCGTGACGGGCAGTTCCCCAGCGTGGAGACGACGCCAGAATCGCGCCTGCTCCATCGGCGATACAGTGAGGCTGTCGTCGAGCCAGAAGCGCGTGAGGTCCTCGCCGATATTCGCGTCCCCGTAGCCAAAGCGCGGCAGCTCGTCTTCGAAGCGTTCGCGGCCGATCCTCGGCGCCACCCGCTGGAAGTACCAAACGACAGAGTTTTCAATGGCGCTCGCGAGGGTGTGGTCTTGGTTCCAGGCGGGAACCGAACGCTCCTCGCCATCCCACGAAAACACGTGCTCCGGCCCGCTCAGCACTCCGGCGTTCAACGCGATGAGAGCGTGCGGAACCTTGAACGACGATGCCGGGGAGAAGCGCATTTCGCATTCGCCGTAGCAACGCTCGTCTCCCCTCGGAAGGATGACAGCGGCCGCGCCGGCGAAGCCTTGGCGCATGAAGGTATCGGGGTTGTCCGATGCCCCGTGGTCGACACGCGGCGTTTGCGCGGCGCATGCGCAGAAGAGGTGAGCCGCCAGGAGTGAAGTAAGAGCTCGCATATGGCGCGCGAACATACCCAGGGGCCTTAAGTAGTCCACACGAACGGCAGAAAGTTCTGCCTTACTCCGCTGCGTTCACAATCCAAGCCGCGATACAACGTCGCTGGGCAGGCGAGACCTCACCACGATTCGGCATGGGGTCGCCGCAGTTCCCGTGGGTCCCCAAGACCTTTCGCATCATGAAGCTCGACGCGGGGTCACCAGGCACGAGGAGCTGCTGTTCGGAACAGCGTTCGTGCACCGACGTTCGGCCGATCAAACGCTCGGTCACCCCGGGGGTCTCTAGGTCCAGGCGCCCTCGCGCGGCTTCCGCGTCATGGCAGCGAGAAGTCGCGCAGCTCGGCTCGAACACGAATCGTCGGACATCGTCTTCGCTAGCGCAGATGAAGTCTCCGGCCTCGATGGAGCCGTCGCGGGGCATCTCGACGGAGTCACCACACGCCGAGAGACCTACGAGGAGTAGTGCGATGCGAATCAAGGCGCGGTGAAGAGGCAGCGCGCAATCGGAAGCACGATGTCTCGCTGAACGTGGAGGTAGTAGCTCTCGCCGGAGACCAAGGCCGGTGGAGCACCGCTCTCGGGTACTCGCTGGATAGCGTTGTCAGGGAGCTCGCCATACTCGATGCCGCATCCCATCTCCATCACGTCAGGTGGAACGGAGAACGCCCAGATGGTTCCTTCGGGAAGGTCCCAGTTCGGCGGTGTGCCTGGGGAGCGTGCGTCCGCAGCGAGAACGTGAATGTACCGGGCGCCGCCACCGACCCACGTAAGCTGTCCGTCTTCGTTGATTCCGATGCCGTCCTCGCAGGGCTCCGGCTCGTACTCGATAAGCTCACGGAAAAATGGTGCGAAAGGCTCGAGCTCCTCCGCCGCCTCCGGCGTGATGTCTCTGCGCGCGAGCTCCGCCTCAACGAAGGCGCGAAGTCGTGGTCGGTCCGTCGTTGGCAGACCAGTCGTCGAACGGTCGAAGCCGTTGTTTTCTTCCGTCGGCAAGAATCCGAAGGCCGCCGAGTCGGTGTATCCGCCGAGCATCGCGAGGGCTTCGTCGCTGATGGTGTCGATCCAGATATCGCCGCCTTCCGTGTCCCAAATCGCAGCCCCTTCGGGTGTTTCGGAGCCCGTGTGGCAGCAGGTGCAGGCGGACGCTTCCGCTTCACCGCGAAGCCACTCGACCTCCGCCATGAACTCCGCGTCGTCGAGGCGTGGGTCCTCTGGGTCTGCTTCGACGCCGGCGCTCTGCGCGTAGTACGGGCGCTGAGTGCGCACAACATCGCAGTCCGCGTAGTCGGCGTAGCGACGGCCAGGCTCCGTGGAGCCGCTGATGATCGTCCAGGTGCAGACCTCGCCTCCTTCGCTCAGGCCCGGCTCTTCGCCGGCGAGGGGCGCTTGGCAGTTCTCAAAGGCTGGAATGAAAGGTTGTCCGATGTCCTCACTCGGCGTGCAGCTTGAGCACGAAGCGGCGCCGACAAAGGTTCCGCCGGCGAAGCCCGTGCAAGCGACCTCGGCTGCGCCACACGCGCTGGAATCTCCGCTCGAAACGATGACATATCCGTCCGCGGCAATATCGCCGACGTCGCAGCGACCGATCTCGTTCTCGAGGTTGCATGCGCCGGAGGACAATACTCCGGGTTGGCCGAGCCAGGCGGTCTCACAGTCCGTGGCAGCGCTCTCCATCGTCCAGTCCGCGCCGGTGTACTCGCGGCAGTCTTCTTCGTTCGAGAAGGTGTTCGTATATACGCAAGCCCCTTGAAAAGAAGAGACATTGCCGCCGTCCGAAGAAGCGTCTGGAGGCGGTCCGGCGTCCGTGACGATGTCGTCGTCGCCGCAGGCGAAGGAGAAACCAAGAGCGAAGATGAGGCCCAGGCGGGTCGGAAATAAGCGCATGCCCGGGTCGAGGGTCACTCGGCACAAACGACAAGTGATTCGTGCAAAGAATGGCCACGATGAGGCCATGGCCCTAGCGCCCCCGAGTGCGACGGCGTCTCATCACCATCCCAGCCCTTCTGCTTGTCGCAGCGGTGGTGACCAGCGCTGCGCCGCTCTGGGTCCCTGCCCTTCTCGTGATTGGCTTTATTCGACAGCGACATCTCATCGCGCTGCGCCTCAGCCTTTTCGTGCTCGTCTATTCGTGGATGGAGCTCTTCGGAGTCCTGGTAATGACAGGCGCCTGGATCCTTCGTCAAAGCGACAACCAAGCGTTTCACTATCGTTTGCAGCGCCTTTGGGCGAACACCCTGTTTCGAGCGATGCAGCGGCTACTCCAGCTTCGTTTCGTGGTGGAAGGCCAAGAGGCCTTCGAAAAAGGCCCTTTCCTGCTGCTGATGCGGCACACGTCCATCGCCGACACGGTTCTGCCCGCGGCGCTACTCTGCGGAAGCGGTGACTTCCGGCTTCGCTACGTGCTCAAGAAGGAGCTTCGCGCGGACCCTTGCCTCGACCTCGCCGGCGGACGCCTGCCCAACCACTTCATCGATCGCGCGCGCGTGGATGAACAGGAGCTCAAGTCCATCGCCGATCTGGCGCAGGACCTTTCGGACAACGAAGGCGTCCTCATCTACCCCGAAGGAACTCGCTACTCCGTGGGTGTCCGCGAGCGCGTGCTCAAAAAGCTGCGCGCATCCGGCAGCTCACGCCTCGGCGTCGCCGAGGAGCTGAAGCACACGTTGCTTCCAAAGGTACGAGGCGTCGCCGCGCTACGCGGGGCGGCTCCGGACGTCGACGTAGTGCTCTTCGCGCACCGCGGCTTCGAGGGCTTCGCGACGATGACGAGCATGCTCTCTGGTGAGCTCGTAGGGCAAACGGTCCATGCACGCTTTTGGCGACGCGACGCCTCAACTCTCGGGGCTGAGGTCGCCACCTGGCTGGACGAGGAGTGGCGGCGCGTTGATGCGTACGCCGCGAGTTTCGACGAAAACGAACCTCTCGAAGTCAACGCTGAGGCGGCGAGAACGAAGGATTCCTCAAGGCGTAGCGCATAAGCCCGCTCATCGCCTTGTCGCCAAGTCGGTGGAAGATGGGTCGACTCATGGGCTCCGCAAGGCGCCGGATTCCCTTGAGCTCGAAGTCCGCTTGCCAGCGTAGCTGGCAACCCGAGGGACGTGCCGCGACAACAAGGCGGTCCACAGCACGAACGCTCTCCCCTTCGCCTTCGATGACGGCCTCAAATGAGGCCTCATCATAGCGCCGGGTCTCGTAGCGGAGGGGAACACGAAGCCCAAGGAAACGCGACTCGACGTCGTAGCGCGCGCCCCTCGCGTTTGCCTCTCCAGAGAGGAGACGCGAGGAAGTGATACCTGGGTCCCAGAGCGGCAAATTTCGAAAGTCCGCGAGAAAATGAAAGAGCGCGGCCGCGTCGGCGCCGAAGGTCCGAACTTCTTCAATACGAATCATGGGGTCTCCCCAAAAGCCTGAATGCCTGCGTCGTTCATAAGCTGCTGCCAAAGTCTGCGACGCTCTGCGTCGCTCGTTTCGCGACGAAACCAGAGCGTCGTCTCCGCCGGCTCCCTGTCGAAGTAGAATCGCCCGCGCGTTTCCTTCGCCTCCGCCGAGGTCGCGAGCCAAAGGATGGTGTCGGCACCCTGAGCAGGCGTGCGCAGCCGATTCTTCATGCGCGCGTAGAAGCCGGGCAGAGAGCTGCTCACCCCGGGCGTGTCGGCCCACCCCGGATGCATCGCGCTGATGTGGAGTTCGGGTAGCTCCGCAGCCATGACGCGGGCAAGCTCCACCTGAGCGCGCTTGGTTTGGGCATAGGCTTCCACGCCGTCAAAGGGCTCAGCCGGACGGCGCAAACCGTCGAGGTCCAGCGCCGTGCTGTACATGCCCCCCGACGCAACGAAGACCACACGCGCGCCCGGCGCGAGGGAGGCTCGCAGGCCGTGAGTCAGTCGAAATGAGCCGAGGATGTTCGTCGCGTAGGTCAGTTCGAAGCCTTCGTCGGTGCGGTCGCGTTCATCGAGGAGAACGCCGGCGTTGTGCACGAGCGCATGAACGGGCCTTTCCTCGAAGCTTGAAAGGAATGCGTCCACCGACGCGAGGGAGCTCATGTCCACGAGGGCCAAGTGGATCGCGTCGTTGCCTGATTCTCTGCGGACCAAGTCGCGCGCGGCGCGGCCTCGCTTTTCGCTCCGGCAGAGCATCCAAACTTCCGCGCCGCGCGCCGCAAGGGAGCGCGTCGTCGCGAGACCCAGGCCCGAGTTTGCTCCAGTCACGACGAAGCGCTGCCCTTCAAGGGACGCATTCAAGGGCGTGAAGTGCTTCGCGTGACGTTCAAAGCCGCTGGCGTCGAAGGCGAAGAAGATGCTTCGGTCGAGTAGAGAATCCCAGAGGCCCATGGGCGGAGACGTGGGGCCAAGGCCGCCCCCGGACAACGCGCTCAAAAAACCTGGCGGAGTCCGCCGGTATGATCCCAACGGACCACCACATCGACGAAGGCACGAATCTTCGGGTCGAGGAACTCACGTTCCTTCCACACAACCGAGAGCGGCACGCTCTGACCGACTTCCTCTGGAAGCACCGCCACGAGGCTTCCGTCGGCGAGGGGCTTCTTGATGAGGTCACCGGGAATGAGGGCGATGCCGAGGCCGTCTTCCGCGGCGCCGCGGAGGGCCATCATGTCGTCGCTGACGAAGGGACCATCGACCTCCACCTCTCCTCCGTCACGGAGAGGCCACCTAGAGTTTGGGCGTTTGCCGCCGGCGAAGCCGCGCAAACATGCGTGCTCCGCGAGCTCCTTCAAGTTCGCGGGAACACCGTGCTCGTCGAGATAGGAGGGCGCGGCGACCGCCGTGAGCATCGAGCGCGAGATCGGCCGAGCGATGAGGCTCGTGTCGCGAAGCACCCCGCCGCGGATGGCGACGTCGACATGCTCCGCCACGAGGTCCACGTGGCGCGCAGAGGTCTGCAGCTCGACCTGCACGTGTGGGTACTTTCGCAAAAACGTGGAGAAGAGACCGCCGAAGAGGGAGTTGTAGTGAGGCGGCGTGGAGACACGGAGGAGCCCACGCGGCACATCGTCCAGACGCGCGACGGACTCGACGGCAGCGTTCGCGGCGAGGACCAGCGCGCGAGCACGTGGGTACAGAGCGACCCCCGCCGGCGTCGCGACGAGCTTGCGCGTACTTCGATGAACGAGTCGCACACCGAGGCGCTCTTCCAGGCGGGCGAGCTGCCGAGACAGCGACGCTCGCGGCACATCAAGCTCTCGTGCAGCCTCACTGATGCTGCCCGCATCGAGAATGGCGACGAACACATCGAAGTCTTCTGCGGCTCTCACACCTGTGACTTATTCGGTCAGATGATGTCTCGCAAGCACGTCTTGTGCGCTCACCGGTCAAATATTAGGGTCTTTTCTCAGGAGACAACAAAATGAAGATTCTCGCCTTTGCCGCCAGCTCGTCCCGTCAATCCATCAACAAAGCCCTGGTCACCCACGCTGCATCGCGCTTGAAGGATTCGCTGCCGGACGCTCAAGTCGAAGTGTTGGACCTCAACGACTTCGAGATGCCTCTCTTCAGCGTGGATCGAGAAGGAGGGGATCTCCCAGGCCATGCCGCGCGCTTCTTTCGTCTCATCGGCGAGGCGGACGGCATCATCGTCTCCTACGCAGAGCACAACGGAACCTACGCAGCGGCCTACAAGAACCTCTTCGATTGGATGAGCCGCATCGACACGAAGGTCTTCCAGCAGACGCCCGTCGTCGCGCTCTCGGCTTCGCCGGGAGGACGTGGCGGTGCGTCCGTGCTGGCGACGGCCCTCCAAGGCGCGCCGCACCACGGCGCCGAGGTCATCGGGAGCCTGTCTGTGCCGCGTTTCTACGAGACCTTCGACGCCGAGAGCGGCGCGCTCAAAGACGAAGAACTCGCTGCTGAACTTGGCAAGGTGCTGAAGGCGTTCGCTGCGCGCCTGGCTGCCTAGCGAGGCCTTCGGCTCCCGATGCGCCCACGTGCAGAGGACCTCTCAGAACGCTTCGCTTAGAACTCGTTCCGCGCGAGCGAGGTCTTCGTCCCGGGTCGCCGGGCCCACGCTGAGGCGAAGCACGCCGCCGGGGGCGCCGAGGGTCTCCAGCGCTTGAGGCGCGCACATAGAACCGGCGGCAGCGATGACGCCTCGCGCGCGGAGTGACGCCGCGAGCGTCGACACGTCGATGTCCTTGTGGGTCAGAGCCAACGTGGGCATGCGTCGTTCGGCCTCAGGTCCATAGAACACGACTCGCTCCGCGGGGATCGCCCGCCGAAGCCGCGCGATGGCGGCCCGGCCTTCGCGGAGCCGTTCGGGTCTTTCCTCGAGCCATTCGATGCCGGCGGCGAGACCTGCAAGAGCCGCGCGATCGACGGAGCCTGTGTCGCAATAGCTGGGCATCGCCGCGCCCTCTTCGATGGAGCAAACAGCGCCGGCGCAACGCATCTGTACATGCGGCGCGACGTAGAGACCTCCAATGCCCCACGGCGCCTGCGGTCCTTTGTGTCCCGCGAAAGCGAGGAGGTCCACGCCGAGCGAGCCCACGTCGATGGCCAGCCATCCTGCAACCTGCGCGGCGTCGAGGAGCACGAGGGCGCCGTGGGCGTGAGCGCGTTCGATGATGGCTTCCGCGGGGACGAGTTCACCGGTGATATTGCCCGCCCACGCCAGGGCGACGAGTTTCGCGCCGCGCATGAGTTCCCCCTCGAAGACGTCGAGGTCAAAGCTGCTCGTCTTCGACGGAGGAATCGCGACGACTTCGACGCCGTGGTCCCGCGTCAACGTGCTCAAGGGCCGAGCGAGCGCTTGGTGCTCGAAGCTGCTGCAAAGAACGCGGTCTCCGGCGCTCCACGGCAAGTCCGCGACGGCGACGGCGAGGGCCGAAGTGCAGCCCGGAGTGAGCAGCAAGCGCTGCGGGTCTCGGACGCCGAGCCAGCGCGCGACGGCGGAGTGGTCCGCCTTGAAGTCCCCCGCCCAATCCTCCGCCGGCGTCTCCCACGTCCCTGCGACGGCGGAACGGACCACGCCGGGCTTGGGCCAGCTCGTCCCCGCGTGGTTGAGATAGACGCTGGTGGGGAGAGCCTCTTCGTCGAGCGCGGACATCGTGTGTTTCTACGCGCCAACGGAGCGAGGGTCCACGCGAGGCATGACAACGCCAGCCGCAGCGACTAGTCCGGTGCGAGTGAAGCTCGAAAGAAACGAGCTATCCTCACCGAATACGGTGCTGGGGCAGCTCCAGCGCGGGCAAGGCCGCGGGTACCTCGCAGCGCGAGAAAGCAACGACGTGGATGCGCTGCTGCATTGCATTCACCGCGACCCGCGCTGGGATCGTCAGCTCGAACGGCGCGACATATATTACGCGCGCCTCGCGATGGAGCTTGAGGTCGACATCCGTGCCATCGCCGCACGCTTCGACGTCTCCTTTGGCGACCACGACGACGAACTCAACCTGACGGCAGGGGTGCTCGTCGAGCTTGGCAAGCGCGGCGTCACGGGCGCCTTTGACGCACTCCGGGCAGCCCTTCGCTCGCCCAACTGGCGGGCGGCGGCGCGGGCTTTGAGCTTCGCGCAGATGGACTCGGACAAGCCCCTCGTCAACAAGGCCGACCTCTCGGCGCTGATGGTTCACGACGACTTGCGACAGCTCGTCTGGCGCGACTCAACATGGCAAATGTGGGCAGAACTTGAGCCGCGGCTGAAGCCCTTGCTGCGTCAAGATATGGGCCCGGCGCATTCGAAGGCGCGGCGTGAAGCGGCGCCGAAGCCGGACACCTCGATGTCGACGGTGACCCTGCTCTCCATCGTGTGCCGCGAGAACCAGGTCCGAGTGAGCAATGTTCTGAAACAGCGCCGAGACGCTGCGAGCGTTGCAGCGCTCGTCTCTGCAGGACAGAGCGGGACGGAGTCGCAGAAGCGCACGGCGCTGATGGTCCTGGCAGAGCAACATAACCCAAGTCTCATCCAGAGCTGCACCGAAAGCGTTCAAGGCGACCCGCCACCGTTGGTTCGCACGGAAATTCTGAGGTACCTCGCTGCACTTCCCGCCGAGCACACCCTTCCCGTCGCGCGGCGCTTTCAAGGGCGACTGAACCTGGCCGGCGTCGCCGCTGCGGGAATCTTCGCGCGGCATGCCGAGGCCGAAGACCGCGAGGCGCTGGAAGGCGAGCTGCATACTCTTCTCGACAAGGACCATCTCTATCGCGTGAGCAGCGTCGCGGAGGCCCTCGGCGCCATCGGAAACGTGGAATCAGCGGATACACTTCGACAAACGTTCCTGGCCGTTCCTTACGCATACGTCCGGCAGCATCTCATCCGTGCGCTTCATATCTGCGCGCCGGCGGAAGCCATCGAGCTGGCGCCGGATGCCCTCTTCGACAGTGACGAGGGCACGCGACTTTGGGCGACGGAGCATGTGCGTGGCAGGCGGGCCAGAGAACGCCTCGACGAAATGGCCGCGGACGAGTTCGAATGGGGCTACGTCCGAAAAGCGGCGACGAAGCGACTCGCGGCGCGTGATTCGCGTGATTTGTAAGGCGTGCCGAAGGCATGCACCATAGCGGATGTGTTTCGCCCTGCCGAAGACGACGAAATCTACGCTCGCGGCGAGAGCCAGCTCCGCGTTCCTAAGTCGTTGCGAGCCGCCGTGCGCCGCGCCCCCATGCCGAACGCCGTCGCCTTGATGAACGCTGCCTTCGGGGCCCGAGCGAAGGACCGCCGCTGGTGGAGTCGTTCGCTTCGATGCGTCAGCTGCGGGAAGTCGTTGTCCGCGAAACGCGCGCCCAGCGTCGAGCGCATCGATCTCGTCGTGGCTCTGAGGTCGGGGCCAGTCGGGGCGAGTCTATCGACGCCGGCCCGCGTATGCCGCTGTGGGGCCACCAGCTACCTTCGACGCGCCGAGGTGCGCGAACTCGTCAATGATGTGCTCGTCTGCTGCGACGTTTCCTTCGGCGAACTTCCTGGGAGCGGCCAGGCAGAGCGGGCGAGGCGGCGCGCGCAGGTTCGGCGGGTTCAGTAGGTGAACGCGAAGTAAATCTCATACACATCGCCGCACACGACCTTGGGGCAGCTCCAACGTGGCCAAGGACGCGGCTATCTCGCGGCCCCGGGAAACGAACAACGTGGCAGCACTTCCCGCCCTCCTGGTCGACAAGAACGACCCGGCAGCGCGGCGCTCCACCGCTGTGACGCAGAGGCTTCGACACTCGTCTTTGGGCAACACTGCACGTCCCGCCGAGTGAGCGAGCAAAACAACGACTGCGCCAGATCGCGACGGACAAGTGGGAGCTATGCTGGCTGACCCAGGCCGCGCGAACACGTCTCGACGAGTGGACGGTGTCAGCGCATAAGAGAGAGCGCCAGCGCGTCGACCTGCGCTGGGTCCACGCCACGGGGGAGCTTCGCCGCCGCCGCCGCGACCTTCATCGCCTCCTGAAGCCGCGTCGCTTCTTCAAGGAGCGCGTCATAAGAGAGCGACCCGTCGCGAATCTCGGAGAGCTCTTTGTGATCCGCGCGGCGGACTCGCAACTCACCACTCACAAGCACTTCGTGCCCCATGCGCATCAAACGAATCAGGTGCATGGCGTGTTTGGTGTCGTAGCCATGCTCGGCTTCAAGCTTCGCCCGAGCGGCGTTGCGCCCAAGTTTCCAGGCGCGATAAGCCTCCCAGTGTTTCATCGCGGCGCGGTACTTTTTCTCCGCGTTCAGCGCCTTGGCGACTTCCGGCGGCAACGAAAGCGCGTGCGTCGCGACGGCGCGCATGCGTTCTTCAACTTCGGACTCACCGGAAGCTTCCGCGCCAAGGACGTCGCCGTAGAACGCGCCGAGTCGCTCGCTCACGGCGATGCGGCTCGCCTTGGGCATCTCGATATCGTCGACGCCATAGCTGCGCACTTTGTCCGCGATGCTCTGCTCGATGCGGTTCTGGTCGTCGCGGTTCAGGGTGCCGCCGGCGATGGGCAGCGCGAAGTCACCGCGCTCGGGTTTTGCCTTGGGCGGGTCCAAGAGCCAGGCGCGGTGCGTGCGAATCTTCTTGAGCTGCGCCATGGCATAGCCCTGGAACGTCTGCTGCACCTTCATGGTGAGGAAGATGTGACGCTGCGCGTGAAGCGTGCGCCACTCCGGGGTCTCGAGGGCCCAGTCCTGTTCGTCGGCGAAGAGAACCTCGAGGGCGCTGGGGTTGGCGTTGGCGAGGAGCCGCAGAAACTTCGCGATGTCGAAGATGACGCACTCGATCTTCTCATCGAGCCCCTTGTGCGCCGTCGGGTGATGACGAAGGCGTGGCAGCACGTCGTCCTCAAGGGACGTGGGCAAGCCCCCGTCGTGCTGCTCAAACGTGCGGAACAGAGACAGGCGCTCGTCACGGGGTGCGATGCAGACGCCGCGGAGATCGACGTCGGAGCCTTCGCGCGCGGTGCCGTGCGCTTGGCTCCCTGCGAGGGTGAGGAAGATTGTTGCGTCTTTGAGGTCGAAGTTCATTTTGCAGGAGGCTTCCGGTTCACTCGATGCGAAGGAGGCGCCACGGCGTTCGCACGGCCGCGGGACGTAACCCGGCCGCCAAACGTTCCGCGTAGGGCCGCGTATCGCCAGTGCCCAAAGAGATCTGAATGTGTCCTCCGTCGATGCGGCTCCGAATCACCGGCGCCGTAAGGACTTCTTCGTCGGTGGCAATGGCGAGGCGCTGCCCGACGTGCGCGCCACTGAAGTCACCGAACCGTCGCGCAGCCTCCTCGGTGAGAACAACGGTGACGGCGAGCCCGTAGTCTTGTTGTTCCACACTTGCTTCCCGTACGTCGCCGGACGTGAGCACAACTTCGCGGCTCAGACAATGCAGGTGACATGGCTCGCCGGAGCCGGCGCGCTCCAACATCAGAAAACACGAAGCGACGTTCGTGTGGTTGTACACCTCCAGGTCTGAGCATTCGCCCACGAGGCTCTCGCCGACGACGCGCCGCCCGGGCAACGTCCCCAGTTCGACCGCCGCCTGGCCCACGCTCGTGATGTCCAAGACCAACGACGCGCGTAGGTTCACGGGCCGGAGGGCAACGAGCACGGCTTGTGCGTCGAGGGCCTGAGAGACGTCGAGGGTGATACTCCTGGAGCCCACGTCACGCGCGCGCGCCGCGGCGCCAAAGGACACGAGATGCGCCACCATATTCTCAGCGTCCGTCGCCGCAAACTCGGACTCAGCTTCGAGAACGAGAGTAAAGGACTGCTCTCCGGCAAGAATGGGCTCTCGTGCGATATCGCTTGTTGCGCGCTCGCTCGATGGGGGCTCGGGCAATGTGACCGGCGCCAGCACCGCCGGACGCGGGCCTGCGCACCCCCCCAGACACACGAGGAGCGAGAGATGCGCGAGGGTCGCCTGGCTCCAGTTCACGCGCACCGCTCCTAGGAATGAAGGCGAAGGCGCACAACGAAGTCTTCGAGGGCGTCCGTCGTCGTGGGCTCGAGCGGCAAAGAGCTTGTATCGTGCGCCGCTTGAAGCTCCGATTCGAGGGCGTCGAGGTAGGCTTCGTGGGCGCTCATCTCCTTGGGGTCGAGGGGCATCTTCTCGGCGCCTCCTCGTTTGCGCGCGACGAGCTCTTGAATCTGCGGCAGCTGAAAGTGTTCATTGAGCACGCGAATATGCGACACCACTTCGCCCGTGCGCATCATATGGATGCCGGTGAGGTAGACGCGGTAGGCGTAGAGCAGATGCTTGACGGTGGCCTTCGGCTCCGCGAGGCGTTTTCGGCGACCGCGGGCGAACCCGCGGTAGTGACGAATCGTGGGACGCGTGATGCATCCTTTGCCGAGCTCCATGAGCTCTTCGTGGGCCGGCGTCGTGAGCACGACGAGGGGCGAATAGAGCTGCTCCAGGACGTAGCCGTTGTGGTTGGTCATCAGCCGCGCGAATTTGCGAACGTCGTGAGCGACCCAATCGAGTTCGATGGTGGTGGTGTCGTCGAGGGTAATGGTCTCGGCGGAAGGCCGGAGACCGAGGATGTCTTTGGCGGGCAAAAGAAACGCGCCGCGGAGATCGACATCGCTGTCCGGCGACGCGAAGCCGTAGAGGTGCGCGCCGCTGATGCTCGCGAAGACCGGCTCGGGTCCTCCTCGCGTGATGCCGGCGAGGTGGTCGCGGTCTAAGTCAGACCAGACTTCTTGGAGGTCTTCGGGCGTCATGCCCAGGTTATACCACTGAGCGGTGAGCGATCCTCGCCCTTAGGTGAGCTCACGCCACCAGGGCGTCGCCCCATCCACCTCGCTCGGCGCAAACACCTGACCAAGTTTCGGCGTGAGGACGCGTGCGCCCTGCCCGCGCGCGAGGGACAAGAGCGTCTCCGCGGGCTGGTGCCAGTCGTGCAGCGCCAGGTTGAACGTACCCCAGTGAACAGGAAGCAGCGTGCCGCCACCGAGCATCGAGAATGCCTTGAGTGCGTTGTCGGGCCCTAGGTGCATGTCCCCCCACGCCTCGTGAAAGGCACCGATCTCGAGCATCACGAGGTCGAAGGGACCATGGGTGGTGCCGATGTCCTGAAACTGGTCCGTGAGCCCAGTGTCCCCGGAGAAAAAGACTTTCGTGTCCGCACCGCGAATGACCCACGACGACCAGAGTGTTTTGTTTCGGTCGAAGGCGGTGCGGCCGGAGAAGTGTTGGCAAGGAGTCGCGTGAAAGCGAAGGCCTCGAATGTCGACTTCCTCTCCCCAGTCGAGCTCATGGATGCGCTCCGCGGCGACGCCCATAGACTCGAGCCGGGCGCCGACGCCGAGGGAGGTCACGATGGGCATCGTCATCGCCGCGAGCGCATGAATGGTGGGCGCGCAGAGGTGGTCATAGTGGTCATGGGAGAGCAGCACCGCGTCGAGTTCTGGTAGCTCGTCGACAGTGGCGGGCACTGGGTGAAAACGTTTGGGCCCGGCGAAGGAGACCGGTGAAGCGCGAAGACCAAACACGGGGTCGGTGAGCACGCGGAAGCCGTCGATCTCAAGAAGCACCGTCGAGTGCCCGAGCCAGGTGACCCGCAGCTTGCTGCTTGGCGCGACGCTCCAGGCATCGTGGGGCCGGACGATGGGCAATGGGGACTTCGGCACCCGCTCACCGCCGCCAAAGAAGTACTCGCGCATCACCGGCGCAGGGTTGGGTTTGGCCACAGCTTCCCCCGACGCGGCGCGGGGCGCATTGCGGAACCTCTGGCCGTCAAACTGGGCCGACGCCACCACTCGCTCCCGGCGGAGACCTTCGTACATGCTCATCGGGGAGTTCTAGGGCCGCGCCGAAGAACGTCGAGACTTGGACGTTAGCGAGACGTGACGACGACGCCCGTCGGCACCTGAGCGCCGACGAGCCATGGCTCCATCGTCACGTCGTCGCTCAAATGACGACGCGCAAAGGCGACGATGAGCGTGTGCATCCCTTCAACGACGCTGGCCGGATCGGCGCTTCCCGCAGGGCAAACGCCACAGAAGCTGCAGCCCGCCGGTGCCGAGACGAAGTCCATGTGGTCGGCGCCGCTAAAGTCCCACTGCGCTGCCCAAGGGGCGCTCGTCGTCGCTGCATAGAACTGCTGAAAGTTCTCCGCCGCGGGAGCGCAAGGCATGAAGCCGCCAGCTGCATTCGTGGTCTCCCCGGCGAATCCCACGGGAATCGTCAAGCCAGCGGCGAGAGAAGGAACGACGTCCGGGGCGCCGAAGCCTCCGTCCACGGGGTCGATGCCGAAGAGCGCCGTCACGCGAGCGTCCTGTGACGCGACCATCGTCGCGAGCTTCCCGCCGAGGCTGTGCCCGCTCATGAGGATACGACCTGGATCGACCTGCGCAACGAAAGGTGACTCGCTGAGGGCCCAGTTGAGGACGCCGACGAGGGAGTCTCGCATGGCGTCATGAGACGTCGTGAAGCCCGAAGGCGGGTCGGCGCGGACGACGATGAAGCCATGGCTCGCGAGGCGCTGACACGTCGGCTCGTAGAACGTCGAGGCGATCATAAAGCCTGGTGCGAAGATGACGAGGGGGGCACGAACACCACCAGGAATACAGATGCTGACGGGCGTGTCGCCGGCCATGCCCGCTTGCGTGGTGACGGCATAGGGGCCGGGCACGTTGGGCGCACCCTCACCCACTACGGGAACGTCGAGGGCGCCGCTGTCCGCCACCGGGCCGGTGTCTGCGCCGACGGGGCCGGCATCTCGTGGACCGCTATCCGAGCCGCCTCCGTCGACGGAAACGATATCTCCGGTGCTCGTATCCGCTGCGGCCGCGTCGAGCGCACCGCCGTCGGCGACGATGGTCGATTCACTGCAAGCGCCCAAGGCCAGGAGGCTGAGGACGGAGACGAAGGGGAATACAACTTTGGCTTCGGCGCTGCGCATGGCGTCCACATAGCCCGGCAGGACTACGGAGGTCAAAGAGAGCCCCGCTACATAGACGTTTGTGTGCCGTGGCGGATGAAGAGAGTGTCACGTTCGTCTTGGGGAACAAAGCTCCCCTCGTCTCCGGAACGCTCGAGTGCTGCCCGAAGCGGCGCGAGGTCTCCCTCGTAGAAGTCTCGAAGGTGCCGAAGCAGCGCCTGAACCCAAGAAGCCTCTCGCCTCGCCCGTGGTTTCTCCAAGAGCGCAACGGCGAGGAGACTGAGGAGACGAGGTGAGCGCCCCGCCAAGTAAAGCTCCAACGCCACAAAGACAGGTTTGGCGAGGCGGCGTACGCCCGCAATGCGTGACCCGACCACA
Organism: Polyangiales bacterium; assembly: GCA_045106895.1. Lineage (GTDB taxonomy): Bacteria > Myxococcota_A > Polyangia > Polyangiales > Houyiibacteriaceae > JBCCRV01. The sequence goes on along the minus strand of JBGCFM010000046.1, from coordinate 62,197 downwards.
TCCGGCAGAGGACCGAGGCTAGACGTCTTCTCGAGGTGCCCTACGAGCGCGAGAGTTTCGATGAGGACGTCGAAGGCTTCTTTGGCCCGAGGTCGCGACGAGAAGGTCCCATACCACTCAAACGAATGCCCGCTCCAGGCCTCCGTGTCGGTCGCGAAGCACAGACGTGTGTCCGTCGTCGTTCGAACGAGGCCGATCGCTGGATAGAGAAACGAGTACTTACCCGCGACGTTGAACGTTGGTTTGAGGCGGCGGATGAGGCGCCCCTCCACCACGAGCGCCTCTTCTTCACTGGGCTGGAGCCTGACCTCGAGCGTCGAGGCGGCCTTGACGATTTCACGCATCTTCCGGTGAACCCTTTTTCGCGACGCGTTGCGATAGTTGCCGAGGCGACGTCGGACGTTCTTCGCTTTTCCGACGTAGATCACCTCGCCTGCTTCGTCTTTGTACAGGTACACCGCCGGCTGCGTGGGCAGCTCCGAGACGAAGTTCTCGCCAAACTTACGGTCAAATCTCTTCACGGGAGGGCCAGCCTAATCTCTCAGGATCGCGCGTTTGAAACAAGCCGCTTGGGCTTCATGGCTACTGGAATCTGACGCCAGGTGAGGTAGCTTCCGCCGATGCTTCACACTCGTCGTTTGCCGGTAAGCAACGTCTTGCGCTTCGCCGTACGGAACGTCGTCATCGTTGGATCCTGGTCGCTGGCGGTTTACGGCCTCTACGCCATCGCCGGTTTCGAGTGGATGCGCATTCCTTTTACCCCGCTCTCCGTGATGGGCATCGCCGTCAGCTTCTACGCTGGGTTCAAGAACAACTCCGCCTATGACCGCTTTTGGGAAGGCCGAAAGATCTGGGGAGGGGTCGTCAACGAGAGCCGAAGTTGGGCCAACGCCGTCGTCTCCTATGTGCTGCCCGGGGATGAAAGCGAGACGGCCCACGAAGTTCGGCGCGCCCTCATCTACCGGCAGCTCGCTTGGATCAACGCGCTTCGTGTTCAGCTTCGAAGCACCTCACGCTTTCACGACAAGCCCCATAGGGCGACGCGAGAGCGGCTGATTCGTCACAAGGACCATATGCGCAACGACTGGCGCAAGGAGCTCTCGCCTTTCGTCCCGGCAGACGAACTCGACGACCTCGAGGCGAAAGCCAACGGCGCCACTCATCTCGTCAGCCAACAAGGCAAAGCCCTGGCGAAGATGGTCAAGGAAGGCTCCCTCGATCTCTTTCATCAGATCGATATGATGGCGATTCTCCGCGAGCTCTACACGCTTCAAGGCAAAGCCGAGCGCATCAAGAAGACGCCGCTTCCGCGTCTCTATGCAGAGTACAGTCGGGTGTTCACGCGTGCGTTCGTCTTCACGGTGCCCTTCGGGCTCCTCGATGTATTCAGCGAGCGCCTCCCTGCTGAATGGCCGGCGACGGGCGCGTGGCCATGGCTCTTTACCTACGTCGTCGCTTCGGCCCTCGTCGGCTGGGTCTTCTTGACGATGGAGGGCCTCGGCGACGCGAGCGAAGATCCCTTCGAGCGGAGCATGAACGATGTTCCCATGAACGCCCTGTGCGTCGTCATCGAGCGCGACCTACGCCAGCTCCTAAATGAAGACGAGATCCCGGACGCCGAAGCGCCCGTCGACGGCGTTCTGTACTGAGCCGGACCTTCTCAGGCTTCCCACCAGAGGCCTGCGCGAATAACATGGGCTGGTATGGGCGCGCACTACGACTACATCATCGTCGGTTCGGGGTTCGGCGGAAGCGTCTCGGCCCTACGCTTGAGCGAAAAAGGGTACTCGGTTTGCGTGCTCGAAAAAGGGCGCCGCTTCGAGCCCGGAGACTTCCCGAAGACCAACTGGGACCTCAAGCGTTGGATGTGGATGCCCTCCGCCGGGCTCCGCGGCATCTTCCAGATGAGCTTCTTCGAACACGTCACCATCCTGCACGGCGTGGGCGTCGGCGGAGGTTCACTCGTCTATGCCAACACTCTGCCCACGCCGACGCTCGGTTTCTTCCAGTCGAAGTCTTGGGCCCACCTCGCGGACTGGCGCAAAGAGCTGATGCCGCACTATGCGACGGCGAAGCGAATGCTCGGAGCCGCGGAGGTTCCTTTTGAAACCCGCGCCGACAAGGTGCTCCAAGAGATCGCGAAAGAGACCGGACGCGAAGAGCACTTTCACCGCGCGGAAGTCGGTGTGTTCTTCGGCGCTGCGGGCCAAAAAGTCCCCGACCCCTACTTTGACGGTGAGGGCCCGGCGCGCGTGGGCTGCACACAGTGCGGCGCGTGCATGACCGGTTGCAACGTCGGCGCCAAGAACACCCTAGACCGCAACTATCTGTACCTGGCGGAGAAGCGCGGCTGCACCATCGAAGCGGAGACAGAGGTCTTGCGGGTGGCGCCCCAAGGCGGCGGCTACCGCCTGGAAACGAAGGCAAGCTTTGGCGCCGAGCGACGTACCTTCACGGCGGACAAGGTCATCTTCTCCGGCGGCGTCATGGGGACCGTACCGCTGCTCTTGGCGATGAAAGAAGACGGGCTCCCAAAGCTGAGTTCGTCGCTGGGCCGCATGGTTCGCACGAACTCCGAGGCACTCTTCGCTGTGGTGGCGCCGGACGCGGAAGAAGACCTGACACGCGGCGTCGCCATCACGTCGATCCTTCACACGGACGAACACAGTCATGTGGAGCCCGTTCGCTACGGCCGGGGCAGCGGTTTCTTTCGCACCATGATCCTTCCCCACGGGCCGGGCTCGAACCTGCTCTCGCGAGGCACTCGCGCCGCCAAACGATTCATGGAGGAGCCTGCTCGCTGGCTTCGCGCCCTCACCGTCCGCGACATTTCCCGCCGCTCCCAAGTGCTCCTCTACATGCAGACCCTCGACGGGACGCTTCAGTTACGCCTCGGACGAAAAGCACGCACGGGTTTTCGGCGCGCGATGATCACGGAGCTCGACGGGGCGGCGCCAAAGGCGTTCATCCCCGAAGCCACGGACATCGCCGAGCGTTTTGCAAAGAAGCTCCGCGGCGTCGTCAGCGGGCTATTCACGGAGACACTCCTTGGGGTACCGAGCACCGCCCACATCCTCGGCGGCTGTACCATGGGCGAGGACGCGACGAGCGGCGTCATCGACTCGGAACATCGCGTCTTTGGATACGACGGGCTCTACGTCATCGACGGGTCGGCGATGAGTGCCAACCCTGGCGTCAATCCTTCGCTGACCATCACGGCCATGGCAGAGCGCGCGATGAGCAAGATCCCGGCAAAGAGCGCCGCCCTAAGCTCCTAGCCATCCCCACGGGCGGCTTGGCTATGATTTCGGCGCGACGTTCTCTTCGGCCCACGCGCTGCGGTGGTTGGCGCCTGGCACATGAGCGTCGAAACAGTCCATGGAACAAAACGTCCTGGCGCCTCGCTTCCGATTGCAGGTCGAAACGCTGCAGAGGTAGTAGATGGCACCGAAATCGATGGGCTTCTTGCAGGCGCTGCAGTTCTTCCAGGGAGTTTCCATAGTCCGAGGTACGCGCGTGGGCTCAAGGCTGTCAACGCACGCTGGGCACAGAGCGCCGCTAAAACCGTCCCACCTTTGCCACAAAAGCCTCGCATTGGTGCAACCACGCAACTCTAAAGTCCATTTGGCCCGCTAGTATCGGCCACTTCGTCGTCTTAACCTCTCTTCCATGAGCAAGAACGAAACCCCAACACGGAGAGACTTCATCGCGGCGATGGCGGCCGGTGGCCTCGCTCAAGGGCTCGGTTGCGCGCCTGCCGGTCCTTCGGCGAGCGCGCCTGCAGCAAGTTCCGCAACACAGAGAACGCTCAAGCCCATCGCTCACGCGACGAGCGCGCGCGAGCGACACTGGGTCGGCGACGGTTTCGCGGTGAGCACGCTCTTCTCTCCGCGTCTTATCGACGCCCAGGTGCTGAGTCCCTTCATCCTCATGGACCACGCAGCGCCGCGTCGCTTCGAACCCACCACCACGCCTCGTGGCGTGGGGGAGCATCCACATCGTGGTTTCGAGACCGTCACCTTCGCCTACCAAGGCGAGATCGATCACCGCGACTCCCACGGCGGCGGCGGCACCATCGGAGCCGGCGGCGTACAGTGGATGACCGCTGCGTCCGGCGTCGTGCATGAAGAAAAGCACTCGCGTCGTTTCACCGAGCAGGGCGGCATGTTCGAGATGGTCCAGCTCTGGGTCAACCTGCCAGCTCGGATGAAGATGAGCAGCCCACGCTACCAGTCACTCCCCGGCGACACCTTCCCCACGCTCGCCTTTGGCGAAGGAAGCGGACGGCTCATCGCCGGTAGCCTCCAGGACAAAACGGGGCCCGCGCAGACGTACTCCCCCATCACCATCTTTGACATCGACTTGCCCGCGGGCGGCGAAGCGTTCTTTGAGCCACCGGCGGGACATACCTCCCTTGTGCTCATTCTTGAGGGACGAGGGACAGCGCAGAGTTCGCGCTCGGTGGAGAGCGGAGACCTCCTTGTGATGGACCGCAACGCCGCGGGCAACGTGCAGCTGAACGCGTCTGAAAGAACACGTGTCCTGGTTCTCGGGGGAGAGCCGCTGGGCGAGCCCGTCGTCGCACAAGGCCCCTTCGTCATGAACACGCAGGCGGAGATCCAACAAGCCATTCGTGACTACCGAGCCGGCCACATGGGGACCTTGGCACCCACGACCTGAACGCTCCTCGACCTCGCCACAGACACCTCAAACGCACACCGCTCCAGGCCATCGCTCGGAGCGCTAGGAGAAATGAAACATGGGAAAACTCGTCGACGGAAAATGGCACGACGTTTGGTACGACACGAAGAAGAACAACGGGAAGTTCGTTCGAAAGGACGCCTCGTTTCGAAACTGGATCACCAAGGACGGCGCGCCCGGCCCAAGCGGTGATGGTGGCTTCAAGGCCGAGGCGGGTCGCTACCACCTGTACGTATCCCTGGCGTGCCCGTGGGCGCACCGGACCCTGATATTTCGTAAGCTCAAGGGCCTCGAGGAGATGGTCAGCGTGTCCGTGGTCCACCACTTCATGGGCAAGGAAGGCTGGACCTTTGAAGACGGCGCCGGCGTCGTCCCGGATCCCATCGTTGGCGCTAGACGTTTGCACCAGGTCTACACAAAAGCCGCGGCGGACTACACGGGCCGCGTCACCGTCCCTGTGCTCTGGGACAAGAAGACGGGCACCATCGTCAGCAATGAGTCGAGCGAGATCATTCGTATGTTCGGCTCCGCCTTCGACGACGTCGGCGCAACCCCCGGCGACTACTACCCGGTGGAGCTCCGAAGCGAAATCGACTCCGTGAACGCGCGCGTCTACGAGACGCTCAACAATGGCGTGTACCGCTGCGGCTTCGCGACTTCGCAGCAGGCCTACGCCGATGCCCTCGCGCAGCTCTTTGAAACCATGGACTGGCTCGAAGAGCGTCTTTCAAAGCAGCGCTACCTCGTCGGCGACGTCATCACCGAAGCAGACTGGCGACTCTTCACGACGCTGATTCGTTTCGACAGCGTCTACGTCGGGCATTTCAAGACGAACCTGCGTCGCCTCGTCGACTACCCAAACCTCTGGGCCTACACGCGTGAGCTCTACCAGCACCCCGGTGTCGCCGACACCGTCGATATGTTCCACATCAAGGAGCACTATTTTGGTAGCCACGAGACCATCAACCCATCACGTGTGGTTCCAGCTGGACCCATCATCGACTTCCACGCGCCGCACGGCCGCGGATAGACCCTGTTCGAATAGAAACGAAAGACACTCATGGCCTTACCTATCGTTGCGGGAAACCGCCCCCTCGGCGTCGAGCTCAAAGCCGGCGAAGAATATTATTTCTGCGCCTGCGGCCAGAGCAAAAACCAACCCTTCTGTGACGGCTCCCACGCAGGGACGGATTTCACGCCCGTCGCGTTCACCGCCGAAAAAGACGGCAAAGCGTTTCTCTGTACGTGCAAGGCCACGGGCGGCGTGCCCTTCTGCGACGGAACCCACAAGAAGTTCGGCGACGACGATATCGGGAAGCCTGCCGCCGAGTAGCCCTTCGACGCTTTGTGCTTCCGCCGATAGACGGTCACACTCACTGGCGTGCTCGCACGCTGCTTAGGACTCTTTCTGCTCGTCGCCTGCGCTCCTTACCAGAGCGGCGAGCTCTTTCAGGTGGGCCAAATGGAGGGTGCGAGGCGCTTCGAGTGTCTCGACCTCCAGGTCACGCCATCCTTTAGCGGGGGCCGCGCGTGGATCCCGATCCACTTCGCCTTTGGCAACCCATGTCGCCACGCCGTCGCCGTGGACCTTAGCGCCGTGCGCGTCGGAGCCTCCCATGGCGGAGACGAAACAGTCCTGAGCGTCTACGACCCGAGGGAGGAGATCCATGCAGGGGAGCTGGACGGGCGGATGCGGGCAGAAGAGACGATTGCCTACGAACTCCCCCCAAGTTGGGCAGGGAAACACCTCCATGTTTGTGTAAGGCTGAACGCCGTGGCTGCCGCTCCCGAAGACTCCTCCTCGTACTGTTTCGACTGGAGCTCCAACTGATGAGCTCTGGGGTCCTTCGCACGCTGCTCGTCATGGCGCTGAGTTTCGTCGGCGTAAATCAAGTTCACGCGCTCGGCACAAGCTGCGGTGACGACGACAGCACGTCATCCAGCGACTCGGGCTCGTCGGACGACTCGGGCTCGTCCGACGACGACTGGAGTGATGACGATTCCGCGTCCACCCCCAATCCATGTGCTGGAGATTCGCGCATCGTGGGTGAGTCGCGCTGCCATCGTTTCGGCGGCTGGGATGTAAGCCGGCGACGCGCATGGACCTTCGGACTCGATGTCGGAACTCTCCGCCTTGGCATGGACGACATCGCGCTGGCCGGAAGCGCGACGCACGACAACGTTCCTCATCGCTGGAACGCGGACGAACTCGTCAGCGGCACCGGCGTTCGTTTCGCCCTCCGCGGGAGGGTGTTCTTGCACCCCAACTTCTTCATCGGTTTGGAGGCCGCTGTCGGCGGAGTGTCCCTCGCCGGCAGAATCGACAGCGCATCCACGGACGTGGAGCTCGTCAACGCGATGGCCGTCGCCGGCGGCCTCATCGCCGGCGGCAGCGTCGGCATTGGCAACCTCCGTCTGGAAGTGGAAGCTGTGGCCGGACGACGAATAATCGTCGTGAACGGCACGAGCGACGCGCCCGGATGCCTGGCTCACTTCAGCGAGTCCTTTGGTCAGTGGACACTGCGCGGAGGCGCCGGCGTGAGCTACTTCTTGCGACCCAACTTCTCCGTCGGGGTTCATGCGCGCTACGGGTTCCTCCAGCGCGAGATCAACGGCACTCTAAGTCTCACAGTCCACTCGCGCGCCTACGACGCTCGTTAGTACGACGCTCGTTAGTACGCCGAGCTCATCGCGCTACCGACAGACACGCTGAAGCTGTGCCCAGACTCAGCCTTCGTTGGGTGCCGCGAGGCGAAAGAACAGCCTCTTCATGGCCGCAGCCTATCCGATCCACTCATCCTGGCGTGCCTCGCCGAAGAAGTGGTGCAGCGCCGGCGCTAGAATGATATTTCTACGCCATGGCGACCCCAAAAGAGCTCGAAAGTTTAGAGAGTTTGCTCCGCAAGCTGCCCGAAGAAGACCAAAAGGAGGCGTTTCGCATCCTCTACGGCAATATGCCGGAGGAGCTGCCCATCGCGCCCGAGGCGAAACGCCTCGCTGACGAGCACGACTTCGACGTCGCCGGCTACCAGTTCTCATCCACCCCCGAGCAGATGCGCGCGCCGCGTCTTGTTCGCGTCGGCGTGATTCAAAACCGCATCGTCGAACCCACGGATGCTCCCGTGCAGCAGCAGTTCCAGGCGCTCTGCGACCGCACCGAGACGATGATTCACGCCGCCGGCGCGATGGGCTGCAATGTCCTCGGGCTTCAGGAAGCGTGGACGATGCCCTTCGCGTTTTGCACGCGCGAGAAGCATCCCTGGCTTGAGTTTGCCGAACCTGTGGACGGTCCGTCGACGCAGCTCCTCTCGGGGCTCGCCCGTCGCTACAACATGGTCATCGTCTCGCCGATCCTCGAACGCGACGAGCTCCATGGCGGCACGATTCACAACACCGCCGTCGTCATCGGCAATCGCGGCAACGTCATCGGGAAACACCGCAAGCACCACATCCCGCGCGTCGGCGATTTCAACGAGTCCACGTACTACATGGAAGGCGACACGGGCCACCCCGTCTTTGCCACCGAGTTCGGACGCATCGGCGTCAACATCTGCTACGGCCGCCACCATCCGCTCAACTGGCTCATGTTTGGCCTCAACGGCGCAGAGATCGTCTTCAACCCATCGGCTACTGTGGGCGCACTCTCGGAGCCGCTCTGGCCCATCGAGGCGCGCTGCGCGTCCATCGCCAACAACTACTTCACCGCCGCCATCAACCGCATCGGCACGGAGAGCTTTCCCAACGCCTTCACCAGCGGTGACGGCAAGGCAGCACACAACGAGTTCGGACACTTCTACGGCTCAAGCTACGTCGCCGCGCCGGACGGTGGCCGCACGCCAGGGCTCTCACGAACCCGCGACGGCGTGCTCATCAGCGAAGTCGACCTCAACCACTGCCGGCAGGTACGCGACAAGTGGGGCTTCCAGATGACCCAGCGTCTGCGTGAATACGCCTACGCTTTGGAAGGCGCTTCGGCGCCGGCGTTCCAACCGCAGATCATCGCCGACACCGGCATTGAAGCGCTTCCGCCGCAGCGGCACGCCCAGACCTTCGGGCGGCTCGGACAGCAGCCCTCTTCCGCGGGACAGCTCGCTGCGCCGCCACGTCGACTCCCCGGCGACACGGAGTAGCACCCTTCGTTGAGCTGGTCCCTAAGAAAACTCTAAGGGGCCGGCGCTACGACCACTCCCGTTGCAGAGACGGCAAAACGATGCCCCGCCGGGAGCGTGTAGGTGGCCGTGGTCTGCGTCTCATCTGGCCATCGGACCATAACCTGGGCTTCGCAGGCTCCCCCAAGTCCGAAGTGGAGGACGCGGTCGTCTTGCCCTCCGTAGTGACCGTGCCCCCCTCCGACCTCTTGGAGTTGCGTGCCCGTCGCGGTCTGCACGGTGACTTGTGCGCCGACGGCCCATTCGTTGCTGCCCTCGGTGGGTTGCAGCTGAATCTCGACAAAGCTAGCCGGCGGAGTGACGTTCTCAAGGAAATGAAGCGAGCGGCCAGAAGGCCCGGCGACAAGCACGTCGAGGTCGCCGTCGCGATCGAAGTCCGCGACCCCCGCGCTGCTCATTCCAGCGATGAGTGATGCGTCCGCGTTGTTCACTTCGGCGAAGGCACGCGCCCCTGTCTGACGAAGAAGTGCGCTGGGCTCATCGCTCTTCGCCGCACAGAGCAGCACGTCGAGGCGCCCGTCGTTGTCGAAGTCCAGGACCGCGTTCGAGAGGTGGGTCTGCTCCTGGTACATCGCCGTGGGCGTTGCGACGGCTCCGGTCACCTCGGGACCGGGTCGTACAAAGCGCCCCGCGCCTTCGTTGAACAAGATCTCGCTCTTGTCGCCGCTCGACCCCGTATACACGTTCCAGATTTCGCTCGTGAGCAGGTCCAGGTCTCCGTCGCCGTCGAGGTCACCGGCGGCCGTCGTGCCGCTGAATCCGCCAAGCGCAGAGGGCAGAACACTTCGAACGGGATCCCAGGGCGGACAGCGGGAAAGGCCCGGAGGAGGAGACGCGACCCCAGCGCACTCGGGACGCCCTCCATTCGCCAGGCAATAACACTGCGCCCCCCAGTTGTCTCTCCAGTCCATCCGCGGGTCGAAGGCGTATCCGCTCACGACGGATTGGTTCTCGAACACGCCGTTTACGTTGCGCCAAAAGTGGTTCGGTGCGCGCCCATAGGAAGACACGAGAAGATCAGGCCAGCCATCCGAGTCCACATCTCGAGCGAGGGTGCCCCAGGCAATGGAATGAGCGAGCCCTTGATCGACATCGTCGAGGTTCCCCCAGGGCTGGGTGGTGAGACCGCTCGCGCTCGTCACGTCCGTGAAGCCGCCGGCCCCATCTCCGCGGTAGAGCCGGTCGTTTTGAGCGACCCGTCCGGCGCCGGCGTCGAAGTAGTACTGCCCCACGAGAAGGTCGAGGTTGCCGTCCCGGTCAAAGTCCACGAACGAAGCGCCGCTTGGTGAGTCCACGGTGTTTGAAATCGCGCCTTCGGGCCCAAGTGAGAAACTCCCGTCGGCGTTGCCGAGCATGATCTCACTGCGCTGTTCCGAAAGTCCCACACCGGGCTCCGTCACGCACCCGGTGTACGCGTCCGGGTAGCCGTCGTTGTTAACATCCGCGAAAGCCGTGACGGCGATGGCACGACCGAGACTACTCGAGCCGCCACGACTCTGAACGATCCCCGACTCTTGCGTGAGGTCACGGAACGACGACCCGTCGTTCTCTAGAACGTAGAGCGAACGTGCGCCGCCCGCTGCGAAATCCTCAGGCATCGTGGCGACGTTGTGAGCGACGACGTCGGGCCAGCCATCATTGTTGAGGTCGACGATGTGAACCCGCGTTCCAGAGAATGCGTCGAGCCCCCATTCCGTCGTCGCGTCCCGAAACACTGGTGTCCCCGGACTCCAGCTCCCAGTGGGACAGACCGCGGATGGCAGCGTGTCGCTTGTGCAGATCCCCGCGCGACATGCCTCTCCGGCCGGACACAAAGAGCGGTACAGGCAAGCTCCGCCCGCTGCACAAATCGCGTCTTCGCAAGCGCTCGGCGTGCATTCGCACATCGCCGGCGGGCAAAACTCTGGCGTCTCCTCCGTGCAACGCTCGTCGACACACGAGCCGCCCAAGCAACTTGGAGCGCCTTCCGTGTCGCACGTCACACCGAGACAGGAACGCGTGATGACAATTGTCGCGACGGCCTGGTCCGAATCATAGGTGATGGATACGCTTCGCTCGATGACCAAGGTCGAGCCTCGCCGCAACTGAGCCGTCAGCCCGTGTGTGCCGGGGGCCAGGTCGGCGAAGGAACCAATCCGTAACCCCATCACGTAGTCCCCACTCGACGATGCGTCCGCGCGAATAGGCGCAACGCTTCCGTTGTCGAGTTGGACCTCTATTTCGTCAAAGTCCAGGCCCGGGATAAAATCGGTGCGCACATCGACGAAGAGCGCCTGCTCTCCGCTGCACGCCGCGAGCATCGCCCATAGGACGAAGGTCCAAAGCCGGCGGCATCGCCATCTCCCACGTCCGAAGCTCCCCATAACAAGTGAGCCTACCACGCAATTTCTTAGGTGGTGAGAGGCTGCGCCGGAAGAAGCTGCGCCCGCAGTGATATCCTCGACGAATGCGCTGGCTCCGCACCCTGCTCGTTTTGCTCGTCTCGTGTGCCGGGGAGCCGCCGCCTGGGCGAGTCGATGGCGGCGCCGATGCACACGATGAGGATACGACCTTGGCCGATGCGGGCGCAGACGTCGTTTTCACGGACACCGGCGCACCCACCGACGTGCCGCAACCGCTGCCTTGCGATGATGGCTTTGAAATCGAAGGCACAGCGCTCAGCGGCGCACCCCTGGTCGTCCGCTTCACGCATCCGACGTCTGGCCTCACGAACATCAACCTGCGCACGAGCGGCGCTGGAGCGCCCGTCGCTCGCTTCGATGAACTCGAAAGCGACGAGCCGCCCTTTCAGTGGCGATTCATTGTCGATGGCCATGCCCCCACGCGACTGACGCTGGAGCTCGTCGCAGACCCAGAGGAGCGCGTGTACGGCACGTGCACCGTACGCGTAAACGGCGGAAGCGATGGCGGGACGCAAGATGGAGGAACGCCGGACGCCGACACCGACGTATCGTGCGTGCCGAACTGCAGCGACAGCCTCTGCGGGGAAGACGACGGGTGCGGCCGCCCTTGCGCGGGCGGACATCGCGACGCCCATGGCGGCGTGAGCGATTGCCGTCTAGCCGGGAACTGCGGATGCGGCGTCGAACCAAACGACAACATGGAGTGCACCGGCGAGGGCATGTGCCGAATTCGCTGCAGCTGCGATTGCCTGCCGCCGCAGGTTCGCAGCGCTGAGGCCGTCGCTGGGTTGAATCACGGCGCAAGCTGCACGCTGGTGTTTCGCGAGAGCGGTGACCCGACGGTTTGGGATAGCGCGAACGAACGTGCGCTCTGTCCCACGGACTACGACCCGGGAAGCGACGCCCACTGCAACGAGTGCCCTCCCTGTCATCGCAGTCGAGACCAATGCGGACTGGAACGCTGGTGCGAATGCACCGACCCGAGCTACCGGGCTCGTGACCCGCAGTACGATGCCATGTGCGGAGGTTGACTGCGCGTTGACGCACAGCGGCTCGCTCCTCCCATGCTTATGGTCAACACGTGGCAAAGAACGCTGGCAATAACTCTATCTGGCTTTTTGCCTTCGGCTATTTTGCCGCGTACGCGCCTTACTCGGCGTTGACCAAGGCGCTGTCAAGCGGCCTCTATCCCGGCGCCGACGCCATCGCCGGGCTTAGCCTGCTGCCGATCTCTACGCTCACCTCCCTCGGCGTCATGCTGCTTTTTTTGACGAAGATGGATTGGTGGAAACATGCGACGCAGCGGCGTTTCCTCGGCCGCAGCTGGCCGGTCCCGAGGCGCCTCACCGCTCTGTCCGGCGCATGCACCGCGATGATCATCGCCACGACGACTCTCGCCTACACCTTCGAAGGCGTGTCCATCGTCTTCATCATGCTCCTGATGCGCGGCGGAGTCCTCATCATCGCGCCCGTCGTCGATGCCCTCAGCGGACGAAAGGCGCGCTGGTTCTCCTTCGTGGGGCTGGCGCTGAGCATGGCCGCCCTCGTCGTCGCCTTCGCGGAGAAAGGCGGATACGCGATTACGCTGACGTGCGCCCTCGACGTGCTCTTTTACCTCACCGCCTACCTCGTGCGGCTCCGCATCATGAGCGGACAGGCCAAGTCCAAAGAGCGCGAGGCGACGCTCCGCTATTTCGTCGAAGAGCAGCTCGTCGCCACCCCACTCACCGTCGCGATTCTCTGCATCGCGGCGCTCGTTGGGACGGGGCCCGTACTCGGCGCGATTCGCGATGGGTTCGTCGCACTCCCCGCTGCTGCCATCCTGCCCACCATGTTCCTCGGCGTGCTTTCTCAGGGCACTGGGATCTTTGGCACCTTGGTGTTCCTCGACCCAAGCGAAAACACATTCAGCGTGCCCGTGAACCGAAGCTCCAGCATCCTCGCCGGCGTCGTCGCCTCGGGCATCCTCGCCGTCTTCCTGGGTGCCGAGTGGCCCTCCATGTACCAGCTCGCCGGCGCTGGCCTCGTCATCGCGGCCATCGTCGCGCTCACGCTGGGCCCGTGGCTTGCCGCGCGCTCCGCGAAGGCGGAGGGTGAGTCACTCACCTTCTAAGGGAAGCTCAACGGTGGCACAGAGTTCGCAAACGTTCTCTTCATGACACTTCCTTCACAAGACAAGAAGCGCTCCATTTCGCCTTGGGCATGGGTCGCTCTGCTCATCTTGCTCGCCGTCATGGCAGCCCTCGCCCTCTTTCCAAACAGCGCGGCGTCGATGAGCTAGCACGGCATCGGAGGAGCGAGTGCGCTGGCTCAAGGGGTTATCAGCACCGGCACATCGCTGTCGCGAATGAGAGCCCTCGCAGTGCTTCCCATGAGAAGTCGATCGACCATCCCTCGCCCCGTCGTACCCACACAAACGAGGTCCGCCTTCGTGGCGCGGGCGGCGGCGAGGATACGCTCTACGGGTTTGCCTTTGAGCAGCTTCGTCGTGACCTTCGGGCCGGGCCCAAAGCTCCGCCCAAAGGCCTCGAGTGTCGTCTCAAGTCCAAGTTCGTAGGCAGCGAAGCGTTTGTCATGAAGATGACTGTCGCCCCCAAAGACCTCGTCGTCAGGACGAAGGATGACGTGCACCACATGAACCGTAGCGCCAAAAGACTCGCGGAGTGTCTTGGCCAGCTCGCAGGCCCGGTCGGCGGGGTCAGAGAAGTCCGTCGCGAGGAGAATATGCGGAGGGGTCTCGATGTTCCCGCCGGAGGGCGCTCCGCTGAGTTGCACCGTCTTCGCCATCGCGCGAGGGATGGTCAGGACCGGGCGAGACGAGGTTCGAATGGTCCTCTCGGCCACGCTGCCCATCACCATCCGCGACAAGCCGCTCCGGCCATGAGTGCCCATCACGATGAGGCCCGCATAGAGTTCGTCGGCGGCCGCGTTGATCTTCTTGTACGCGTGGCCTTCGTCGAGTCGTGACTTCAGCGGCACGGTGGTCGTCTTCGAGAACTTCCGAACCCAGCTATCAAGCTCCTTCTGCGCGCTCTCCATGATGGCTCGCTCTTCATCGGCGAGCGGCGCGTAGTCTTCACCGGGCGTGAGATAGGGGAAACTCGGACACACGTGCAGCAACGTGACTTCGGCGTGGAGGCCTTCGGCCAAGCGAAGGGCGTAGGTCAGAGCGTGCGACGCTTGCTCGGAGAAGTCCGTAGGACAGAGAATTCGGTCAATGGTGGGCATAGGACTGCTTTTTGGTCATTGGAAGAACGGTTCGGATGCTTGGCCGCGACGTATTCACGCTCCCGGCGCGACCATCGCGACGTCGTCTCCGAGGAGGGCCTCCGTCAGCAGCTCCTCCTCTTCGTGCGCCATGTCTTCGAGGATGAGCGGAGCGATTCTCAGCAGCCCGGAGGCGAGCTTGACGCTGCCGCCCCCATCTTGGTCGGCAAAGGCGGCGCGAAACTGCTCCCTTTGGCGACGGTGCTCCGCGACGAGGGCGTCTGCGCGAACCTCGCCCCACGCATCTGCAGATCTCAGCGCAGGCGCGAGAATAAGGTCCTCGAGGTCCAGATGACGGATGAGCGCTCGATAGACCTCGCGCGCCTGAAGCGGCAGCTCTTCATCGAGGGCGTTGTCCGTGTCGAGCACGCGCTCAGCGAGACTGCTCATCGTGGCGAGCAACCCGCGGAGCGCCACGTGCTCCTCCAACACACGCACCCGCACGACGCTCGGTACGAGCGCCGGTGGCGCCGGCGCGATGCCCACACTGTCGACGACGTCAGCGAGAATGGCCAAGGCATCCGTCGTTGTCAGGATGCCCACCACATCTTGACCTTCGACGACGACCACGGAGCCGATGCGTCGCTTCGACATGCTCCGCGCTACGGCGCCGATGGGCATCTCCGGGCCGACCACAAAGGGCTCGGCGCTCATGGCCTCCTCGACACTCGTTCGCTCGGGATCGATGCCGGTGTGGGAACGAAGAAACAGAATATCGCGCTCCGACACCACGCCGCACAGGAGCCCTCCCTGAAGCACAGGAAGGTGCCTGACACCAAGCTGGCTCATGCGACGCGACGCGCTCGCGAGGGACTGCTCCGCACCGATGGTGTGCGGAAGCGGCGTCATGTAGTTACGGACCGGTCGCTGGTTGGACATCGGCCTGGGTGCTGCACGAAGCGCACCAGAGGCCACTCCTCGACATTTCCTACGCGCAGCGGCGCTTTTTGCGTGGATGGCGAAGGACCGCGCAGTTTCTGCGCGGCGAGTCGTCAGTCCGAGGACCGACAGCACTCGGGCAACTCGCCGCGAATCTTCGCGAGCGCCAAAAGCGCCTTGTCGACAAAGTTCGCTGTGCTCGGAATGGTGAAACGTCGAGGGTGGGCACGCCACGCATCCGCGATGCGCTCGTCGATGACGCGTGCCTCCTCGGCGGTCTCTACGCGCAGAGCGTTGGAGCGGTTATAGCCCTGCGTCGCGTGCGGTGTTTCAAGGTGAATGACCGCGGCGTAACGGGCCAATTCCAATTGAATGCTCGTGTCGAACTCCGTGAAGAATGACTCTCGAGGCCCCGGCCAATACGCGACCCCATCGATGCTGCCGCGGTCGCACAAACCCAACGCGACTTCGCCTTCATCGAGCACCAGCCGCTCGACCTCACGTTGAATGCCGAAGATCGCACGCTGGGACGCACGCAACACCAACTCCCCCGGGGCGCGCGGGAAGCCGCCACCGAATACGATGCCGGCGGCCTCCGGGAGAATCGCCACGTGGCGACAAAACGCGCGGCTAGCCATCTCAAGAACCGCTGTCTTGCCGGCTCCGGGGCCTCCCGTAAGGGCAATGAGGCGTGGCACGTGCTGATGCTCCGCGCCTCCGCAGGAGCGAAGTCCGACGGGAAAAGAGCTCACTTGGGACCGCCGAATCTGACGCAGCGCGGCCCTCGCAACTCCAACCTTTTCGTCCACTTGCTCATACGTGCCCCCTTGGTGGGCGCGCGATGCACCCGGGAGCCTCGCCAGCAGAACCCGTGCCAAAGATGCTTCGTTGGCTCAGGGGGACGCCGCATGTCGCCTCGCGCACGGGTTGCGCGAGTCGTCGCAAGAATTGCGCGAGAGTGCGCTTCGTTGCGTCCTAGCCCAAAACTTCGGCCGGCGTTCCGTCGCCATCGATGCGCCCGTCGACGATACGGACGACACGCCGACAGCGCCGAGCGAGGTCGTGGCTGTGGGTGACGATGAGGAACGAGGTCTGCTCCTCTTCGTTGCGTCGCGTGAGGAGTTCGAAGACTCGGTCACTGCTTTCCGTGTCCAAGTTGCCCGTTGGCTCATCGGCGAGGACAAGAGAAGGCTCGTTCATCAGCGCTCGCGCCACGGCGACGCGCTGCTGCATACCGCCCGAGAGCTGCCTCGGGAATGAGTCCGTTCGGTCGCCTAGGCCCACGGCGTCCAGGAGCGACTGTGCGCGTGGCTCCATTTCGCGCGTGAATCCTCCGCCGACGGCGGCGGCTGGCATCATCACGTTTTCCAGGACGCTCAACGCCGGGAGCAGGTGGTGGGACTGAAAGATGAAGCCCAGCGAGCGACCACGCAGCGCCGTTAAGCCGGCGTCGTCAAGGGAGCTGATGTCCTTGCCAAGAAGCTCAATGGTACCCGAGCTTGGCCTATCGAGGAGCCCGATCTGATTGAGCAGAGTGCTCTTGCCGGAGCCGCTAGGCCCGATGAGCGCGGTCATCTCGCCGGCGTAGAGCTTCAGGTCGATGCCGTGAAGGACTTCCACCTTCACTTCATCGCCGAAGGACTTGCGGACGTCGCGGAGAGAAAGAAGAAGCTCGCTCATGCGTCACCTCGGATGGCGACGGCGGGGTCCATGCGCGCGGCGCTTCGCGCGGGGAGAATCGCGGCGAGCACCCCGGTCATGAGGGAAATCCCGAGCGCCGAGAGCACGAGATTGAGCGACACGACGATGTCGAACTGAACCAGGCCGCCTAACCAGCTCGCGACGAGCGCGCCGAGTAGGATCCCAAGGATTGCGCCGCTCACGCCGAGGAGCGCGCCTTGCCAGAGGAAGATGCTCAAGACCGTTCGGCGTGATGTTCCAATGGCCCGGAGTATTCCGATCTGCCCTTGGCGCTGAACGACGCTCACGACGAGCACGCTCGCGATGCCCATCGCCACGGCGAGCAATACGAAGATGTTGATCATCTGGCTGGAGCGCCCTTGGCTCTCGAGGGCGACGAGGAGTTGTTGGTTGCGCGCCATCCAGCTCTGCGCTTCCAGGCCTGTCCGTTCGCTGAGGCGCGTCGCCAGCGCTTCCGCGTCGAAGGGCTCTTCCACGCGGATGTCGATGGCGCTGATATCGCCGACACGGTCGAGGAGCGTCTGGGCGTTGCGGAGTGAGCTCACCACCCAAGCATCGTCGACACCGGCGTTTCCGAGGTGGAAGATGCCCGAGACACGAAGGGTTGTTTCACGCTCGCCGCTGCGCACGCGCAGCAAGCTTCCAACGGATAGACCGAGGGTCTCTGCGAGGCCGTCTCCGATAAGCGCGTCATCGCTTCCAAGGCGGTACGCGCCGCGTACCATGTAGCTCGGGAAGTCGATAATGCCACGAAGCCGGGCGGCGTCGGCGCCGACGAGGAGACCGCCTTGTTGAGCGCCACCGCGGCTCATGATGATCGGTCCGGTGACTTTGGCGCAGACCGCCGTTGCCAAGCCCGAGCTCTCGACACGAGCGAGGGTCCGCTGCCACTGGTCGAAGGGACGACGCGTCGGCTCCGCAGCCTGGACTTGGCGCGCGAAGAGCTCTGGCCCATCCATCAGAATGCGCGGCGTCTCCTCCGCCGGAGAGATCACGATGTGCGCCTGAGCGCCGAGTGTCTGATCCACGAGGTTCGCCGCGAGTCCCGTCATCAGCGCCGACACGAACACGTACGCCGCGATGCCGACGGTGACGCCGCTCACGATGAGCAGCGATTGAGTGAGCCCTTCGCGCAGAAAACGAAACGCAAGCTTGAGGGCGAGCATCTACTCGACCGCCGGCCGAGCAGCGCGTGGACGAACGGGCTCGCCGGGCCCAACGGGACTCTCCGGTGCGATGAGCGCGTCGTCCTCCTCGAGCCCTTCGGCCACCTCGACGAGCTCGTCTCCTTCGAGCCCCAGCTGAACGTCGCGACGCACCGCCACGCCATTGTCCGCCACGAGGACCCACGGTGAGCTCGTGCCAAGGTCGCGGACAAGCGCCGTCGGGAGCACGAGGGCGTCGGCGGTGCGGCCGACTTCCACTTCGACGGCCACGGTCATGTCCGGCCTTAGCGTGCGCTCCGCGGGCCCCGGCGCCTGAGGGATTGATTCTTCAAGAGAAGCGCCGTCGCCGCCGACAACTTCGTCGTCCGCGTTATCGGACTCCGCAACGTCAGCCTCGGCGCCCGCCTCCGGCTGCGCGCTATCGTCTGAGGGGGACTGCGATTCGTCTGCCGCTTCTTCGTCCTCGATGGTGAGGTCGATCTCGATGGTGCCGCGCGTTGGGTCGACGGATGGCGCGATGCGGGCAACGCGCGCTCGAATTCTCCGCTCGGGAAACGCTTCCGGAGACACCAACGCGAGCTGCCCCTCGGACAGGCGCGCCAGGTTCGACTCGTCGGGTCGCACTACGATCTCGAGGGGCCCATCGCCGGCGAAGGTGACCAGAATTTCGCCTGGTCGAACGACCTCTCCGCGCTCCACGTGGCGCGCGAGCACCCTCCCCGCGCTTGGCGCGCGGATTTGCGTCTGACTAAGGCGCGCCTCGGCGGCTCTCAGACGGGCCTGCGCCCGTGCGAGCCCCGCGCGCAGCACCTGCGCGTCGCTCCCGGTAGGCGCGGACGCGGCGACCTCGAGCGAAGCACTGACGCGGCGACTCCGCGTCGCGTCTCGGTCGCGCCGAGCCCGCTGGAGTTCCGCTTCGCTGATAGCGCCGGACTCGTAGAGTCCCTGGGATCGCTCGTACTCGCGGACGGCCTGTGTCGCGTCGATGCGTGCCTGAGCAAGGGACTGTGATGCCAGACGCCTACCGACACCTTGAGCGCCAGTGAGACGCGCGTCGGCCTCGCTGAGCGTCGCCTCCGCTTCTGCGAGGGCCGCCCGTGCTTCATCGTCGGCGAGACGAATTAGAAGAGCGTCCGCTTCCACCGTGTCCCCTTCATCAACCAGGATCTCGGCCACGGTGCTCTGAAGCGTGGACCCAAGCTCCGACTGTCGACGATGAACGACGCGCCCCGAAGTCACCAGCGTCTGAATGAGCGGGCGGCGAACAGCGTAAAATGTGTCGACGCGCGGACCGTTCCGCGTGCGCATGAGCCAGACCCCAGCGCCAACTGCGGCGAGAACGGGGAGAAGCCACAAGGCGTGTCGGGGGCGCAGAGACATGTTGAGCGCGTTAGTACCACTCCGCGAAGAGCGCAATGGCTCCTAGCTCCTCGGCACAATGCAGGGTGCTAGGATGCCCAACTCATGGACTGGAACGACGTGCAGCACTTCCTCGCCCTTGCCCGCCTCGGGTCTGTTCGTGCCGCCGGCGCTTCTCTCGGCGTGAGCCACTCCACCGTCGCACGTCGCGTGGAGGCACTGGAAGCGCAGCTCAGCGCGCGTCTTTTTGACCGCAACCGCGACGGCTACGTCATGACCGCCGCGGGCGAAGAGATGCTTCCGCGCGCAGAGCGCGTCGAGGCGGAGATGGCGGCGCTCGAACGCGGCCTCGTCGGGAAAGATGAACGCCTCTCCGGCGTCGTCTCCATCACCT
The DNA here is from genome assembly GCA_045106895.1 of Polyangiales bacterium. GTDB lineage: Bacteria > Myxococcota_A > Polyangia > Polyangiales > Houyiibacteriaceae > JBCCRV01. The sequence continues at coordinate 42,159 of JBGCFM010000046.1, read as the reverse complement.
GCTGCGACCACTTCGTCTCGCGCATCGTCCTCCGTGAGCTTGCGGAGCTTTGCCAGAGATACCCCGACATCGAGCTGACGCTCGTTTCTGATTCGCGCCCTTTCGACCTCAGCAAGCGCGAAGCCGACATCGCTCTTCGTATCCTTGGAAAGGACATGCAGCCGCCGGAGCACCTCATCGGGACCAAGCTTGTTCCCCTCACCCTGTGCAACTACGTCGGGCGAGAGCACGCGGGGCGCCTCGACGCAGAAGCCGCGGACACCTCAGCGAGGTGGGTGTCCTTCGACACACGCAAGATTCACGAGCGTCTGATCAATTCCGGGAGCTATCCGCGCATTCGCCCCTGGGGCAACTATTCCTCCGTGGAGCTCCTCACTCAGGCCGTGGTGGAAGGGCACGGCATCGGCATGCTGCCGACCTATGCCGGCGACGCAACGCCGGAGCTCTGCAGGCTGAAGAACACAGACCTTCGGCACGTGGCTGACCTCTGGCTGCTCAGCCACCCGGACCTCCGAGACAACGCACGGCTGCGGGCCGTTCGCGCCGCGATGGTCGAGGGGTTTCGGCGCCACAACGCCCTCTTTGTTGGAGAATCCGGCCCCAACAACTCCGCGTAAGTGGCTGTCGTTGGACTGGACCGAAAACGGGACACTCGGTCCCGAACTCACTCCGAGCGGACCCGTCTACGAAGACTAGGTTGCGTGTTCACCCGAAAGGCTCCTCATGACCGACGCTGCATTCTGGGACGAACTCGCTGAAGAGTACGCCGCAAAACCTGTTGAACTTCCCGACGTCTTCGAGCGTAAGATCGAGATCACACAATCGCTCATGCTGCCCGAAGACGTCGTCCTCGACATTGGATGCGGGACCGGCTCCCTCGCGCTCCGCCTCGCACCACGCGGCGCCCACGTCCACGGACTCGACGTCTCCACGGAGATGGTACGCATCGCTCGGCGGAAGGCGGAGACGCAAAGCATTGACAACGTCACATTTCACGCGGGTGCCTTCGACGACTCCTTCGACGCCATCCCCGACGCTTCGCTGGACGGCATCTGCGCCTACAGTTTCCTTCATCTCCTCGAAGAACGAGGGGCCGCGCTAGAGAGGATTCATCGGCTCCTCAGACCTGGCGGTTTCTTCGTCTCCTCCACGCCCTGCCTCGGCGAGTCCTGGGTCCCCTACACGCCCATCGTGACTTTGCTTCGCTGGCTCGGGAAGGCGCCACTCGTGAAGGTCTTCGACAAGAGCTCATTCGAAGGTGAGCTAAAAGCGGCGGGGTTCGTCGACATCGCGCAGCCGGACGTCGGGGCCAAGGAGCACACGGCGTTCGTCGTCGCGTCGCGACCACGCTAGTGTGCGGCGCATCTGGCGAGTACGGTGAGCCGATGACCGGCGCGCACCAGCCACGTCGTCGCTGGACGCGTCACGACGACAAAGACGACCGCGAGTTCACAAAGTGCGTCGATGGGATCATGGCGTTGCTCACGCCGCACGTCAAAGCTGCCTTTCTCGTGCGCGTCGACAACTGGTTCGGCCCGAAGTGGCTTGGCTTCTCCGCTAAAGTCAGCGGCGCCTTCGGCGTCGGCAGCGACGGCGATGGTCCCGCGGTGATTCCCCCTTCAAGCCGTCGCGCATCGTCACGGAGCGACGCTTCGTTCGGGGCCAAGAGCAGCGGGTCTGGCGTGGCCCCATCATCCATCGCCATCAGACGAGCTCCGCCAACCTCAAACGTAAGCTCTCGGACATCGCCGACGATGCGCTCTTTGTCTGGTTCAGCGGCAACACGTTGGCCAACGGACGCGGCAGCGTCCTCGTGGGATTCACGCCCGGCCAGCAGCGCGACGCCTGGTATGTCGGCGCCGAACGCACCCCTGCGGGCTGGCGACTCACAAAACCCGCAGGAGCGGCGAACCTTGAGTTGCTCCGCGACGCGTTCAGTCCCGCCGCGCCCTAAAATGGGCCCGGCACCACAAAAACCACTAGGCTGTGGCCATGTCTCGCCCTTTGCAGCTTTGCTTCGTGGTCTCCGTGGCGCTTCTCGCCGCTTGCTCTAGCGACGGCCCGACACTTCGCGTCGACTTGAAAACAGACTTCGTCCCGGGGACCGAGTTCAACGCCGTTCGATTGACCATTGGCAGTGGGGATGGCGCGCTCATCTCCGACCACGTCGCCGCCGCGGACACGGACTACGTTCGCGGGGCGCGCTTGGCGCAAGCGGAGGTCACAAGCGGGCAAACCCCGGTCACCGTCACGCTGCTGCGCGGAGGCGTCGAAGTGATCTCCCGGAGCGCTTCCGTCAGCGTCGGCTCGCAGATCAATGTGGCGACGGTCCTCATTACGCGAGACTGCGAAGGCGTCGCTTGCCCCAACGACAACCCGTCCTTCGATTCCTGCCTCGGCGGGGAGTGCGTCGACCCGCGCTGCACCGTCGAGACTCCCGAGTTTTGCCCGCCGCCGGAGTGCACCACGGACAGTGCATGCAGCGTGAGTACCGCCTGCGTCCAGCCTCTTTGCCAAGACGGCGTGTGTCTCGCCGTTCCAAACGATGCCAACTGCGGCGCGAACGAGCGATGCGACGCTCAACTGGGCTGCGTTGCCATTCCGAGTGACGCCGGTTCGCCCGACGCCGGTTCGCCCGACGCCGGCGGACCAGACGTCGTCGATGCCGGGCCCACCAACGCGCTCTATATCAGCCCCACCGGAGATGACGGCGACGAGGGTTCGCGAAGTGCCCCGTTTCGCACATTCTCCCTCGCGCTCTCAAGGTTGACCCCCGGCGCCACCCTCATTCTGCTCCCCGGTGACTACGGCGCTGACGCAGCGACGGGCTACCTGCAGATCGATTGTGAGTCCGCGAGCACAGCGTGCGGCGGCGCGCCTTGCCCTTCGGGAAGCCCCGGGATGCCCATCACCATCCGTTCGGAGGACCCACGTGGCGCAGCGATTCGCATGGAAGCCGGCGAGAGCGGCATCAACGTACTCCTTCGCCAATGCGACTCCTACGTACTCGATGGACTCACCGTGGTCGGTGTTGACGGCGCTGGCTCCAACGTCGTCGCCGTCTACGGTTCTCGGAACATCACTTTTCGCGGCGGTCTTGTCGCGACAAACAACCGCGAGCAGAACACCCACCTCTTCGCCGTCAACGACTCGACGAACGTCGTCGTGGAGGACAGTGAGTTCTACGACTTTCACCGCTACGCCATCACCTCCTGGCGGTCGCGCGGCGTCACTGCGCGAAGGAACTACTTCAACCCACGGGGCCGGAGCGACATCGCGGGCGGCTACGTAAGCGGCGCGCCCAATACGGGCGACTCGGCGATTACCTGCCACCACAGCGAGGACTGCCTCTTTGAGAACAACGTCTTCATCGGCGGTGGCAACAACGTGGACGTTCGGGCAAGCCAATTGAACCCTGACGGGGAAGGCGGCGAAGGCAACTCGGCGCGCATCCTTAGTAACGTCTTCGTCGGCGGCATCTACGGGCTGGTCGCCTCAAGCAGCTGCGCGAGCATGCCGGAATGCGCATCCATCGACGAGCGAGTCCTCTCCGACATGCGTATCGAAAACAACGTGATCCTCGGCCCATCCGGAAACGGCATCCTCGTGCGCGGCGCCGAGGGCCTGGTGGTGCGAAACAACTCCATCTTCAACGCCGGAGTTCGCGTCGACCAGCAGTCCACCAACGCGTCCCTTCCTTGCTCCGCCGATATCTTCAACAACCTCGTCGAAAACGAAGAGTTCGGCATCGTCGCCATCGACCAAAGCAGCCTCAGCGTTGACGGGAACAATACGTTTCCTGGCATCGTCTCTGCGGATGGCGCAGGCGACAACACGGTCATCGACGCGCAGGTGGGCGCCTGTCGTCATCGCGTCCCGGACACCTCCCCGGTCAATGGCACCGGACGAGGCGGGGCCGACGTTGGCGCGCGAATCGTCGTCCGCTCCGTGGACGGGGTGCTCACCGCCGAGCGGCTGTGGAACGACGATGGCACGTTCCCCTGCGGCAACATCGTTCCCGGCATCAACGACGGCGCGACAAACACCTGCTCCACGTTTAGCGCGCTGGGCGTTGGCGCCATGTGCGCCGTCGAATAGCTCGCCCAAAGCAGCTCGGGGCACGTATCCGCGGTCATCGCCGATGGCGCCTGACGACTCGCCGGTGGCGCCGTCCCGCGGCCAAATCGGCGCTCGCCTCGTCAATCGTTACGTCGGGGGCGACCAAGGAACCGCCGTGCTCTGGACCGCGGAGCGGATGTTCCCGTGCGGCGCTATCGTCGAGGACATCAACGACGGCGCAACGGACACCTGCACGACCTTCGACGCCCTCGGCATCGACCGCTCATGCTGCCTGTGATCCGTCTAATACGAAGACTGGCGCTTACGCCATGGCGAGCAGTTCCTCTTCTTCGCGCGCCAGGAGCGTTTGCACCAGAGGGTGCTGAAAGCGCCTTGCGAGCGTGATGCCATAGAAGTTCTCGGCGATGTCGGGGACGACGCAGAGTTCATGAACTACGCCTGTTCGAAGTTCATCGCGAACGACGACGGAGGGGACGATCGCAAGGGCATTCGCGTCCGCCGCGAGCAAACGAATTGTCGCCATATCGTCGACCTCCGCCAAGATGCGCACGCTGACGCGGAGGCGGTCGCAGAGGGCATCGAACTCCGCGCGGACTTCGCTCGTCGGACCAGGGACGATCATGGGGTAGCGCGCGAGGTCTTCCGGAAACGAAAACCCCGGCGGCGGCTTTGACGCGATGATGCTCACGGGCTGGCGCGCGAGTCGATGCGTGCGCAACCGACTCTCCGGTCGCGCCGGCGCTTGGTTCGAAAGAACGAGGTCCAGGGTGTGCGCCTCCAGACCATCGAGGAGTTCGTCGAGTCTTCCTGCTTCGAGTCGCAGCTGAACGCCAACCTCCTCGAGCATGGGCTGCATGAAGGAGCGCTGGAAGTTCCGGGATAGCGTCGCCACGGCGCCGACGCGCAACACCTGCTGAGTCCCACGCCCGCGCTCGAGCGTCGACACAAGTTCAGAGCCTTCACCAAAGATCCGCTCGGCGTACATCAGAGCGATGGTCCCCGCTTCCGTGAGCACGAGACGGCGGCCGTCGCGGTCGAAGAGCGGCTGGTCGAAGTGGCTCTCGAGCTGGCGGATCTGAGCGGAGAGCGCCGATTGCGCGACGCGAAGACGCCGCGCCGTGCGCGTCAGATTCCCGTCCGTCGCAACGTGCCAGAAGTACCTCAGGTGATGAAAGTTCAGGTCGTCTAAGGTCATACGCGCATATGCGTTCTCTAAAAGAGAACGTTTCGATATTTATTATGTGTTTTTACAGAACGGTCAAGACCACTAGAGCAGTCACATGAACTTTTGGATTCTCGACTCCTTGGTTTCCGGTCCCGCCGAAGCGTGCGCACTTCTTATTCCTTTGGTCTTCGCCGTCGCGGCCATGCTCTCGCGCCGGGAAAGACCCTTTCGCGTCGCCCTCGCCGCGGCGGGAACTTCGGCGCTGCTGGCGGCTGCCTTCGCAACCCTGAGCGCTTTCGGCTCCACCCAGAACGCCAACGCGCTGATTCGCGTCGATACGCTCAGCGCCGTGATGCTGCTCCTGGTCTGCGTTCTCGCAGTCGTCATCGTGCGCTACTCACGGAACTATCTCGACGCGGATCCCCGAGCGCTCCACTACGCACGCTGGTTGCTCCTGACCCTCGCGGCGGTCTCTGCCCTCGTATCGACCGGACACCTCGTCGTCCTCGCCGGCGCCTGGACCTTGACGAGCCTCGCGCTGCATCAGCTCCTGACCTTCTTCCGGACGCGAACGCCCGCCCTCGTCGCCGCGCACAAGAAGTTCCTCGTGAGTCGGCTGGCGGACGTGTGCCTTTGGTCGGCGATGGCACTGACGGCGCACGCCACGGGCACGCTCTACCTCGATGGCGTTCTTGAGTGGGCCGCTGCGCAAACAGAGCTCTCCACACAGATGCACATCGCGGCGCTCCTCTTCGTCATCGCCGCCGCCCTCAAGTCCGCACAACTTCCGTTTCACGGGTGGCTCACTCAGGTCATGGAGGCTCCGACCCCCGTGTCCGCTCTCCTGCATGCGGGCATCGTCAATCTTGGCGGCTTCCTCATGATTCGTCTCGCGCCGTTGATGGCGCTAGCCGCTCTCGCTCAGTACGTCCTCGTCGCCATCGGCACGTGCACTGTAGTGCTCGCGGCGCTCATCGTGCGCACTCGCGTCAGCGTGAAGGTGGGCCTCGCGTGGTCCACCTGCGCGCAGATGGGCTTTATGCTCGTCGAGTGTGGCCTTGGACTCTGGCCTCTCGCCCTTTTGCACCTCGTCGCGCACTCGTTCTACAAAGCCCACGCGTTTCTCAGCGCCGGCTCCGCCGTTGATGCGTGGCGCCTCAACGCCATGGCAGCGCGGAGCAAACCAAGCGCCCTCCGCTGGGCCCTCGCCCTCGTCGTCACCACGACGGCTTCCCTCGTCACGTCATTGGCAGCTGGCTTTCCGCTGGAATCCCTCGTCCTCTCGCTCATCGTGGCGTGGTCTGCGGTGCCGTGGTTGGCGCGTCCACTCACTTTCACCACCGTCGTCAGCGCGGCGCTGGTTCCCCTTCTCTACGCAGCGCTCCACACCGCAGCCTTCGCCCTTTGGCCGGCGACGGAGCACTTTGGCACGCTCGCCGCGCCGCTCACTGTTCTCGCGGGTTTCGCTGCGCTCTTCGCCGTCGAAAGTGCCGTGGAACTTCGACCCCACGGCGCCTTCGCGCGGCGCCTCCACACCTGGCTCTTCGCCGGCTTCTACCTGGATGAGCGCTTCACGCGCCTGACCTTTCGCCTCTGGCCTCCGCACTTGCCGGAAGCAACGGCCCGACCCCTCACCGAAAACGCCGAGACCCTCTCATGATTCAGCCCACTTCCACCGAGCCCAGCGTGCGACCCGTTCCCGCACACATCAAAGACTGCGTGAAGGCTGCGTGCCGAAAAATCGCGCCGACATGGCCCCTCGACCGCTTCATCGCCGTGAATCCTTTCTGGGGGATGATCGACAAATCACTGCCGGAGGTTGAAGCCGCGATGAGTCCCCTTAGCGGCACGCGCCTAACGATGCCTCGGGCCTTCTACAAGCGCGCACTCGACGAAGGCACGATGCAGGACAGGCACCTCGAGGCGGCGATCGCAGAGCAGAACGGTGACTCTCCGATGAGCGTTCATATGCTGCGCACGCTCGCGGGCCAAGACACTCCCGCCGTCGCTACCTTGCTGCGAGTCCGAGACGTCGCGGATGCGTCGCGCGATCTGGTGCGCGAGATGTCCTGGCAAGACTTCGTCACCCACACCATCACGCAATTCTGCGCAGCTTACTTCGACGGGGGCCAAGCCTCGCTCGGCCCGGACCGAAGCGGCGGGCTCTACGCCAGCTGGCGGCGCATGGCCCTCGCGGACAAGTCCCCACGCTTGTTGATGGGCCTCCACAACTGCCGCGCCCTCGCCCAGTCTCTGCCGCTAACGGCGCTGGAAGCCATCGGACAAGGCGTCGAAAAGCTCGGGATTCCCGCCGACGCCATCGAGTCGTACTTGTGGGGGCTCCTGCTCGACCAAAACGGCTGGGCCTCCTGGTGCGCGTACGAGCGATGGGAAGCCGAGCTTCGGGGCGAGACCGACGACACCATCTTCGACCTCCTCGCCATTCGTGTCGTGTGGGAGTCCATGCTGCACGAGGAGCTCGGCACGCAGGGGCTCAAAGAGTGGGAGCGCGCTCGACGCGCCAAGCCGAGCCGAGGGCTCAATCACGGCGACTGGCTCCTTCAACGCGCCATGGAGCTCGCCTATCAAGAGCCGCTGTGTCGCGGGTTGCCCGCCGGCCTCAGCAAGACGAAGTCCCAGTCTCCCGCGGTGCAAGCGGTGTTCTGCATCGACGTACGCTCCGAGGTCCTACGCAGGGCTCTCGAGGGCTCTACGGACGCGCAGGCGGACGACCTTCAGACTCTTGGTTTCGCCGGGTTCTTCGGGCTGCCAGTGACCTACCAACCTGCCGGCGCGGAAGGTTCCAGAACGCAGCTCCCAGGTCTGCTCACACCAAGCCTCGTCGTCTCGGATACAAACCTCAGCGAAAAAGACACCGAAGGGCGCGCTCGAAACCTCAGCGCGAGTGAGCGCTGGCGCGCCTTCAAAGGCGGGTCGGTGTCCGCGTTTCCATTCGTCGAGTCCCTCGGCCTGGGCTACGCCATCAAGCTCGCCGCCGACAGCCTTGGCACGTCGAGCCCTCTTCGGAAAGCCGGGTCCGGGCTCTCGAGCGACGCACTCGAACGCCGGAAGCCTCGCATCGTCTCGACGGTGTCCGGCGAAGCGCTGGACGTATCGGCGCGTGCCGATCTCGCCGAAGGCATGCTGCGAGGAATGAGCCTCACGCGCGGCTTCGCGCGCCTCGTGCTTCTCGCCGGTCACGGCAGCGAAACGCGAAACAACCCCCACGCCGCGGGACTCGACTGCGGCGCCTGTTGCGGACAAAGCGGAGAGGTCAACGCTCGCGCCGCGGCGGCGCTCCTCAATATGTCCGATGTTCGAAAGGAGCTTCAAACACGTGGGATCATGCTTTGCGAGGAGACTCATTTCCTCGCCGGCCTTCACAACACGACGACGGAAGACGTCACGCTCTGGGACACGGATGAGGTCCCCGGCTCACACAAAGCTGACCTCGCCGCCCTACGAACACGGCTCTCGTCGGCGGCGGCCGTGGCCCGCTCCGAGCGCGCGCAGAGCGTCGGCCTCGAAGCGGAGGCGAAGGCGAAGCCCTCACGCCTCGCGCGCCTCTTTCAGCGACGCACCAACGACTGGTCTCAAACCCGCCCCGAATGGGGTCTCGCGGGCAACGCAGCGTTTATCATCGCGCCGAGAGAGCACTGCGCGCATCTGAACCTGGAAGGGCGCTCCTTCCTGCACGAGTACCGACACGAACAAGACTCCGAGTTCGCTATTCTCGAAGCCATCATGACGGCGCCGATGGTCGTCGCCCACTGGATCAACCTTCAATACTATGCCTCCACCGTGGACAACCTTCGCTACGGCAGTGGCAACAAAGTGCTTCACAACGTCGCCGGCGGACACCTCGGAGTCTTTGAAGGCAACGGCGGCGACTTGCGCATCGGACTGTCGATGCAGTCTCTTCACAACGGAAACGACTGGATGTTCGCGCCGCTCCGGCTCGCGGTGTTCATCGAAGCACCGCAACATGCGATCTCCGCCATTGTCGAGAAGCACGAAGTGGTAAGGCAGCTCGTAGACGGTGGCTGGATCGACCTCTTGCAGATCGACTCAGACGCGGTCTTCCGACTCCAAAGCGGAACGTGGGTACCGGCCTAGATCTTAAATGCGCCAACGGCGGCTTCGCAGCCTTCCCAATTCGTTCGAATATTCTCCGGGGTCACAAGGTCTTCTTCCGGCGTGAGGCGCTTCGGAAAACCGGACCACTGCTCTGGTCCGAAGAAGTCGCCGGACTGGGCTTCGGGATCCATGCATGCGCGGATGATTCCGGCGGCGCCGTCTTCTTGGGACTGAGCCTGCTTCATAAAGTCAGATTCAGCGTCCATGCCTCCATCCTTCGCGGTGGTGACCTGGAGCTGAGTACGCGCAAGACCGGGATGCGCCACGAGGGCTTTGACGTTCGTCACGCCGGCGGCCTCTAGTTTCTCCTTGAGGCCATAGGTGAACACGAAGTTCGCCAGCTTCGTTTGATGGTAGCGAAGCCAACGCGGACCACCGAAGCCTTCGCTCTCGTCTCCGTCGCCTCCGAGGTCCCCGCCGTTCTTGCCGAAGTAGCGCTGCTCAAGAGGCGGTCCTACGCGCGCCATCGACGAGTGGTTGACGATGCGACCGTCTTCGCTCTTCCGCAGAAGCTCGAAGACGCCTTTGGTGAGCAAGAAATGCGACAAGACGTTCGTCTGCATCTGAACGTCGTAACCGTCCTTTGTCGCTTCGTCCTTCATCGCCATGACTCCCGCGTTGTTGCACAGCACATCCAGGTGCTTATGCGACGCACGGATCATGTCGACGGCCGCCCAGATACTCGTGAAGTCCTGGAGGTCACAAGGGATGACTTGAAAGTCACCCTTTGGCACTTCCTCCTTCAGAGCCGCCAGGGACGAGATCGCTCTTGGGCTCTCGCGATTGAGAAGAAGTACAACGGCGCCGCGCTTCGCCAGCTCACGAGCGCACACATAGCCAGTCCCACTCGTCGTCCCCGTCACGGCGGCGATTCGCCCCGTCATATCCTGGGTGTGATCGCGAATGACGTCGTCGAGGTGGAGAGTGGGGATGGTGCTCATGTCGATGTCCTGGTTGTACGAAAGTCGCTCGCTTGGTCGCAGGGTACTCTCTTCCACGCCGCAGACGGTCAAAAACGCCGACCGCGGTGTGACGCAGCGCGTACGGAGACTTCCATCTCCCACACAAGATGAGGTCCGTTCTGATGCGCCGGTGCCGTCGCTCGCATGGTATGATGAGGGGAGTGCACGTTTCGGCCAAAGAGAACCAGCATCGGCGCCGTCACTTGTCTGCGCAGCTTTGGTGCTGGGTCTCCGTCATCGCTCTTGGGAGCGGCTGCACACAACTCCGAGACGTCGATGACTTTTCGTTCCGTGACAGCGGCCCCGACTCGCAGGCCGACGCCCCCGATGTTCTGCAGCGCCCCGACGCTCGCCCGGAGACATGCGAAGAGGCGTGCGCCGCGAACGACAACGTCCTCGAAACGCGCTGCGAGAATGAAGAATGCGTCATCGACGCGTGCGTGAGCGGATTCGTCGACTGTGACGGGGCCCCCACGAACGGCTGCGAGAGCACGCCGAGCGAATGTGACGCTTTCGTCGAGGTCGCCGTCGCTCACAAACATGTCTGCGCTCGGCGCGAGTCCGGCGCCGTGGACTGTTGGGGTTCCAACGAGGGCGCGGTGTTCGATGACACGTTCCTTCCCGCGCTCTCCCCGACCCGGCTCATGGTCCGCATTCCGGGGAGCGACGAGATGCGCGAAGCGAACGCACGCAGTATTTCCGTCGGCCTCGACCACACGTGTTTTGTATCCGCAGCAGCGGACACACGCGGAGTGCTCTACTGCGTCGGTGCGCCAGGCTCGATGCGCGTGGGACACAGCGAGACCCAAGATGGCGAGCCGCACCCCGTCGTCGACGGCGGCGGACCGCTCACGGCTCGTTTCACGAGGGTGGTCAGCCACTCTCTGCATAGCTGCGCCATCGACACCATTGGACGCCTCTGGTGTTTTGGCGACAACCGCTTCGGCCAATCGCTCCTCGGGCGTAACTCCCCGGACACAGTGGTCGCGACGCAGAACTCGCTGGCCGCAGACGGCGTTCCGGCGACGGTCGTTGACGTCGCGGTGGGCCAAGACCACACATGCGCCGTCCTCGACGACCGCACCCTGCGATGTTGGGGCCGCGACGACGTCGGTCAGACCGGTCGAGGCGTCCCCAGCGTGGGAGCGCCCGCCGTACCCTCTCCCGTCTACCACGCGGACGGAGAACTCACCGACGTCTCTCGCGTCTACGCGAGCAAAGATGAGTCCTGCGCGCTGACGAACACAGGGGAGCTCTGGTGCTGGGGCTTCAACCGTCACGAGAGCATCAGCGAGCCCGGGGTCCAGGCCGCCGCGGTGCGCGTCGCGACGGGCGTGACCTCCGTCATGATGTTTTTGCAGAGCATCTGCTGGGCCCACGTGGACGGCGGTACATTCTGTCGTGGACTTCGGGAAGACGCTCAGCTTGGGTCCGGCTCTCGAGAAGATATCCTCGAGGACTTCACCGACACTACGTTGGTTCCGGAACTCGAAGGGATCGGCAACGGCGCCGGTGGACGCTACGGAGGCTGCGGGTTTCGTGGCGATCAGCTCTTTTGCTGGGGCTACTCGACGCACGGCCAAGTACCTCGTGATTCACTGATACAGCGTACCCCCTATCCCATCGTCGATTCGGCGGGCACCGAGGTCAACGACCTGGAGTCCGTGGTCCCGGCACTGAATGGAACCTGCGGAGTCGCCGACGAGCGAGCCAGCTGCTGGGGGTTCGGCGGCGCGTCGCAGTCCGGCTACGCGGAGAGCAGCGCGTCCTCCAGCACGCCGCGCAACGTCCCGCTCATCTTCAACGTGGTCTCCGTTGCGCGCGGAGACAACGGCGCCTGCGCGGTGTCCTCCGCCCCACCGGAACTTTGGTGTTGGGGATGGAACGCTAGCGGCATCATCGCCACGGAGAACACCGAAGTGCCTACCGTCGTAGAGCTGGAGCCTCGCCCACTCGGCCCCATCGACATGGGCCTTGGACACACCTGCGCCCTTCTTTCCGATCGCGGCGAAGCCGAAGTTTGGTGCTGGGGATCGAACAGCCGCGGCGAAGCGAACGGACGTCCCGGCGCCCGCACTGCACCCATCGAGGTCGACCTTGGGGACACTGTCCCCACAGACCTGACGACCGGCCGTGACTTCTCCTGTGCCCTGGCAGAGGACGGGCAAGCGTTCTGCTGGGGCGACAACAGCGTCGGTCAACTTGGACGAGAAGAGCCAGACCCGCGTCCTGAACCGGTAACGGCGACACGCTTTCGCCACATCGACGCCGGCGCCCGGCACGTATGTGGGGTGAACCAGGACGGAGCAGCTCTTTGCTGGGGGGACAACAGCACGGACCAGCTCGGCAGCGGGGCGACAGGCGCCTTCGTCGCCCGACCCACCGAAGTCGACGTCCCAGGCACCGTTGTTGCCGTCACGGCGGGCGTCTCTTCGTCGTGTGCCGTCAACTCGATGGGCGAAGTCTACTGCTGGGGCGACAACCGCTTCGGTCAGCTGGGTTCTGAGGGACCGTCCAGTCGTGAGCCGCGTCGCGTCATGGGCGTCATCGCCACGGACGTCGCCAGCGGCTCAAGCATGAGCGCACACTGCGCAGGCGAAGGCGGCTCCTGGTGGTGCTGGGGCTTCGACGCCTACGGACAACTCGGCACGCAAGCAAACCTTCGCTTTCCGCCCACCCTCATCGCGAGCGAGTAGAGCATGACGGGTGAAGACATAAGACAGCCCACATGGAGCTTCCTCATCGCGGGAGCGCTGCTCGTGATGAGCGCGGCGGCGCCTCACTCCGTACGCGCCCAAGACAGCGCCGAAGAATCCGTCACGCAAAACGACGCGGAGAACAGCGCCGAGTCCATCAACGAGGAAGCGCGTGGACTCTTCGAAGCCGGCGCGGCGGCTTTCAGCGATGGCCGCTTTCAGGACGCCCTCACCTACTGGCAAGGCTCCTATGGGCTGAGCCATCGGCCCGAGCTGCTCCACAATATTGGGATCGCTCACGACCGCCTCGGTCAACGCGACGAAGCCATTGCCAAGTACCGCGCGTACCTGGAGCAGCGCCCAGAAGCAGAAAACCGAGCCTACGTCGAACGCCGTATCTCACAGCTCGTCGAACAGGCGGCGGAAAACCAAAGCGCCGGCGAAGCCTCGCTCAACATCCCCGCCCTCGTGCTTAGCGGCGTCGGCGGGGCGATGCTGATCTCCGGACTGGGAACAGGTCTCGCCACGAACGGACGCTTCTCCGATCTCGAGGCCGCGTGTCCCGAGTCCGTCTGTGAGGAAGCGGAGCGAGGGAACGCGGAGCAAGTGCGGCGTCTCGCGCGGACCACGGATGTGCTCCTCATCGTCGGGGGCGCGGCGACGGTGGCCGGCCTGGTCTGGTGGTTCGTCGGCGGCCGTTCGGAGCCCGCGGTGCAGGTCGGCGTAACGCCAACGGGCCTCGACGTGCGAGGGCGATTCTAGGCGCTCTTGTCGAGCCTTCGTGTAGAGACGTGCCCGATGGGCGTCCTGAGCGACGCGCTAGAAACGTCCACTCACGGTTCCGAGGCAACCTTCTGGGTCGCACGTAAAACCGGCGCCGGCGCTCTCCTCTGACTCGTCACCGCCGCTGAGGAGCAAGAGTACCGTTCCCGTCGCGGCGACGGCAGCACCTGCGTACAGAAGCCCCCACGCTACGTTTCGGTGCGTCTCAAAGCTGGACACGATCGCATCGTGCTGGTCGCGCTCGCAAAGGCCAGCGTCATTGCAGAGCTCGTCGAGTTCGCCGTTCTTTCCGTTGGCGACGAGCCCTTCGATGAGCGCCCCAACGAGCAACGCGCCGCCAACACCGAGGACAACCCCGCCGATGACCGGAGACATGCCCCCGCTCTGTTCCGCCGGAGCTTCTACGGGTTCAGGGGTCGGCGCGACGGGCTCCGTTTCGACGACGGGACGTGGTTGGTTGTCGCCGGGTGCGTTCGCGCCGGTTGTTGAGGTGGATTCCGACGCCTGTCGAGCTTCAAGTGTGGCGAGGCGGCGCTCCAGACTTGAGCGACGCTCTGGGTCCATGGTCTCTTCCGTCTCCAAGTAAAGACGCAGGGAGCTCGTGCTCCGGGCCACGTCGCCGGAGTCGCGGTAGGCCAGATAGAGGTTGTACTGCAGCGCTGGTAGCGGAAAGAGCTCATAAGCCCGCGCGAACTCATCGATGGCCTCGGCAAGGCGCCCCGTCTCGTAGTGGCGACTCGCGAGCGAAAAGAGATCGCGTGCGTCGCGCTCCCGCTCTTCGGCGCTGATCTCCGGCTCTTCGGCGCTGATCTCCGGCTCTTCGCTCTGGGCGCTGGCGACGCCCGCTGTCAGCGTCAGTGTTGCCACCAGAAGAGCACAGACAGTGCGTGCCATCCCCTCAAACCTGCTCTGCGGTCCTGACTTCATCATCGCTCACCTCGCCGCCGTCGTAGAAGCCCACCCAAACACAGAACGCCACCAAGCCACGCGAGGGGGCTCGGGGAATGAGCGCCAACACGGCACGTGCAGCTCAAGTCGGAGCGCTCGACGAGCCCAGAGTCGCCCCCGGGACCTGCATCGGAACCGGGCCCCGCATCGAACCCGGGACCCGTGCCGGCGTCACCTTGGCAAAGCGGAGACTTTTCAGCGCCCCCGTTTGGGGAATGGGCGCGAAGAACTTATGGCTTGGAGCGCTTAAGCGTCCACCGCGAGAGGTTCATCTCGATGGCCTCAAGATAGCCCTCGCGGCGCACCACCTCTTCGTAGCCAGGCACCGCTCCAACCCAGCGCCCTAACCGGGGGTTTGGCTGGTCAGTGATGTACATCGTCCAAAGACCCATGAGCGCGGGCCCGTCCATGCCTGCCGTCGTGACGCCCACCTGGCCCACGAGTCGATGGGCCGCGACGAGGTGCTCGAAGAGTTGGAGCTGGGCCCGTCGCATCTGCTCACCTTGAAAGTGAGGGAGCTTCCAGCAGAGCGTTAGGTCGACGGCGCCGCGCGGCTGCACCGCCGCCGCGTCGCCGAAGAGCAACGGAATGATGCCGCGCTGGGTAGCGCGCCGGCAGAGCTCGGCGAGCTCGTCCGCCATGGAGTTCCGCTCCGCGTCGTGCACGCCCTCACGAACCCACACCAGTACCTTGGGTGCGTCGCGCGGCACGTCCGAGAGCGCCTCGTCCGCCCAATTGGCCACGCTCTCCGCGACGCCCTCGTCGCCGAGAAATGCCGCGCGAAGCGCACGTTGCGCCCGCGTTGCGTTCTCTTTGAAAGCGGCCGCGATGATCGCCGGCAAGCCCTTCTTGGCGCGTGGCCGCGAGCGGTACGCGACCACCTGCGCGCCGAGGCCCGCGTCGCGGAGGAAACGCATCGCTTGCACACTCTGTGACTGCGACGCCTCGACCTGAATCTCTACTTTTGCCAGCACGCCTGCTGCGGCGACGTACCATCCTTCGCCAAACGAGAACGCTGGGTCCGCGTGAAATGTGTACGCGTGGTTTCGTCGCTCCACGATGACGCGCGCTTGGGCGGCAGCCTTCGCCGCCGCCGCCGTAGCCTTTCGAACGCGGGCATCGTCGACGAGCGCGCTAAGCGCCTGGGCATCCGCCGCCGCCGCCTCCGCACCGGACGCGATGGTCTCTACGTTCTTCCAGCCGAGTTCGCAGTCCTCAATTGTAGGCGCTCGCTGGGCGCTCCGGGAGAGCTGCCCGGCGCCGTGACGCGCGTCTTCGGCCCTCGCTGCTTGGGCGAGGGCGCGCGTCACGCGCGCCTTCGCCGCGGTGGTCGCGTCCGTCTCCCGCCCGAGAACCTGACCCGTCAAATCCAGTACCCTCGTGAGCCTTTCGCGATGGAGTGCCCGCGCGCCGGGAAGGTGCAGTTCGTTTGTCTGGGCGAGCGCTTCCTCGAGAAGCACGCGTGCCTTTTCACCAACCTCCTTCGCCATCGGGCCGAGCATGGCGCGAGCGCCGCGACGTGGCCACCCAGCGTCCGCCCCGCGAGCGGGGATTGACGTCACTGCGGATGCCCTCCTTCGACAGGTCACTGTTGACGTGGAACAGCTGTTTAAGCAACGTAGTCGTATGGACAATCGAGACCTCTTGAGCAGCGTCTTCGACTCGCTCCCGGTGGGCGTGGTGCTGCTCGACGAGCTCGGCAACGTCGTCCTCTACAACCGCGCCGAAGAGGAGATGGCAGGCCGCAAACGCCAACAGGTGATCGGCCGCAACTTCTTCGAAGACGTCGCTCCCTGTACGAATGTCGTGGGTCTCGGGACAGACTACCGAGCGCAGGTTGTAGACGGAACGCTTCAGAAGCTCGTCAACTTTCGTTTTCCGCGCCCCTTCGTCGAGGAGCCCCGCGACGTCCGTCTCCGCCTCGACGCGCTTCGCATTCAAGGTCGGCCCTACGGTCTTCTGGTCGTTGAAGACGTGAGCGCCGCCCGCGCCGTGGAACGGACCAAAGACTACCTCGTACGCATGCTCGCTCACGATATGAACAGCCCGCTGACCATCGTCACTCTCGCCTTCGATCTCCTTGGCGACGAAGCCAAGGGCGGTAGCGACGACGAGCTGTGGGCGAGCGCCCGCTACGCGGCGCGGCGACTGCGGGACATGGTCGTCAACCTCTTCGACATCACTCGCCTGCAGACCTCCGACGTGCCGAGCCGGGTCAGTGCGCAGGACGTGGTCCCGACGCTCAGCGCGAGCGTCGCCATGGCTCATGGCTTGGCGGACCCCAAAGGCGTGGAGCTGGATCTGGTGGTGGCTCCTTCGCTCACGCTGGACTGCGACTCGGACCTACTGCGTCGCGCCCTCGACAACTTGCTCGACAACGCGATCCGTTACTCGCCGCCCAAGCGCCACGTAACCCTTCGCGCGCTCATCGACGGCGACAGCGCGCTCTTTCACGTCGAAGATGAGGGTCCCGGAATTCCGCAGGATGTGCAGCAGCTCCTGTTCAAGGCGTTCGTTCGTGGAGACACGAAAGAAGACGCCACCCTCGAACACCATGGCCTAGGACTCGCGTTCGTCGACCTCGTCGCTCGAGAGCATGGCGGAAGCGTCAGCGTGCACTGTCCACCGAGCGGCGGCTCGGTCTTTACGCTTCGACTCCCCATCGAGACGCCGCACTTGGAAAGCGACGCGCCCGCGGCACAACGATAGGGGTCATTCCTTCCGCGGCGGTCCGCGAATGGCTACTCCGCGACTACGGAAAAGAACAAGTCCGAGATCACACCATGACCTCTTGGATTTGGATGGATGCACGTCAGGTCAAAGTAGATGTCCTGGCCGGGCCCGCGATAGCAAGGGCCTTCCGGGTCATCGCGTCGATAGCCGTGGCCGCAGAAGGTCTCGAGGAGAAAGATCATGTCGCTCCCCGTCGTCACGGCGATGTCCATGTACTGAAGGTTGGCCCAAACGACGACCTCTCGCAGCGTATCGCCGACCATGGCATCGCCATCAAACCCCGTGATGACCGCCGTGTCGCAAGCGCCGACATCGCCCGTGCCGTCCGTGAACTCGTAAACGTTGGCGAGGACGACATCGGTCCCTGCAGGAAAACGCACGGGATCCTTGAGCCACGCGACGGCCTCGCGGACGAGGTCGACATACTCACGCGTCTGCGCCCAGAGTTCGTCGGGCATCGCGCCGTCGATGGCGGCCTGCGTCAGGTTATTGAGGTCGTTGCCGCCCACCGTAAGAATCACCAGGTTCCGTTGGGAGCGAGCCGAGGGCGGAAAACAGTCCTCCAGTTGCGAGCCGTCACGCTGGAGGTCGTCGGCGCGCGCCCCCCACTCGGCACAGCTGGCAAAGTCACCCGCGGTTTCGACGACGCTCATACCGCTGACGGGGTTTGCGTTCGCCCACTGCTCCCAGCGAAAACCGTTCAGGACGCCTTCTTCACGTTCGAGGCCAAAGCGCACAGCGAGTCGCTCCGCCAGCTCGACGCGGTAGAAGTCGTTGCTCAAGGTCGGTGGGGAGCCGACGGTGATGCTGTCACCGATGAACACCACTCGCTCGATACCGGAGATATCTTGGTGGTCGGTGCCGTTGCAGTGAGAGCCGATGCGCACGCCGGGAATCGAATCGTAGTCGGGTCCGAGCCGCGTCGCATCGTTGACAAACTGCGCCTCGAAACAC
This sequence comes from Polyangiales bacterium, assembly GCA_045106895.1. Lineage (GTDB taxonomy): Bacteria > Myxococcota_A > Polyangia > Polyangiales > Houyiibacteriaceae > JBCCRV01. Next base: position 23,701 of record JBGCFM010000046.1, on the reverse strand, counting down.
CCCGCCGCCGTGGGAGGCCCTGCATCCCCGGAAGTGTCTGGTCCCATGTCCATGCCAGCGTCTCGAGGTCCGCCGTCTTGAGCCCCGGCGTCTTGAGGTCCACCGTCACGCCCTGAATCACTCGCCGCCGCGTCTGCCGTAGACGTGTCTGCCGTGGAGGTGTCTGCGATGGACGAATCCGTGGACGAATCGCTATCCCCACCCGCATCTCCGGCCGCATCCGACTCGCTATCAGGCGAAGCCGCCGCGTCGTCCGGCGTTGCCGTCGTCGAAGAGCACCCCAAAGCGAACAAAAGAACCCATCCAGTCACACGCATGAGCGGACTTTAGCGACTTCGCCGGAACTTCGATAGACCACCCTCCAACAACAACGCGCGTCGGCGCCGGCGGACACACCAGACTCTTCAGACTGTGTTTTCGTCGCGCCTAAGCACAATGCTTCCCTCCCCGAGAGGCAGCTCGCGAAGATGCTGCTCAAGCCACGGCGTGTCGAGACAAGCCTCTGCATCAAAGATGGTGCGGTCCGGCGCGAAGGTCACTCGTGTTCCTCTTCGCTCGGTCTCGCCGACCTCCTCAAGTGGGTGACTCACCTGGCCTTTTTCGAAACCAAGCCGGTAGAGGCGCCCATCCCGAGTGGTCTCGACCTTGAGCCATGCGGAGAGCGCGTTGACGACGCTCAGGCCTACGCTCACTTCGCCGGTCCGATGCCCTGGTTCATGCTCGCAGCCGCAACCACACGCAAACAACGTCGTGAACACCACCTCCAGCGGCGATACGCCGTAGCGCTCATGGACCTTGACGGGACTACCTCTGCCGTCGTCCCCGACGGCCACTGTGTCGCCACTCAACGACACCTCAACACGTGTCGCGTGCCCTTCTGTGACTTCAGCGGCGGCGTTTCCCACGAGCTCGGCGATGAGCATATTGAGCCCCGCTTGGCCCCTGTCGCCGACGTACATCTCGGGACGTCGGCGTATTGGCTCAAGGCCCTCCAACACTTCGATCGTGCTTGGGTCGTACATAGGGAATTATCGCATTTTTCGACAGGAACGACCACCGTTCAGCGGGCCCCGCGGGGCGTTTGTGAACCGGAAACGCCCCAATTGGTGAACCATGGTTCGCGGCTCGACGCTGCAATCCCTAGGTTTGCGTCGGCACGGCTCTTGCGTTGTAAGCGGCCCATGGAAGGGCTCCGTATCTTGCTGCTCGCATCGACCATCGGCGCCACGATGGCCGGTACTCTCTATGCCGGCGTCCAAGGCGAGAGAGCCCGCTCCCAGGAAGCGGTAGCCCGCGCGGAGGCGCTGACCGCCGTCGCCACAGAGCCTATTTCCGAGGCCCTGATTCCGCAGGTCGAAGAACTCGAAGCGCCGGCGCTGGCTCTCGGGGCGGCGGTCCCGGACATCGCCGAACTCGACCGCCTCGACGAGATCGACGTGATGGACGCCGCCGCCGCCGGCTTGTACGAAGAAGACATCGTCCTCGATAGCGGCGTGCGCATCGGGCCAGTCAAGCCCTTCGAAGAAGAGCCGGCGGAAGAAGTCGTCGAAGCGGACGCGGAAGAGCGCCCTTCTGCTCGCCGTACGCGCCGACGCGGCCGACGCGCGCCTCCTCGTCCGCCACCAGGACCACGTCTTCACCCAAACCCGGGCCAGCACACGATTCTGACGGCGCGCCGAATGATCTCCAGCGGCGAGACCCTTCAAGGCTCCTGCTACGCATACTTGTCCGAAGTCTACGCCCGCGCCGGTCATCGCAGCTGGCGCAAGCGCACCATTGTCTATCGCGCTGAACGCGAGGGCCCATACGCTGACCTCAGTCTCATCCGACCGGGCGACTGGCTCTACATCGTCAACGACCCAGGCCGCACGCCGGTGGGCACGCACAGCGTCATGTTCGTCGGCTGGGAAGACCAGTCACGCGGCTATGCGCGCACCATCTCCCATGCGGGCTGGGGCCCGCCACGCGCCGGGCGAGAGCGTGGCTACGATGTGTCGCAGACGTACCGCATCATCCGACCCACGATGTAGCGACGCGCGAGCATCAGGGACCCCAGTAGTCGAAGTAAAAGACCACGCCGGCTGGCACGTCAAACTGAATGGCGTTTGCGGACCGATAGTCCGCGAGGGTTCCGCAGTCGATCTCGTGGACGCCGGGCGAAATGCGCGCGGCGATTCCGACGGGTTGCCGCCAGACGGCGCCGTCGACGATGAGGTCGCCACAGTGACCCCCGTTGTCATCTTCGATGGCAAGGTAGGTCTGTCCGTCTCGTGAAGCCGTCACGTGGCCTCGCAAATGACCATCCCCCGTGCAGGCGAGAAGCAATACACCCAACGTCCACGCGCTCCGACTCACAGCCGAGGCCCTATGAAATAAGCTCAGCGAGGGCGCTATTCACGATGCGGTCTTTGCCGCGGTAGTCGTAGAAGCCCACCTTGGACTTTCGCCCTAGCTGCTCAAGCTCCACCAGCTTCACGAGCAGAGGAGGCAGGTCGAAACGCGGATCGCCGAGCTCTTCGCGCATCGTCGTCGCCATCGCGATGACCACGTCGAGGCCGATATAGTCTGCAAGAGCCAAGGGTCCCATCGGGTGGGAGAGACCGAGCTGCATCGCCGCGTCGATGGCGTCCGCGTTGGCCACGCCCGACTCGAAGGTCTGGATCGCATGAAGGAGCATCGGCACCAGGAGTCGATTGACCACGTAGCCAGGGGATGCACGCACGGCGATGGGCGTCTGGTCGATCTGCTCGCAGAATGCGTTCGCGGCACGCACGGCTTCGGGGCCTGTCTGCGCCGTCGCACCGACCTCGACAAGCTTCATGCGCGTCGCTGGATTGAAGAAGTGGAGCGCGAGGAAAGACTCCGGACGCGCGAGCGCCTCGGCGAGCACTTCGAGGGGAAGCGACGAGGTGTTTGTCGCGATCACGGTGCCGGGAGCCACGTGCGCCTCGATGGCCTTGAGCGTCGCTTGCTTGGTGTCGAGCCTCTCCACGATGGACTCGATCCAAAGCGCGCACTCCGTCACGTCTTCGATCTTCTCGACCACTTCGATGCGATCGAACGCCGCCCCGGCTTCAGCGCCACCCCGCTTTTCGACGCGGGCACGGTCGTCTGAGAAACGCTCGCGCGAGCGCTCCTGTCCACCCGCGCGCCCCGGCACTGCGATGACTTGAAGCTTGTGCTGCGCCGCCAAGAGCGCAATGCCACGTCCCATTCGGCCGCATCCGACGACCGCGATTCGAGAGATGTCCATAAGATAAGTCCTCCTCTAAGCGACCCCGTCAGTGCGGAGCGCACGATATCTAAGCACGCCTTTGGCGAGCTGGCCCTTCAAATCCGCATCCAAACCTGCATCGCTGAGACCTCGATCCCAGCGCCACTAGAGCGGGATCCAACCTCATTGAATCCGGCTACCGCGTGAGCATTCTTCCTTGCGCTCGTTCCCCGTCAACGAAAGCCGCGGCACTTTACTTGTGGGCCCGCGGCGCTAGACCGCCTTCGCCATGACAGACATCAAGACCCTTCATCTCGACAGCGTCATCCAAAAGCACACGCAGGATCTCACAGGCAAAGTTGCCGCCATCACGGGCACCACGAGCGGTACGGGCTACGTATGCGCGCGTGAGCTCGCGAAGTTAGGCGCCACCGTCTTGCTCCTGAATCGCGAAAGCGAGCGTTCCACCCGCTCCTTTGCAAAGCTCAGGCAAGAAGTGCCGGCTGGGACGTTTGTGCAGGTCACCTGCGACCTGCAGCATTTTGGGAGCGTGCGAAAGGCCGCCGAGTTCATCGCGTCGAGACACACGTCACTCGACATCCTCTGCAACAACGCCGGCGTCATGGCTCTCCGCGACGAAGCCACCAAGGATGGCTACGACGTGCAGATGCAGACCAACTGCTTGTCGCACTTCCTGCTCACCAAGAAGCTCTTTCCCCTCTTGCGCAAAAGCGAGGACGCGCGTGTCGTTCAGCACACCTCGATGGCCCGCCTCGGTGCGCCTCTGGCGCCGAAGTACTTTGGCAAAAACGGCGGCAAGCTCGGTGGCGATGGAAGCGAAGAAGAAGCCGCGAGCTTCTCCGGTCCTCGTTGGGAGCGCTACCACCAGACGAAGCTCGCCAACTGCGCCTTCGCCTTCGGCATCAAGCAGCTTCTCGACGTGCACAACATCACGAACGTGAAGTCGCTCCTCGCCCACCCTGGGTTCGCTCTCACGAGTCTTCAGACGACGTCGGCCAACAGTGGCGGCATGGACGCAAACAGCCCCTTTATGGCGAAGGCACAGTCTGCCGAAGACGGGGCCCTCGGAATTCTTCGTGCGTGCGCGGACCCCGCCGCCGTGAGCGGTAACTTTTACGGCCCCGAACAGTGGGCGGGCTTCCCGGACCTCATCACTCCCGAGGAGTCACTCTTCGACCCGAAGAACGTTCAGATCAACTGGGACGGATGTCAGTCCGCCGTCGGCAAGTTCACGTTGCCTGGCCTCGGAGGACGCGAAGGCCCCTTCGAAGCGCGCGCTTAGCCGCGCTCGCCAGCGATGCGAGCCAAAGAACGCTTCGTACTCTTCCACCCACGAGCACTGCGCAGGGCAAAGACACGTTTTCCGGCGCCCGTTTTGTTTTCGCGGTCTTCCGGCGTCCCTGTCGTAGCGTGGCGTCATGGCAAAAGTGACCGGCATCGGTGGTGTGTTCTTCAAGTCCAGCTCCAACAACAAGGCGCTCGCGGCGTGGTACGCGCGCCACTTAGGCATGAACGCGGAAGACTGGGGCGGCGCGCTCCTGCACTGGAACCAGGACAAGTCGGACGACGGAGGCGTCACCGTTTGGCACGTCGCGGACAAAGACACGGAGTGGTTCGCGCCGAGCGAATCGAGCTTCATGATCAACTACCGCGTCGACGATCTCGAAGAGATGTGCACGCAGCTTCGCGAAGGGGGCGTCGAGATTCAGAAAGGGCCCGAGACTCATGACAACGGTCTCTTCGCGTGGATCATGGATCCGGACGGCAACAAAGTGGAGCTCTGGCAGCCCATGGTTCCCCCGGACAAGTAGGCGGGAGACGCGCCGCGTAGCGGAGGGGCCTCGCTGAACTGCTCTTACGCAACGTAGTACCGACAAGCATGATCTTTAAGCGGTGTCGGAACCTCGCGACTTGCGTGTTCGTTCTTTCGATGGTGGTAGGCTGTGGCGACGATGGCGCCTCGCCGGATGCTTCCCTCGGCGACGGTGGACTCGACGCGGGCCCCACCTGCGCCGCCGGAACCTTCGACGACGACGACGATGCATCGACGCCATGCACAGCTTGGACCGAGTGCGTCGCGGGCGAATACGCCCTCGCTGGCTCTGCGAGTGAGGACCGAACGTGCGTCCCCTGCGTCAACTCCTTCTCCACCCTCGCCAACGCTCCAGAGTGCACGCTCTGGACCGTGTGTGTCGCAGGAGAGTTCGTGAGCGCCGCAGGCAGCGAGCTTCAGGACCAAACCTGTTCCCCGTGTGCAAACGGCTCATTCTCGACGACGCTAAACGCCGAGTCGTGTGACGAGTTTACGCCGTGTGAACCGGGGACCTTTGTCTCTGAAGAGGGAACCACCAGCGCCGACCAAGCCTGCGCCACGTGCGAAACAGGGACCTTCAGCGTTGTTCAAGATGCCCTCGACTGCAGTGCGCACACACGTTGTGTGCCCGGCGAGTACCTCGACCCCGCGGGCACAGCCACCACCGACGCGGCATGTACGTCCTGCGCGATGGGCACCTTCAGTGACTCAGACAACGCGCCGCGTTGTGCACCATGGTCGACCTGCGACCTCTTCTTGGCGACGCCGGGAACCGACTCCATGGACGCAGTCTGCGGCGAGCCTTGCGCGGACATGAGCGATGGAGACGGCGACGGTATCCCTGACACCTGCGGGGTGAGCGTCCTCGTGGTCGAAGGTTTCGGCGCAGGTCGACTTGAGGCCATTCTGGTGGGTTGGGGCTTCAGCGTTGTTCGTGTCGATGGCGCCGCCCTCGTCGCAGAGTTTGATTACTCCCCCTACGACGTCGTCGCCCTCTTGCATGAGTCCAGCGTCGCCAACGTCGCCGGCCTTGTCGCCGCAAACGAGATGCCCGGAGGCCCCGGAATCGTGGTGCATCGAGCCGACACACTCATGCCGCAACTCGGCCTTGGCGACTTGGGCTCGTTTCAATCCGGAGCCTCCAGCGTCGCCTCGAACCTTCACTACGTCACCGCGTTCCTGCCCCTCGGCCCCGTCGACCTCGGCTACACATTCCAGTCCGAAACGCGGATGCCCATCCCCGGTACCACCACGCCTCTCATCGGGTCGCCGGCGCCATCTCTGGTGGTCCACAACACGCAGCGGCGACTCACGACACCTTACTACGGGCACGAAGAAGGGATGCCGTGGACGGCGGAAGGCGCGCAGGTGACCTGGCGCAGCTACATCTGGGCCGCCTTCGCCGAGTTCGCGACCGATTAGGCGCCCTCCCCCAGGGACTCTGCGCTTACTCGCCAAAGCTCTGCGGCGGTATCTGCGTCTCGTGAGCACTTGGAGCTGCCGACACTTCTGACGTTCTCATCGACAACATGGCCGGTGGCGCTGTCCCATGCGCTGTCCAACGCGAGGGCGGTGTAGGCGCTCGCCATCGCCTCCGGCGCCAGGGAGCGGCGACGCTTCATCTTGTAGACACTCAGCTTCCAAGCCGGCATCGGTGGCAGTCGGTCGAGGGCCACCTGAACCGCGGGAACCCGCACCAGATTCGCGAGCACGCCCGTTCCTTCCAGACGCCGCGCCAGGTCCAAGGTGTACGTGAGGAGAGCGAGCTTGGAGTGATAGTAGGCGCGCTGCGGGCTGTACCTTTTCGACCCATCGAGATTGTCGAACTCGATGCGAAGAAACGGGTAGACCAAGAGCCCCTTGGAGCCGACGTTGATGACGCGCGACGGGGCGCTCTGCTGAAGAAGCGGGAGGAGCAGCCGTGTGAGCAGCCACGGACCCAGGTAGTTCGTGGCCCAGATGGCCTCGAAGCCCTCACTCGTCAGCTTCGGTGTCTTCTGACTCAGGTCAAAGTTCCCGGCGTTGTTGATGAGTACATCAAGGCGCTGAAAGCGCGCCGAAAAGTCCGCGGCGAAGGCGCGAACGGAAGACATCGAGGAGGTGTCCAAGGAGAGCAGATGCACGCGTGGGTTGCTCGTCGCCTCCACGATTTTCGCCCGCGCGTGCTCCCCCCGCGCTTGGTTCCGGCAAGCCATCACGACCGTGAGACCGCGTTCCGCAAGTTGCAACGCAGACGCGTAGCCGATGCCGGCGTTGGCCCCGGTCACGATGGCGGTCTTGCTCTCGGTGTTCATACACAGCGACGCTACCGCCTTCGCCCACTCGTCGCTACGCACCTTGCGTCACCGTCCAAAGCGAGGGACATGTGCCGGATGGAAAAGCGACTCTGGAATGTGTACCTCTCCGGCGAAATCCACTCCGACTGGCGTGCGGAAATCGCCGCGGGTGTGGAAAACAAAGCCATCCCCGTTCGTCTGATGGGCCCCGAAACGGATCACCCGACGAGCGACGGTTGCGGCGAAGCCATTCTCGGCAAAGAAGAATCCGCATTTTGGCGCGACCACAAAGCCGCGAAGATCAACGCCATCCGCAACCGCGCGGTCCTCGGAAACTGCGACATCGTCGTGGTGCGCTTCGGCGACAAGTACCGCCAGTGGAACGCCGCCTTCGACGCAGGCACCGCCGTCGCCCTCGGCAAGTCACTCATCACGCTCCACGACGACGCCCTTGACCACGCGCTCAAAGAAGTCGACGCCGCGGCGTTGGCGACGACTCGGAACGTGGACCAGGTCATCGAACTCCTGGCCTACGTCACGAAGCGGCCGTTCTGAAGGCTCAGCGACCGAAGCTCTCGTAGAGTGAAGGCGGCCAATAGCGGGTCGCATCGACATCGTCCGCCGCGATGAGCTCCTTCTTGATGCGCTCGTAGTCGTAGCGGTTTAGTTCGTATTGGTTGCCCCACGGGTCGACCAGGTTGAAGACATTTGCGCGTCAGTCTTGCGCCGGGTCCGCGGTCACACAGCGTTTCCAGCAAAGCGGCGCGACGAGGGAGCGTGCGACTTTGTGGATGGGGTAGTGCTGTTCATCGTAGAGACCCATCGCGCCGGGTTCTTCCTCTTCGGAGGGGACACGAAAGGTGCCGAAGAGAAGGTCGAAGATGCTCAAGACTCCTCCGTAGTTTGCGTCCGCTTCCGAGCGCTCGGCGGAGTGGTGCCAGCGGTGAACGCTGTTCGTGGAGAAGAGTAAGTTGAGCGGTCCGTGTCGAAGGTCGATGTCCGCGTGCTGGAACGCGACGTTGAGCCCCCGCACGGACGCAGCCAGGGCAATCGCCTCCGGGGAAAAACCAAGGGCCAGCACCGGCGCCGACGTGAAGAGCGTCTTCAGGATCAAGTCCACGGGATGCAGACGGAGATTGTTGAGCGCCACCATCCGGTGGGGTGCGTGATGAACCGCGTGTAGTTTCCACCACCATCCAGTCTCGTGGGCCAAGCGATGCGCCCAATAGTCACCGAACCCGCCGGCGACTAAGACGCTGGCGGTGGCCGCGGGCAGCCACATCGATGCGGCGAGGCCTGCTGGGATGATCGACGAGAGCCCGATCACCAACGCGACGACCAGGGCGTTGGCGAGGGGGTCCGAGAGCAGCGCGGTCAGTCCAACGAACGTGAGATCCGTGCGCAGCTCTTTTTGCTCGGAAGGCCGAGCCACGCGCGGCATCACTCGCTCGAGAGCCAGAACCCCAACGAAGGCGACGACGGTTATGGTGAGGGGGACCATCGACGCATGAACGAAGCTCATGAGCCACGTCGCTCCAACGATCGTCGCGGCGAGGGAGAGAGGAAAGACTAGGTATTGGTTGAGCTTTTTCATTTGCTTACTTGCGTCCATATGCATGTGTCTGATTAAAAAAAACGAGATGAGCGCACTTTCGTACTCAGCAACAAGCATCGCCATCGCGAAGCGCATGCAGTTGCCGGACGAGTTCGCTGAAGTGGGTGATGAGGACCTCGTATCGGAGTCGGTACCAACGTTCACGACCGCGGCGCTCCACCTCAAGCACGCCTACGTTGACCAGCTCTTTTAGGTGTCGGCTCACGACCGAAAGATCCACCGGGGCGCCCTCGGCGATGGTCGACACGTTCGCTTCTCCGCCGCTTCTCATCAACGTCGCGACAAGACCAATGCGCGTGGGATCCCCGAACGCGCGAAAGAGCGCCGGATCAAACACATCGTCCAAGAGCACGTGCTTCATGGACGAACGTATATTGCATGATTGCGCAAATGTCCAACCGACATATGCGCGGATGACGTTGCTCGGCAGCTCCGTTGCTTTCGAACTGGCTCGGTTCGGGATGGCTACTCTTCTCGCAGCAGCTCTCGAACGGACTCTCGGTGTGAGTCCTCATGCATGAATGGCAGATTGGGTGTCGGTCGCCCGCGCTCGGCGGCAGTGCCCGGATTGGCGTTCACCGGCGCTGGCTGCATGACGGCGGGTTCGGCCCCCGAAGCCGCTTCCCGGTCCGCCGTCGCAGGAAGCGGCGTTTCTTCGGCTTCGACGTTGGGGGCCTCGTTGGTCCTCGGTGTCATCTCTGAGGGATCGTCCGCGCACCCAGCGGGCCCTGCGAGCAGCGCGGCGCTGATCAAAAAGCGGAGTGTGCGGGTGCGTTTGTCGGCCATCCCATCACTCTAGCGTATCCCGAGTCTGCCGCGGCCGGGAGAGAGTGCTATGATTCAGGTCGGCTCCCGTCAATGAACAAGTCCTTCCTCACCGGCCTCTACGTCGTACTTCTTGGTCTCCCGGCGTGCGGCTTTGTCGGCATCGATGAGCTCCCGGCGCCGGACGCCGAAAGGTCAGACGCCGCGAACGACGTTCCAGCGGCAGTCGACGCCGGCGGAGACACAAACACGATGGACGTGTTTCGCCCCGACGTGCCGAGCGACGGGGCGCTCCCGGACGCCGGCTCGGACGTAGGGAGCGACGCCCTCGTCCGCATCGACGCAGGATCGGACGCAGGACCGGACGCAGGATCGGACGCAGGACCGGATGCGGGCAGCGACGCGGGTTCTTGTTCGCCGCCACGCTGGGGGGTCAGCGACGACGACACCTCGGACGTTGCGGGTGACGACTTTGGGCGGCAGATCTGGACCGTGCGCCTGTGCAGCGTCCCCGAACTGGGAGAGCAGATGACGCTCCTCTTCCGCGCTCGGATTACGGCACCAGGAACGATGCATGACTACGACCTCATGGCGACCTATATGTGGATCAACGGCACCGGTGGCTCGTCGGGCGGCATCGACCGGACTTGGGCTCCGGTCCGCGTCGAAGACAAAACCTTCAGCGACTACACGCTCTTGCTCCCGGCGGACATCGACGACGATGGCGTCGTCGACTGGGTAGTCGGTGACAACGAACTCGAGCTCCGAGTCTGGTCCGAATACAACGACCGTCTGGGCAAAACGGGCGTCGACTCGCTCGTCTTGATTTGGCCATAGCAGCATTTGGGGGAATGTGGCTCAGCGCCGGCGCCGTGCAACTCCGTGAACGTGCCGAAGCGCTTGCCCCTGGTCCAGCGCCGCGTCTGAACCCACGTCTTGGAGACATGAGACAGATCCAACGACACCGAGTCACGATGGTCACGGGCAAAGGCGGAGTGGGTAAGACCACCGTCGCCTTGAGCCTCGCAGCGTCCCGTTCAGGAGCACGCCTGATTCAGTTCGACAAGGCCTCGGGCCCAGAATTCGCGGACGCCGAGCGACTGGTACTCAGTTCGGAGCGCGCTGTGGAAAACGCGGCGACCAAACTGCTCGGTTCGCGACGACTCGCCCGGACCCTGCTCGGGCGGGAGAGCGTCAAAGACCTCCTGAGCCTCTCTGACGCCGTCCGCGTGGTGTCGCTCATGGAACGCGTAAGGGAGCTGCACGCCCAAGGCCATCCCCTCGTCATCGATATGCCGGCGACTGGCCACGCCCTCGCTTGGTTCCGCTCGATTCGCGTCTTCCGTAAGCTCACGCGGCGGGGCTCCGCGCACGACTTCATCGCGAGAATCGAAGAGGAGATTCTTCACCCGGGAGTGCTGGACGTCTGGGCCGTATCCATCCCCACGCCCGTCGCCCTCTCGGAGACCGCGGAGCTGTGCGAAGCGCTCAAGAAGGAGATGGCCATCGAAGCACGAGTCGTGATCAACCGATGGGTCAAGGGCCCGGAACACGCCCCCTTCGACGGCATCGTCCATAGACTGCCCGAGTTCCCACGCATCCCATACAGCGACGTGGGTCGAATGTTGGGGGCTGCGGCGTGACCAAAGTCATCGTGGTCTCGGGCGCCGGCGGCGTCGGCAAAACGACAAGCTCAGCGGCCCTGAGCCTTGCTCTCGCACGCTCCGGGCGCCGGACACTGTTGGTCAGTGTCGATCCAGCTCGCCGACTGGCGGACGTCGTGGAACAGCCGCTGGGCGACGACATCGTGGTCCACAAGAACGTCGAGGCGCTCTCCCTCTGGATGCCAAACACATCGACGGAGCTGACACGAATCGCGAAAGCGGAGATGAGCCCCGAGGGGTACCGAGGGTTCGAAGCCAACCGAGTAACGGAGCTTTTCCACGCGGCCCCCGCCGGCCTCCACGAAGCGGCCTGTGCGCTCTCCCTTGGACAGGTCGCCGGCGCCTACGACGTTGTCGTCATCGACACCCCGCCGTGCGAGCAGTCCACATCGTTCCTCGAGGCTCCAGCTCGACTTCGGCAACTCTTCCAAGGACACGCTCTCGCCCTCTTCTCCACGTTCGGGTCCGCACGTGGGCTAGGGCAACGAGTCGTGGAGCGAATGCTCGACCGCGTGATGCCGGCCGAAGTCATCGCCGAAGGAGCCGACTTCTTTCGTTCGATCCTCAGCGTGCGACACAAGCTGGCGCAACGTGCCGCACGCGCAGACGCGCTTCTCAGCGGTGCCCACCACGTGGTCGTCGCGGCGACGAACAACGACGGCATTGAGTCTGCCATGATTTTGAACCGCAGCATTCGTTCCAAGGCCTCGAAGAGACGCGTGTTCGGAGAGAAAACAAAAGATGTCGTGACGATCTTCAACCGTTCTGGGATGGACGACTCGACCCAACGAGCCCGTCAACGCTTCCCGAGCGCCCTTGTGCTGCCGCTGCTCAAAGGTCCGTCCAGACAAATCGTCGACGAGCTCGCCGAACAGCTCGTCCCAGGCCTCGAGCTTCTCGCGCCGCCGAGCGTTGGCGTGCCACTCGGGGCGGGGGGCGCCGATGCGCCACGAAAAGATACATTGCGGCCGGTGAGACGCTAGCGCCGCCCAGCTAGCCGCCGCCGAGACCCATGCTCGTCACCCGGCTCAGCGGAGAATCCAGCGCTTCTGCCGGTGACGACGGAAAACGAAAAGGCCCAGACTTACGTCTGGGCCTTTTTGGCTCCGGCTGCTGGACTTGAACCAGCGACAAATCGGTTAACAGCCGATCGCTCTACCAACTGAGCTAAGCCGGATTACGGGGCGGAAGATGTGCCGGGACGGCTTGTCTGTCAAGAAAGAATTGCGTCTCTTCGACGAACAATCTCACTCCTTTTCGGAATCCCCCAGTGAGAGGCTCTCGAGAAGCCACGCGGCGTTCTCCGAGGCCTGCGTCCATGCGTAGAACGAACGGCGTACACGGCTGAAGGAGTGCGCGGAGAGCACGCCCACGACGTGATGTTGGCCCGCGTGGTGGACGAGCGCGGGCCCGCCGGAATTGCCGCCATGGGTACGGAATGAACGGGACTGATCCGCCGAGGTCGACACGACGCGCAACAGGGACCGCTCCGCGGCAACAACCTGAGCCTCTCCAGCGTAGCGGTGGAGCGCCCCCCGTCGCCTCGGGCGCCGATGCCACCCGACAAGGCAGACGCTATCCGGGAGCAAAGGCTCGGAACTCAAGGCGAGCTGCATCACGGGCCCCACGTCGCGCGCGAGCGTGAGCACGGCGAGGTCATGGCCGCGAACCACGTTCTGGTCCGGCCGGCCGCGGCACGCCTCGAAGCCAGGATAGGCCCCGGGGTGAGCGTCGCATCCGACAACCGGAATGCGCGCTTCGCCGACGCGGACCTCGGGCATCGGCGGCGGATAGGCGTGGGCCGCGCTGTGCACTTCGCTTCGCTCCCTCGGAAGACAGTGAGCGGCGGTGAGCACATGCCGCGGCGACACGATCGTACCGCTGCATCCGGTGCCAACGAGCACGACGGCTTCGTAGTGCTCATCGCGAAAACGCGAGTCCGGCTCGATGCGGGAAGACCAATCTTCGGCGGTCCGTGGTGTGCAGCCACAACAGAGCACAACAGAGCACAACAATGAGCAGCCGCAACACCTGGTCAGTGTACAGCAAGCTCTCCATAGCTCGGCTGCGCCATGCTCTTGACGCCGCCCTAGCCTGGGCGATCCACTAACCCTAGGACCCGCTCAAATGCCCCACACAAAGCCACGGCCCGCCTACTTCGTCGGCCCCTGGGACCTCAACCGGGACCTTGCCTGCGTGCCGGCGTCGCCGGAGGACGGCAGCGTTGTCCTCGTCGAGTCCATCGCGAAGAGCCGCGCCCTTCCGTACCACCGCAAGAAGCTCGTCCTGGTGCTCTCGGCCATGCGCCACTTCGCCGAAGAACACCGCGCGGAGGGGTACGATGTCAGCGTCGTCCGTGCGGGCACCTACGTCGAAGGCATCGCCGAACACATCAAAACAAAGGGCGCCACCGAGCTCGTCGCGATGATGCCGAGGGAGCAAGGAATGCAGCAAGCCCTCCTCGCCGCTCGAGACAGCGATACCTTCAGGGTGCCCGTCACGTTCCACGACGACGGCGGCGAAGGAAGCCACTTTCTTTTGACGCGCAAAGAGGTCAGTGACTGGATGGGTGGCCGCAAGATCATCCGCATGCACCACTTCTACGCCTGGATGCGCAAGCGCACGGGCTACCTCATGGAGGACGGGAAGCCTGCCGGCGGCAAGTACTCCTTCGACAGCGACAACCGAAAACCTCCCAGCGACGCACGGCCCACCGCGGCCCAAGGACACACGCCGGACTCCATCACGCGCGCGGCCATGAAAGAGGTCGCGAGCTGGGAGGGCTTCTTTGGCGATGTCGAAGGGTTCGACTGGCCCGTGACCCGTGGCGACGCGCTGCGGGAGCTTGAGGACTTCTTCGAGACACGCGCGGAGCGTTTCGGTCCTTTTCAAGACGCGATGATCACCGACGAGCCCTTCCTCTGGCACACGCGCATCGCCGCGGCGATGAACCTCTCCCTACTGAGCCCCCTGGAGGTCTGCGAGCGCGTCGTGCGCGCCCACCGCGATGGCGCCATGCCGCTGAACAGCGCCGAAGGTCTGCTGCGCCAGATTCTCGGCTGGCGAGAGTTCATTCGCGGCGTCTATTGGCACCGCATGCCGGACATGCGCAGCGCCAACTTGCTCAACGCGACGCGCAAGCTGCCTAGACTTTACTGGGAACCTGAGAGCACCGAGATGCGCTGTCTCCGGCAGAGCGCGGGCCAAGTTCGGGACACCGGCTATGCCCATCACATCCAGCGACTGATGGTCCTCGGGAACTTCGCCTTGCTCATCGGCGTCGAGCCGCTGGAGCTGAGCCACTGGTTCTGGGCCGCCTTTGTCGACGCCTACGAATGGGTCCAGCTCCCGAACGTGCACGGCATGGCGCTCTTCGCCGACGACACATTCACGACGAAGCCCTACGCTGCATCGGGCAGCTACATCCACAAGATGAGCGACTACTGCAAAGACTGCCGCTACAACGTCAAGAAGCGCACCGGCGATGACGCGTGCCCCTTCAACAGCCTCTTTTGGCGGTTCATGGCTCAGCACCGAGAGCGCCTCGAAGAAAACCCTCGCCTGCGAATGCTCTACCGCACGTGGGACAAGTTTGGCGACGAAGAGCAGAAAGCGATTCGGACGCAGGCGCAGGTGTTCCTGGACACACTTGAACCGGCAACTCACGACTGGACCTTCCACGACGACCAGTGCTGATCTTCGCTGCGCGGAACTTGGGCGAGCCTTTGCTGTCGGAGCCACATGCCGCGATTCCTCGCCCATTGTTGTCTCATCGGGTGCGCGTTCAGCTGCGC
The DNA here is from genome assembly GCA_045106895.1 of Polyangiales bacterium. Lineage (GTDB taxonomy): Bacteria > Myxococcota_A > Polyangia > Polyangiales > Houyiibacteriaceae > JBCCRV01. The sequence goes on along the minus strand of JBGCFM010000046.1, from coordinate 8,539 downwards.
CCAGCACCCGCCGCTTCACCGTCCGCCTGCGCAGATTCCCCTGGCCGCGTCAGGCGCGGAGCCACGCTGCGAAGCGAGCAGCGATGAGGTGCCCATCTCGCTCTTTATTGCGCCGATGGGTGGTCGCGAGTTTCAACGTTCCACCTGGACGGCGGCGCAGTCTCTTCGCTGCTGTGATCCCGAAGCGCACCTTGAGGCGCAACGCCTTGTCATCGAATTCGTGCCTGAGTCGTCCGATCTCGCGCGAGCGCAGCTCTCCCCAACCTCGCCTCGGCTGGACCCGTCACTCGCGCGCTGTCTTGAGGAGCACTTGGCGCAGTGGACGATGCGGCCAGCCCCGCGAAGCGACATCGTTCGTCGCCGCATGAGCCCGTTTGGAACCCGCTACGCCACGACCCCCGGGTCCGTACGTGTGTCCCTGCCGGCGTACGGTGCGCCAAGCGAGTAGAGTTCAGTCCAAGCCGAATCCTGCCACAATCGACTCAGTCCGCGTCCAAAGTCGCTCTGCGAGCGCGTCGTCCTTCGCGTGCGCCGACGTAGACGCCACGTTGCAGTGCGAGAAGTACTTCCCCGTGACACCCGTCACAGCGGGGCTCGCCGCCACGTACGACTGCGTCGCCGCGCCTTGCTCGACGGACTTCAACGCCAGGGTGCTCATCAGCGAAGTCGTCACTTTCAGGATTGGTGCCATGTGCCGGGTCAGGTTCGTCGCGATGACGCCGGGGTGCACCGAGTTGGCCGTCTGTCCCGCAGGTAGACGCTTCGAGAGAGCGCGCGCGAACAAGAGGTTCGCAAGCTTCGACTGGCCATACGCTCGTCCCGGGTCGTATCCGCGCTCAAACGAAAGGTCTTCGAAGTGAATCCCACCCTTGGGCACCATTCGATGTCCCAGGCTCGACAGCGCCACCACCCTGCCCTTTGGCGCGAGGCGCTCAAGGAGCCCCGTGACCAGTATGAAGTGACCCACATGGTTCGTAAGGAACTGCATCTCTTGTCCGTGCCGCACCGTTCGCTCGGGCAACGCCATGATCCCGGCGTTGGTGATAAGCGCATCGATAAACACGTCCGTCGCGATCACGTCCTTCACCGCCTGGCGCACCGAAGAAGGCTCGGAGAGCTCGCACGCCACGCCAATGGCGTTGTCGTAGGCGGACACGGCGGCGTCGGCCTTCTCTTGTGTGCGAGCGAGACCCACGATGCGGGCACCACGCATCGCCATGACCCGTGCCGTCTCGGCCCCGAGCCCCGAGTTGACTCCCGTGATGAGCACGACCTTGCCGCTCATATCCACGCCCCGCGTGACCTCTTCCGCCGTCGACGCGATGCCGAAACCGCTTGAGCCCGTGCGTACGGAAATGGGGCCCGCGGCCCAGGTGAGAAGCGACATTATTCGACCCTCTGGATCAGGTGGAAGCCAAACTCCGTCTCCACGACTTCGCTTACGGCGCCGACGCTGAGCGCAAACGCGGCTTCCTCGTACGCAGCCGCCATTCGGCCTCGGCCCACGGAGCCGATGTCGCCGCCGCGCTCGGCGCTCGCGTCTTCGCTGTGCTCGCGTGCGAGGGCTTCAAAGTCGGCCCCTTCCGCCGCCGCCAAACCGCGCAACGCCACCGCCGCCGCGCGTGCCTCGTCTTGCGAACGTTCGATGTCGTCCCCGGCGCTTCGAGCACCGGCGTAGCGAACCAAGATATGGCGCGTGTGCACCTTCTCCACGGGGCATCGGTACGCGAAAGCGTAGCCGTACTCCGCTTCGATCACGTCTGTCGTGTGGCCCACCTGCGTGGCGAAGAGCGCCGGGGCGAGGACCTCATGCACCGCCGGCCAATCCGCTCGCTCGTACGTGCCAAGCATCCCTCCGCGGGGCCCGCTCGACCCAGCGTCGCTTTCTGCGCGCGCCAGCTCGATCATCGACTCACCGCCACGGACTCGCGCGAGGAGCGCCTCCGCACGTGTCTGCGCCTCTTCCTTTGTGCGTGTCACGGTGTCGGCAGCGTGGGCCGCTCCTTGCCAAGCCACGACGAGGGCACGCGCGCAGGCCTCGCTTGGGTCCGGCTCGGACTCCACTTCGGGCTGCGCTGGCTCATCCGGCGGCTCCTCGTGGGTCTCCGTCTCGGCCATGGGCCCATTCGGCACATTCTCCGGCGCCGCCGGCTCGTCATCACAAGCCCAAACGAAGGAACAAACGAAACTGAGGAAGAGCACTCGAGAAACGGTCATCGGCGAACAGTATAGGAAGCGCCGCGACGCGAATAGCCCTTCGCCCACTTCTGCCCTAGGCTTCGCGCCATGCGCATGAGTACGCCGCTCGCGGCTTTTCTGGCCATCGCCATCGTCGGCATCGGAGGCTACGTCTTCCTGGAGTGGTCGAGCGCTCGAACCACGGAGCGCAACGAGCAGCGTCGCCAGGCCCAAGCCCAAACGCGCGCCGAACGCGCCGAGCGCCTTCGCCAACGTGTCGAAGAGCAGATGGAGCCCCTTCGCGATGCGTCCGAAGCGCTCATGCCGGAGCTCCTCACGGGCGTTCGTCTCGGTATTCCACTCGCAGAACTTCGCGAGGCGCGTAGCTCCATCGTCCCCAAACAGGACGCGTCGGGCGAAGTGATGGACATGTACGAGGAGATGCTCAGCGGTCGCTCGCAGGTGGTCTACGCCGTCGACGGAGAGCTCGACGTGCTCATGCGCATTCAGATCATGTCGAGCATCCCGCCCCAAGGTGTGGGTCCGCACCTCGAAGCCATGATCGCTCGTTACGGCGCGCCCACCGGCATTTGGAACTGCCCCGCCACTGGGGCCGGCGGAATCCCCATGCGACGCTTCACCTGGCAAGGAAGCGCCGTGACGATTCAGGACATCCTTCTCATCCACCCCGCCGGCATCAGTCAGACCCTCTACATCGCGTCCACCGAATCCATCGCCGCCTCCTTGCGTATTGCCCACTGCGCGCGCGTCACGTCCCGCGAGGAGCTCGACGAGCTGCCCATCGCGACGCCGGAGCAGATGCGCGAGACCCTTGAGAGCGCCACAAGCGTCGCTTTCTAAGCCTCCAACTCCAACGTCGGAGCAAAGGAATGAGCTCAGCGACAACGACCCTCGTTGCCGATCTTCATCGTACGTTTGCCCGACAGCATCGGCGCCAGGGCAGCGACCAGCCGAAGGTGAACGAGCGCTACGAAACGAGATCCTGGAGCGCCGCGCCTACGTCGTTGAAGGAGAACTCAAATCCGCTCTTCTCCAGCCCCGTCGGCTGAACGCGCTGACTCACAAGGAGCATCTCGTCGGCCATCTCCGGCCCCATGGCGAGCTTCGCCGCGAAGCGCGGCAGCGGCATGAAAGTCGGTCGCCGAAGCGCCTGACCGAGCGCCTTCGTAAACTCAGCGTTCGTCACAGGGTTTGGCGAAACGAGGTTTAGAGGTCCCTCGTGATCGCCATGGATCGCGGCGGCCAGACTCCGTGCCACATCATCGATGTGAACCCAGCTCATGTACTGTTCGCCGGAGCCGATTCGACCTCCCACGCCCATCTTGAAGGGCGTCAACATCTTCGAGAGGGCGCCGCCGTCGGCCGAAAGTACGATGCCAAATCGGGGATAGACCACCCGGATACCAGCAGCGCGGGCTGGCTCCGCCGACGCCTCCCAGGCCTCGCAGACCTCGGCGAGAAAGCCTTCACCTCGGGGCGAGGCCTCATCGAGAACTCCGTCCCCACCGTCGCCATAATAGCCAACCGCCGAGGCGCTCAAGAGAACCTTGGGCTTCCGCTTCAGGCTCGCCAAAGCCTCCGCGAGGAGCGTCGTCCCATCGACACGTGAGCGGAGAATTCGCTCTTTGGCGCCGTCGTTCCAGCGCTGGGCCACGCTCTCCCCGGCGAGGTGCACCACGGCGTCGGCTCCTTCCAGGTCGCCAGCGTTCAGCTCACCGGCACGCGGGTCCCAGCCGATATCGCCGTCTTCACGCGGGTTTCGCGTCACATGACGCACCCGGTGGCCCTCCGCTTCCAAGAGGCCACTGAGCGCGCCTCCGATGAGACCGCGGCCTCCTGTGAGCACTACGTCGAGTTTGTCGCCAGCCGTCATACCCGTAGGTTTAGGACCAGTGCAGCGGCCTTGTCGAGGCCGCTATCAACGACGGCGCGCTCAGACGAGCTCGATGACGCACTCCGCGCTGCACCCATCACCGCTTTCGAGGTTCCCGTCATCGCAATCTTCGTCGGCCTGAATGATGCTGTCTCCGCAGCGCCCGGCAGGCGTGCAGTCCGGGTTGCACCCGTCGTAGCGGCCGTCGTTGTTCCGAAGGCCATCATCACAAAGCTCGGGACCTTCCACGGTGCCGTTGCCGCAGAAAGGACCGCGCATTTGGCAGCCGGGCTCACACCCACCGTAGCCGCCCGCGTTCACGCCATCGTCGCAGACCTCTTCACCAGGCTGCACGACGCCGTCACCGCAGAGTGGGCCCAGGGTGCAGTCCGGGTTACAGCCGCCGTAGCTGGCGTTGTTACGCGCGGTGCCGAGGTCGCATTCTTCCGGTCCGTTGAGTTCGCCGTCGCCGCAGAACCCGCCGATTCGGCGGCAGTCGAGACACTCTCCGTACCCACCGTCGTTGACTCCGTCATCGCAGAATTCGCCGGGCGTTCGAATGCCGTCGCCGCAGCGCTCCTCGCAGGTGGAGCGCTGTTTGAGAAAACCGGTCAGCTCGAGCTCGAAGTTTGAGCCGTTGGTGTGGCGTTCCGCGTGAAAGATCACCATCTCAACGAGCGGCTCCGGGTTGGCCGCGCTGATGAGTCCGTTGAGGTGAGCTTGGCATGACTGCACAACGGCCCGCTGAGCGAGGTCTGGCTCCGCCGAAGGATCATTTAGATTCATGACCGCCTCTTCGCGGCCGTGGAGACCGCCAACATCCAGACAGAGCTGTCCATCAACGAAGACCCAAAGGTCGTCGTCGCCGGAGAAACGCAGCACCTCGGTGCCGTCGTACTGGAACCAGAAATGAGTCTCCGTTGTGAAGTTGAAGTTGTGGAAGCCGCCATCGTTGCCGAGACCATTGAAGGACTCACGAGGCGCTTCGGTGCCGAGCCCCTCCCAGCCCGCGCCATCCAGAGGATAGAACCCGGCGGTGCTGTTTCCGGGCCAGCCGGTACGCGAGTCGTAGGAATAAGTTCCGCCGGCGCCGGCCATCACCAAGGTCTCGTTCTCCTCCACGTTGTAAGGACTCGACGAATCGAACCAGCGGTTGAAGGTCGTGTTGCTCTCGGGATACCCATCGCAGTCTTGCGGCGGCGTGATGGCGAGCACAGGGCGACCTCCGCTCAGGCTAGACTCGACGAGCCCAAAGGTGATTCCGCCGCCTCGCTCACCGACGCGTGTGTTGCAGGCGTCAAAGTCCACGTGGCCAAACTGCGGCGCGCCCGGCGCGTACCACTCGATGCCCTTGAAGTCGCGGAGGATAAGCGGCAGCGAGAGAGTGCTCGGAGGAGGCTCCGGCGCGATCGTGCAAGTCCAGCCCGGCTCTTCCATGCAGGTCGACGAGCAGCCGTCTCCGTCACGGACGTTGCCGTCGTCGCACTCTTCCGCCGTCGCGCCGGGTAGGATCACTCCGTCGCCGCAGACCGCTGTGCATACCCCACCACTGCACATCGGTTCGTTTGTGCAGTCTTCGGTGCAACCGTCGAAGGGCCGGAGGTTTCCATCATCGCACTGCTCTGTGCCTTCGCGCGTCCCGTCCCCGCAGGTTGTGGTCTCGCACTCGGCGCCAGGAGCTGGGCATACGTAGCCGTCCTCGAGCGTGCATTCGGCACTGCAGCCGTCACCGCCGGCCGTATCGCCGTCGTCGCATACTTCAAGGCCGGACAAGACGCCGTCACCGCATATGCTCAAGCACGCCGCGCCGGGCAGAGGGCACGTCCAGCCAAGTTCCACGGAACAGGTCGCGGAGCAGCCGTCGCCAGCGTCGGTGTTTCGGTCGTCGCAGGCCTCGCCGGGGCTGACCACACCATCACCGCAGCGGACCGTCGAGACGCACGGGCTTCCCGCCATGGGACACGCGAAGTTCGGCTCGATGGCGCCACACCCACCTGCGCAGCCGTCGCCGTCGACGGTGTTCCCGTCGTCGCACGCCTCGGCGCCCGCCACGATGGCGTCTCCGCAGGCCTGAGCAATGCAGGCTTCGTTCGCACGTGGACACACCCAACCGGCGTCCACCTCACACATGCGTGAGCAGCCGTCACCATCGTTTGTGTTGCCGTCGTCGCACGCCTCGTCGCCCGCCTGCGTTCCATCGCCACAGCCGAGCGCTCCACAACGCTCTCCCGCCGTCGGGCAGAACCACCCCTCTTCGACTTGGCATTCGCTCGAACATCCGTCGTTGCTCAGCGCGTTGTTATCGTCACAACCTTCGCTCGAGCCGAGACGCCCGTCGCCGCACTCTTCGCCGCGTGTGCACGCACCGGCGGCGGGGCACGACCAACCGTCTTCGACGGAAGCGCAGTCCGGCGCGCAGCCGTCCCCGCCTGCGGTGTTTCCGTCGTCACAGACTTCCCCCAGCTCCGCCACTAGGTTGCCGCACACCGCGGGCGTTCCCGTATCCACGCTGACATCCGGCAAAACGCCTGCGTCAGGCTCCGTCATCATTCCTCCGGAGGGGCTGCACCCAAAAACCAGGACAGGGATCCACACCAACCAAGCAAGCCCGAAGCGCCAAGAGTACATGTCGGGACAATAGCGTGAGCGAGCGCGAAACACCGCAGGAAGCCGCCCGCAAACGAAGGCCATTCGCCCGGAAGCACATCTCGACGGCCCAATTGCCTCGATTTACGCAAAAAACGTCTCATTGCGCGAGATCGCACGCGAAAAGCCCTTCAAAAAACGGCGAGTGGTCTCTACCGCCGAGGCCAGCTATGGTCGCGCCAACTCATGAATATCTTATTGATCACCGACGCCATCGCTCCCCTCTCCGGCCGGAGCGCTCGTGCCCAAGTCGCCGGCGCACTCCCCAAGGCGCTCAAGTCCCTCGACCACCAGCCCTTCGTGCTCTCCCCGCTCTACAAGAGCATCGATCCCAAAGAGCACAGCCTCGCGCGACGCCTCACAAAGCTGAAACACAACTTCGCCGGCGCAGACTGGGCCTGTGAGCTTTGGACGGGCCGTACGGTCGGAGGCGCCGAGCTGATCTTCATCGGTCACGAGGAGCTCTTTCACGCCGCCGACGCCATCGACGCTGGCGACGAGGCGACCATCGCAAAGCGCGTCGGCGCCTTTGTGCGCTCTGCTGTGGTCCTCCTTGAAAAGAACGAACAGGAGCTCGACGCCATCCACGCCCACGGCTGGCTCGGTGCCGCCGTTCTCGCTGCGGCGAAGAACGCAGGTTTGCCGTTCCGGCGCGTGCTCACCGTCCATGACACCACGGACAATCGAGTCTTCGGCGCCAAGCACGCAGAGACCCTCGGTCTTGGAACCACGGGCGAGACGAACCCGCTCCTTCTCGGCCTCGCGGCCGCCGACGCCGTCAACGTGGCCAGCGACTCCACGGACCTGAAACCCTTGGGCTACGAGGGCGACGCCCAGACCATCCGTTCCGGTGTCGACAGCGCCACTTGGAACCCCCTCACGGATCCACACATTCCAGCGCGCTTCGACCCCATCGACGTCGACGGAAAGGTGGAATGCAAAGCCCATCTCCAGGTCGAACTCGACTTCCCTGAGCGCGCCGAAGTCCCTCTCCTCGTCGCCCTCGGCCAGGAAGGCTCGCGCGACGGCCTCGACCTTCTGGCGAAGTGCGCATCCGAGATTCTCCGCAACGACGTGCAGCTCCTCGTCGTCGTGGAAGGCGCGGTCAGCGAAGCCTTCTCCGCCGTATTCACCGAGCTCCAGACCCGCTGGCCCGACCGCCTCCAGTTCCGCAGCGACGTGAGCACCAAGCTGCTCCACAGCGCCATCGCCGGCGCAGACCTCGCTCTATTGCCTTCGCCCAGCGCCCCCACCGCCGAGCGAGCGCTCATCGCCCAGCGCTACGGCAGCGTGCCCGTCGCGCGTCGACACGGCGCCTTCGCCGAAGCCATCGTGGACTGCGACGCCAAGCTCACCACGGGCAACGGAATCCTCTTCGACGATGCAAGCGCGGAAGGCGTCCTCGCCGGCGCACGCCGCGGAATCGCAGCCTTCGCCGAGAACGAAGCCTTCGCTGGCTTGCGCAGCCGCGTCATGCGTGTCGACGCCACCTGGGACCGCAGCGCGCGTCTCTACGAGCGTCTCTACACGGCTCCCAAAGCGCCCGTCGTCGAGAGCGAAGAAGACACCAAAGAAGACGCCGAGAGCTAGCAGGCCTGTGAAAAAGAGGCTCGACTGAGTCCTCCGAATATGATCTCACGTAGTCATGCGTGGACGCGTCGACAACCAAGTTTCAATGACGTGTTTGATCAACCCGGAGGATGTTGTTCCGGACGGCCATCCACTTCGGAGAATCAAGCAGATAGCGGACGAGGCTCTAGCGTCCATTGATGAGCAGCTCGAGCCTATGTACGCAGATTCGGGGCGCCCCAGCATTCCTCC
>JBGCFM010000045.1:0-48005 GCA_045106895.1 Polyangiales bacterium | reverse complement strand
CATCGTACGCCTCGACGACGAATCCCTCGTCACCGGACCCGTCGAGACCGACACCGGCGACCACGCCCATAGCAGCGCCGAAACGACGCCCGCCGAGAGCGACGGCGAAGGCTCCGCTTGGCCCAGCTATGTCGTCGGTGGCGGGCTGGTGGCTGCCGGCGCCGCGCTTTGGATTTCGCCCGTGATGACGTTGGCGGGGAGCGGGGACTTGAAGAGCATCGACGGCGCTGAAGAAGTCGAACGGGTCGCCATCGACGGCGGCCAAGTGGCGCTCATGGTCGCAGGCTCCGTGCTCGCCGTCGCAGGTGTCACGCTTATGGTCGGCGGTTGGCTACGAACTTCAGCGAACGTCTCTTCGGACGGTGCGTCTCTTAACTTGGAAGGTCAGTTTTGATGAATCGAATATTCCTTTGTGGGCTTGCTGCTCTTCTTTGTTCTTGTACCGGGTCCGAGACCATCAATTGCGTGGAGATGCCGGGAGAGCGCGCTTGCCAAGAAGCCTGTCAGATGGACCCGACTCTCGTGTATTGCTCCGGCAACGACGGCGGCACAGACGCTGGACCTGGAGATGCGGGCACAGACGCGGACGCCTTTGTCAGCAACTGCACCGTTGAGTGTACGGGCGAAATGCCTATCTGCGATGAGGACGCGGACAACGCCGTGTGCGTGCAGTGCCTGCTTCCTGCCGACTGCGAAGGCGTCGAAGGACGGCCGATGTGCGACATGAATCGCTGCGTGGAGTGCGCGACTTCAACTCAGTGTGAAACTGCCGAAGCTTCGCTTTGCGGAGACGATGGACTCTGCGCTGAATGCGCTGCAAACGCGGATTGCGACGGAGTCGTAGACGGTGACGGCAACGCGCTGAACGTGTGTGACACTTCCGGCGACGCCAACGTTTGTGTGGGGTGTACTGAGGCGACCGCCGAGGACGACTGCGGTGACTTTAGCTGCAATCCTGCGACTCAGCTTTGTACCGAGACTGAGCGGGGCGAGGTGCCTGACTGCGGACGATGCGTTGGCGATGCCGAGTGCAACTTTGATGATGGGTTCCGCTGTGTCCCGATGAACTTTCAGGGAACAGACCGACCTGATGGATATTGTCTGAAGCTGGCGAGTGAAACGTGCGCGCGGCCATACCTCGTGGGCATTCTTGCGGAATCCCTCTCTAGCGCCGACGAAACGATGTACTGCGGCATCGACCAAGATGCGACAACATGTGACGCCGTCCGTGCGCTGCGCTCCAGCGAACCTTGCTCTGATGGCGAAGGTGGGCAGGACGCATCTCTTTGCGCAGATGCTGGAGCACGTTGTGAGATGGTCGGATTGGCTCCGGACCAGTGCACCATTCCTTGCGGTGTGGCAAACAACTGCCCCGAAGGGCTGACTTGTGATGGAGACTACTGCGGGTCCTAGCCAGCCCAAGACACCATCGTGGTGTACTCCCTCGGCGGCGAAGCCAGCCCCGAGGAGTACGCGGCGGCGCTCCACTGCGACCCGGACCACCTCTGCTTCGCCAAGGTGCTAGAGGCCAACGAGTGCGAGGCCGCCGCCGTCGTCACCGGCCCAGAGCGAGACGCGCGAGGTGCCGTCCCGCTTTCCCTAGTTCGTGCGAACTTCAAACGGCCACTGTTCAAACACGCCCAACGAGGCACACGAACAAGGCGCACGGGCCACGAGTGACTCAAATTTGCCACTTTCGTCGCGCGGAGTGCAGCCTTGGCATCCAAGGTTGGCGCCGCTCCAGCCAACTGCGCTAGCGCTCCCAGGTCGAAAGCCCCAAGTCTAGCCTCATGGGCTCGCCTTCTTTCGACAACACGTACACGCAGCTTCCTCCTCTCTTTTACGCGGAGACGGTTCCCGACCCTTCGCCTTCGCCGAAGTTGGTTCGCCTCAACGAAGAGCTCGCGCTTGAGCTTGGGCTCGACGTCGACTGGCTCCGTAGCGAGGAAGGTCTGGCGATGTTCGCCGGGACGGCGGTGCCAGAGGGCGCGGCTTCCGTGGCGATGGCATACGCAGGGCATCAGTTCGGGGGCTACTCGCCTCGCCTCGGCGATGGGCGCGCGTACCTTCTCGGCGAGGTGGTCGCCGGCGATACGCGCTTTGACATTCATATGAAGGGCTCGGGGCCCACGGCGTTTTCGCGTCGTGGCGACGGCAAGGCGACGCTCTCTTCGGTGCTGCGTGAGTTCATCGTCAGCGAAGCGATGCACAAGCTCGGTGTTCCGACATCACGTGCGCTCGCGGCGACGACGACGGGGGAACGTATTCGTCGAGAGACCGCTGCCGCCGGCGCGGTGTTTGCGCGCGTCGCACAGAGCCATGTGCGGGTAGGCACGTTTCAGTTCGCCCGCGTGAACGGGGAAGACGACGCCGTCAAAGCTCTCGCGGACTATGTCATCGCCCGGCACTACCCGAGCGCTGCGAACGAGACGAACCCTTATCGCGCGCTGCTTTTGCATGTCATCGGGCGGCAGGCGGAGCTCGTCGCGCGCTGGATGAGCCTCGGCTTTATTCACGGCGTCATGAACACGGACAACGTGCAGGTCGCCGGCGAGACCATCGACTACGGGCCGTGCGCGTTCGTGGATGTGTTCCATCCGCAGAAGGTGTTCAGCTCCATCGACCAACACGGGCGCTACGCCTGGGGAAACCAGCCGGCCATCGCGCAGTGGAACCTGACGCGCTTCGCGGAGACGCTCTTGTCGGTGCTCGGCAGCTCCCAAGAAGAAGCCATCGCGTGGGCTGAGGAAGCCCTCAATGGGTTCCGCGGCCGCTTTACCGAGGCTTTCATGGCGCGCTTTCGCGACAAGCTTGGGCTCGGCGTTTCCGAAGACTCCGACGCGCTCATCAACGACACGCTCACGCTCCTCGGCGAAGAGGAGGTGGACTTCACGCTCTTCTTTCGTGAGCTTTCGCGCGCGGCGGCTGGTGATGACGTCGCCCTGGAGCGCTTGAACGCCCTCGTCGGCAACACCGAAAGACTCGACGTGTGGATGAAGCGCTGGCGCGAGCTCGCGGATCCGGACGCAGCAACCACCATGAAGCGCAGCAACCCGGCGTTCATCCCTCGAAACCATCGCGTGGAGGAGGCGCTGGCGGCTGCAAACGACGGCGACTTTGAACCCTTCGAGCTCCTGATGAAGGTTCTCGCGCGCCCCTTCGATGAGCAGCCCGAGCACGCGGAGTTTGAGAGAGCGCCCGCCGCCGAAGAGGTGGTCACCGCAACGTTCTGCGGGACGTGAGTCAGCCGAGAGAGTTGGCGAAGACGATGATGAGACCGAACAAGAGGACGCAGAGCGCGGCGAAGAGTATCGGCGAGACGAGTGAACGGAGCGCTGTGCTTGGAAGGACTTGAACCGGGTCTCCGAGCACCCAAAACGGCTTTAGCTCACGGGTCTTGATCTCCCACACGTCGACGCGGCGCAGCACAAGCTCCTGGCGTAGCAGCCGTACCTCGTCCGGAATCTCGGGTTGCCTGCAGAGCGCACGCACCAGCGCCACCTCGGGGTCTTCGTTCGCCGTGTCGCGGTACCCACCGCTTCGACGCCCAAAGCCCTTTAGCTCTTCGATGGTCGCGCTTTGTTGTCGATGGATGACTTCACCGTCCATCGGCGATTCGCTGAGAGCGATGAATACGACGTTGGGCAGATCGTCGGCTTCGACGAGTCGGTGAGGAGTCACGGACTCGATGGCAGACCAGAGCGTCGGCTTGCCGTAAAGGGCACCGGAGCCCTCGCATGTATCGCAGGGTAGCTGACCCGCTCCGCGGCACATGCCGCACTGACGCGAGCCGCCGTTGTGACGGTCTACGCGCCCATCACCGCCGCAGCCACTGCAGGTCATGTCCCCGGAGTCACTGCACGTGGCGCAGCCCATGTGAATGACCACGTCTTCAAGTCGCCGCGTGAGCTTCGTTCCGACGTTCGCTTGATCTCCTTCGGGAAACTCAAAGGTGTGCTTCCACGGGTCGGGGTGCTCTGAGCGTCGACCTCTTCGCGGCGCCGGCGAGAGCTCGTAGGTCACGCCGCGACGCTCGAAGATGCTCGTGAGAACGATCTGGATTGGACCCTTATTTTCGATATTCTCGAAGGTGAGCTTGGCGGCATTGCGTCGAGTTGGATGTCCTCGCGACCAGGCCGCTAGTCCCGCTTGAACCTCGCTCTCACTCCGAAACGCCACGCCGGAGCATCGCATGGGCGCGTGGGAACGGGAACCGGTGCGTGTTAGAATGCATCATGCGCGTTCTTCGATTTGTTCTCTGTTTGGCTCTTGTGGCGTGCGGGGACGATTCCTCGCCGCTGGATGCTGGAGACGCCGAAGTCCTCGACGCTGGTGCGGGCGACGCTGGCGCGGACGCCGCGGACGCCGGGAGCGACGCGGGTCCTCTTCCGGACTACCCGGAGCAGGCGGTGCCCGCGTCGCGCGCAGTAGGCGACGTGCGTATCGAGACCGTCGAAGTCGACGTCCCTGCGCCTCCGCCGAACCCGTTGACGGACGTAGAGACTCCAGCCGCGCTCAACAAGATCCGCGTGCAGCGATACCGTCGCGACATGGAGCCGGCGGCGGAGGCGCACAGCATCGTCATCGCGATGCCTGGCATCTTGGCCGGCGCCGCGAGCCTTGACGGCTTGGCCCGTGGACTTGTCGCGGAATCCGACGACGCCGTCGAGGTGTGGGTCGTGGACCGGCGCAGCAACGCCCTCGAGGACCTGCGCGGCATGAACACGGCGGAGATGAGCGAGAACGCGGAGATCGCGGCGCAGTATTACCGCGGGGAGGCGACCATTGGCGGGGAGTCCTTCCCCGGCTTGCTCGCACAGAGTGAGCTGGCGTACATGAGCGAGTGGGGCCTGGCGACGCTCGTCGGCGACGTCCATGCCCTCATTGGGAACGTGGACGAAGAGCAACGCCGACAGCGTGTGTTCTTGCTTGGCCATTCCCTCGGCGCGTCTTTCGCCGAAGCATACGCCGCTTGGCGCTTCATGGATGGCACACGCGGCGCCGAAGAACTCGCCGGCGTCATCCTCGTCGACGGCGCTCTCGGGAGCGAGCCGATCACGGAAGAGGAATACAACGAGGGCTTCACTTCCGGGGGCTTCGGGAGTTCAGGCCTGGACGGCATTCGCGAGGACTCGCCGGCCCTCGCGATTCCATTTCTGGGCGTCGACATCTATGTGCTGGCGGAAGAGATGGCGTTGCGCGCGCGCTTTGACCCCGAAGGCGTCCTCGACGACTCCCTTCGGGACGACAGCCTCTCGCTCTTGCTCGGCTACCCCCGGAACGCCGTGCCCGCGTTCACGAACAACGCGGCGTTTGGGCTCCCCTTCGACGACGCTTCGGGCGCCCTGGCCTTTGCGCGCCTAGGAGTGGGGGAGCCTCTTGGGGAGACCGAAACGTTCACCAGTCTCCTCGGCGAGGAGCTCACGCGGCCCGTACTCTCAGACTCCGCTGTGGTGTGGCGAGACGGCCCCGAAAGCGGCGAGGCCTCGACGATGGAGGAGTTCACGCGCTCCTTCACAGCCGGACCGACGAACTACGCCGAGTGGTACTTCCCGGCGCGCCTGCCCCTCGACCTAGCTGCATCCAGTGGCGCGAGCCTCGCGGAAGACAGCTGGCAGGCGGCGCTTGGGCTACGTAGCTTCGATGGAGCGCTCATCGACGCTCCGATTCTGGCCGTCGCGTGCGCCCTCGTCGGGAGCACGGCGCGCTACGACGCGATCCGTGAACGTGTCGCTCCGCTCATTGGCGAGGGTCGTCCACTGAGCGGCGCATCGCGCACCGACGAAGGAGCCTTTGTCGTCATCGACGCCATCGACCTGCTGCACTTGGACCCCGGCGTCGCGGCAGAGGGCAGCCGTAACCCGACCATCGGCGCCGCGGCGGCGTTCCTGGTTCGGAACAGTGCCGAGGGCACGACGGAGATTGTGTTCGAGTAAGCGAACGGAGCGCCGGATCTACTTCGCGGCGCTCTCAGGTTTCGGACGCGCGAACACCCAGGTCTTCTCGCTCGACAAGCTCTCGTCGAACTTGTAACCGCCGTCTTTGAAACGTTTGATGTCGTCGACGTCTGTAAGACGCTTGTCGATAATGTGACGCGCCATCGCGCCGCGAGCACGCTTGGCGAAGAAGCTGATGACCTTGTGCTTGTCGGCGCTGATCTCCTGAAAGACCGGAGTGATCACCGGCACGTCGAGCTTCTTGAACTGAACGGAGCGGCTGTACTCGTTGCTGGCTAGATTCAAGACCACTTTGGCGCCCGACTCTTCGAGGCGTTCGTTGACGAGCTTCGTGACGCTATCGCCCCAGTAGTCGTAGAGCGATGCGCCGCGTTTCGTTTCGAGACGTGTGCCCATCTCAAGCCGGTAGGGCTCAATGAGATCCAGAGGACGAAGCGCACCGTAGAGGCCCGACAAGATCACGACGTGCTGCTGAGACCACTTGAGCTCACGTGCTTCGAGCGTGCGGGCCTGAAGTCCTTTGTAGACGTCGCCGTTGAAGGCCAATGCCGCGGGCCTGTCTCGCTTCGCGTCGGGCTTGCTCGTCATCGCCTGGAAACGTTCGTGATTCAGCGTCGCCAGCTTCTCGGAGAGCTTCATCATCGTCTGAAGCTCCTCCGCTGACTTCTTCTTCATGACGCTCGCCAGAGCCTTAGACTCCTTCGCCAGCTCCGGCGTGGTGGGGTCGATCCACTTTGCGACGGGCGACCAATCGAGAGACTTCGCGGGGGACAAGAGAAGCAGCAATTTTTGACTCCAGGGGGGTTCGGGTGAGCCCAACGGCCGCACCGACAGCAGGGGATACCCTTGTTTCTTGACCCTGCATAGCAGCAAGAGGTGAACTCAATCACGCGTTTGAGGCTTGGCGAACCGACGTGCACGCCGCACGCCAACGGCTTCCGTCGAACTTCGGCACGAGCGAGCTCCCAAGAGCTGCTAGCGTTCGCGCTATGAGCGCCCCTCGTCTTCTTCAGAGCCCGTTTTCACGCCTCGCATGGGCCCTCGCCCTCCTGGCTGCCTGCGGACCAAGCCGCGCTACGACGACACCCTCCTCGACTCAAGGAAGCAGTGAGATGAACCCGCCCGTTGCCCGTCAAGAGCCCCATGAACTTCGCGCCCACGGAGAGGTTCGCCAAGACCCCTACTACTGGATGCGCGACGACGAGCGGCAAGACCCCGAGATCCTCGCGCACCTCGCGGCTGAGAACGCTTACGCCGATCACGAGCTCGCGCCGCTGGAGGCATTCCGCGAGACGCTCTTTGAGGAGATCGTCGCGCGCATTCCCCAAGACGACGCGTCGGTGCCTTATCGCAAGAACGGCTACTGGTACTACGTGCGCTACGAGGAAGGACGCGAGTACGCGATCTACTGCCGCAAAGCGGACAGTGACGACTGGGAGTCGAGCGAAGAAGAGGTCGTCCTCGACGTCAACACCCTCGCCGAGGGCCACGACTACTTCGCCATTGGCGGTCTCTCGTTGGCGCGCAACGCGGCGATTCTTGCGTACGGCGAAGACACACTGAGCCGCCGAATCTACACGCTGCGCTTTCGAAACCTCGCGACGGGGGAGATGCTCCCCGACGTCATCGAAGGCACGACGGGGTCCAGCACTTGGGCCGCGGACAATCAGACGGTGTTCTACGTAAAGCGCGAAGAAGGGACGCTCCGCGCCTACCAGGTGTGGCGACACACCTTGGGCGACACATCGGGGGACACGCTCGTCTTCGAGGAAAGCGACGCAGAGTTCTCCGTCGGCGTCGGCCTGAGCCGCTCCGAGGAGTACGTGCTCATCGGGAGTCATCAGACCACAACGACGGAGTACCGCTACATCGACGCCAGCAGCCCAAGCGACGAGGCGACGGTGCTCCTCGCCCGGGAAGAAGGCCACGAGTACTCGGCGGACCACGCCCTCGGCCGCTTCTTCATTCGCACCAACTGGGAGGCGCGCGACTTCCGTCTCATGTCGACGACGCCGGAACAGAGCCAGGACAAGGCGCAGTGGCGAGAGGAGCTTCCTGCGCGTGACGACGTGCACCTCCGCGGCTTCGAACTCTTCGAAAACCACTTGGTGGTGACGGAACGACACGCGGGCATTGGACGCGTGGTGGTCATCCCCTGGGAGGAGCGCGGCAACGGGCACACCATCGGCTTCGAGGAGGATGTCTACTCGGCAGGACTCGGGCAAAACTCGGAGTTCGCCACGCAGACGCTTCGGCTCTCGTACACCTCGATGATCACGCCGCAGTCGGTATTCGACTACGACATGAACGCACGAACCCGTGTGCTCAAGAAGCGCGCGCGCGTCGGCGGCGGTTACGACTCCGCGGAGTACATGACCTATCGCAGCACGGCGACTGCACGTGACGGAACCGCCGTGCCTATCTCCATTGTGCACCGACGGGACCTCGATCGAAACGCCGGAGCGCCACTGCTGCTCTACGGATACGGCAGCTACGGTTACTCCATGGAGCCAAGTTTCAGTTCGGCTCGCTTCAACCTCGTCAATCGGGGCTTCATCTTCGCCATCGCACACATTCGCGGCGGTCAGGAGATGGGGCGCGCTTGGTACGAAGACGGCAAGCTGCTGAACAAGATGAACACCTTCACGGACTTCATCGACTGCGGAGAGCACCTCGTTCGCGAGGGCTTCACGTCGCCGGGCCAGCTATTCGCCCGCGGCGGCAGTGCCGGAGGGCTCCTCGTCGGTGCCGTCGCGAACATGCGCCCCGACCTCTTCCACGGAATTGTCGCGCAGGTTCCTTTCGTCGATGTCGTCACGACGATGCTCGATGAGAGCATCCCTCTCACCACTTTTGAGTACGACGAATGGGGCAACCCCAACGAACGCGAGTACTACGACTACATGATGCGCTACTCGCCCTACGACAACGTTAGCGCCCAAGACTACCCTCATATGTTGGTCATGACGGGTCTCCACGACTCTCAGGTCCAGTACTGGGAGCCCATGAAGTGGGTCGCCCGTTTGAGGGAGCGAAACACCAGCGACAACCAGCTGCTCTTCGCCGTCAACATGGAAGCCGGCCACGGCGGCTCCTCGGGTCGTTTTCACCGGCACCGGGAGACCGCCTTGGTGCACGCCTTCCTCCTCAGCCATGTGGGCATTTCTCAGTAATAGCGGCGACGCTGAGGGCGGAGCTTGGTACTGTTTCGTCGTTGGAGCCGGCGCCCAAACGCACAAGCCCCCCGCGACTGGGGCCTTATGAGCTTTGCTCACGAATCGCTACGGGCGGGATGGCCGCGATCTACCTGGCGCGTACCGTTCATGCGCGCGGCGTAGAACGCATCGTCGCCATCAAAGTGGTCCATTCTCATCTCTCCCAAGAAGAGATGTTCATGGACATGTTCTTGGACGAGGCGACGATTCTTTCGTACCTCAACCACCCGAACATCTGCACGACGCTCGACTTCGGCGAGGACGAAGGTCGCCCCTATATCGCGATGGAGTACCTCTCCGGGGAGTCGCTCTCGCGCTTCGGGCGGCGCATCGCCAAGCGCCGCCAGCATGAAGACATGCGCGCGCTTCCTTCCCTCGCGGCACACATCGCCGCCGCTGCCGCCGAGGGTCTGCACCATGCCCACGAGCTGCTCGGGCGAGATGGAGCTCCCCTCGATGTCGTGCATCGCGATGTGTCCCCGGAGAACATCGTTGTGACCTTTGATGGCGCGGTAAAGCTCGTCGACTTCGGCGTAGCCAAAGCGGCGAACCGTCACCACGAAACTCAGGTCGCCAAGATCAAAGGGAAGTTTGCGTACATCGCGCCGGAGCAGCTGCGGAACGAAGAGATCGACCGGCGCGCAGATGTGTGGGGTCTTGGCGTCTGTCTTTGGGAGACGCTGGTGCTGAAACGGCTCTTCCGGCGCGACAACGAAGGCGCGACGCTCTCGGCGGTTCTCTTCGATGACATTGAGCCCCCCTCCAGTATTCGTCCGTGGGTACCTGCGTCCATCGACCCCATCGTACTCAAGGCCCTCGAGCGGGATCCGAATGACCGCTACGCAACGGCCGAAGAGATGGCCCAAGCCCTGCGAGCGTGGGCGAAGAGTGAAGGCAAGAAGATCGGCAGCTCGGAGCTCGGCGATTGGATGAAGCTGCTCTTCGAAGAGGAGTTCGCTGAAAAGAACGAACTCATCCGAGACACCCGCGCCGGCGGCTTCGACGCCGAACTCGACGTCGACGTATCCGTGGACGGGGATGGTTCCGCAGCGTCCTTCTCCATGCACGCTAGCGAGATCGTGGCCATCGAACGAGCTGCGCCGACGGTTCGCTTTCGCCGGGACGGTTCTCCTGATCTCCCTGGGGACGCAGAGCTCTTGTCGAACATTCGCGGCCGTAAGCGATTGCCGCTGATCGTTGTCGCGCTCCTCGTTGTCGCAGGCTTGATCGTCTGGTTTACGCCCTCGCTGCGGCAAGATGTTGGCGTCCGACTTGGACTCACGGAGCCCGAAGCTCCGCCGGAGCCCATCGCGCCAGAGCCGGTTTTGGGGGAACTTGTCCTCAAGCTCGACGAGGGGATGCACGCGGCTCTCTTCGTCGGCCGCTCACCGGCGCGCGTCGAAGGGTTGAACCCGGGCGCCGCGCTGGTTTTCTTGGTCGACGATGGCGAGCACCGGAGCTTCGCGGACGTCCCAGCGAACGCGGACTGGCCACAGCTCGATGGTGTTCCAACGTATGAACTCGGTGTTGTCCTGGACGGCTCAGCCAGCGAAGATTCAGCCGGCGAAGACGGCGTAACAAGCGGAAATGTGGCCGGCGACGGCTGCGTTCGCGTCGTCTCTTCGCCACCGGGAGCGAAGGTGTTTCAAGTGCTCGGCGGCTCGCCGGAGGTGCGCCTTGAGGGGCTCCAGCGCGACGAGCTCATGGAGCTTGTGATCTACGGCGCTGAGCAGGAAGACCGGCGCGAGTTCATCAACGAAGCGCGATGGGGTGAGGCCGCTCTCCTTGAGATCGATCTGCGAGCGACGTCGAACTAGCCGGACGCCGCCGCACGCCGCGATCGAAGCTCAGCCCATCGAGTAAAAGAACTCTTCCTTCGTCACTTTGCCATCAGCACAGGTGAACACGCCCACTTCGTTCATTTGAATGCGCATCTTCGACGGCTTGTTCGTCACGTCGTAGCGAAAGATGACGGCGAAGCGGTCTTCGCCATGAGGAAAAGGCCCCTCCACTTCACTGGAGTGAATCTCGTGATTCTCCGTCCACCACTTGCCCTTGCCGAGCACAGCGTCCTTGCCGGTCGTCGTCTGGTCTCCGCCGGAAGGGGGTGGGCCCGCTTCGACGGACACGACATCGTCCGCGTAGAGCGTCTGGACCGATTCCAGGTTCTTACCCTCTTTGCAAAACGCGACTAGCTTGTTTCCGATTTCTTTGATGTCCATGGGGGCTCCTAGGTTGTTCGCACTTGGCGGTTTCTGGGCTGTTCAGAGTTGCGGACTCTAGCCTAGGGGTGAGACATTCGAGACCCCTCATGCATCTCGAAGCCAACATCGATCTTTCCGCCATCGAACGACTGGTGGACCGAGCAACGCCTCTGCGGGTGAATCTCTCCGACGATGGCGAGCGCTGGGTGGAGCTCTCGGGCCCACGAGAGACGAGCATCACAAAGCGGGGACTTCGGCTCGTTTGTGACGGCGCGTTCCGCTGGACCGCCCTTGACGTCCCCCTTTCGTTTCAGATTCGGGAGCTGCGTGCGACGGCCGCTGTCGATATTGCCGATGGCACACACCTCACCCTTCAGCTTGAGCTCGAAGCCATCGATCTCAGCAACGTACCCGCGCTCGTGGAACGTCAGCTCATGAAAAAGGTCAACGCGGCGATGGCACCGGAACGCACAGGCCTGCGCTGGGCGATTCGAGACGCGCTGAGCTTCACGCGAGCCGTGCCAGAGCGCGTCGCAACGTTGGACATCTTCTTCCTCGATGCGGGGCCTCCGACGCTCCACTTCGATGAAGAGTGTGTGCGCCTGCGTGTACCGATGACGCCTCGTTTGACACGGAGCGACCTTGAGGACTCCGCGAAGGTCGCGGATTAGAGCCGCTACGCGACGAGCGCCTCAACCCGATCGATGGCAAGTCCGAGGCGCTCCATCAACTCTATGCTGGTTGGACCTTCGTCGGAGACGACCTCGTGAGCCAGCGTGATAAGCGCTGCCTCGTCCGTCATAGTCACGGGGTCATGATGCTCCCGCGCCAGGGACACCAGCACCTGCGGCATGCCCCAGTCGCCGAGCATCCGCGCGCCTACTTTCTCGTGGTACTTGTCGACGTACATCTGCACGTCTTCGGAGCTGAGACGAAGACCATCCAGGCAAGCGTAAACGGCGAGGCGCCCGACGTCGTGAAGGAGCCCGAAGACATACGCCTCATCGGGGTCGAGCCGCTCGGTGAGTGCCGCCAGCTTCTTCGCCGCGTGGGCGCACGCAACGGACTTCTCCCAGCTGCTGTCGAGGGAGAAACGAAGCGCGCGCTCCTTCACGCTGAAGGTCCCATGAACGAGCACCTCAAGGGCGATGGCGACGACCTCCTTCGCTCCGAGGCGCGCCATCGCCGCACCCAGGGTCGTTGTCGGACTGGTGCCCCGGTACTCGGTGTTATTCGCCATCCGCAAGACCGCAGCCACAAGACGTGGATCTTCGCCCAGAGACTCTCCGAGCACCTCAAACGACGGGGCGTCGGGCCGCATGAGCATTCCCTGAATCGACGCGAGCCGCGGGTCGACGGTGGGGAGCGTCGCGTTATGGAGGCGCTCTCGCACCGTAGTACGCATCTTCGCCGCCGGCTGAACTCCGGAGTCGGGCGGAGATGAAATCAGCGGAGACTCCGCCGACGACTCCGACTCCCCGAGCGCACGGGCGACGGCGTCCTTCAGCGCGCTCGGGTGAAATGGTTTCGCTAAGAATTGCGCCCCCATCCCGCGAATTGTGCGGAGGTGGTCGCGGGGGGCTCTCCCGCTGATCACGAGGATGGGCAACTTGTGACCCTTCTTGTGTAAGGCCGAAAGGAGCGTCATCCCGCCGATCTGCGGCATATCCAAGTCTAACGTGATCAGATCGACGCGAGCGCGAGCGAGATGGGGCAAGCAACGCTTGACAGAAGGGAAGCTCACGGGCGAATGCCCCAGCGCCAAAAAGTGGCGGGAGAGCGCGTCCCGAAAGGCTGCGTCATCGTCCACAATGACAATCTGAAGACTCATCGGCGCGCTTCCTGCTCCGCGCAGGCAACAAGCTCCGCTGCGAGTTCTTTCAGCGTCGCCGCCACGAGTCGAAGGTTGCGGAGCGTCCCCTGGACGTCGTCGCTTACGGAACCCAGAACGCACATCTCGAGCTCGAGCGTCGCTCCTTGGGTGCTCAGTCGATGAGCGATGGTCATCAGGCGCTCATCTGGAGGCATTCGCCGCCCTCCACCTTGGCGAGAATCTCCTCGAGTTCGGCAGGCCGGATCGGTTTGGAGACGCAGTGATTGCCCACCTTGTCGGCGAACAAACGTGCTCGTTCACTCATCGCGGCGCCTGACGAGAAGACCATGCGTCCTACCAGGTGCGGCCAGCGAGCTTGGACCGCGTCGAAGAACGTGGGGCCGTCCATGCCCGGCATCATCAGGTCGCAGATGATGAGGTCGAAGTTGGTGTGGGTCTCCAGGATCTCGATCGCACACCCGCCACTTCCGGCGGTCTCAAGGGTGTGGTTTGGCTGGAGTAGACGTCGATATGCGCTGAGGAGCGCCTCCTCGTCGTCGACGATGAGAATACGCGCCTTGCGAAGAGGCGGGATGGACGGGAGCTTCTCCAGCTGCGCACCCACTTTCACCTCCGGCATCACAAGGCGAAAGCAGGCGCCGAAGGAACCTCGATGGACGAGGGAGAGTTCGCCGGAATGACGCCGCATGATCTCGGCGGACAAGGCCAGGCCCAAACCGGTCCCCTTGCTCCGGGCCTTCGTCGTAAAGAAGGGCTCAAAGATGCGCTGCCGCAGCTCCGGCGGTACCCCCGGTCCGTTGTCCGTGACCTCCAGCCAGGCCTGACCCTCATGAGGCTGGGTGAAGACCTCAACGCGGCCGGGATGTGGGGCCAGCGCCTGGTCCGCGTTGCGAATCAAGTTGAGCACGACTTGCGCGAGGCGTCGTTTGTCGCCCTTGATGTAGGAGGGCTCTCCCAAGTGAAGGCGGAGCTCCGTGGTGATGTTCAGCTGGGAGCGCGCCAATCGGGCCGCGTCGGCGGCGATGTCGTTGAGGCTGTGAACCTCTGCGTCCAGGGCAGGCCGGCCAAACGTATCGAGTTCCGAGACGATGGTCTGGATTCGTTCGACTCCGTCGAGGCAGTCCTGGAGCGCGTCGCGCCATTCAGGAGCGCTGGCGAGTGTCTCTCGTGCATCGAGCTTCAGCGCGCGCAGGTTGATCTCGACATACGCGAGCGGATTGTTGATCTCGTGGGCGACGCCTGCAGCGAGACGGCCGAGCCCGACCAAGCGATCATCGCGTTCAAGGCGCGCGCGCGTGCGTTTCATTTCGGCTTGTTCCGTCACATCTTGGACGATGCCGACGATTCCGAGAACGGAACCGTTCGCATCGCATTCGCATCGGCCGGCGGAAGATACCGTTCGGAGTGCACCGTCCGCTCCCTGAATTCGAGCTCGAAACGCGTAGCCCCCGCCTTCCTCGAAGGCCCGGTGGAGACACTTGGCGACGCGACGACGATCTTTGACATGATAGAGCTGAATCGCATCTTCAAGGGAAGGGTGCCCATCAGCGATGTCGCGTCCATGAACACGAAACGCCGCAGGAGACCAGGTCATCGCGCCGGAAACGGTGACGCGCCAATATCCAACGCCGGAGAGCTCTTCCATCAACTCGATCTGGCCGAGACGTTCGTTTGCGATGCGCCTCGCTCGCCGCAACTCCTCTGGCTCCTTCGCGCTCACACTGCGATGAAACGGTGCCTTTCGACCGTCCTTTAGGGGAGCGGCGTCGAGTCGATTTAGACACTACAGGTGCGCACTTTTCCGTCGTACACACCACCATGGCCCCTGCTTCTTCAACGACGCTGGCGATGGTTGTCGATGACTGCCAAGCGGACTTACAACTCGCCGTGCACCTCTTGGAGACCGAGGGACAAGTCACGACGGTGCTGAAGTCCAAGAACGGGTTGGAAGCGCTGAAGTCCATTGAACAGCGACTCGAAGGAAACCACGCGATTCCCGGCGTCGTCTTCCTCGACCTTCGTATGCCCGTCATGGGCGGCGTTGAGTTCCTAAAGGAGCTCAGTCGTGTTCTGCCACTGCACGTCGAGGCACCACGTGTCTACGTACTGACTGGAAGCGCGTCGGACCCGCAGCGGCTCCTCGTCCTCGAGCACCCCTTCGTCGTCGACTACATCGTCAAGCCCCTCGTGGGCCGCGACGCTTCGCGCGCACTCAACCCCGCCTCAAGTGACGACTACTAAGCTGGACGCTGACGCTGGCTACTCATCGTCTTCCGGCGGCCGCTTCACCACGACGAACCAGTAATTTTCCAAGTTCCTGATGACCTCCATGAGCGCAGAAAACGAGGGCGGCTTCGTGATGTAGGAGTTGACGTGTTGGTCGTAGGCTTGGCGGACGTCGCTGTCTCGATCCGAGCTCGTCAACATCACAACAGGAATCACGCGAAGGTCCGGGTCGGCTTTTACGGACTGGAGGACTTCGGGCCCACTTAGCTTCGGAAGGTTGATGTCGAGGAGCACTAAGTCTGGCCGCACAGCATCTTCAAACGGCGGCTCCCGGCGAAGAAAGCTGAGGGCCGCCTCTCCGTCGCCCACGACGTGTAGCCGATTTAGCAGCTTGCTCGCCTCAAACGCCTTCTGCGTTAGCAACACGTCGCCGGGGTTGTCTTCAACGAGGAGAATTTCGACAGGGTATTCGGTCACGGCAACGTCCTATCTCAGACAGGTTTGTTCGGGAGGGTAAACCAGAAGAGGCTGCCCTCGCCCTTCTTTTCGCCGAGACCCATCGCGCCGCCATGACGCGTCACGATGCGTTTGCAGATGGCGAGGCCGATGCCGGTCCCCGGGTATCGGCTCATGGGGTTGAGTCGGTGAAACATGTTGAAGACCTTGTCGGAGTACGCGGGGTCGATGCCGATGCCGTTGTCTTCAACCTCGAAGCGCCAGTACTCGCCTTGCTCAGTCGCGCGAATATCGACCTTCGGCGCGACGCCGGGGCGAGAGAACTTCAGGCCGTTGCTGACCAAGTTCTCGAAGAGCCGGACAAGCTGGGACGCGTCCGCGACTAGCGTTGGCAACGCTTCGATATGAAGCTCGCCCTCGGTCTCAAGGAGTGTACTGCCGAGGTCTCTCCGGACCGTCTCGAGAGTGTCCATCAGGTTTGTGGATTCATAAGACAGCGAGCGCTTGCCCACCCTCGAAAACACAAGGAGGTCGCGTATCAGGTTCTGCATACGATTCGCTCCATCGAGGGCGAAGTGCATGTATTGGGCGGCGTCCTCGTCGAGCTTGTCTCCGTATTCTTCAGCGAGCAGGCCGACATAGCTCTGAACCATGCGCAGCGGTTCTTGCAGGTCGTGGGAGGCCACAAAGGCGAACTGCTCAAGCTCGTGCTGAACTTCGATGCGACTCGTAATGTCCGTGAACACGGCGACGGCAGCGTGGCCATTGACGTTCTTGACCGGCGCGGCGGAGACCGTGAGCCATCGTTCGTGCCCCAAGGCCTCGTTGCGAATCATGAGAACTTCGTGGTCTACGCGCTCGCCCTCAAAAGCGCGGGCGAGGGGTAGCGTCTCGCCAGGAATTAGAACGCCATTCTGGTCGTAAGTGCCGAAGAGCTTGCCCCAATCGGGGATATCGGCGCGAAGTGGCAGAACGCCGGTCAGTCTCGTCGCCGCGGGGTTCCACAGCGCAAACCCGCCTTCTTCGTCGAGGGTGGCGACGCCGACCTCCATCAAGTCGATGATGGACTGCAGCGCTTTGCGCTCTTCCGCCAGCCGTCGCTCCGAAGCGCGAAGTTGCGTGACTTCCGTCAACGTCATCATCATCCCTACTTTTTGCCCGCCCGGAAGATGCCAAGGTGCCACGCGAATATCGAAGAAGCGTTCGTGTCCAAGAAGCGCAACGTCGTTCAATGAAACCTCTGCCGTTTGAGAGGCTGCGGCCATGACGTGGTCCTGCTGCTCTGGTGCCACTCGGAAAAGTGCCTCCAGCTCCTGGCCCCGGATGCTCTCCGCAGACCCCTCAACGAGCTCGGCAAAGTCCCGGCTCGCGGCGACGATGCGCTGCTTGGCGTCCACGACCACCACGTTCCCTGGAAACGTCGCGACGAGGGAGCGGAGAACTTCACTGGATTCTTTTCGTTCCAGGCGTGAGAGTTCTGATTCGCTCGCGTCAGCGTCGCCGGCGGGGCGTGAGATGCCAACAGTGAGGACGGTGTCCCCCTCGTCGCGGACGGCGCGCTTGATCGTCTCGTAGTAACGCACGACGCCGTCGTGACGTGTGACCGGTTCGGTGACTTCGACGGGCTTGCCGGTGGTCCAGACCTCGTGGTCGTCGCGAACGTATTGAAGCGTGTCGTCCGGGTCGCTGTGCTCCGCGTCAACGAGCGACGCCAAGGTCGCGTTGTCCATGCCGTAGTACTCGCAGAACGCTCGGTTGGCCCAGAGGAGCTTGGAGCGGTCACCCTTCACCAGAACGAATTCATCCAGCGCGTTGAGCACGGACGCGAACCACTCAGCGGTTCCCACAAGAGGCTCCGCCATACTATACGGCCTCGCTGGCAGCGCCTGCACGGGAAGAAGGCAGCGTTACACGAACGACGGTAAACGCCCCCGGCTCAGATTCGATGCGGAGGGTGCCACCATAGAGAGAAAGAAGGTGCCGGGCCAAAGGCAGCCCAAGCCCCGGACTTTCGCGAGGGCTCTCCCCGCTACGATGGAATGGCTCGAAGGCCTGTTCAAGGTCCGCTTCACGGATGCCGCGTCCTTCATCCCGAACGGCGATCTCCCAGGCTTCGCCTTTGGCGACACGTCGGCAGCTTGTCGAGACCTGCGCCGGCTCCTCGTCTTTTCGAAAGTTGACCGCGTTTTGGAAGAGGTGAGTGAAGACCTGGTGGACATGGTGCGGCGCCATCGCGACGACCACGTCCTCCGAGATCTCCCCGCTCACCTGAAGGTTCGCTCTTGGAGCCGCAACTCCTTGAAGCATCCGTGCGACGGGGGTCTCGCCAGGCTCCGCATTCTCTCGGCGCGCACGCGAATACAGCAAGACCGCGTCGGTGAGCTCTTGAATGAGCCGAGCTCCGCTTCCCAGGAAACCCAGCCAAGTCGCGACGTCCGCGTTTTCGTGGTCCTTGAGCTCACTCTCGAGCAGTCCCGAGAACGCCGTGATGTGCCGGAGCGGCGCGCGGAAATCGTGGGAGACGAAGTACGCAAAACGATCCAGATCCGCCCGCGCCCGTCGAAGTTCTTCTTTGACGGAGGCGAGCTCCGATTCCTCGAGCGTGGCGCTGGCGCTCTTCGTGTCGCTCATACTCCGACCTTATCGGGCGCGCATGCATATGACCATAGGCCTGCAGGCTTCTGGGAATATTGATGTGGGTAAAGCCCTGAAACATCCCGCCGTTGAGGTAGACGTGGTCCCCGGATACACAGCGATGCGCTCACCCGTCAGGGATACCCCATGTTCGGCGTACACCATTCTCTTCGTCGACGATGAGCCTCTTATGGGGCGTGCGCTCCGGCGAACACTCAAGCCCCACGGAATCACCGTTGAGTTCGCGACCAGCGCGGCGGAGGCGTTGGAACTCGGTGAGGAGCGGTTCTTTCCTGTGGTCATCACAGACTTGCTCATGCCGGGCGTCGGCGGTCACCACTTTATTGAGCGCTTCCGCGTCAAACATCCGGAGTCCGTGTTTCTCATACTCACCGGCGCTCCAAACCCAGACATGGGTAGCGATGAAGCCGCGATTCTGAGAGTCCTCGCGAAGCCGTGGGACGACGACGAGCTTGTTGAGACCGTCCGCAGCGCCATGGACATCTTCTCCGAAAAGAAGCTCAAGGCCACCGATTCCGAGCGACCATGCTCGGTTCTCCTCGTCGAGGACGACCTGGCAGACGCTGCCTTAGCGAAGAGCATTCTTCATGCCAGCGGCCACTTCGAGATCAACCACCTCTCTTCTGTAACGGCCGCCGTGGACTACCTCCACGACCGCACCGTCGATGTCATTCTGACGGATCTCTCACTTCCGGATGCGCGCGGGTTCGACAGCATCGTCCGCCTTCAGCGAGCTTGCCCAAGCGTGCCGCTGCTCGCTTTGAGCGGAATGGCCGACGAGTCTGTGGCGCTTCACGCCGTACGATTGGGCGCCCAAGACTTCTTCACCAAGGGCGAGCAAGCGCGCCATGGACTTCCTCGCGGCGTACGACTCGCCGTCGAACGCAAGAGAGCCGAACTGCGCCTTCGAGAGCATGCCAATTACGACGCGCTGACGGCGCTGGCGAACCGAGCTCACTTCGAACGCACCGTCTCCAAGTCGCTCGCCCGCGCGAAACGCAGCGGAAACTCCTGCGTCGTCGGGATGCTGGACCTCGATGGATTCAAGGCCATCAACGACACCTACGGGCACGCCGCCGGCGACGAAGTCCTCACCCGTGTGGCGGCTCGACTTGGGAACGCTGTCCGCGAATACGATATGGTCGCGCGCCTCGGTGGCGACGAGTTCATCTTCCTCCTCGACGACCTCCAGTCGCCCGCCGCGGCGATGCCCATCGTCCGGCGAATGTTGAAAGAAGTGGCGCTGCCAATCCAGGTCGCGAGCGGCGTCGAGGTTCAGCCTGGGGCGAGCTTTGGCGTCAGCGCGTACCCCGCGGCGGGACGAACACTGAGCGACTTGCGACGCGTCGCAGACTCGGCGCTGTACCAAGCGAAAGGTGCCGGCAAGAACTGCATTGTGTTCGACCCCACTTCATTCGCCTTGCAGCGCGAGGAGCGCGACGGCGAGCGTACCCGTCGGGACTCCGGCATCGTCCTCCACCCGCCTGTTCCGGAAGAAAACGTTCTTGAGATGGAGCTCACACGCAAAGACCTCCCGCGGCTGGAGGCCACGAATGAGGCCTCCGCCGACGACTCTGCCTAGCGCGCGTGTGGCAGCAGCTCGGTTCGTCAGGTCGGTCTGCGCGCAACGAAGAAGAAGTCCGCGTAAGGGTCGTCTTCTTCTACTACGCGAGGTCTGCGTTGCACTTCAAAACCCGTGGCTTTCAGGAGTTCTATCCACACTGACTCCGCAAAGAGTCCTTCGATGTGGCGGTCGTGGACAGCGCGAACCCCATTGCCGTCTTCCAGGAGGAACGCGTAGTCCACCGTGTAGGTGTCATCGGCAGGGTTGGGGTCACGCGTCCAGTCGAGGCAGCGAAGAGAACGCGAGCCGTCGCCGCTCGCGGCTTGATGGAGAGTGGTGGCATCCTGAAAAGACTCACGGGTACAATCCGGCGCGATGATGGCGGCTCCCCCCGGCCGCAGGTGGACGAAGGCCGTCTCCAACGCTTCGCGAACTTCCTCGACCGTGTGCATGTACACGATCGCGTCGTGCACCAGGACTGCATCGAACTCGCGCTCAAGCCGAAGGCTGCGCATATCACCCACGAGATGTTCGCACTCAGGGTTGAGATCACGGCTCAGATCGAGCATCGGTGACGATGGATCGGTGAGCGTGCACTCGAACTGACCTTTCAGGTGGAACCCATTATTCCCCGCGCCGGCGCCAAGCTCGAGGAGCGAGCGGCTCTCGCCTTTGATCGCCCTGCGCAACGCGACTTCGAAGACGGCAGCTTCTTCCAAGTGATCTTCCGTGGAATCGAGGAGCCGGTACCAGGGTGTCAGCTCGCCATAAAGAAGTGAGTTCATCCTTCTGCGCTACCACGTGATCGAGGTGCAGGTCGACGCGGTGCGGGTCGACGCAGCGCCGGTGTGCGGTGATAGAGTTGCGGCGTGTACAATGCACCGGAGCACAGCGAGGCCCTTCACCGCTGGATCGAGGAGACCCTTGGTTCCAAGCAAACTCGAGGCGATGTCATTCAGTCGCTGTGGAGTGGCTATGGAAGCTTGGAGCGTCTTCATTTCGACGGCGGTGGCACAGCGATCCTCAAGCGCGTCGCCCCACCCGCGGATGTGGATCATCCGCGCGGCTGGAACGGTTCGCTCGGTCACGCACGCAAACTCCGCTCCTACGAAGCGGAGTGTGCGTTTTACGCGCGCT
Organism: Polyangiales bacterium; assembly: GCA_045106895.1. GTDB lineage: Bacteria > Myxococcota_A > Polyangia > Polyangiales > Houyiibacteriaceae > JBCCRV01. The sequence continues at coordinate 26,757 of JBGCFM010000045.1, read as the reverse complement.
GGGCGCGAGAGTGCGGAGACGCCTGTCGTGTCCCTCGCGCTCTCGGCATCAACGCGCACGAGGGTGGTTGGTGGATGCTCCTCGAAGACCTTGACGCCGCCGGCTTTGAGGGCCGACCGAGTCACCCCTCACCCGCTGAACGTGACGCCTGCCTTCGTTGGCTCGCGAACTTCCACGCGCGCTTCTTGGGCGTCGCTCCGGATGGGTTGTGGCCTACCGGAACCTATTGGCACCTCGCCACGCGTCCCGATGAACTGCGCGCTATGGCCGAAGGACCTCTTCGCCGCTTTGCCGCGGACCTCGATGCGCGCCTGTCCAGCGCTCGCTTCGCCACCTTTGTGCATGGAGATGCCAAAGTCGCGAACTTCTGCTTTGGCGTCGATGAAGTCGCCGCCGTCGACTTTCAATATGCGGGTGGTGGTTGTGGCATGAAAGACGTGGCGTACTTTCTGAGCAGCGTTTTCTCCGAAACGGAATGCGAAGCGCACGCAGCGAGCTGCCTCGATGTCTACTTTCACGCGCTTCGTTCGGCGGTTCCGAGGAGCGTGGATGGCGACGCGCTTGAGAAAGAGTGGCGTGGTCTCTATCCCTTCGCTTGGGCCGACTTCCACCGTTTCCTTGCTGGCTGGGCGCCGTCGCACGCGAAGGTCCACGGCTACACCGCTCGTATGAGCGCCGAAGCGATCGCGACGCTGGGTCGCGCGCTGAACGCGCCTTGAGCTCTTGCGCACGCTTTCTCGCGAGACCCAGTGGGCGATGCCGCTTCTACTGAATCACGTAGCTAGAGAAGCTCAAGACGCCGGCGTTATGTCCTTGTCGCGTCGTGCCTGCAGCTTCTTCTGGTAGCCCGACTGGAGAACGTCGACGATCACCAGAACGATGATCGAGAAGTAGAACGTCATCTTGCTCATCGGTTCGACGGGGTAGTCAGCGATCTTCAAGTGCGCTTCGTGTCCGCCTTCACCGAGAAGCACGAAGCCAACGAGAAGCAGAATGAAGAGCCCGAGGACTTCGTACTTGCGGTTTCGCTCCAAGAACTCAGCAACGTGGTCGGCTAAGAAGTACATCGCGGCGCCCGAGGTGAGAATTGCGATGGTCAGTACGGGCACGACGCGCGTGATGGCGACGGCGCTGAGAATAGAATCAAAGGAGAAGATTAGGTTCATCACGACGATGAGAGCGATTACTTGGACAACGCTCTTCGGCGAACGCTCGCCGACCTCGTCCAGTTTCTCGACGGCGATCATATGTCGGATCTCCTTGAGCGCCGTGTAGATGATGAAGACGCCACCTACGAAGAAGATGATGGTTCCGAAGGTGAAACTGCCTTCGAGCATTCCGGGGCTGTCGATGGCGAAGAACGGCTCACTAAACGCATCGAGGAGAGCCAAGATCAGGAAGAGCAATCCAACGCGGAGGGCGACGGCCATCACGATGCCGATGCGCCTCACCCGAGACTGGTCCTGCACCGGCGCGCGTTTCGACTCGATGGAGAGGTAGAGCAGGTTGTCGAAGCCGAGAACGGCCTGCAGGAAGATCAATACAGCCAGGTTTACGGCATTTTCGACGGTCAGTAACTCAGACATAAGAGCTTCCAGACGTAGTACGGCTAGGGCGATGTTGCCATGCGCGCTCTATTCTCATGACACAAAATGCCTGTAATAAGGGTCGGTATATCTGAGTTTTTTCCGGTAGGCTCGCCGTATGAGCGCAGAAGAACCCAGCTGGACTTTCCTCAGCAATCACGCACACGTGCTCCTCTGTATCTCCCGCAACGCCGATACGCGGCTGAGAGACATCGCCCTTGATGTCGGGATTACGGAACGAGCGGTCCAACGGATTGTCGTCGAGCTCGAGGACGCAGGGGTTGTTGAACGCGAGAAGCGCGGCCGAAGAAACCACTACATGTTGCACGGCGACATTCCCCTTCGCCATCCGCTCGAGGACCATCGAACCGTGGGCGACCTGCTTCGACTGCTGAAGCGTAAACGCTAACGCGAAAGCGAAGTGTTCATGGACGGCTGTCGCGCGGCGTCATGAATCGCACGAACGAGAGACAGCTCTTTCATCACGCGTCGCGCTCTACGTTGCCTCGCTACTATTCGGCGCTCCACGCAGCTTCGGTCTCGCTGTCTTCCACGGCTTCGCTCGGGGCCCGAGCGAGTCGAGACAAGCGAAGCAGATCCGCTACGCAGCGATGCGATTCGATGGGATGGCGCAAAGGAGAGTCCGGGCACACTCGATAGTGGTTGCGTCGCCCCACTCGCTCCCACACCAACGCGCCTGCGTTCGCAAGCTCGCGCAGGATGCGTTGAACGGCCCGTTCGGTGATGCCCACTTCGTGAGCGATCTCGCGTACGCGGATGTCGTGATCGGCCGCGACGGTAATCAACACAAGCGCGTGATTACTGAGAAACGTCCAAGTGTTGCCGTCAGAATGTGGTTCCACAATACGTGAAATGTGTTTCCTGTCTCTCAAACCGTCAAGGCCTGAGCAAAAAAAACCACTCTAATTGTAGTCCCATCATCATTTCGCGCACCAAGATACACGATTTTCATTTCCTGTATTGACATTCGTTACCGTGGCGTCATGCTCTCCGCATCATGCTCTCTACGACTGCGTCCATCGCATTGCTTGACCGCATTTGTCTACTCACCGGTGACCCGCCGAAAGACCCCGCGAAGGACTTCGAGTCTCTCGCCGAGTTCCTAGCCGACAGCGACGTGGCGCACAGGACGTTCACGAGTCCCGTCGGTGCTGCCCTCTCCTCCTTCGACGAGAGGAGGCCGCTTCTTGCGATCGGTGCAGAGGGGCAAGCTGTTCTGCTCGTCGCTCGGCGTGCGAATCGAGTGCGCACAGACGTCGACGGCGTCGTATCGTGGTTCACCGCCGACGAGTTGGCATCGCTGCTCGGACTTGATGGACCTCATCAGGAGTACGAATGGTACGCGATCGAGCGCAGCGACTACGTCAAAAGCGGACTGGGCCGGAACGCCTCTCCGTGGCGAGATACGCTGGTGCTCTTGCGCGGCGAGAGGGGGAATATCGGCGCGATCACGATCTATGCCGTCGGCGTAGGTCTTCTTTCGTTGGCTCTTCCCCTCGCGGTGCAGACTCTCGTCAACACCGTGGCCTTCGGTCAGCTGCTCCAGCCGATTTTCGTGCTCACCCTCATGCTCGCCGCTGGCCTCATTTTGGCTGCGGTGCTCAACGGGATGCAGACCTGGGTCGTCGAGGTCGTTCAGCGCCGTATCTTTGTTCGCCTGGTGTCGGAGCTTGCCGAACGTTTGCCCCGCGCGCACATCATGGCCTTCGAACGCGGCGAAGGGCCCGAACTGCTCAACCGCTTCTTCGATATCTTCACCGCGCAGAAGGCGGCGTCCGGGCTCCTGCTTGGAGGCATCGGTGCACTCCTTACGGCCATCGTCGGCATCATCGTCTTGGCCTTCTACCACCCTCTGCTTCTCGCGTTCGGCGTGATCCTGACGTTTGCAGTCATTCTCACCCTGGTGTTCCTGGGCCGTGGTGCGACCAAGACCACCATCGATGAGTCAAAAGCCAAGTACGCCGTCGCCGGGTGGCTGCAGGAGATGGCGCGCCACCCCTTCGCGCTCAAAATGTATGGAGGCGACGAGTTCGCAAAGCAGCGCGTCGACGAGCTTGCGAGCGTTTGGCTCCGAAAACGAAGCGCTCACTTCCGCGTGTTTTTTCGACAGCTACTGTCCGCCCTGGCTCTTCAGGTCATTGCGCACGCGTCCCTCCTAGGCGTCGGTGGTTGGCTCGTCGTTGAACGAGAACTGAGCATCGGTCAGCTCGTGGCCGCGGAGCTTATCGTCACGGCCATCGTGATGAGTCTCAGCAAGCTTGGTGCAAAACTCGAGACGGTCTACGACCTCGTCGCTGCCGTCGACAAGCTTGGCGCCCTTCTCGCCCTACCCGTCGAAGAAGCAGCCGATGATGAAGCGCGGGACAAGCTTCAGTGTGGAACCTCCGCTCGACTCGAACTTGAAGCCGTCAACACAGAGGACATCGACGACCTCTCCCTCGTGGCAACCCCCGGCTCGCGTATTGCTATTCGCGCCAACCGGCGGCGCGGAGCAGCGATCATCGAGATGCTCTTTGGACTTCGCACGCCCGCCACCGGACGCGTTCTCATCGATGGCCAAGACCTTCGAGACCTGGACCGTCAGTCCATTCGAGCGCAAGTGGGCGTCGTGCGCGACCCAGAGATCATGCCCGCGACCATCGCTGACAATATTCAGTCCGGCCGCGTGCTGAGCGCGAGCGAAATGTGGTCCCTGCTACGCACCGTTGGACTCGAGAAATCCGTTCGGGCCCTCCCCGCTGGGCTGCGTACCGTACTCTCGCCGTCCGCGTATCCTCTCGATCGCATCGAGTCACTTCGACTCACCCTTGCTCGCGTTCTTGCGGCGAAACCCGCACTTCTCATTCTGGATGGCGTCATCGACGCTCTTCCAGAGAAAGAGCGTGCGTCGTTCCTCGACGCCGTATCGACTGGACACACCACCCTTATCCGCACCAATGAAAGCTCCGTTGCGGATGACTGCCATAGCTGCGTCGACCTTGCGTCCGACGAGAAAGGTCTTTCCTAATGAAGCTGCACTGGTTCGGAAGCCAAGCTGAGTGGAAACGTCGTGACGCCGAGGTGCTTCTCCCCGCGTCTCGTTTGGTTCCTTCCCTCGCATCACCGCGGAGAGTCTCTCGTCGCCTTGCGTTCGGTCTCGTTGTGTTCGCGCTCTTCTCCGCGCTAGCGCCGTGGCAGCAGAACATCACGGGTACGGGTCGCGTCATCGCGTTCTCACCCAACGAGCGACCTCAAGAGATTCAAGCAACGATCTCTGGGCGCATTGGCCACTGGCACGTGGTCGAGGGCGATCGCGTGAGCGAAGGGGACATTCTCGTGGACCTCGTCGACAACGACCCGGACCGTCTCAGTCGTATGGAGATCAATCGTGGCGCGGCGGAAGACCGCCTCACGGCGTATCGCTCCCAGGTCATCGCTTACCAGGAACGACTTGAGGCTCTTGAGCAGTCGCAGCGCGCGCAGATCAACGCCGCCGAAGCCGAAGTCCGTGTGGCGCGAGACAACCTTCAGTCGAAACGCGAGCTCCTCGTCGGCGCCGAAGCGGAAGTCGCTACAGCGGAGATGCAGCAGCGACGCGTCACGGACCTTCGGGAACAGGGTTTGGCTTCCCAGCGTGAGCGAGAACTCGCCGACCTGGCCATCACCAATGCGCGGGCGAAGCTCTTGTCTGCACGGGCCGGTGTCCGCGGCGCGGAGAACAGCTTGACGACGAAGCGAGCTGCCCTCGACCGCGCCCACGCGACGACGGAGGCGGACATTCGCTCGGCTATTGCGTCCTTGCGTACAGCGGAGACACAAGTCGCGTCGGCGCAGGGCGGACTCGCGAGCGCCCAGAGCCAGGTGGCCCAGCAGGAAGCTCAGCACGTACGTGCGCCTCGCGACGGCGTCATTCAACGAATCATGGTTCAGCAGGGTGGCATGCAGGTCTCCCGCGGCGAAACGCTTGCGGATCTCGTTCCTGACGCTGAGTCACGAGCGGTGGAGATCAAGGTCGATGGAAACGACGCGGCGCTTATCTCCCCCGGCCGCCACGTCCGTGTCCTCTTCGAAGGCTGGCCCGGAGTTCAGTTTGCTGGCTGGCCCAGCGTTGCCGTCGGCACGTTCCACGGGCGCGTTCTCTTCGTCGATCCTTCCGACAATGGCGACGGCGATTTCCGCATCGTAGTCACGCCGGACCCTGACGACGAACCGTGGCCTGAGGCCCGCTTCCTTCGACAGGGCACTCGCGCCAAAGGCTGGGTCCTCCTCGAAGAAGTCTCCGTCGGTTTCGAGATGTGGCGAAACCTCAACGGGTTCCCGCCGGCACTCGACGAAGCGCCCGACACCGGGGCCTACCAATGACGCGCTGGTTGGTGGCACTCTGCGTCACCTGCGCGACTCTTCCCGGCGTGGCATTGGGGCAAAGCTCGGAGCTCACGCTTCAGGACGTCTGGCGGTCCACCGAGACGCACCACCCCCAAGTCATGGCGGCGATGGCCAACGAGTCCAGGGCCCGTTCTGAGCTGCAAGCTGCACGCGGCGGCTTCGACCCGGTCATCGATATCACGGCAAAGCTTAGAACCGGGGGCTACTACGAGCTTCGCCGGCTCGATGTAGAGATCACACAACCGACACCTCTGTGGGGCGCCGAAGTCTACGCCGGCTACCGCGTGGGGCTCGATGTCGGTGAGAACAGCTACCCGAGCTACTACTCGGATCAGACACGCGATGGTGGTGAGCTACGCGTCGGGCTGCGTGTTCCGCTTTGGCGCGACGGCCCCCTCGACTCTCGCCGCGCTGCGCGAACGCGCGCGGAGATTGGCATCGACGCTGCCGAGCAAAACCGTCAGTGGACGGCGATTACGCTTCGTCAGTCCGCGACGGACGCATACTTCGCCTGGGTCGCCGCGGGACGTCGTGCGAGCGTCGCGTCGGAGCTCCTCACCTTGGCTGAGACCCGACAGCGCTGGGTCGACGCGCGAGTCGCTGCAGGCGCCATCGCGGAGATCGAATCGCTTGAGGCTCGTCGCTCTGTTCTGCGACGACGGGCAAAACAAATCAGTGCGCAGCGCTCCGTCGAGCGCACCGCGCTAGTTCTCTCGCTCTTCTTTCGGGACAACAGTGGAGTCCCTCATGTCGCCGCAAGCAGTCGACTTCCGAGCGTCCTCCCGCTTCCTCCTTCTGAACCGGCGACGGCCGTTCGCAGCGAAGAGGCTGCGCGAACCGCCCTCGCCTGCAATCCGCTCCTTCGACAGAAGGTCGCTTCGCTCCAGTCGGCGCGTCTGTCCCGCGACCTCGCCCAAGCGCAGCGTGCGCCGCGCGTCGACGCTTTCGTTGGCGCCTCCCGTGACTTCGGTCAAGGAAGCGAAACCCTCGGAGGGAACGTTCTCGAGGCCGGCCTTGTGTTCTCGATGCCGCTTGCCATGCGCACAGCGCGAGGGCGACTCGGTGCCGCCGAGGCACGTGTCCGTATTCTCAGCGAAGAGGTCAGACTCCTCGAAGACCAGCTTCTGGCGCGAATCGCGGACGCCGAGAGCGCACGACGAAATGCCGTGGAGCAGTACGCCATTACCGCCGAGCTCCTTGAGGCTACGGAACGCCTTGCCGCCGCAGAGCGAACGCGCTTCGAAGCGGGCTCGACGTCCCTCTTCGTCGTCAACCAGCGTGAGCAGTCCCTCGCAGAAGCCGCCGTCGCCGAAGTCGACGCCGCGCGAGAGCAGTGGGTCGCGCGGGCTCGAGTGACCGCCCTCGCGGCGTGCGGCGAGTAGCGTCGAAGAGCCGCGTTCGCGCGGAGCACTTCTTACTCAACCCTTACAACGTCACGTCGGCGGCGCTCCTAACCTGAAGGAACGCAGCCGACGATTCTGGCTGCAACCTCAAGGAGCAGACCATGACAAAACGACGCATCACACGTGCACTCTCGCGATCGCGCCGCACTCACCTCATCGCCCTAGGCGCACTCACCCTATCGCTGGGCAGCGTCGTATTGCTACGGGCTCCAACAAACGCCGACTTCGCCGGCGACTCGAACCCCGCCGAAGAATGGCCTGATGGTTTTCGTTCCGGCGTACCCGACGAGGCAGCGGGCGTAGCGCCGACGACATTTCGCTCCGCCGGGCTGTCCGGAAGCGTCGAGCTGAGTCAGCGAGCCGTTCCCGCCGGACGGGAGGGAGCACTCTTCGCGGAGGTTAACCTCGTCGCTGACGATGCGGCACCCGGAAGTACCAGCCCCGTCGCGGTCTCCCTCGTCCTCGACACCTCCGGCTCCATGCGCGGCGAAAAAATCGAGCAAGCCCGCATGGCCGTCCGCGAGATCGTGGCCCAACTCGGAGACGACGATCTCTTCTCCCTCGTGACCTACGAATCGGAAGCCCAGATTCGCCTCTCGCTCACTCCTGTGCGGCAGCTTCGCCGCTCCATCCACTCCCACGTCAACGCCATCACCGCGGGCGGAGGCACGATTATCCCCCCCGCACTCGAGCTGGGCGCTACATCTGTGCGGGTTGCTCCGGCAGGTTATGTCCGCCGCGTAGTGCTCGTCTCGGATGGCCAGGACGGATCAGGGCACAGCGCGATCCAGGTCCGCAACGAACTCCAACGCCACGCTCAACAGGGCGTCGCTTTTTCTGCGATGGGCCTCGGCGTCGACTACAACGAAGGCTTTCTCACAAACGTCGCGGACGCCGGTTCCGGCAACTACGCGTTCGTCGCCGGCCCGAGCGACCTTCCGCCTTTCCTTGCGCGAGAACTGCAGTCAGTCCGCAGCACCGCCTTTGACAACGTCGTCGCAGAGCTGACGCTCCCGCAGAGCTGGCGCGTCCACCGCACATTTGGCGTCACGCACACCACCCGAGGCGGCGTTGTGTCGATTCCCGTCGGTCAGATCGCAGCAGGTCAGACCCGAAAGGTCATCGTCGAACTCCGTGGCCAGACCGGCGAAGTCGGCGCGGAGCAGACCTTTGATGCGCGGCTTCGTTTCCGCTCCATGGCCGACTCGGAAGTGCACTCGGTGCCCGTCGAAGCGATGAGCGTGCTCACCGTTGCGTCCGAAGGCGAGGCCTTCGCGGCGCGGGTCCAAGGCGTCTACACACGAGCGAACGCCGTCGCCATCGATGAAGACCAGCGGGAGGCCGTCGAAGCATGGCGTGGTGGTGACGCAGCTCGTGCCCAGCAGCTCACTCAAGGAAATCGAGTCCGTCTAGAAACGCTGCGCGCCTCCGCACCACGCGACCTTGCCCCCGAACTCCAACGCCAAGAGGCCGCCTTCGCTCTCGATGAAGTCAACTTTCGATCTCACAGCGCCGGCTCCGCGCAAGGGCGAGCCCATGGCCTCAGCTCGAACAGCAGTCGACGCCGGCGGTCGCAGTGACCCGCGCTCTTCGCTTCGCTTGTCCCATCTTGTGCGCCGCAGGATTCTCGCTTGCGCTGCTGCTTCTCACGAACAGTGCTCTGGAGACAGACCTCCTCCTCGTCGGCGTCGGCATCGCGGTCTCGCTCCTCTTGGTGGGGGCGTGGGACTCATGGTGCATCGCGTCGGTGGCGCTCGGGAGCACGCTGCACGTCTTGCTAAGCCCCCTCTCTCCTGAAATCGGTGGCGCGGTGTTCTTCGCGGCCGTCTTCCTTCCCCGTGCTCTTGGTGGACGCTCTCGCGTGCACGGAGCGGGCATCTTCCTCCTCGCGGCGCTTGGAGGCGGCCTCGCCGTCGGCCTGAGTAACGCGTACGCTCAGGCACACCTGGTCCGCTTCTGGGCAGCAAATCTAATGGGCGTCGTGCTCATCGGCAGCGCTCTCCTCCCAGCCGTCGATGAGAGCGTGGCCCGCTCGCTGAGACGTCTCGCTCAGCGCTCAAAGGGCCGGGCGCGAAAGAGCTTGTTGCGCGCGCTCGTCATACGCCGCCGCTATCCCTTTGTGCTCGAGGGGTTCTCGGAGAGCGCACGAGCCCGGATCGCGCGCGCGTGGGACGAGCTCGTGTTCGTGGCTCGCCGTCAAGTAGACGAGGCGGGCGTTCGGCGGAGTGTTCATTCGTCGCGGATCGACGCCTACGTGGTGGCGCTACAATCCGCGACACGCGCGGCGCAGACCTCAAGGCAGGTGTCGACGGCCATCGACGATGATGTTCTGGTGCAGCTATGGTCGGAGCACGAGCAGCTCCAAGCGAGCATGGAAGCCTGGCGAGACGTACAGGACCTCGGTCCCCACCTGCCTCGCAAGGCACCCTGAGCTCGCGTATCTCAGAACGCGCCGAGCAGCCTCACTCCGCCGGAGTGCGGGCTCATGGCGCGATCTGAACCCGGCTGGTCTCGTCGTCGCCGGAGCGGTTCATCAGAAAAAGCCCCCGCGCCCGCGGCAGCTACGCCGAGTCCGATGTCGGCGGTGAGGCGCCGTCCATCGAGCGCAGAGTCTGCTCCTCGTCGGACGTGCTCAATCACGCCTTTGCGCGAACAGAACCAACGAGCGTAACGACCGCCTCGACGCCTCCACCCTCACGCGCGCGAATCGCCGCCTCGCCTCCCTGGGCCCGCGCTAGCTCACGCACCAAGGCCAAACCGATGCCGGTGCCTGGCGCGTGCGCATCTTCTTCGCGGTCCACCCGGAAGAAGCGCTCAAATACACTCTCCTGAAGGTCCTCCGGGATGCCCGCACCCCGATCCATCACCCGAAGAACGACCCGCGCGTCCTCGACATCGACTCGGACCTCCAGCTCGCCATCGTCGCCAGCTCCATACTTCGCAGCGTTGTCCAAGAGGTTCACGAGGATCTGCTCCATCGCCTGTTCTTCAAACGAAGCCTCCGCCTTGTCCGGGAGCGTAAGAGCGACGTGCATTCCCTTCGACTCGATGACCCTCCGCTGCCCCTCGACGACGCTTCGCACGTGGGCGCAGAGATCCCCGTGTTTGATACGCATCGGACGCTGACCATCTTCGAGGCGTGAGACTTCCAGCACGTTGTCGACGAGTCGCGCGAGGCGAATGCTCTCGCGCGCCAACTCATCGTGCACTTGAGGCCGGCGTTTGTCCGACACCAGCCCTTCTTCGAGCATCTCGGCGTGCATACGAATCGTCGTGAGGGGCGTACGAAGCTCGTGGGAAACGGCGGAGACGAAGAGGCTCTTTTGCGCGGCGAGCTCTTCGGCTCGGTTCGAAGCGCGGGTCACCGCACCGATGGCCAAGAGCACGATGAGAAGCAATCCCGCGAGCATGCCGAGCTGAAGGATGAGCTCTTCTTCGAAGCCGCGCTGGAGACCGGACAAGGCGCTCGGAGCAAAGCAGAGGTCGAAGGGGAGCACCTCACTAAGGCGCCCTCGCACCGCGCAATCCGCTTCGGCGTTCCGGTCGACAATGTCTGGCGCATACTCCTCGCCGCTGTGACGGTAGACGAGCGCTGGCATCCACGTTTCTTTCAAGTGGTCCAGGTCCATCAAGACGCCCTGGACCACGGACACTCCTTCGTGGCGTACGAGTCGCTGAAGCGCGATGTTCTCGTCTGGGTACGTCCACTGCATCGCCTCGTAGCCAACGTCCTCTGCGTTTTGGGCGATGGCCCCGTGAACGAGCGCTCCGTTCGTGACGTCGCTCGGCGCCATGAGACCTGCGTTCTCCGAAGGCCCTACGTCGATGGGGCGGCGGTTTCGACGGCTAGGGCCCGCTTGGCGACGTGGGCTTGGAAGCTGATGCTGCGCCTCATCGGATTGGATGGGGTAGCGGTTTGTGATGGGCGCGGAACGGCCACGCTGCACGACGCGCACCTCCGCAGGCCCGCTACCGCTCTGCGCGAGTCGCAGGTCTTCGGCAACAGCGTTACCCCACTCCCGCAGGTTCGTCGTGAGCGGACCGCTCGGTCGCCCTTGCGTCGGCGCGGCTTCCAGGCGGGTGTGGGAGCCGCGCGGGACACGGCCAGCTGCGATGCGCTCTTGTGAAAACGCATCTGATGCGACGACGCGACGGATCGAATCTTCCCGCGTCGAGTGCTCTGTTTCATCACGCGTATACGGCGTCCGGATCGCACCACCGGGCTCGACCTGAAAGTAGCCGAGGATTCGCTCATCGCTGGGATCACTTGCGAGGGGCGAGATCGCAACGGGGTCGTTGAGAGCGATGACGTCCGGCGGACTGTAGTACTTGTTGTATAGATAGAACTCTCGCTCATCTTCGCGTTCGCGGAGTTCCTCAAGGCTCTCGTCCACTGCGGAACGAACGCTGCGAATCTCTTGCTCGAGTCTCGCCTCTCGGTCGCGCAGAGACAGAGAATGTGCGCGCAAGGACGACACGAGCCACCCCGCTGCGAGAAGCAGCGTCGGGACCAGCGCAAAGACACCGATCCATAGATGACGACGCTTCACTCCGCTCCAGAGAAGCGATAGCCGCGGCCGCGGACCGTGACGATCCAGCTCTCGGCTCCGGGGACTCGCTTCAGTTTCGCACGCAGCTGTTGAACATGAACGTCGACGGTCCGCGTTCGAACACTGCCGTCCGTGTAGCCCCAGACTTCCACGAGAAGCTCTTCGCGAGGCACCGCGCGCTGTCCGTTCGCCATCAGGTACTGCAAGAGAAATGCCTCACGCGACGTGAGCACAACTTCGCTCTTCCCGTGGTGTACACGCAGCCCTTCGAAGTCGATGCGGGCGTCGCCGAGGGTCACTTGCGGGCGAGCGCCCGAACGAGGGCGCCGAAGAAGTCCGCGCGCCCGCGCGACAAGTTCGCGAATGCCGAAGGGCTTGGTGACGTAGTCGTCGGCTCCGGCTTCGATGCCCGCGACGACGTCGTCTTCTTCGCCCTTCGCCGTCAGCACCAGGACGGGTGTCTCGTCCTCAGCGCCACGGAGGCGTCGAAGCACCTCGAGCCCCGTGAGGCCTGGGATCATAAGATCGAGGAGCACGAGGTCGAAGGAGCCGAGCGTCAAACGCGCGAGGGCATCTTCGCCATCCGCGCTCGTCTCGACGTCAAAGCCCGATTGACCGAAGAGATCCTCGAGCCCTTCTCGGATCGGTGCCTCGTCTTCGACAACCAGCACCCTCGCCTGAATCTTCTCAGCCACGCTTCACGGTAGCGCGTTTCGCTCCCGCGGAATGTAAGAAGTGGGTAAGAAGCTAGCCCGCCAGCGTTGCAAAGGCCGTGGGGGCGTAGACCTGCTCCACGTAGTCTCGAACCATACGGTCTGTGTTGAAGCGCGGACCCATCGTCGCGATGGAGCGCCGAACCATGTCGCACCACTTCGCGCGCTCATCGTAGAAAGTAGACGCGACCAAAGGCATCACCTCCGCGAGAGCCGCGCGGTCGCGTTCGTCTTGGATGGCGAGGTCCGAATGCGCCTTGGTGCCGCCGACGGCGAAGCCGTTCTCGCCGTCGTACGCCTCGGCCCACCAACCGTCGAGAATGGAGCAGTTGAGGCCACCGTTGTAGATGACCTTCTGCCCGCTGGTACCGCTCGCCTCATGGGGACGACGTGGGTTGTTCAGCCAAACGTCACATCCAGCGACAAGCTCGCGGCCGACTTCCATATCGTAGTCTTCGAGGAAGAGCACCTTGCCCAAGAAACGTGGGTTGCGCGTCGCCTGAAACACATCGCGAAGCATCGCCTGTCCGGGGATGTCCTTGGGGTGGGCCTTGCCGGCGAAGATGATCTGCACGGGTCGCTCCGCGTTTGCCACGAGGGACTGGAGCAGCTCCAGGTCCCGCAAGATGAGGTTCGCGCGCTTGTAAGTCGCGAAGCGACGCGCGAAGCCGATGGTCAGCGCATGCGGGTCGAGGGCGCTCTCCATGGCCGAGACGATCACTTCGTCTTCGCCGCGTCGACGAGCGTCCGCCGCTGCGCGCTTTCGGGCGAAGGTCACAAGGCGCGCTCGCTGCGCGTCGGAGCAAGCGATAAGGGAGGCGTCGCTGATGGCGTTCGCTTCTTCCCAAACGCCGGCGTCCCACTGGTAGTCGCGCCAGCCCGTGGGCAGATGCGCGTCGAGGAGCGTGGCTGCTTCGCCGCCCATCCACGTCGGCACGTGCACGCCGTTCGTGATGTGGCGAATCGGCACGTCGTGACGCGCGCTGCCGGGCCAAACGTCGCCCCACATCGCGCGGCTTACTTCGCCGTGGAGGGCCGAGACTCCGTTGACCTTCGAGGAGAGCCGGAGCGCCAGCACCGTCATGCAGAACGGCTCCTCTTCGTTGCTCGGATGGACGCGCCCAAGGCCCAGAATCGCTTCCTTTGGCGGACCGTTTGACCCATGCGGCGCATCCAGCTCGTTGATCTCCGCCGCCAGCGGGCTCAACGCCGACCAGGCGAGCTCCGGCGAGAAGCGGTCGTGGCCCGCTTCGACGGGCGTGTGCGTCGTGAACACAACACGCGAGCGAACCCGATGGCTCGCCTCTTCGAAGGACACCCCTTCGTCTTCTTGTGTCTGTCGCGCAAGCTCCAGAGCGGCGAACGCGCTGTGACCTTCGTTCAAGTGCACAACGCTCGGCTCGATGTTCAGTGCAGCGAGCAGTTTCACGCCACCCACGCCCAAGAGGAGCTCTTGGCGAATACGCGTGTGCTCGTCTCCGCCATAGAGGTTCGCCGTGAGGTCTCGGTCGTCGGATCCTGCAACGTCGGCGTCGAGGAGGTAGAGCGGAACACGGCCTACATCGAGACGCCAAGCGCGCGCGCGGATCGTCTCCTTGTCCGTCCGCACCTCGATGGTCAGCGTGCTTCCATCCTTGGCCTTCACTTCTTGAAGCGGCACCAACTCGCGATTCGTGATCGAGTACTCCGCGTGCTGCTGTCCGTCCTTGTCGACGCGCTGCTGGAAGTACGCTTCGCGGTAGAAGAGACCCACGGCGACGAGAGGTGCGCCAATGTCCGACGCGCTCTTCAAGTGGTCGCCGGCGAGGACACCAAGGCCGCCGCTGTAGATTGGAATCGACTCGTGAAGTCCGAACTCGGCGGAGAAGTACGCGACGGGCCGAGAGCGAAGCGAAGGCACGACGTCGTCGCCCCACGTATCTCGCGCTCCAAGGTACGCCTCGAGGTCTGCCCTCGCGGCTTCCGCATACGCCGCGGGAGCGGCGGCGCTCGTACCGTAGACGCTCCCTTTCGCCGCGCGAAACGCCTCTGGACCGGCGGTCTCAAAGGCTTGTCGCGTGGGGCGATGCCAGGCCCAGCGGAGGTTTGTTCGGAGAAGATCGGTGTCAAGTTTGGTCATAGGGTTGCTCACGAAGCGGTCGCCGAAAGGCGGGAATTCAGGAGTTGATCGATGGGCGCAAAGCGATTGGCCAACGCGCTCACGACCTCGGAGGTGTCTTCGCCGACGCGCTCGCCAAAGAGCGTCACGTCGAGAACGAGATTGTTGATGGCCATGTCGAGGACAGCCGGTTCGTCGGTCTCCACCGCGCGAGCATCTTCGCTGTTGTCGACGGTCCCAATGAGGCCGCGCGTTTGGTCCGTGATAAGCACCAACTTGTGGTCCCAATGCGGCGCGAGATCTTCTTCGCGGAGTCCGTAGCTCAGACACTGGGCGCTCAGGTCGGGCAATGTGGTGAAGGAAAACGCGATGGCGGAAACGCCGCGCTCTGTCGCTCGTGCGAGCACTTCGCTCAGCCTTGTGGCCTCACGTCCCCAGAGCGAGAGGTGAACGCTTTTCTCCGCTTCGTCGATCATCGACGCGGCGCGATCGAGAATCGCGTCGTACCCGGTGAGCGTCCACGTGCTCGCATCGGGTACGCCGGAGCGAAGACTCTCGAAGGAGCGCTCGAGCGATTCGAGGTTCTGCGTAAAGCGTTGTGAGAGCATGCGCATGAGCTGCGCAGGCGCGATGGGTGAGTATCGTTTCGGCTCGTTGGAAACCGCGCGAATCGCGCCGATGGCCGCGAGTCTCTTCACCACGGCGTAGATTGCCGAACGAGGAACACCAGCGCGCGCTGCGAGCTCATAACCCGTCGCGGGATGAGCTTTCAGAAGCGCGACGTAGGTGCGCGACTCGGACTTCGTGAAGCCGTGCTCGCTCATCGCTTGGGTGATCTGGTCTTCGACTTGGCTCATGGGCTGGGAATCGGAATCGCGAGTGACAGGAAAGAAACGAAGGTGTCTTGACGGGGGCCGGAGCCCCTGACATGAGTAGTAACTCATTCATGAGTTACGTCAATCAAACACCGGCTAAAAAGGGTTCAGGCGCGTTTGGGTCGTCTTTGGGCGTACTTCTCTGCCTTCTCAGCGCGGCTCCGCTGCACGCCCAGGACCTTCCCTCAGCCGATCCCGACGAATCGAGCGACGTGGACGTCGCGCCGGTGGAGGAAGGCCCAATCGCCGACGCCCTGGAGGACGAAGTCCCATCGGATACGGATCCAGACCCGATCGTGGAAACCGTCGTACCTGAGCCTGTGCTGACACCGGAGGTCGTTGTCGAAGACGCGGCTGAGGAGAGCGTCGAAGACGCCGAAGGTGACGCGAACACCCAAGCGGAGGAAGCAGAAGAGGACGAAGAAGAGCCCCCACACCGCTTCGCATTCGGCAGCTACGGTCGCGTCAACGCAGCCTCGGACTTGAACGGCGGCCTCGGTCGCAGCACGAACATCGTCGCCTACGGCTCGCGCATCGACGAGGACGTCTACGCGGAACTCGAGCTGCGCCGCGAGGACCTCCTGGCGCCGGGCATCTACTCCAAGGTCGTCGCAACGCTTGCGCTCTCCGGCCCGCTCTTCCATCTCGACGGGGACTTCGACGAACAGCTCGCGGTCCGAAACCTCTTCGCGGAGATTCGCGGCGCGCTCTTGCCAGGTCTCTCCATCTGGGCCGGCTCGCGCATGGTTCGCGGCGACGACGTCTATCTTCTCAACTGGTGGCCGCTGGACAACCTCAACATCGTCGGCGGCGGCGCAGCGTACCGCTACAAGAACCTGCTCTCCTTCCGGCTTCACGTGGGCATCGGACGGCCCCGGGACCCCTTCTACCTTCAAACACGTGACGTCGTTGCGCGGCGGGGTTTCGACCCCGTGAGTCTTTCGCTCCTCGACCGGCCGCGCGTCGTCACGGCACTTCGCACAACGATTTCGCCCATCAGCACCCCAAACTTCGGCGTCAAACTCGTGCTCTACGGCGAGGTTCACAACCTTCCCGCCGGACAGCGAACGACGGAGAACGGCAGCGTCGAAACGCTTCCAAACGACAGCGGCTACCTCATTGGCGCGCAGGTCGGCCTCTGGCGGAACCGCGGCACTGCGCGCCCCGCCGTGCCACGCAGCAACGGCACACACACGGAACGCAGCTTCGTGAACATCTTCGCGCGCTACGCACGTGGACTCGCCGCCTACGACACCTTCGACGCGCCCTTTCGGCGCGGACGCGTTGTGCCGAGCGACTCCGCGCGGGAAGCCCTCGTCGCCATCAGCGCCAACTTTGAGTACTCGCTCTTCGGCGTGCAGCTCGGCGCTTACTACCGCAGCTTCCGCGACGCCGACGTCAACACCTTCGGCGGCGGCGCTTTCAACGAAGGCGCCATCAATATTCGCCCACAGGTCTTCTTCGGCGACTTCGCCGGCGTGAGCGTCGACTTCTCCTACCAGGCCCTCGCCCTGGCAGCGCTCGACGAGCGAAGCGGCCAAGCCCTTCGAGGCGGCGTCACGAAGATCGGCATCATCCCCTTCATCAGCTTGGCGGGGCGCGGCACCTTCGCGCGGCCTCGCCTTCGCCTGATCTACAATGTCTCACTCCGCGACGAGGGCGCTCAGGCCCTTTATCCGGTGGAGGATCCACGCAGCGGCAGCGGCGTTGAGCACTTCATTGGAATCGGCGCCGAGTGGTGGTTCGACAGCACGAGTTACGCGCTATGAAAACGACGCACAGCTTTCTCTCCTTCCTTCTTGTCTCCCTTTTCGCGTGCACTCCAGCGGAGATCGCCGAAGTTCAGCGCGTGGAGGTCGAGACCCACGTCGAAGACTGGCGCGACGAGGTCATCTACCAGCTGCTGACGGACCGCTTCCAGAACGGGACGGCGCGCAACGATGTGCGAACGTCGCCCGGCGACCTCGCGCGTTACCAAGGCGGCGACTACCAAGGCATCGTCGATGAGCTCGACTACCTCGAGGACCTCGGCGTCACTGCGTTGTGGATCAGCCCCATCGTGTTGAACGTGGACTCCGACGCCGGCGTCGATGGCTACCACGGCTACTGGCAGGTGGACATGGAGCGGCTCAACCCGCACTTCGGCGACCTCGCGTCGCTTCGTGCCATGGTCAATGCCTGCCACGAGCGAGGCATCAAGGTCATCGTGGACATCGTCACCAACCACATGGGCCAGGTGTTCTACTACGACATCAACCTCAACGGCCGCCCGGACGAGAGCGTCTTCGGCTCCGGCTCCACGAGCCCCCTCGGCCGCGTCACGGAGTACGACCCGGACTACGACCCGCGCGGCATTCAGTCGTTCACGTCCCTCGGCGAAGCCGGCGCCGCGCCGATTTCGTTCTTCGACATGCCGGACATCTACCGCGTGCCTCCGGGCCCCGCGATCTTCCGGCTCCCCGAAGCGTACAACCGCCGCGGCCGCGTGACAGACTTCAACATCTCCGAGCAGGTCGTCTTCGGCGACTTCCCCGGTGGCCTCAAGGACATCAACACGCAGAACCGGACGGTCCGCGAGGAGCTCATCCGCGTGTTCACCGAGTGGGTCTTGCTTACGGACATCGACGGCTACCGAATCGACACCATCAAGCATGTTGAATACGAGTTCTGGGAGACCTTTGCGCCAGCGTTACGCCGGAACCTCGCCGCCGCGGGCAAGAACAACTTCCTCATGTTCGGCGAAGCCTTCGACGGCGACGACGCACTTGTCGGCAGCTACACAACGCCGGGACGCCTCGACTCGGTCTTCTACTTTCCGCAGAAGTTCCAGGTCTTCGGTGACGTGTTCATGCGTGGCGGGCCGACGACGAAGATCCAGGAGCTCTACGAGCAGCGCGCCATCAACTACGGCAACCGCCCCCAAGAAGGCGGCGTCGGCGTCGCGCCCCACGACGTGCTCATCAACTTCATCGACAACCACGACCTGCCACGCTTCTTGTTTGAGTCCGACGACGTGCGCGCGATGCGTGCGTCATTGGCGTACCTGCTCACCGAAGACGGCGTGCCCTGCCTCTACTACGGCACGGAGCAAGACTTCGCCGGCGGGAACGACCCGGCGAACCGCGAAGTGCTCTGGGAAACCGGCATGCCGCGCGACGGCGAGACATTCGAGTGGATTCGCCGCCTCACGCGCATCCGCAGCACCTACCGTGCGCTTCGCCGCGGCAGCTTCGACATCCGCTGGGTCACGGATCGCACCGGCGACGAGCAAGACGCCGGCATCGTCGCTTTCGAACGAACGACAGACGAGGGCGACTACGCCCTCGTCGTCATCAACGCCCAAGGTCGACACCGCAGTGAAACAAGCGCGTCGACACTCGGTGGCGAGAGCATGATCGTCGGCGCAGCGCCCGGCAGCGTGCTCATCGATGCCCTCACCGGCGATCGATACACAGTGAGCGGCGGCGGCCAGCTCAACGTCGCCGTCGACGCCTTTGGCGCAGTTATTCTTGTCCCCGAAGCGGACTATCAGGAGACCCCATGAACTTGTTGAAGAAGACGACCCGAATCCTCCTCTGCGCCCTCGGGCTCACCACGGCTCTCAGCACCCTCGCGACGGCTGCGTCCGCCCAAGACCGAAGCTTCAACCGGATCGTCACGGGCAATGGTCACGCCATCGCCAGCTTCAACCGCGAGACCTCACGCATCGACACGTTCATGGAGCACGCGTACCGCTTCAACGCGCCGCGCGAAGACCGCGAAGACCTCTGCTTCGAGGCGGACGAGTCGCGGGACTTGGCCTTCGACAGCTACTTCGGTATCCGCGCCGGCGGGACTGGAACCTGGCTCGGAGACCTTCCGGTGGTGAGCGCTGAGCACGAGCAAGGCACCAACATCATCCGCGTCGTACAACGCGCCGGCGAGCTCCTCCTGGAAACGCGCTACGCGATGCCCTTCGGCCTTGAGCAGCCTGCCCTCGTCATGAGCTTGACCGTCACCAACGAAGGCGGCGACGCCGTCGATGTATCGCCCTACGCGCTGTTCAACTTCCGCCTCGGCAACGCCGGCGGTGGTCGCGAGCCCGGGACTGAAGGCGAAGGCGTCTCATGGGACGAAACGCGTCAGACCTTCTACGAGTACGGCCCGAGCCAAGGCACCATGGCCTACGCTGCGCTCTCGCCCATCGCCCACGCCACCGCATCGCTTGGTGGCGCCGGCGCCTTCGAGTCACTTCGCCGCGGCGATGATCTCGACGACAACCGCGCAGCCGACGGCGTCGCGGACGTGGCCCCTGCACTTCAGGGCGAAACTGAGAGCCTCGCAGCCGGCGCCTCAACGACCTTCTCCGTGGCGCTCATCTGGGCCCTCGACGAAGACGCCGGCCCAGACGTCGAAGCCTTCCGCACTTGGCTCGGCGCCGATGAGGCGTTTGCGAAGATGCGCGAAGAGTGGACCGATTGGCGCGCAGAAGGAGTAACCGACGCCGCAAGTCTTGGACTTGAGCAAGACGTCTACGACCAGAGTCTCGTTGTTCTACGCATGGGCCAGATCCGCGAAGAAGGCGACGGCTTCGGGCAAATCCTCGCGAGCCTTCCACCTGGGCTCGGCTTCGTCGACGCTCAGTGGAATATCTCTTGGGTCCGCGACATGGCTTACGCTGTCGCAGGGCTGATTCGGAGCGGTCATATGCAGGAAGCGCGTGACGCCCTGCACTTCCAGCTCAACGCACCCCGCGGACGCCACACGGACGAAGTAGGCCGCCCCTACCGGATTTCCATCACCCGCTACTTCGGCAACGGCATGGAAGAGAGCGACTGCAACGATGCAGGGCCCAACATCGAGTTCGACGGCTTTGGTCTCTTCCTCTGGACGATGGGCCTCTACCTGGACGCCGGCGGCGATATGGCGTTGCTCACGGACAACTGGGAAGTTGTCCGCGACGAGATCGCCGAAGTCCTCGTGTCGCTCATCGATCCCAGCGGCGTCATCGCCGCCGACTCGTCCATCTGGGAGGTTCACTGGAACGGCAACCAGCGCCGCTTCACCTACACATCCCTCGCCGCCGTGCGCGGGCTCTGTGACGCTTCGGCGATGGCCACGCGCATGGGCGAAGCAGACATCGCCACGCGCTACTCGGAAGCCGCACAGGGCATCGGCGACGCGCTCGTAAATCGCCACACGGACGCGCGCGGAACCTTGGCCCAGAGCGCCGAGGACCTCCTCGCCGGCAGCGGTTACCTCGACGCCGCCACTGTGGAAGCGGTGAACTGGGGCGTGATTCAGCCCGCCGGACGCATCGCTCTGGCGACGCAGCGCGCACTCCTCGACAACCTCACCGTGGCCACGGGCAACGGGCTGATGCGTAACGACGACGGCGGCTGGTACGACTCCCAGGAGTGGGTCTTCGTGGACCTCCGCCTCTTGCCGACGCTCACCGACGACGCGCGCCGCTCGCAGCTCGACACGTGGCTGACGAACCAGGCCCGCGCCAACGACCTACAGATCTCCGAGCTTCTGACGGCGGACGAAGGAAACTACGCGGGCTCGATTCCGATGGTCGGCTTCGGCGGCGGCGCATACATCGTGTCCACGCAAGCGCCGATGGCTGCTGCCTGCGGCGCCTACGCCGACGAAGGTGACGCACCGCCACCCGGCGACGCGGGACCGGGCGTCGATGCTGGACCCGGCTTTGACGGCGGACCTGGTTTTGATGGCGGGCCCGGCTTCGACGCGGGACCGAGCATCGGCGGCGACGGTGGACCTGGCCTCGATGCAGGTACGGGCATGGACGACGGTGGGTGCTCGGCGACTCCAAGCCACGGCACGGCGCCGCTTAGCCTCCTCGGCTTCTTCGCGCTGATGTTCTGGCGCCGGAAGGGAGCACAGTGATGCGCAATCTCGCTTTGCTCTGCGCCCTCACGCTTTCACTCGCCGCCTGCGGCGACGACGACTCCTCGTCCAGCGACGCAGGACCCAACTTCGACGGCGCCATCGACGGAGCCGCCGACGTATTCGACGCCGCACCTCCGCCCGGCTTTGACGGGCTCTGCGACGCGACGATCACCTACCGAACCACAGCCTCGACGCCGCGGGTCTTCGCCGGCGGCGAGTGGAACGACTTCGCCGACAACGAAGATGAGCTCATCGACGACGGCACGGGCCTGTACTCGCTCACGCTCCGTCTCGAGCCTGGCCTCTACGGCTACAAGCTCGTCGTCGAAGACGGCGGCGGTGATCCGTGGCGCCTCGACCCGGTGAACGACTACCGCGTCTTCGTCGAAGGCGTGGAAAACTCCGGACTTCGTGTCCCCGACTGCTCCAAGCCACAGCTTCACGTCGAGAGCACCACCCTCGCCGGTGGTGGTCTTGAAGCGAGTGTCTCTATCCGCTCTCTATATGACGACGCGTCGTCCCTTGAGGTCATCGGCGTGCTGCGAAGCAGTGGCGTTGAGCGCGCGCTCAACGCCGCCGAAGCCAGCGTCACGGGAAACACGCTGAACATCAGCCTCAGCGGACTCACGACGGGCAAGCACACCGTCGCCCTTCGCGCACGGGACGAACTGGGCAATGAGAGCCCGCGCGTGCTGATGCCTTTCTGGGTGGAAGAGACGCCCTTCGATTGGAACGACGCCATCATCTACATGGCAATGACGGACCGCTTTCGCAACGGCGACACGTCCAATGACGTGGAGCTTGAAACGGCCAGCGGCGCGGGCTTCGAAGGGGGCGATTTGCAGGGCCTCACCGCAGCCATCGAAGAAGGCTACTTCGACGACTTGGGCGTCAACGCGATGTGGCTCACGCCCTTCAACCAGAACCCCGAAGGCGCATATATCGACAGCCAAGGGCGCTTTGAAGTCGGCGGCTACCACGGCTACTGGCCGACGGAGCCCATCATCGTCGACACGCGCATCGGCGGCGCGGACGCACTCCACGGCCTCGTCGAAGCAGCCCACGCGCGCGGCATCCGCATCCTCATGGACCTCGTCGCCAACCACGTACACGAAGACCACCCTTACTACACGCAGCATCCCAGCTGGTTCAACCAAGGCTGCGTCTGCGGCGAAGGCGATTGCGACTGGACCGCGCGCCGCCTGGACTGTCTCTTCCGCCCCTACATGCCCGACGTGAACTGGCAGAACACGGATGCGTCGGAGCAGTTCATCGAGGACTCCCTCTACTGGCTCGAGGAATACGACCTCGACGGATTCCGCATCGACGCCGTCAAGCACGTCGAAGACGTGGCCATTCTCAACCTCGGCACGCGCGTGCGTGAAGAGTTCCAGACGGCGGGCACGCACTACTTCCTCATGGGCGAGACGGCCATGGGCTGGGACCCGAACAACGGGCCTTACGATGGCGGCAACGGCGAGAACTACGACACCATCTCGCGCTACATCGGGCCCAACGCCCTCGACGGACAGTTCGACTTCGTCCTCTACTACGCAGGCGCATCGCAGTTCCTCAACGACGAACCTGGCCGCGGCATGGCGCACATCGACTTCTGGAGCCAAGCGAGCATGGAGCGCTACCCGGCGGACTCCATCATGACTCCCTACATCGGCAGTCACGATGTGCCGCGCTTTGTGAGCCGCTCTGCAAACCCCGACCAAGCTGGAAATCAGTGGGAGAACTTGCCGCCGGCTCCGGGCAACAGCGAACCCTACGACCGCATGTACACCGCCTTCGGCTGGATGCTCATGCTCCCCGGCGCGCCGCTTCTTTACTACGGCGACGAGTACGGCGAGTACGGCGCCGCGGACCCCGACAACCGTCACCGCATGCGCTTCGGCGACGAGCTCTCGCCCGTCGAGAGCGCTCAGCGAGCGCGCGTCAGCACCCTTCTTCAGGCCCGACGAAATCTGCCTGGGCTTCGAAGCCGCGACTACAATACGCTCCTCGCCACGGAGACCATGCTCGTCGTGGAGCGCGGCACCGGCGAAGACGCCGTCCTCGTGGTGATCCACGTGGGCACCGACACGGCGGACGCCGTCTTTGATGTTCCGGCGGACTTCCTCTTCGAGACCGTCGATGAGCTGAGCGGCGAACGTGTTGACCTCACGAGCGGCCGGCTCTCGATGCCGCCGCGCAGCGTTCGCTATCTCTACGCGGAGTGACACATGGCGGAGCTACGCCTAGAGGGGATCGAGAAGAAGCTCGGCAATACGCCGATCCTTCGCGGAATCGATCTGCACGCACGTGAAGGCGAACTGGTTGTCCTCGTCGGCGCGAGTGGGTGCGGAAAGAGCACGTTGTTGCGGGTCATCGCAGGACTTGAGACGCCGGACGTCGGCAGCGTTCATCTGGGAGACAAAGACGTCACGACGTTGCCGCCAAAGGGCCGTGACATCGCCATGGTGTTCCAGAGTTACGCGCTCTACCCGCACCTCAGCGTCCGAGACAACCTCTGCTTCGGGCTCAAGCTCCGGCGCACCTCGGCGAAGGTCATGGAAGAGCGCGTCAGCGAGGTCAGCGAGATGCTCGGTCTCGGCGAGCTCTTGGATCGCTTGCCAAAGGAGCTCAGCGGCGGTCAGCGTCAGCGCGTCGCCATGGGCCGCGCCATTGCGCGTCGGCCGAAGCTCTTTCTCTTCGACGAGCCGCTCTCCAACCTCGACGCGAAGTTGCGCAATCGCGTGCGCGTGGAGATCAAAGCGCTCCATCACAAGCTCGGCACCACTATGGTGTACGTCACCCACGACCAACTCGAAGCGATGACCCTCGCCGACCGCCTTGTCGTCCTCGACAAAGGCATCGTCCAGCAAGAAGGCACGCCGCTGGAGATCTTTGAACGTCCAGTGAACACGTTTGTGGCGGGCTTCATCGGCTCGCCGCCGATGAACTTGATGGAAGCCGCATCGCGGCCGAAGATGCCGAGCAAAGGCAAAACGGTGGGCGTTCGGCCCCATGAGCTCCGGCTCTCGAAGGCGCCTGTGGATGGGCCTTCCTTTGAAGCGCGCGTTGTCGCCGTGGAGCCCATGGGCGCGGAGACTTGGGTGCACGGCACGTTTAGCGAAGAGGGCCCGCTGGGCGAAGCGCAGGTCTCGGCCGTGATCACGGGGCACGTCGACGCCGCCCCTGGGGACTCGCTTCATTGGACCTGCGACGAATCCGCGCTGCACTTCTTTGATGACGACGGCCTGCGCATCGCATGAAGCGTTGGCTCTCAACATGGGCGCTTACTTGCTTGCTCGCGATGAGCGCCGGCTATGTCGAGGCGCAAGACGTCGTTCTCTGGCACGCCTACGATGATCGCGAAGCCGCAGCGCTCGAGGAGGTGCTGACGGCGTTCGAGGAAAGTGAAGGAGCGAGCGTCGACGCCGTTCGCCTTCCTTTCGGCGTCCTCGCTTCACGCCTTGAGTCCGCCGTCCGGACAGGGAACGGCCCCGACCTCTTCATCGACGCCCATGAGCGCCTCGGTCGCTACGCGGCGCTCGGAATCGTTCAGGCCCTCGCCATCGCCGACCGCCCGAACGTTGAAGCTTCCCAGCTCGATGCGCTGACAGTCGAGAACCAACAGTTCGGGTTCCCGCTCTCGGCAAAGGCACTCGCGCTCTACGTAAACCGTGACCTCGTCAGGGACGACGAGAACACCCTCGACGCGCGCCTTCGCATCGAGCTCCGTGATGGGGTTTGGCCGCTCGTGACAGAGGGCGAAAACGCGTACTACGCGGCGCCCTTCTTTCATGCGTTCGGGGCGGAAGTCTTTCTACCCCCAGCGGACCTTGCGGCCAATTCTACGCAAGGCGCGGAGGCTCTGACGCGACTGCGGGACTACTTCGACGCAGGCCTTATTCCGCCGGAGCCGTCCGGCGCGTTGGTCGCCCGCCTTTTCGGCAGCGGACAGGCTGCCTACGCCATCAGCGGGCCATGGCTCGCCGCGTCATTGCCCGCGGGACTCAACTACGACGTCGTTCCGCTCCCGGCCCTGGAAGGTGGCGGGGCCATGCAGCCGTTCGTGACGATCGAAGGCGTCTTTCGCGCCAGCGGCGAACCAAACGCGACGGCCGAACGACTCGCGCTCTTCCTCGCGGGTGAGGAGAGCGCGCTCATTCGCGCGCGCATCGGCGGCCAGGTGGTCAGCCACATCGGCGCCTGGGACGACCTCGCCGAAGAAGGGCGTCTCGCCGCGTTCCGAGCTGCTGCGAACCATGGCGTGCTCATGCCGAGCCACCCTCACATGAGCCAGACCTTCGAGCCGCTCAGCCACGCCATCCGCTCCGTAGTCCGTGGCGGCCAGGACCCACAAGTCGCCCTCGCCGACGCCGAGTCACGCTTCGCCCGCGCCGCGCGCCCCCTCCCGGAAGAGAAGGACACGACCTTCGGTCTCCTCCTCGCCGGCGCTCTCCTGATGCTCCTCGCCTTCTTCGCGCTGCAAAAAGCGACAAGTCGCGAGTTCCGCAGCGCCGTCAAAAGCTCACTCCCGGCGTATCGCTACGTCAGCGTTGCAGCCGTAGCCGTGCTCCTCCTCGTCATCGGACCTCTCGTCGTCGGCGCGCTCATGAGCCTCTTCGCCACGGACGGGAGCGAGATCCGATACGTCGGCTTTACGCACTACGCGGCGATTCTCAGCGGCGACGGACTCGGTCTCTTTGCCAACGGCTCGTTTTGGCGCGTCCTCTTCGTCACCGCTGTCTGGACGGCGCTCAACCTCGCGCTCCACGTCGGCCTCGGCATCGGCCTCGCGCTGCTCCTTCACCGGCCCGGCCTGCGCTTCCGCGGTCTCTACCGCGTCTTGCTCATCGTCCCTTGGGCGGTCCCCAACTACGTCACGGCGCTCTCGTGGAAGGGCATGTTCCACAGCCAGTACGGCGCCATCAACGCCATTATCGAAGCCGCCGGCGGCGAGTCGATTCAGTGGTTCAGTCGCTTTGCCACGGCGTTTGCCGCGAACATCACGACGAACGTCTGGCTCGGCTTTCCTTTCATGATGGTCGTCGCCCTCGGCGCGCTCTCGGCGATCCCAAAAGAACTCTACGAAGCGGCCAAGGTAGACGGCGCGACGCCTTTTCAGCGCCTGCGCTACATCACGCTGCCGATGCTCTGGCCTACGATGATCCCCGCCATCGCCATGGGCGCCGTGTGGACCTTCAATATGTTCAACGTCGTGTTCCTCGTGAGCGGCGGCGAGCCCGGCGGCTCCACGGAG
>JBGCFM010000044.1:0-25819 GCA_045106895.1 Polyangiales bacterium | reverse complement strand
CCCCCTTCGACCACGCGCTGCCCATCAAATACGCGGTGACCACCAGCGCCCAGATGTTCGCAACGACGAAGAGCGAAGGAAAGTGCGTGAGGAGAGGCCGCAGAGACCAATCACCAAAGAGCACCCCCGTTGCGAGGGCGGCGTGGGTGCCAACAAAGAGCACGAGACCACTGAGCTTGTAACGAAGTCGGCTGCCGTCTTTGAGCGACTGCCCGGGGCGCATGATCCCCGGCAGCAGGCGGGCGCCTAAGAAGAGAGCCAGGACAAATGCGCCGTACCACTGAGCAGCCTGCCAGAGACTGGCGCCGCCAACGGGGAGAAACGAGAGCGCGTTCATACCCCCGAGTACCTGGCCCGTAGAACCTGCGCAAGCAGCCTAGGCGCCCATCAAAGCTCCTGTGGGGCTTCCTTCTTCGCGATGCCCTCGATTCTGCGCCAGTGGTCGTTGGAAAATGACAGCGTCTTCGTTTGGGTCTGTGCAGCGCGCCATTCGGTCCAGGCAACCACAGGGATGCCGTAAACGAGCAAGAGCAGCTCGGTCACAAGTGCTTCGCGCCCGAAGAGGTAAACGAAGAATACGAAGGCCACGAGGACACTTATGACGCCGAGGGAACGGAGCAGCGGGTTCATCCACCCAATGTCGGGCCGCTCAACGACGGCGATAGCGGGACTCTTCCGGCGTCTATCCCGGGGCCTACGCCGTCAAACGCGGCAGATGGCCATCTTGAGCGGAGGCTGACCATCGAAACTTGGGAAGTCCTCCTCCACGGGCAGCATCTCGATCTCGATGGGGCGCCCTGCCTTTTTTGCGCACCGGCGCAGCTGGTCCTGCCAGTCTTCCAGAGGCACGGCGGCGACATGATTTGTCGCCAGGATACTGCCGCCGTCCGCCACAGCGAGGAGCGCGGGTTTGAAGAGCGAGGCGTAGTCCCGCACGACGTCCACGGCGCCCCACGGCGTCTTCGCCCAGCGCGGCGGGTCGAGGACAACGACATCGAAAGACTCGGGCTTCATGTGCTTGTAGGACGGTCGGCGTCCCCTTCGCCCACCCAGCGGAAGCCCGGCGAGCTGGCGCATGGCGGGAAATACGTCTTCTTCAAACTGCTGCGTCTTTACGTTGTTGAGCGCCGCGTTCGTGTCGCCCACGGCGAGGGCGGAGCTGGCGAAGTCCACGTTCAGCACGCGCTCTGCGCCTCCGACGGCGGCGGCCACGCCGATGCCGCAAGTGTAGCTAAAGAGGTTGAGCACCGAGCGACAGTCTTGGTTTCGCACCCAGGTTCGTGCAGCGCGAAAGTCCAAGAAGAGCAGCGGGTCTTTGCCGCGGTGTCGAGGGCGAACATCGAAACGGATGCCTCGCTCCACGCCGAAGGCCTCGGAGGGAATGTCCTCCGTGCTTCCGCCGCCCTTGCGATGGTTCCAGACAGGCTGCAGCGACCACGGCACGACCGCAGCCAGCGCCTCGAGGACGCCGGGCTCCAGCGGCTCGCGCCACGTCTGCACCAAGAGCACGGGGCCGTAGCGATCGACGGCGGTTCCGGGCCAGCCTTCGCTGATGCCGTGAAGCAAACGAACGCAGTCGGTATCGACGAGGCCATCGAGGAGCTCGGCGCGGCGCTCTAGGCCGGCTCGGAGTAGGTCCGCAGCAGATTCGGGAGTCACGGCGGCACTATACTCCGACACGGCCCGTGCATCCCGCGGAGACTGCGCCCCGCTCAACGACCGACGCCGACGATGACCTCCACGTCCCCCAGCTGAAGTCGGTCCCCGTCTTTCAAAGACGCCTTTTTGACCTTTCTGCCGTTGACCAGAGTGCCCTTCTCGCTGCCCTGGTCGATGATCACCGCCGCTCGTTTCGAGACCTTGATGAGCGCGTGCTTCCGGCTCGCTCCTTGGATTCGAAGATGCGAAGTGGCCAGCCTGCCGATCTGGATAACCTTACCAACCAGAGTCTCGTGGTGCTCGACGCCGTGGTAGTCCTGCCACGAGAACGAGAGTGCCAAATCGCTCCCCGGTGCAGGCAGCGGTCTGATAGGGCGAGGCGCCACGATGGGTCGAACCGGCTCCACGAGAGCGCTCAGCTCCGCCACCCTTCGTTTCAATCGTCGGTTCTCATCCGTGAGCTCCCGACAGCGCTCCTCCAAGCGCCCGGCGTCCCGGGCCTTCCGCTCAAGCGCGTCGAGTCGCGAGCGAAGCGCCGTACCGTCATCGCGAAACCCCATCGAGGCAACCTAAGAACGGTCCGAAAGGGCGCAAGGGGCGGCCGGTGAAGTCCGCTGCCTAGCGATTTGAGTCGTTTCCGTTTCGCCGAATCGCGCTCCGGATTGGCTCTCGGAATTCCTGAGGCCGCCGCGTATTCTCGCGCCGGGGAGAAACGTGATGATCGACTGGGCCTCGTGCGAAGAACACATTCACCACGGGCGTGGCACGCTCGCACCTTGGCCTGAAGAGCCCAAGAAGGCGCCGACGGCGGCGAAGGTTTGGAGCGACTCCAAAAAAGCGTTCGAGAAGGCGCGCGCCGGCCTCGCGGACATCACGCTCGATGAGGCTGCCACCGCCGCGCTGGCACGTCTCGATGCGCGTCTCGCGCTAACAGGCAAAGCGGCGACGCAGTGCGAGGTCGACGCCGAGAGCCAAGGCCTCGCCTTCGCCATCTGCGCACAGCCCGCGTTTCATACGGGCACGACTCGGCCCCCCACCGTCAAGATCGTCCGCGATTGGGTTCAGCAGTTCGGGTTGGAGTTTGCGGTCCAAGCGCTCATCGCTCGCTGGTCCTGGAGCATCAAGGCCGGCCCCGACGGGACAACGACGATTGCCCACGGCGCTTGCGAGTTGAGCCCGGTGAACAACTCCCGGCACGCATGCGTGAACAAGCACGGTATTCGGGAGCTACGCTTCCTCTTCGGCCAAAGCAGCGCGGAGGAATACGACAAAGGCGTGGCGGCTGTCCGAGCGGAGTGGGAAAAGCCCATTCCCCCTGCGCTGCGCGCGTGTCTTGCGTACCTCGTCCCAACGGAGCAAGACCTCGCCCTTGCGCCTGAGCTCGACGAGATCGCGGACGAGGATGTGGGCTGGCTTGGTTTCGTCGCTTGGTCGCGCCGCGACCCCGAAGCGAACCTACGTGTGCATCGGCCGCGCAACCGCAACCACACCTTCGCGTTCCTCTGCAGTGGCCCCGGTGAAGCGCTCGCGAAGGCGCTGCAGAACTCGCCTAAGTTTCTCTATTTGCCAGAGGTCGCGTATCTCGGCCATCCCGTCGTCGCCGACTTCTACACGCGGATTCACCCGAGCCGGCGCGACCCCTACTTTCATCGATTTCCAAAGCTCGCGCTGGAGACTCTGCCGGGCGACGACCCGCTCCGGGCGGCGGTTCTTCGTGCCAACCCATCGCTCAATCCCAACGCCGCCGCTACCGCCTCCGACGAAGAGGTGCCGGCACTCCTTCGTACGGATGGGCGCTCCAGGAAAGCGCTGCCGCGCCTATGGACACACCACGCGGACCTTTTCCTCCTCGGCGCTGACAAAGCTCTCTCGTCGCAGCACGTGGAACGTCTCGGCAGAGCGCTGATGCGCTCAAAGGGGCGCATGACGCCGGAGCTTCAAGAGGTGCGTGACGCCCTCGAGCCGAGGAGCCGCGACGCCTTTGGGCTCGCTCTCTACGAGGCCTACTCGGCGGCCCGCGGCGAGTCGTGGATCTTCCGCAGCCTCTGCGTGCTCTCGGACGACGCCGTCGTCGATCGCCTCGCCGCGGACGTCATCAAGATGGGCTATCAGAAAGCCGTCGTCGCCCTCGAGGTCTTGGCGTCCGTGGGAAGTGAGCGCGCGATGTTGCGCATCGCCCACGTCGCGGCAAAGGGACGCGGTCGTGGCGTCAAGAACACCGCGTCGAGCTGGCTCACTCGCATCGCACGCGCGCGCGGGCTCTCAAAAGACCAACTCGCGGACCGCTTGGTGCCCGACCTTGGCCTCGATGGAGATGGCTCCCTCGTCTTCGATCTGGGTCACCGGAGTTTTCGCGTCGGCTTCGACGAGCAGCTCAAACCTTGGGTTCAGGGAGAAGACGGCAAAAAGCGCGCGAGCCTCCCAAAGAGCAAAAAAGACGATGCCGAGAAAGCCGCGCTAGCGAAGACACGTTGGTCCGCGCTGAAGAAGAGCGCACGTATGTTGGCGAGCGTGCAGATCGCGCGCTTCGAACAAGCCATGCTCCGCGGCCGAGAGTGGTCGATGGACGAGTTCCAGCAGTACCTCGTGACGCATCCGCTGCTGCGACACTTGGTCCGGCGCTTGGTGTGGCGCTCCGGGGACCTGGTGTTCCGCATCGACGAATCGGGACAGCCCGTTGACGCGCTGGACAACGAGCAAGCACTCGGGACTGAGCCCGTGCGCCTTGTCCATCCGCTGGAGATGAACGCCGAGACTCTCCAGAGCTGGGGCGTGCAGCTTGCTGACTACGAGCTGCTTCAACCCTTCGACCAGTTGCAGCGGGAGACCTTCGCCTTTGGAAGTGTCGAGGCAAACGCCGTCATCGAGCGTATCGAGGGCGCCCGCGCCAAAGGCGGCAGCGTCGCCGGACTTCAAAACCACGGCTGGAGTCGTGGCCCAGTGGAAGACGCCGGCCAGTGGTATTCGCTCCAATACCGAGCCAAGGATCTCAAGATCGAGCTCATGATGGATCATGGCGTGAACATTCAAGGCGGCTACGGCATGGACCAAGAGCAGAAGCTGTCCATCAAGATCGAAGCGCTGCCGACGTGCACGCCTCAGGCGTACAGCGAAGCGCTGCGCTCCCTCGCGAGGCTGGCGCTCTTGGAGTGAGCGCGTTTCTGCCTTAAGGCCGCGGCAAATCCGGGATGCACTCTGTGCCGTGTCCGTCTTCGGCAGGAACACAGAGCATCGGAGCTGGCCCCGGAGGACACGGCACGGTGTCGGAACACACATCGTCCGCGTAGCGACAGAAGAGCGTGCCGCCTCCAGCGCCGCAACCATTGTCATAGCGGTCACAGGTCCCGCCTTCGCGGCAATCGGCGGAAGTTCGGCACGACCCGTAGGCACATGTGTTCGTGAAGCCGCCTTCGCCTCGTGGCACGCAAGCGCCCATGGCCCGCTCATCGCAGTCGGCGTCTTCCGAGCATGCGTCGTAGCGGCATTCGTTGATGGGTGGCGGCGGCGCGCCTCCGCAGTAGCGATGCGTAAACGCGATGCAAACTCCACCCGATCCGTCGCCGCATTCGCTGTCTGCGGAACATCCACAGGGAAAACCGCCGCCGGCGCAGGCTTCCCTCGGAGGGTCGCCGGGATCGACCACGCAGTCGCGAGTTCCGTCAGGGAAGAGGAAGCAGGGGTCACCTCCGCAGTCGTCGCTCGTGGTGCAGATCGGAGGGGGTCCGGCATCGGGGCCGCCATCTGCTGCACCTGCGTCGCCGCCGGCGTCAGCTCCTGCATCTGGCGCCGACGCATCTTCGCTCGCAGCGTCTTCCGCGGCGGCATCTTCTGCTGCAGCGTCTTCTGCTGCAGCGTCTAAGGCGCCGCCATCCCTGGAGCCGGAATCGGGGCTTCCCACATCGGTTGTGGCGTCATCACCGCAACCAATCAACGCGCACAGTAGACTCATCAGACACAAGTAACGGCAGAGCATTGTGCGAGCATACTCCGCTTCATCCGGCGACGCCCACCTCGGTCACCGACGCACACGGACGAACCGTTCCCAAACTACCGGACGTCGCAGACCGGCATGAACTCTAAGGTCCCGGGCCAACCGCACTCGACTTGGCAAATCGGATAGAGGTAGCCGTCGCAATCGCAGCAAGACAGCCCGGGACCGCAGTCCGACGCATCGACGCAAGCAGTGCCTGCGGACACCCCAATCGCGCTTTCACCTTCGCAACTGTCGCTGCAGGTCGTCGTCCACGAAGCGCAGAGGCCCGTCGCATTCACGACGGTGAACGGGAGTGAACAACATTGTTGGCCGGGGCAATCGCTCGGCTCATCGCAGTCGGACCCGTTTCGCAAGGGAACTGTGAAGTCAGCGACAGCTCGCACCTGACGGTTCGGCGACTGAGCACTCATTGATGACGTGGCCACTCCTGCGGACTTCGACCTCTCGCATGATCTCCGAGCTCTCCCGCAACAAGCAGATCCATGCCGGGATCAAACCCTCGCCGGGAGCAGCTAGGCAGCGACGGTGAGGTAGGCAATGACGGCGCCCGCCGCCACACCTATGAGCATCATGGCGAACTTGGGGATCTGGAGCGTGGCCCGGGGTGGCTCCGCCGCAGTGAGCCCCGCTCGCAGGACCGGGTTGCGCGCGGGGTCCTCTGGATGGCGTTCAGCCTCGCGCCGCAGCCGCGCAAATCGCTCCTCGATGGCCTCGAGGTCATCGTCATGGCGAAGAATGACATCCGGACAGTCGAGCGAATCAAGCTCGGGGTGAGCGAGACGTATCTTGCTGCCCCGGCGTTCTTCTCGTGTCGGACGATGCCGGCGAGCGCTCGATTTCGCGCGGTTGATGACGGTGACCATGTTGGCCCTCACCACCGGGGTCGCGTCGGTGGTGTCGAAGAAGTGCAGAAAGCCGTCGTGGTCGAAGACGATGATGTCGAGGGGATAGACCATCACTCCCACGAATGGAGCCGCCGCGCGCAGCCGGCGGCGCCACCCCGACAGCTTCGTGAAGGCGTCGTGCGCAAGGACCGCGCTCACTCCGCAAGCCAAGACGAACCCCAGTGGGCTCAGGTCTCTCAGATTGAAGAGCGCTTCTACGCTGCTCAACTTCTCGACCTCGTAGTAGAGAGCGTACGTCAGAATCAGCGCCACGACGGTCAGCGCGAGCGCCACCAGGCCCTTGGAGGGGGGCGCCTCGTTGGACGGGTGCACATAGATCGCGCCGCCGGAGAGCGACTCCGCCTCGTCCGAGAGGCGGCTGCTGAGCGTCGCGGGGAGCGATCCCCATGTCGTGCTCAGTTGACGCGCCTTTTTGGGCGGTGCTTCGCGAAACGCCATCCGCCGGGTCTACCACGCTCTCTTCTCCGGAGGGTTGAATAGCGATGAGCGAGCGCCAGCGACTGATGAAGCCCGAACTCAGTTCCGTCCCCCCCAAACGGAACTGAGTTCAGCCCTACGGGTGGACCGCGCCGCTCAGAACGGCTCCGGGGAACCGTGCGCCATCCAGCTTCGCGCCGGAGAAGTCGGCGTCGGTCAGGTCCGCAGCTTCAAAATCAGCGCCGCTCAGATCTGCACCCCGAAAGGACGCCCCCGCCATGTGCGCGCCGGAGAAGTCGACGTTCTGCAGCTGTGCGCCATCGAAGTTTGCGCCGGCGAAGACAGAATCGATGGCCACGCAGCCCTGGAGCTGCGCTCCACTGAAATCGACGTTCGGCGCATGTAGACCTGACAAGTCTGCGAACCCAAGCTGCGCCTTCGCGAGACTCGCACCATCCATGTTCTTGAGTCGAAACACAGCCTGCGTGCCTTCGGCTCCGCTGCCCTGGTACATGCAGAGCGGCAAACCGGCAACGTCGAGAGTTTGCCAAGACCCGCCGCCACCGCCGCTCGCGAGAAACGCGGCGTGCTCCTTGAGCATCGACTTCAGCTCGCTGGGCGAGAGCGCCTCGCTCCTCGAGCCAAGGCTCTTGATAAGGTCGAGATCCATGGAGCGCTTCGACGTCTTGTTCGCGAGGGGGAACGCGTCTTCGAGTTCCGAAGCTGCTGTTCTCTCCGCCTCGCTTTTGGGTAGGAGTATTCGCGCGGAAGGGCCCAGCCATTTGAGCATCGACCCTGCTTCCTCCGCAGTGAGGCCCTTCTCAACGAGCAGCGCCTCCATCTCTTTGGCGGACGTGTCGGCTGAGATCGATCTCTGCAGGAGCGTCACCTTCGCCTCCTCATCCTCCCCAGATATGGGCCAGTACCAGCCGAAGGCGCCCTTCGCTCCCCGGGTGATGTACTCCTCGACGCCCCCCAGGTGATGACGCGTGCAGTCGTTCGCGTCGTCAAACACAAGCTGCGACTTCGTTCGGTCCTCGCCCACGTCGTAGGAGAGAACCGTGCGCCCTTCAGCCTGGAGTTCATCGAAGTTGCCGTCGTGATCGTACTCGCCATGACCACCCCAGTCCGGACGAGGAAACCAGCGGAAGCTCTCAAGCCCAAGTAGACTCAGATTTCCACCCCGGTAGCCATCGCTGGACTGCAACGCTTCCTCGGCGCACTCCTTCAGATACCAAACAAATCGAACGGGGCCGACACCGTGGTAAAGCGCCAGCGCGTCCGGCGCGATTTGACCTGCCCATCGCACAAGCGTGCGCGACGGGGTGGGCCGCCCCCAGTCTTGCTTCCGCACGACAATATCGGGTCGTTGGGCAAAGACCTTGATGTAACTCTTGAGCAGCGAGGCCTGGGTCGCGCCCCAGCGTTCCACTTGCTTGTCCAAAAGCGGCGTCACGATATCGAGCACCGGCTTCATCAGCGTCGCCGTGGCGGCTTCCTTTTCGGCGAGCTGATCCCCCGCGTCGTCGAGGCGATCTCCCACACGCTCATCGCCCGCGAGAGCAGCGACCATCTCAGCTTCCGTCATGACGGTGACCCCCAACGCCTGAGCCTTGGAGAGCTTGGAGCCCGCTTTTTCGCCGTGAATTAGAATGTCGGTGTTCTTCGAAATACTCCCCGAAACCGTGGCTCCAATGTCGCCGAGCAGCTTCTTTGCATCGGACCGTTTCATCGTCGCGAAGGTTCCGGTGAGAACAATCTTCTTGCCTTCAAACTCGTTGCTCATCACACGCTCCTCGCCCAACCCGGACCTACGCCAACGGCGCCACAGAAAACACTACGCCTCATACGACCAGACCTTCCCTAAGACGTCGCGAGGACTTCGGATTCGGGCGATTGACCGTGCGGGCATGTGCAGGAAACGGAGCATCTTTGGCGACGGAGAAAACCTGCGCGGAGCAGGTCAGACTTGTGAGGCACGGTCGGCAAGGCTGTTCCAAAAAGAAGAGGCGGACCCCGAAAGGTCCGCCTCGTTCTACGTTGCCGTCACCACTCCCGCGCCAATGGTCCGCCTGCCCTCACGCATCGCGAAACGCATGCCGGGCTCGATGGCCATCGGACGAGTCAGCTCGAAACGAATGGTGGCTCGGTCTCCAGGGGAGATCTGAGCCGTGTCGAAGAGCAAAACCCCGGGGACGTCCGCCGTTCCAAAGTAGAACTGCGGGGTGTACCCAGGCGCGAAGGCCTTGCGGCGCCCGCCTTCGTGCTCAGCGAGGACGAAGATCTCCGCGGTCCCGGTCTGACTCGGCTGAATCGAACCCGGGCTCGCGATGACCTGACCACGTGCGATCTCGTTGCGGCCCACGCCGCGGAGCAAGAGCCCCACGTTGTGACCGGCGACGGCCTCAGGGACGTCCTGGTGAAACTCCTGGATGCCCGTGACGACGACCTCGCCCTCTTCGCCCTTCCCGGACTGACCGACGACCTGCACCACCGACTGCAAAGGCAGACGGCCGCGCTGAACTCGGCCGGTCACAACCGTGCCGCGACCCGGAATCGTACACACGCTCTCGACGGGCATCATGAAAGGCGCGTCAAGGTCGCGCGCAGGCTCCGGCACGTGCGTGTCGAGGGCCTCGAGGAGCTCCACGATGCATGCGATGGCGGGGTCGTCGAAACGCCCCTCCTTCGCCGCCTCGGACGCCAAAAGCGCCGAGCCTCGCACCATGTGAGCGCCCTCGAAACCTCGCTCCGCGAGCGCCTCGCTGACCTCAAGCTCCACCAGCTCAAGAAGCTCCATGTCCGCGATGTCCACCTTGTTGATGAACACGACCATGTGCTCCACGCCCACCTGCTTGGCGAGCAAGATGTGCTCACGCGTCTGCTCCTGCGGCCCCTTGGAGCCGTCCACGAGCAAGATCGCGCCGTCCATCTGAGACGCGCCGGTGATCATGTTCTTGATGAAGTCGGCGTGACCCGGACAGTCGATGTGCGCGTAGTGACGCGTCGCCGACTCGTAAGCGACGTGAGACGCAACGATGGTGATGCCACGACGCTTCTCCTCGGGTGCATTGTCGATGCTCTCGAAGTCCTGGGCGCGGCCGCCATAAAGATGCGCGCCGACCATGGAGAGGGCGGCGGTAAGTGTGGTCTTTCCGTGGTCGACGTGACCGATGGTTCCGACGTTGATGTGTGGCTTGTTGTTGTTCATTGGACTGTTTTCTGCTTTGCGTTCTCTGTTTTCACACCGGGAAACCCGGCGTTTCTGACGCAAAACCTCCGCCAGCCCGTTTGATAGAGACGCAAAAAAGCCCCCCGGGTTAGCGGAGGGCTTCGCGTCAAAATCCTTGGTTCGTTTGAGCTATCTAACTCGTACGAGAGGGGTCATGCGTGAAACTCTCCGGCCCTGTATCCGATGTCTGTTCCGATGTTCGTTCGGTGAGACTCGAGACACAGCCGTGCGATGTCGATGTTGTCGCGGCGGATGTGCCGGACGACTTCGAGTCGCGTTCGTTTGTGCTGGGGAAAAAGTTCCGCATGGGAAAGCAAACCATAAGAACCTGGGCGGACATGTCAACCGCGCGGGGCGAGAGCGCTTCAGCGAACGCTGACGTTGACGACGTTTCCTTCGAGGGACTCCAGTGAGAGAACTTCGTTTGGAAGGTCTTCGAGAGCGACCTCGGCGAGGATGTCGAACTCCGCCTCGCACATATCGCCCCCGGCGTCGTGCACGACGACCAAGCGTTGAATGCCTGGGTCCGTACGCAGGATGACGGGGTCTGGACAGAGACGGTAGGTGTGCTCTTCGCATCCGCCCCCATGACGGAGTCGTAGGAGTATGCGGCGGCTCGTGAGCTCCGCACCATCCACCGAGACGTGATCGCCGGCTGTTGCGGAGCAGCCTGCTTCCACTGCGAGATGAACCACGTCATCACCCGAGCGCACCCCCTCGCCAAGAATCTGGTGAGAACAGCCAAAGAGAAAAAGTGGGAGCAGGAGCCGCATGGATAATCCTACGAGCGCGGCGCGCGGAAGATCTAGCCGACGCTAAGTCTTTTGTGCGCCACGACATGGTTTCCACCCTGGGGGGCGGATGATCGGACATCCTTGGAAATACCTGGCTCCCGCCGGGAAGGCTTCCGTGCGGAAGTCGCATCGCGAAAGAGAATTGATGAGCATCAAATGTTCCACCGCGGAATCTTCCAGACCGTGTCGTCTGTTAGGCACTCCGACATGAACTTCTGCTTGGAACGCGGGCTTGCCCTTTGCTTGGCCTTGGGGCTCTTCGCCACGCCGGCCTTCGCTCAAGCCCCTTGGCGCGACTCGCTCACAGCGGCAGAGCGCGGCTACCGAAACGGTGAGTTCGCGGAGGCCCTTGACCACTTCGACGAGACACGCGCTTCCCTTGGTGAACGCTACGACGAGGAAGGCGAAGAGCGCTGGGGTCCGACGGAGAAACAAGCCTACGACGCGACGCGCTGCCCCCGAGCTCTTTCGCAGCTCGCGCTCCTACAAGGGCGCGGCGAAAGCAACGTGAGCGAAGAGGCCCGCGACCTGGCGATGGACCAAGCAAACTTCGCCTGCAGTGATGAAGAACTCGCCGTAGCCGCGTTCCTCATCGGCGACACGCTTCAGGCCGCGCTACGACTCTCCGCAAGCGGCCGCACCCGCTTCGTCGCCCCTTTCTCAGACCGACGTCTTCCCAGCGGCGTCGACCTTCGTCTGAACGACGGGGAACTGCCTTTGGCGAGTGACCTCGACGAAGCCCAGAGCTTTGTCATGGCGCATGCCCAGCTTCGCCACGGACTCATGGCGCGCTGCTACCCGGCCCGCGGCATCGCGTGGCAGACGCGGGGAGCCGGCTACGAAGAGGCCTACAACGAGGTCATGGACGACATTCCGGAGATCCCCCCCTTCACTGGAGAAGAACGTGACGCTCTCGCGACGATGCGCTGTGACTACCCATACAAGATCGCCCCGGAGGAGCGCGGCTTCGGTGACGGGCTGGACGCTGTCGCCTACCTCTTGCGCCGCGAGAGCGATGGCCGCATCAGCGTTCGCGGCAGCTTCCCCGACTTTCCGAGCCTCGACTGCTGGACCTCCGTCGTGCAGAGCGAAGTATCGAACTACGGCCACGCGCAGCCGGGGCTCTACGCCTTCGTACGTGCTCAAGGCTACTCCACGCCCGACGGCCCAGAGCGCATCATCGTGACGACTCACCTTTGCGACGTGAATCGACGCCGCTGTCGCTCTTTCCCAGTGCAGGTCCAGCAGGGCGACTACCACTATGACGACAGCGACCAGCCGCGCCTTGTCCGCGGCGACTGGCGCTCGGACTTTGCGGTGCATCGCGGCCGCGTCGTCTTGACGAATATGCAGGGCGCGCCGGCGGGTCTGCGGCGCTTCCGCCGCGGCGTTCCAATGAATGCGTTCTTTTCATCGCCATCGGTCGAGTATGAGCTCCCGGATCTGACGAGACCGGTGGAAGCTTCGCGCGAGTGCCCCGTCCACGTCGCGGACCCCGACGGCACCACCAACGTTCGTGCCGCCCCGGGGACACGTGCGAACGTGGAGCGTACCCTCGACAACGGTACTCTTCTGGAAGTGGAAGAAAGACGCGGGCGTTGGTGGCGGATCAGCGCACCGGTGCGCGGCTGGATCTGGGGCCCGAACACCGACTCTCGCTGTCCTCCCGGCTGACGCGACGACGGCCCTCATTTTCCTACATGCGCGTAGATGTGAGGGTGATTTCGGCAAAGAGCTGCACCTTTTTTGCTCTCGTCGGCGGACTTCCGTAACACCAATGGAGGACCCCATGACGACTCTTGTTCACGCCGCACTCAAGTTCCGCCGAGGCATTCGCGGGGGCTATGGGTTCGTCGCGGGCTTCGCGTGCATGCTCTTCACGCTCCTCGGGATCTTCGAAGTCTCCGTCAGCGAGCTTCGACTCGAGCACATGGTCGTCATCGCCATGTGGACCGCAGCGCTTGTCTCGCGCGCCGCCGTTCGCATGAAGACCGACAAGAGCGAAGGCTTCCCCTTCATCGACTTGGAGCTCGGCCTCTTGGCCCTCGTCGGTGTTCAGGCCTCGGTTCAGATGACCGGAGGACTCGATGGCGCGCTGCACCCTCTGGTGTACGTCAGCGTCGCGTTCCTCGCTGCCTTCGCGCGTCGCTCCGCTGGAGTGATCCTGGTTGTGTTCGCGCTCTTCTACGAAGCCGCGCTCTACTTCCTCACCGAAGGCAACACCGAGCCGGCTCCTTTCGCCTTCAACGCGACCTTCATTCTCCTCTTCGGCGCGCTCAACCTTCTCTTCACCCGCGCGGAGATCGCTCGGGTACGGGAGCACTCACGCCGAGAGCTCGCCGGCGAGCAAGAACGCGTTCGATCCGACGCGCGCATGTTCCGCTTGGTCTCGGCACCATCCGCCGCCGGCGCCACCGACGAAGAGCGTCTCACGCGTTCCAGCGTTGAAGAAGCCAAGCAGCAGCTCTTTCACGTGCTGCAGCTTCTTCACACCACCTTCGACCTTCACACCTGCGTCCTCCTCCTCCTCGACGAGAGCGGAAAGCAGATGCGCATCGCCGAGCTCGTCACCGAGAGCGACCATGTGGCCGAAGGCCCCTTCGACTCCGGCGAGGGCGCCGTGGGTGCTGTCATCAAACGCGCGCAGTCCATGAACCTTGAGCACATCAAGCCCGGCTACAAAGGTCTCTCTTACTACGCTGGCCCGGCCCTTGTTCAGTCCTTCATCGGTGTGCCCATCCTCGATGGCAGCACACTTCGTGGTGTTCTTTGCGCCGACCGCCTGGCGGACCGCCCCTTCGACCCGAAGGAGGAGAAGGCTCTCGAGCGCTCCGTGACGCATCTCCTTCGGGCCCTTGAAAACGAGCGCGTCTTTGTTCAGCTCGAACGCACCAAGCGTGAGCAGACGGTACTGCACAAGGCTTCGCAGTCTCTCGGGGCAGCGCTCGACGAGAAGGCGGTCATCGACGCCGCTCTTGAAGCCGCCGGAGAGATCGCTCCCTTCGACTTTGCCGCCATCACCCTCTACGACGCCGACGAGAAGCGACACCGCGTGCGACGCGCCGTCGGCATCGGCGCCGAGGGTGTGGAGACACTCACCTTCCGCGACAACACCTCGCTGACGGCCATGGCCGTCAAGAACAAGCACTACTTGCCCTACCGCGGCGACTTTGACCCGCGTCAGCAGACGGTGTTTACGAAACGCACCAACCTCAAGGGCATGAACTCGCTCCTGATTCTTCCCCTCGTCGTTCGCGAAGACGCCATCGGCACCCTCGCCATGGCCGCGAAGCGCGAGCACGCCTTCACGGACAGCGTACGCTCGACGCTCTCGGTGCTAACGAACCAGCTCGCCGTGTCGATGTCCAACGCCAAAGCGGTAGCGCGCCTTGAAGAGATGGCCACCACGGATGGCCTGACCAAATGCCTCAACAAGCGCGCTTTCCTGGAGGAGCTTGAGCGCAAGCTCGCCTCGGCGAAGCGCTTCAACCGGCCGCTTTCGCTCATCGTCACAGACATCGACCACTTCAAGTCCGTCAACGACACCTACGGTCATGCGACCGGCGACGTGGTCATCAAGGAGCTCGGCGAGATCCTCCGCAACGTGAAGCGCGACACAGACATCGTCGCTCGATTCGGCGGCGAAGAGTTCTGCGTGCTTTGCGAAGAGACCGAGGTCGAAGGCGCGCGTCTTCTCGCGGAACGCATTCGTGAAGAGCTCAAGACCACGATCTTCCAGACGGAGATCGGCCGCCTCTCGGTCACAGCGTCCCTCGGCGTCGCCACCTTCTACGGCGACGACCCAGACGATCCGAAGGATGGCGACGAGCTCTTCAAGGCCAGCGACAAGGCGCTCTACGTAGCCAAACACAGCGGCCGCGACCAGGTCTCGGTGTCTGCTCACTGAGCGCGGCGTCGTGTATGCTAACTTTCGTTAATGACCGACGAGGCTAACGACCCGCACGACCCGCTCGAGGCTGAGTTCTTCGAGGGAGCCTCGCCGGCACCTGCGCCCATCGACGACGAAGCGGCGTCGCGACTTGAGCGAAAGCTTCGAGTTACGGGACACGTCGCAGACGCCGCGGGCGGCGCGGTGCGCTTCGCGACCTTCGGCATGGCGGCGCAGATCGTCCTGCTTCTGTCCTCGGTTGCGTAATGACTTACCTATTTCGCGGCTGTGGACGATAACTACAGCCATGTTTGACCGAAGCTCTCTAAAACACTTCGCCTGCGCCGCCCTTCTCTGCCTCGGCGCCTGCGACGAAGCCCCCGCCGAAGAGCGCTTCCCCATCGGCGTGCACGAGGTGGTGCTTAGCGATCGGGGCATCGAGCTTTGGACCGATGGTGAGGCGACGTTCGCCCTCGCGCACGATGGACCCCGACGCCTCTCGTACACGGAGAGTGTCGAGGGCACACTGGCGATCTATGAATACACGCGGACTGACGAGTCCGCTCTTGGGACATCGCGCACAAGCGCCACGAGGGATGGTGACGCGGTCCTCATTGAGTTCGAGGGCGAAGCCGGCCGCGGAACGCTCCGTATCCGTGAAGAGAACGACGAGCGCGTCGCGTTTCGATTTGAGTTCGACGAAGAGCGTGGCGACTCCGTGACGATCCCAGTGCGCTGCGACGAGGCGGGTTCTTTCCACGGTTTCGGCGTTCAATACAATGGCACGGATCTACGTGGGAGCAGCTTCGATCTGATTTCGTCGGAGCAAGGAATCGGGCGCACGAGCGCTCCTGGCGTGAACGGCCGAACCTTCGAAGGCGACCTGCACACGACGTACTTTCCGATGCCTTATTGGATGGACGGCCGCGGCCATGGGGTGCTCTTCCGCACCGACGAGCGCGTGCGCGTGGACCTCTGCGACACCGACGAGGACGTCGCTGGCATCGAGGTCACGAGTCCCGGCGCCGTCGAGTGGGTCGTGTTCACCGGCCCGGA
The DNA here is from genome assembly GCA_045106895.1 of Polyangiales bacterium. Taxonomy (GTDB): domain Bacteria; phylum Myxococcota_A; class Polyangia; order Polyangiales; family Houyiibacteriaceae; genus JBCCRV01. Next base: position 9,873 of record JBGCFM010000044.1, on the reverse strand, counting down.
GCCCCTCGATGTCGTTCGTCAGCTGGGCGAAGAGGTCGGTGTGCCGGCGCCTCTCCCGGACTGGGCGTTTGGACTCTGGCTCGCCGCCCAAGGAGGACGCGAAGAGGTCCTCGCTGAAGTAGACGCCGTGGAAGCCGCGGACTTGCCCGTCAGCGCCTTTTGGGTTCAAGACTGGACGGGCCGTCGTATGAACTTTGGCGGAGGCTTCGGCGTGCAATATCGCTGGGAGGCAGACGACGAGTTCTATCCAGACCTGCCCGGGCTCGTGCGCGATCTGCGCGAGCGCGGCTACCGCTTCCTCGCCTACGCGAACCCGTTTATCGACACGATGCTGCCAAACCACTTCGCGGAGATGGAAGAGCAAGGACTCTTGCTCACAAATAGCGAGGGCGAGGCGTACACATTCTTTGCGCCAAACGGAATGTCCGCGCACCCAGACCTGACGAACCCCGCGGCGCGCGATTATGTCGTCGGCGCTCTTCGCGCGATGATTCGCGACTACGGTTTCGATGGCTGGATGCAGGACTTCTCCGAGTGGACTCCGCTCGACGCGCAGAGCTCCACGGGCGAAACAGGAGCCGCGCTGCACAACCGCTTCACGGTGCTCTGGCAGCAGATGGCGATGGAGGCTTTCGAGGCTGAGCGCCCGGGAGGCGACTACGCGTTCTTCGGTCGCGCGGGTTGGCGGGGCACCCAAGGCGTCTCACAGATTCACTGGGTCGGTGACCAAGAAGCGGACTTCCTTCCAGAAGACGGGCTGCCCACGGTGGTCCCCGGGATGCTGGGGCTGGGCCTCGCGGGGCAACCCAATGTCACCCATGACATCGCTGGGTTCAGCGGCGGGCCGAGCACAAAGGAGCTCTACTTTCGCTGGACAGAACTCGGGGCCTTCACGCCCATCATGCGGACGCACGAAGGCAACGCGCGGGACCAAAACTGGGATTGGAACAGCGACGAAGAGACGCTTGTACACTTCCGCCGCTTCGTTCGAATCCACGCGCTCCTTGAGCCGCTCTTTCGTGAGCTGGCGGATCGCGCCCAGGCCTCGAGCCGTCCGATGGTGGAGCACCTGATGCTCGCTTATCCAGAAGACCGCGAAACCTGGGCCATCGATGACCAGTTCCTCCTCGGCTCCCTCCTCGTCGCGCCCATCACCGGTGAGGGGCAGACCTCACGGAGCGTTTACCTGCCGGAAGGCCAGTGGTTTCACGTTTGGAGCGGCGAGGAGTTCAGCGGACCAGCGCGAATCGACGTGGAAGCCCCGCTCGGATCGCCGCCGGTGTTCTCCCTCGGCGCGGACCGTGCAGATTTGCGCGCAGTAGAGTAAGGTCGCGCGGTGAGGGTTCTCGTGATGCGCCATTCCACTGCGGTGGACCCCTATGAAGCCCCAACGGATGAAACCCGTTGGCTCACGAGTGAGGGGCGAGCCCGCATGCGCGGCTTGACCCCCCTACTCCGTGATGCGCTGGGACCGCTCACGCATATGTTCACCAGCTCCCTCGTGCGCGCCGTGCAGACCGCCGACCTCCTCGGCGAGGGGCTCGACTTCGAAGGAGCGATTACAGTTCACCGCACCTTGGCGCCGGAGTTCGGCACGACGTCCCAGGCGCTCAGCGTTCTCGAGGGCCTCGACCCGAGATCGACTGTGGCTCTCGTGACGCACGCGCCAAAAGTTCGTGTCTTGGCCGGACACCTCAGCGGCGAGGGCATGCTGCCAGGCTTCCGAACGGGTAGCGCTTGCTGCATCGACATCGACCGAAGCGGCGCTGGGAAGATTGCTTTCTGGCTTGATCCCGCCGTTCCGCAGATCCTGAGTAGCCCGCCGTCGCACTAACTCGCGCTCATCCAACCGCAGGCGCCGTCGATCTGCTAATCTTGCGGAGTGAAGACCTCAGCACTTCTTCTTCTCTTCACCTTCGGATGTTCGGTCGACAGTACCGGCTTGCTTCCCGAAGACGGCGGTCCTCCTCGAGACGCAGGCACCCGAGACGCCTCCGTCGATGCACTCGACCAGCCTGACGCGTTTACCAGTGAATGCTCCGCCGGTGAGACGCTGGACTGCTTGAGCGTCGGCGTTTGCGTTGCGCGACAACGACCTTGCATCGACGGGTCGTGGGGCGCCTGCGAAGACAACGTGAACGGGGGCATGCCCGAGTTGTGCAACGGCGACGGGCTCGATGAAAATTGCGACGGAGTCGTCAATGAAGGCTGCGAATGCACGGAGGACGTGACGTGCGGCAAATCGAACGACGCACCATGCACTTTCGGAGTTCAACGCTGCGTGGCGGGCGTCCTGAGCAGCGTGTGCGAGGGCGAAGTTTCGCCCGTGGATGAAACATGCAACGACTTCGATGACGACTGCGACGGCGAGGTCGACGAAGAGGTCGACGAAGAGATGCTCAACACCTACTACGCGGACACCGATCTGGATGGGTACGGCATCGGAGATCCGGTGATGGCCTGCGCCCCTCCGGGGGAAGACTACGCGACGCGAGCCGGGGACTGTGACGACGGCGACGGTCAGAACTTTCCAGACAACGCCGAAGTGTGCGACGACAGGGACAACAACTGCAACAGCATGGCCGACGAAGACTTGCCACTGACGACGTACTTCTTCGATGACGACGAAGACACGTACGGGGATACGGCAAGCGCCATGATGCTGTGCATCAGCCCCGGGGACGACTACGTGACAATCGGAGACGACTGCCTGGACGATGACGCCACTATCAACCCCGGCGCGGAAGAAGAGTGCGACCTCATCGATAACGATTGCAGCGGAACGCCGGACGACGATGAAGCGTGCAGGGCCGGGTGCATCGCGCACACGTACAACGAACACGTCTATCAGTTTTGCCAAGAGAGTCGTTCGTTCTGGCAAGCGCGCGACCGCTGCGATGACTTCGGCGGCTCGGACGCAGGTCTCTACGTGCTCGCCACGATCAACGACGAAGACGAGAACGACTTCCTAGACGATACAGGAGGCGCGATCAGCGCCAGCTCCAATTGGTGGATCGGGCTCACGGACTCCGGCGCCAGCAACGAAGGCACGTTTCGCTGGCTAAGCGGCGAGCCATTCTCCTACGAGAACTGGGATAGCGACGAACCCAACGACGATGAGAACACCGCGACTGAGGACTGCGCTGAGCTTCGCGCGAGCGGGCGGTGGAACGACGCTCGATGCAACTCGGGTCGCTTCTACATCTGCGAAGAAATCGATGACTAACGCGACGCTCAAACAACGAAGGTGAAGACCTTCGCTGTTGGCCTCGCAGGATCCGGCGCGCTGCAGCCTTGAGGGGCATCACGAAGAACGAGGGTGTCTCGAAACCAGGCGTCGCTGTCGTTGTGCGGGTCGTCTGCAAAATAGAGCTGCGTCGTGAGCGTCGGCCGCCCATCGGCGTGGACCTTCACATGAATGTGCGCGGGCCTGTAGCGCCGGCCGTTGAGGTAGTTGCCTGGACGCACCGTTCGAAACGAAAACTGACCTGCGGAGTTGCAGCGGACCACGCCGCGGTTTTGAAACCCTTGAAGGTCGTATTCGCCTTCTTCGTTTGCTTGCCACACTTCGATCACTCCGTTGCGCGCGGGTCCACAGCTCGCGCTGAGCACCCGTCCACTGATGAGCAGTGCCCCATCAGAACTCAGCGCGCGAGTCTCCGGCGCGCCAGGCAAGTAAAATGGACCTTCGATGTTGCTCGTGGTTATCGAGCCACATCCGCCGGTCCTAGCCCCGCTACCGCGCTGACCCAAAACCGGTGCAGCAAGTACGCTCATAGCCCCGGCGCTCATCGCCGCCAATAGTCTTCGTCGATTCATCGTCATCCTCTTTCAAGAGCTGAACGCGACAGAATCGAAGGTGGCGCAGTTTTTCTTGGAGCGATGCCACAAAACTCTCCGAGCCGCTCAGTCCCAGGCTTGTCCGCCGCCGTAGGTCGCGCTGCCAGCGGCACGAAAGCTCGTCGGCGCCATCTGTGTGGCCATCTGTGGCGCCATCGTTTCGGGCTCAGCGACGGGTGGATCATCCTGGTCTACAGGCGCGATCATCGACGATGTTTCCGCGCTGGCCGCCCGTCGTCGTCGAGCCGCGGCGTCGCTTCGCCGACGCTGCGCCATCACCGCTTCTGCTTCTTCGGCCAGCGCGTCGTCCCCGAGAAGCACAGCGATCTCTTTGGCGCGCGTAACACGCGTCTGCGCTTCATCGAAGCGACGAAGCCGTACGAGCGCTTTCGCGACGGTCACAAGCTCTGCACCGACACGTTTCGCATCTGGCCCCAGCCGCGCCTCGTCCCGCCGCAGCGCTACGAGGGCATGTGAGAGCGCCTGCTCCGGTTCGTTGAGCGCGAGGTTCGCCAGCGCAAGGTTGTGTTCCGTCATCGCGGAATCTGCGTGATCGTTATCCATGAAGATGGCCCGGGCTTCGAGCCAAGTGGTCCGGGCTCCTTCGAAGTCGTCCGTCTCGAAAAGAACAAGGCCAACGCTGTTCAATCCAAGGGCAACCTCCGGGTGAGTTTGCCCGAGACGTTCGCGGCGGATCGCGATGGACTGACGATAGTAGTCGAGGGCGTCGTCCCAGCGATGCTGACGCCGGAGAATGCCGCCCAAGTTGTGCAAATCACGAGCAACCCAGGCGTGCTCCGGGTCGAGCGTCGCGTTGAGGCCACGCGCGATGGAGTGGTGCTCAAAGGCGTCGTCGAGTCGCTCCTCAAGACGCGCGAGGTGACCAAGGCTGGTGTGAAACGCGGCGAGCTCCACAGTCTCCGCGCCCAGTCGCTGCGTCCGCAACTCGAGCGCAGCGTCGAGGGCGCTTCGGGCCCCAGCGAAGTCGCCCATCTGAGTTCTCACCAGTCCCTGGCGGTGCAGAAGCTGCTCGCGCAAGCTGCCCGTGCCCACGGCGAGCACTGCTTGCTCCGCGTGAGCCAAGTCGCGCGCCGCCTGCTCGTACTCGCCCGCCGCGCCAGCGACGGCCACGAGTTCAAGCCAGGCCTCCGCCGCGTTCCATGGGTCCTCTTCTTCTTGAGCTCGAAAAAGCGCGTCACGGGCCAGCCCTTCGGCAAGTTCGAAGTGGGCGAGCATCCGTTCGGCCCGCGCAGCGAGGAGGGCTGCCTCCGTGGTTTCACTTCCCAGCTCTGCGAGGGCGCTCCGTGCCCTCTCAGCGTCACCGCTCCGCAGAAGAGCCCGCACTTCGCTCAACTCGGGTTGCATCGGTACCGCGCCTGCGGCGCATGCTTCCGGACTGGGCATCTGAATGAACGCTTCGCCGGAAGCATCCGGCACGGCAAAGCGAGCCACCTCGGCGGCTTGCTCAGCGAGGCACTCGGCGGCGCGGGCGGGCGGCGTTTGCGCGCAGAGCGCTGCGCGACTCTCCTCCCAGCGTGCACGCCACATCTCCACGCGAGCCGCGGGCCACCCCTCGAGAAGCGCTTGAGCGGGCAGAGTGAGCTCGTCACAGGCGCCGACCTCCATGAGCGGCACGGTAGGCACGTTCTCGGCGGGATAGGCGGCATAGCCCACGCCCACCAGCAAGGCAGCGGCGGCGACAAGCGCTGCGCCGAAAGGAACCAGCGAGCGCGGTGATGCGCCTGTAGCGAGCCCCGGCGGCAACGCTTCAAGCAGCGCGTCCATGGAGTCGAAGCGGGCTTCCGAGTTCGCTTGCAGGCCGCGACGAAGAACGCGAGCGAGCGAGTCTGGCACCCCTGCCGTGGGCGCTCCGGAGGCGATCGCGCGGAGAAGATCTTCCACGCTGCTTCCGCCAAAGGGGCGCTCTCCACAAACGACCTCCCACATCGCGACGCAAAACGAGAACTGATCCGAGCGCGCGTCCCCGACCTCCCCACGAAGTCGTTCCGGCGCCATGTACACGGGTGTCCCCAAGAGCGCGCCGGTACGGGTCAGGTCGATGGGTCCTTCACTTCCCGAACCCGCGATGGCTCCGGCAAGGCCGAAGTCCGCAACCTTCGCGCCCCCGTCCGACATGAGCATCACGTTCTCGGGTTTGAAGTCCCGGTGCAAAATCTCCGCGCGATGCGCCGCGGCGAGTCCGTGACCCGCCTCCTTCATCGCGGCGACGAGTGTCTCCTGCGTCTCCCCTTGCTTCATGGCTGTTCGTAGGTTGCGATCCCCGCGCTCCATCGCGATGAAGACCGTGTCCCCGTCCGTGCCTACCTCGTAGACCGTCAAGACATGAGCGTGGGCGAGTCGTGCCATCGCCTGTGCCTCGCGAACAAGTCGCGCGCGACCCTTCGCGGAGTCGGCGGCGGCGTGAAGCACCTTCAAGGCGACGGGGCGTTCAAGCTCCGGGTCCATCCCCGCATAGACGACGCCCATCGCGCCTTCCCCGAGCGGATCGCCAACTTCGAAGCGGCCCAGGGTCGCAGGCGCGGAGTCGTTCTGGGTACGAGAGCTCTGACTTCGGACGCCGGAAGCGACGGCGCCAACAACCTCTCTGCACTCAGCGCATCCGTCGAGATGAGCGTCCAAGGTGCTCATCGACTCCGCGTCCACGGTGCCCTGCACGAGCGCCCAGAGCGTCAGTTCGTCAGGGCAGCTCATACGCCAGTATGACCGAAAGGAAGCTGACGGGTAGGTGCGCGCAAGTTTGATAGGCTCAGTCGATGGACGCGGGCGACATGAACACGACGGATACACTGCGCGCTCGCTATGAGAAGTTGCGGCAAGAGCACGGTTACGAGCTTTCGGACGCCACCGGCGCCCTCGCCTTGTGCGAGACATACAGCGCAGCGCACGGCGACGCTTCGCCGCTTCTTGAGCTTCTGGCTGGACTGCCGAAAGAGCCAACCCCGGACCAAGGAGAAGAGTGCGCCCTCGTCGTTGCGGCAACGCAAGGTTCCCTGCCGGCGCAGCGCCGACTCGAAACCGAGTACTTCGCGCGCATCCCAGCCTTCGTCGCATCGATGAAACTGGGTGACGCCCTGGTGGACGACGTAGCCCAGGACGTGCGGCAGAAGCTCCTCGTCGGTGAGCCCCCAAAGATCCTCGCCTACGTGGGCCGTGGTTCCCTCGCGGCGCTGATTCGTGTCACGGCGACACGCACCGCCATCAGCACCCTGCGAAAAGGCAAGCGTGAGACGCAGGAGCTTGAGCTCGATCGCGCCATCGGCGAACTCGACCCGGAACGGCGGCACCTCAAAGACCACTACCGCGGGCTCTTCCGCGAGAGCTTCGCCGCCGCGGTTCAAACCTTGGACCCACGTGAGCGCAACATGCTTCGGCTGCACTTTCTCCAGAAGGTCACCCTTCAGCAGCTCGCCTCGATGTACGGAATTCACCGCGCGACGGTGGTGCGCCAGCTCGCCGCGATCCGCGAGAAGATCGCCAAAGGCACACGCAGCGGCCTCAAATCCCACGGAGCTGTTGGCGCCACCGACCTCGAGAGCATTGTGGACTTGCTCAAGAGTCGCTTCGACGTGAGCGTGGAGGGCTTGTTGGCGAGTATGTCGGATCATGGAGACTCCAACGATTCGAACAGCTAAACGGCCGACCTCGTCCCCGAATCGTGGTCGGCCATGTGGGTGCGAAGCGGGCGTTCGCCGCCGACCACACGCCAGCTCCCGCTCTCATTGCTGAGTCTCAGCACCTGCACGAAGAGTTCTTCGCCGCGGGAGAAGCGCACGCGCACGCGATGTTCAGCCGGAGTCCGGCGGGAGCGCTGTGCGACGACACCAAGCCTCACGACGTCCACCAACTGAACTTGCCGCCGGTGGCTCGCGAAGTGTGTGCGAACGACACCTTCCATCTGCTGGGCTACGGGATCGATGTTCCCATAACCTCCGCAGGCACGAGCGCTGCCCCAGGCGGGCACAGCCGTGAGGGCAAAGGCAAAAGCGGCGAGGATGATTGTTCGAGTCATGAAATGTCCTTTCATGGGGTGAACGCAGCTCGTCCCGGAACGGCGCATTCTTTTTGTCCGGGACCGAACGTACGCCGAGGACGCGCTCGCCCAGGAGCTGGAGGACCGCGGCCTGAACGGTCTTCGACTCACCTCTGATTGGGTCAGCGCCACTCGGCCCAGGGTGAACAGGCGCGCAGCCCCACGCGGCGGTGTTCTTTTTTCGAAGAATCCGGGATGCTTCACCCAAGGGGAGGCGAACTTCTGGGGTCCATGTGGGCACCAGGGGAACTTTTGCGTTGCGCGAACGTCAGCCCTTCCGGAGTTTGAATGCCTCGAAACCTATCTCGCCTTCTCGCTATCCTATGCCTCGCTTGCGGTGGCTCCACTGAAGTCTCCACGGAGAGTGAGCAGAGCATCGCCTCGCTGGAAGTCATTCGAGGGGCCCAAGACCAGAGCGGACAGCGCCTGGAATACGAAGAGGTCACGGCGCCAGGGCTGACGCGACTGCGGCTCGACTCGGGGCCTCGGCTTCTCCTTGAGGACGCCACGTTCACGCTCAACGAAGACGGTAGCCTCACGCTGAGCGCGGGCCGCGCCTTCGTCGATGTCCTCGAGGGTCAGGGCCTCGAAGTCCACTCGGGAGAGCACATTCTCACGGCCCGCGACGCGAGCCTCTCCCTCATCGCCGGCGAGAGTGCCTACGTGATCCGCGGGGAAGTCGCGCATCGTCATGGTGAAGTCCGCGATCAGGTGCGAGGCGGCGAGAGCCTCGATCTAAACAGCGGTGAAGTAAGCGCTACGGCGCTTTGGTCCGACTGGACCGGCGGTCTCGCGCGACCGGGCCCGGGCCTCGGCGAAGACGTTGCCATCGGCGCGCTCCAAGGCCGCGTCCCAGACGAAGTGGGCCGAGCACGCTGGCCCCTTGTCATTCGCCACCTCAACGTTCGTGTTCGCGTCGTCGACGACCTGGCCATCACCGAGGTGGATCAGGTGTTCTTCAACCCCGCGAGCGAAACCGTCGAAGGGCTCTACCAAGTTCGTGTGCCCGACGGCGCGCTTCTCCAGCGCTTCAGCGTCGACCGCGACGGACGCATGGTCGACGGTTATGTGCGCGAGAAGGCGCAAGCCCAGCAGGCTTACGAGCGGCAGGTCTATCGGGGCTCAACCTTGGACCCAGCACTCCTCGAGTGGAAAGCGCCGGGCCGATACCAGGCACGTATTTACCCCATCGCCCCGGGTGCGGAGCGTCGCATCGCCATTCGCTACGCCGAGTGGCTGCCCCGCGCGAATCAAGGTGGCGAAGAGTCTGGGTCGCGTATCTATCGCTTCCCGATGAGCGCTTCGACGGACGCGCCCCTCGTTCAGGAGCTGAGCTTTGAAGCGGACCTCACCCGCGCCGGCGTGTCGAGCGTTCGCGCCGGGTACGGAGCCGAGGTCGAAGACAACATCGTCCGACTACGCATGAGCGACCTCCGGCCCCGCGCCGACCTCGTCCTCGAGCTCACGGACGCAACGCCGGCGCCAGACTTCGTCGCTTGGCGTGCTCCTCATGAAGCGCCCATGCGCGCGCCGAACGCGGGCCAGATGCCCGACGAAGACGAAGACGACTACCTCTACATTCCCCTCGTGCTTCCCGACCGTCTCTTCGAGGACGTCAGCGAGAGCGGCCTCGACCTCGTCGTCGTCGCCGACGTGTCCGCGGGTACGGAACGAAGCGAGCTCGAACTAGGGCGCGGCGTGGTGGAAGCGCTCGCAGCTCACCTGGACGAGAACGACCGCATCGCCGTCGTGGCCAGCGACGTCGGACTTCGTGGCGATGCAGAATCTCTCGCCCTTGGTACCGCAGACCCGGGTCGCGTGCGCGGGATGCTGGAGAGCCTCGCCCGAGAGCCCGCCGGCGGCGCAACGGACTTAGGCGCGACGCTCGCCGAAGCCGCGGAGCTCCTCGACCCCGCACGTAGCGGCATCGTCGTCTACGTCGGTGACGGCGCGCCAACCGTCGGCGAGATGGGCGCCGAAGG
>JBGCFM010000043.1:0-49555 GCA_045106895.1 Polyangiales bacterium | reverse complement strand
GCGGTGGGTCAGCTCTTCACCTGCGGCGACTTCAGCTGTATTCAGCGAAACTGCGGAACGGAGCTCGCGGCTTGTCTGTCGGCTCCGCGCTGCCCTCCTGGCATGTAGGGGACGCTCTTGCCGCGCTCCGAGAGCGCGGCGCTCGTTCAACGCTGGCTAGGAGATGGTGGTGACGGTGATGCGCCGGCGGAACGCCGCGTAGCGGTGCTCCCACAAGAAGACTCCCTGCCAAGTTCCTAGGTCACAGCGGCCGTTTTTGACGGGGATCTGAAGACTGTTGTGCGTCAGAACCGTTCGAACGTGCGCTGGGCAATCGTCTGGCCCTTCGCACGTGTGCACGAAGAGCGCGTCGCCATCTGGAACGAGGCGGGTCAGGAACGACCCGAGGTCCACCTGAACGTCCGGGTCCGCGTTCTCCGTGATGATCAGTGACGCGCTCGTGTGGTGGATAAACACCGTCGCAAGGCCAACATCGACGCTAGGAATACACTCCTGCACCTTCGATGTGATGTCGATGAGACCGCGCCCTGGGGTCTCGACGATGAACTCATGAGCTTCAACCATGGCAAGAGGCTGTTCTCCTGGCTCCATTGACGCAAGCGAGTCGCCGGGAACTGTCGCGCAGAAGCAAAGCCCTGCTACGCTCAGCCCGCCTCATGCTCACCTCACCCGGCGCATACCTGTTGACGCTTCTCCTGACGTCGATGCTTCTTTCTCCGTGCGGCGGCGACGTCCGCGTGGCGTCCGGGGAGAGCGAGAATACACAAGGCGAAGAGACCCCGAGCGATACCAGCGCCGAGTCCTCCGATTCTGTACAGCTCGACGACGCCATCGAGACTCCCCCGCCAAGCGTCGAAGAGCCGGTCCCCAGCCGGATCGTTCAGCGTCGCGACCTCCCACTGGTGACGCCGATTGGCCCGGAGATCACCAACCACATCATCGGCATCGCCGGACGCGCCGAGCGTAGCGAGACGGTCTTCGCCAAGATGGGAGGCTCGAGCGTTGAATCACGTGCTTACCTGCACTGTCTCTCACGCGACCGAGATCTTGAGCTCGGAGAGTTCGAAGCCCTTCGCCCGACCATCGAGCGTTTTCGCAGCCCTCGTGTTCAAGGACAAACATCGTTCAGTCGGACGAGCCTTGCCGCACAAGTGGGCTGGTCGCTTCGCCAAGGACTCACGGGTCGCCCCTCACGCATCATTCAAGAAGCCCGCATCACGAACGCACGATGGGCGCTCGCTTTCTGGGGCGGCAACGATGTGCAGGGCCGTAACCCACGCCGCTACTCAGAACGTCTTCTGACCATGATCAACCAGCTCGAAGGACGAGGCGTCGTTCCGGTCCTCGCCGCGACGACACCGCGCGGTGACGATGAGAATATGGACAAGTGGGCGAGGCGATACAATCAAGTCACACGTGGAATCGCCGAAGCCCTCGCGCTCCCCTACATCGACTTTTACACCGCCATCAAGGCTCTTCCCAACCAAGGCCTCGCCGGCGACGGAGTGCACCCGAACGTACTCCTCGATGGAGGTCGCGCGCGTGCCTGCGACTTCTCCGAAGAGGGGCTTCAGCGAGGCCAGAATCAACGAAACTTGCGGACAGTTCAGATGCTCCAGGGCCTCGCCGCGGCCTCGCGAACGCCCGTCGAGCTTGAGTCTCGCCCCGAAGGCGACGCCCCCCTCGACATCACAGCTCTTCCATTCGCCGAAGTGGTGCAACCTTCGGCCGCCGTCCTCGACGGCTACTCGTGCGCCGAACTCAGTCAGCAGCCTGGCGAAGAGCAGGTGTACCGAATCGAGGTCGATGAAGCCATCGCCCTCGACTTCCGTGTATACCGCGACGACGCGGACCTCTTCTACCTAGGCGACTCGCCCGAAGCGAGCAGCTGCGTCGCCTCGGCGCACAACGAACTCTCCGTCGTGCTCACCCCTGGGGTCCACTACGTGTCCGTGGAACGTGCCGCTGAGAGCGCTCCGATCCTCATCGTCGACGAAACGATCCCTTAGCTTCTAGCGAACGAGATGCCTAGGAGCGGACGAAGCGCCAGGTCCGGTGAGGGCCCTTCGGGAAGTCACGCGGCACTGTCTTCTTTGTAATCTCCTCGGCACCCAGCCGCGCTGCAAGGTCCGCGTCGAGCTCGAACGCGCGTGCGTGCGTCGAGAAGAACAACACCCCACCTTTGACGAGACACCCGTACGCATCTTCGATGAGGCCGGCGTGGTCACGCTTCAGGTCCAGGTCGCCCGACATCGACTTTGACTTGCTGTAGGAAGGCGGCGCAAGAAGCACGCACTCGTATCGCCCCCCATGTCCACCAAGCCAGCGCACGACATCCGAGCGGATGAAGGAATGCTCGAGGGGATCGATTTCATTGCGACGGAAGTTGGACTTGCCCCAGTCCAGGTAGCGGCCACTCAGGTCAACGCTCGTCACGCGCGCGCCCTTCGCAGCGGCGTACACGCTGGCGCTGCAGGTATAGGCAAAGAGGTTCAGGAAGCTGCCGCCCGCCGCGGCGTCGGCGCACATCTTCCGCAACCTTCGGTGATCGAGGAAGAGCCCCGTGTCTAGATAGTCGTCGAGGTTCACCTCGAAGAGCAGCTCGCCCTCGCGCACTGGAAAACGTTCCCCCGAACTCGAACGCTTCTCGTACTGCGACCCTTGTTGGCGGTGTCGTACACGAACATGAACGTTGTCTTCGGGAACGCCCATCACCTCCGACGCGAGTAGGATCGCGTCGCTCAGGCGATCGTCAGCGACGGCCGGATCGACGGAGTGCGGGCGCCGGTGCTCTTGGAGCAGCACGCGGTCTCCGTACACGTCGACGGCGACGTTGTACTCCGGAATATCCGCGTCGTACGCGCGCCACGCTTCAAGCTTCGCGCCCTTCGCCCACCCCTTCAACCGCTTGCGGTTCTTCCGAAGGCGGTTTCCGAACATCGAAGACTCTTCCCGAGGCTTGCGCCAACGTGGTGTGCTCTCGCCCTTTGCGGCGCGCACATCGTAGGAGGAAAAGAGGCAATCAAGACTTCCGTTGAACACCGGAGACTTTCGTTTTGCCTTCAACCCCACGCGAGCGCCGAGGTGCTTATCACTGGCCAGCACGTGCGCCTGCCAACCTCCGAACTGCTGCTTGAGCACGTCGCCGATGAGCGGATAGAGCCGGAGCAGCTCACCTCGCTCTCCGAGGCGCTCCCCATAAGGCGGATTGATGACGACGTGGCCCGCCTCTTCGATGGGGGGCACGAGGTCCTTGAACTCGCCGCACGCAAGGTCGACGCCATGGACTCCAGCGAGGGACAGGCTCTCGCGGCAGAGCGCGATCGCCTCCGGGTCCCGGTCTCGCGCGAAGATCTTCAGCGGGCGCTCATGGTCTTCCGCCGCGCGCGCCTCTTCCTGGAGCGAGCGAAAACGCTCATGGTCATTCCCGCGCCAACGACCCAGCCGAACGTTCTTGCCGGGAGCTATCCCGCGCGCGTGACACGCGGCCTCCACGACGAAGGTGCCGCTGCCGCACATAGGGTCGATGAGCGGCTGGTCCGGCGTCCATTCGCTCATTCGGAGGAGCGCCGCGGCGAGGGTCTCGCGGAGCGGCGCGAGGGCGCCCTTGGGCCTGTAACCGCGGCGATGAAGAGGGCCAGCCAGGTCGACGGACAACGTCGACGAGCGTGACCAATGAAGATGCAGACGAACGTCGGGGGACTCCACATCCACGTTGGGCCGCTCCCCCGTCGCTTCGCGGAAGTGATCCACGATGGCGTCCTTCGCTCGCTGAGCCAAGAAGCGGCTGTGATCGCTTCGCCCCTTCGCGACGGCGACGTCGATGGCGAAGGTATCGTCTATTCCAAAATGGTCCTGCCACGGGATCGCGTAGAGCGTGTCGTAGAGCGTCTGCGGGTCATCGCCCGGGAACTCCGCCAGCGGCACCAGCACTCGGGCCGCGACGCGAGACCACAACACCGCGCGGTAGGCGTCTTCGAGGCCACCGTCGAGATAACAAACGCCGGCTTCAAGGAAGCCAGGCAGGCCTAGCTCCTTGAGCTCCGCCGCGAGCACATGCTCGACTCCCCGAGCACAGATCAGCGCCGGCGTCACTTGAGACCACCTTGAGTGACGAGAAACGATCGCGTGAGAGGGGAGAGAGACATGGCGGGATTTGAGGCGAGGGGTGCAAGGAGGCAAGGCGACGTCTCTTTTCCGGCGAAAACATGCCGAAACACAGGGCAACCCGCGGCGCTCAGCTTCGACGAGGTCCTATGTCTCAGTTCGGCTCGCAATCGCCTTTGGCTGTAGTACGCCATCCCGTGTCCGCTCACGAAGTCCACCTCTTGGAGCAGTTTGGACTGAGCAGCTTTCGCCCTTGGCAGAAGGAAGCCATCGAAACGCTGCTAGACGAAAAGCAGCGTGTTCTCGTCGTGGCGCCGACGGGTGGCGGAAAGTCACTCACCTATCAGTTTCCCGCGACACAGCTCGAGGGAACGACGGTCGTCATCTCGCCCCTCATCGCACTGATGGAAGACCAAGTCCGGGGCCTCAACGATCGGGGCATCGCCGCCACCTTTCTTGCGTCGACTCTTGAGCGTGCCGAGGTTCAACGACGAGAGGCCGATGTCCGCGCCGGCAAGTACAAGCTCGTCTATGTAGCGCCGGAGAGACTCGCCAGCGAGTTCGCGCTTCGCATGCTCCAGGAGCTGCGCCCTCCCCTCGTCGCCATTGACGAGGCCCACTGTATTTCGCAGTGGGGCCATGATTTTCGTCCAGACTATTTACGTATCGGCGAAGTCCTTCGGCGTCTCAATCCGCCACATGTGTTGGCGTGCACAGCGACGGCGACGCCGCAGGTGCGCGACGAGATCGTGGAGCGCCTCGGTCTCCGTGAGGGCAAGGTCATTCTCCGCGGCTTTGCCCGCCCAAACCTACACCTGCACGCCGAGATGCTGGAGAAGCCGAAGGTTCGGCGCGCTCGAATGCTCAGCGCGCTCACCGAAGCGCTCGGCGGCCCGGCGGCCCCCAAAGGTGGCGCCATCGTTTATGCGGCAACGCGAAAGAACACAGAGAAGTATGCGGAGCACGCGCGCGGAGCAGGTTTTAGAGCGGGCTCCTATCACGGCGGCATGGCCGCCGAAGATCGAGCGCGCATCGGTCTAGAGTTTGCGAAAGGCGAGCTCGATGTGGTCGTCGCCACGAACGCGTTTGGCATGGGTATCGACCGTGCGGACATTCGCCTCGTCCTGCACGTGGAGGCGCCAGGGTCCATCGAAGCGTACTACCAGGAAGTGGGTCGAGCCGGCCGTGATGGCGCCCCCGCTCAGGGAATCTTGCTTTCGTCCTCTTCGGACTTAGGCCTTCGGCGACGTCTCATCGAGCGTCCTTGGGAAGGCGGCGGACGAAGCCAGCAACGCATCGAACAACAGTGGTCGATGTTTTTGGACCTGATGCGTTACGCCGAGGCTGGCTCATGCCGACACGACTTTATCCTTCGCTACTTCGGTGACGACGCCGAGCTCCTGGGTGGCTGCGGGCACTGCGATGTATGCGAACGCCTTGGGGACGGCGGCGGCGAAGAGAGCCCCATGAGCGAAGAGGACGTGATCGTTGTACGAAAAGCCCTCGCCGGCGTCGCCCGCGCCCGCGGACGAGTCGGAATGAAGGCCGTCGCCGAGATGCTCGCAGGCCGCGCCAACGCAAAAATCAAGCGATGGGGCTTGGACCGCTTGAGCACCTTTGGGCTCTTCAAAGAAGAAGGACTCGACTGGACCGTGCTGGTGCTGCGCCGCCTTATCACCGCAGGTCTCAGCACAATCGACGCAGGCGAATACCCACTTCTCTCCATGACCCGTCGCGGCGGCGAGGTCATGAAAGGCACCGTCGCTCCAAGGTTGATTCTTCCGGAGCGAGAAAGCGCGGCGACGGCGAAGTCTCCGAAGAAAAAACCCGGACTGCCTGAGCTTCCGCTCTCCCCCGGCGACATGCCGCTCTACGAACGGCTTCGTGAGCGCCGAAAAGCGATGGCCGACGAAAAGGGCGTGCCTGCGTATGTGGTTTGCACGGACCGAACGCTCCGCGGGATCACCCTCGCGAAACCTCGCAATTCCAATTCGCTTTTGGAAGTGCACGGCATGGGTCCAGCGCGTGTTGAAGCATGGGGCGACAAGCTCCTCGAAGTGATCAACTCCGCCGATTCACACTAGATGCTGTGTATGTATCTTTTTTGCACCACCTTCACGGGTGTTGTGCAGTGACACCGAAACCCTTCCGTGTACAAGGAATGCGGGGCGTCTTCACTTTAGGGATCGACACGCGGATCGAAGTTTGATCTAACGTCCAAATGCACGCGCGGCAGAGCCAACGCAGCCATGTTGAACGCACCGCCTCTCACCTGAGGACCGTCGACGGAACCACCGTCGATGCGCCCGCGGTTATCCCTGTTATCGAGCTCTTTAGTGATGTCGTGTTCCTCGACAGGGACGGCTACAGCGACAACCTTGAGGAGCTTGAAGCACCTCTGATACGTCTCTCGTTCCGCTACCCTGGAATGCGACGCCTCGTCCGCGCCTCAGAGCCTGGCGCTTCCTTCGTGCAGACCGGTGCCGCAGGCGTAGGGCGCACGCCCCGAAACTTGGTGCTCGAATGCAACGCTCGGCGGCTCCTCGAGAGCTACGGCGCTGTGGACCTCGAGTGCTTGCATGATGTCGGCGTGCCGCCGGATCTCGACGCGGACTACATGGTTCGTCTCGACGGCGATGTGCACGACAACTGCAGTTTCACGGCGCGTGCCGTTCCCGCCCTCAAAGCCAGCGGCTGGCTAGTCAAGATCGCCGACGACTACCCTTTCCAGCTCATCGAAGAGGAGGCCGAGTGGGTCGCGGATGTTCGCGCAGACTCCGAGCGCCCCGATTGGTTCGCCCTGCAGCTCGGCGTCCGCGTCGAAGGCAAGGTCGTCGATCTCCTCCCCGTGTTCCTGGAGCTTCTTGACCGCGGCAACGATGGCGATTCGCTGAGCTCCATCGGTCCAAGCCGGAGCATCGCTGTACCGGTCAGCGAGACCCACCACATGTCTCTGCCGCAGACGCAGCTTCGTGGGCTCCTTCGTGTTGTCGTGGAGCTCTACGAGGGCTCTGGCGGGCTTCTCTTCCACAAGAACAAAGCACACGCACTCCAGCGCCTCGACGAGGCCTTCGCGGACACCTCCGAGACGCTCCAGTGGCACGACCCAGATGGCGCGCGGGACCACGCAGAAGCCCTTCGTTCCACGCAGCCGCTCAAGGTCGCGGCGCCACAGGGTCTGAAAGCGACGCTACGGCCCTACCAGCAGGTTGGACTCGAGTGGCTTCAACATCTCCGCTCCGCGGGAGTCGGCGGGATCCTTGCCGACGATATGGGTCTTGGAAAGACCCTTCAGACCATCGCGCACCTGGCCACGGAGAAGGCCGCCGGACGCATGGACCTGCCCACGATGGTCGTCGCGCCGACGAGCTTGATGGGGAACTGGAAGCGGGAGATCAACAAGTTCGCACCGCACATCAGCATCGTCGAGTACCACGGACCCCATCGCAAAACGCGCCTGGGCGAGATTCCAAACGCGGACGTCGTTCTGACGAGCTATCCCATCTTGACCCGGGACCTGGATATTCTCTCGGACCAGCTCTGGCACTTCATGATTCTGGACGAAGCCCAGGCCATCAAGAATCGCCGCAGCCAGACGCACCTCGCGGCGCGCGAGATCGAGAGCCGCTACCGGCTCTGCCTGACCGGAACCCCCGTTGAGAATCACCTCGGCGAGCTCTACAGCCTCATCGACTTCCTCAACCCCGACATGTTGGGTGACGCGCGCTTCTTCCAGAGCTGGTACCGCGTACCCATCGAGAAAGACGGGGACGAAGATCGCCTCATGGCGCTGCATGAGCAGGTGGCGCCGTTCATTCTCAGACGCCTCAAGTCTGAGGTAGCGACGGAGCTTCCTCCCAAGACGGAGGTCCTCCGCCCCGTGGAACTCAAGGGCAAGCAGCGAGAGCTCTACGAAGCCATTCGTATCGCGGCCCACGCAAAGGTCCGGAACACCATCCGTAAGAAGGGCTTCGCGGGCTCCACCATTGCGATTCTCGACGCGCTCATGAAGTTGCGTCAGCTCTGCTGTGACCCGGCCCTCGTAAAGATGGATGCGGCGCGCTTCGTCAAAACCAGCGCGAAGACTCAGGCCATCTTCTCGTTGGTCGAAACGCAGCTGAAGCAAGGCCATCGAATCCTGATCTTCAGCCAGTTCACTTCGATGCTGAAGATCATCTCCGACGGCCTCAAGGGCAAGAAGATCAAACACCTGACGCTGACCGGCGGCACCAAGGACAGGCAGGGTCTCTGCGACAAGTTTGAAGGTGGCGAGGCGGACGTCTTTCTCATCAGCCTGAAGGCGGGTGGCACGGGCCTAAATCTCGTCAGCGCCGACACGGTGATTCACGTCGACCCGTGGTGGAACCCACAGGCACAGGCGCAGGCCACGGACCGCGCGTACCGCATCGGCCAGCAGAAGCCCGTCTTTGTGTACAACCTCTTCGTCGCAGGCAGCGTGGAAGAGCGAATGCTGGCCCTACAGAAGAAAAAACGCCGGCTCGCCGACGCTATTCTCGCCGGCGAACTGCCGCAGGATACCGGCCTCGACGAAGGCGACGTTGAACAACTCCTCGCGCCTCTCTTCGACTAGCGATCAGCGTCTCTGAAAGGCACGCCGGCACTTGCTATAGTGTCGCCATGCATCTCCTTCGTCAGGGTGAAGTCATCCGCTCGCTCATCGGCACGCTGGTGGGCGCCAAAGGAACACGGACAAACGCTGGTCGGCAAGAAGCCACGATTCAGCCTCGACACCCTTCGTTGATTCGAGACTATGTGCGTGAAGTCGGTGGGGACCCACGGAGCTATCGCGACACCTTGCCGCCGCATCTCTTTCCGCAGTGGCTCTTTCCGCTCCAAAGCAAATGCCTGGTCGGTTCGCCCTACCCGCTCAAGAGCGCCCTCAACGGCGGAGGCTCCTTCACGCTCAGCGCGCCTCTTCCGGCGACTGAACCACTCCTCGCGTCGGCGGAGGTCGCGAACGTCGATGACAACGGCAAGCGCGCGATCCTCACGATCCGCGCAACCACCGGGCCGATGAACGATCCCGAACGACTCACGGCCATGCTCGACGTGTTCGTTCCCCTCGCACGTTCACCAAAGACGAAGCGTGCCCATCCGACGATTCCCCGCGACGCACAGGAAGTCCGTCGCTTTCGCTGGAGTGCCGCAAAAGCTCGGCGCTTCGTCGCCCTGACCGGAGACATCAACCCCATCCATTGGCTGCCCCTCGCCGCACGCGGAGCCGGCTTTCGTAACGTGATCCTTCATGGCTACTCAACGGCGGCTCATGCATACGAGACCATCGTTCGCGAGATCTTCGCGCGAGACGCGACCAGGGTCACGGCGTTCTCGTTCCGCTTCACGCGTCCCGTGGTCCTCCCCGCAAAGCTCAGCCTCTTCGTGGATCGTCGCGCGAAGGCTTGGTGGATCGGCAAAGGCACCGGCGACCGACCTTATGCGAGCGGCGCGTACGACGAACGCAGCTGACGAAGGAGACGATTGAGGTACTAGCTGAGTTCTCGTTGCAAGGCTTCGTCGAGTCGTCGTTCGTAATCGTCGTCCCCGCTCTCTTCATCCGCCGCGCCGGCGGGCCTTCGGCGCACGAGGCGTAGTGCGGCGAGAACCAGAAAGAGCGTGGCAAGAACCCAGACCCACCAAAACAGACCCGACGTCGCCGCCGGTGGTGTGAAGTCAAAGCCGGGCATTTGCTCTTCGAGCCGCCGGACAATGTCGTCTTCGCTCAACCCCTGCTCCATCCAGCCGGTCATTTCCAGACGCATGTCCGTCGCAGAGCTGCTGGGGCAATGGTAGAGAGTCTTGCCCGGGCAGAAGGGGCTCATGACGCGCTGGGAGAGGCGAGCAGAGCGTGAGCCGACGTCGGTGCTTTCCTGCGCCAGCAGCCCTGCAGGGAGCATGACGATCAGCGTCAGCGCCGCTGCACTCACTAGTCGGACAATCCACCTCATCGCGCAACAACCTGCGCACGTTGCGAACCCGTGTCTACCCTCGAGAGCTTCCCTCTCTGGGGGGAAGCTCCTTCGACTACACCGATTCGAGAATCGCGGCGGCGCCGAGCCCACCCGCCGCGCAGATTCCAAGAAGCGCGCGTTTCGCGCCAGTCTGCTTCAGCTCGTTTGCCATGGTGGTCACCATGCGCACGCCTGTCGCGGCGAAGGGGTGCCCAAGGGCGATGCTCCCGCCGTGGACGTTGAATTTCTCCGGCGGGATCGAACCCGACGCGGCGTCTCGCCCGAGCACTTCCTTTGCGAATCCGTCGCTCTCCATGGCGTGCGTCACGCTGAGTACCTGCGCGGCGAACGCTTCGTGAAGGTCGACAAGATCCATGTCCCCGAGAGAGAGGCCCGCCTTGTCGAGGACCTTCGGGATTGCCACGGCCGGTCCGATAAGAAGCTGGTCACTTGGGTCAACACCGACGTAGCTGGACGCGGACAAGAACGCGAGAGGAGTGAGTCCCAACTCCGCTGCCTTCTCCTCGCTCATCCACAGAGTTGCCGCGGCGCCATCCGTGAGTGGACTAGCGTTGCCGGCTGTGACCGTCCCGTCCTTGGCGAAGGCGGGTCGGATCTTGCCGAGCTTCTCCAAGCTTGTATCCCCACGAACGATGTCATCGGCGAAGATCGTCTTGCCCTCCGGCGTGGTGACGGGAACGATCTCATCTTCGAAGCGACCGGATGCAATGGCCGCCGCCGCACGCTGGTGAGAACGAAGAGCAAACGCATCTTGGGACTCACGGTCGATGCCATTGCGGCCGGCCATACGCTCCGCGGATTCGCCCATGACTTCGCCCGTCGAGCGTTCCGCGATTTTTGGCATCTTCGGCAGAAGCCCGCCGATGGGATGAAGTTGAGCGATGACACCCAGGTAGTCCTTCGCGCTCTTGGCTTTGCCAAAGGCGATCGGCGCCATCGCGTGAACCGCACGCTGCGGCAACTGAACCTCCGCGTTGCTGGTGGAGTCGCTGCCTCCAGCGATAACCACGTCTGCATCACCACGCTCGATACTCGCTACCGCAAGACTGACCGCCTGAAGGCCCGAAGTGCACGCGCGGGTCACGGTCATCGCTTCGATGCTCGGAGGCAGTCCGAGGTCGAGGACGATTTCGCGACCAATGTTCGGCGCAACGCTCGGGATCACGACGCCGCCCCAGACAAGTGAATCAACCTCTTGGGCCGGCACCCCGCTGCGCTCCAAAAGTCCCGCGACGGCCGACGCCCCGAGGGCGATGGTGTCCATCTTCAGGAAGCTGCCGAAGGCTTTCACGAAGGGAGTCCGAACGCCGGCCACGAGCACCGCACGGCGCGACTTCTTCTTTGTCTTCTTGGCCCTGCTGGCCTTCGCGCTCGTTTCGCCGGACTTCTTCTTCGAAGAAGTCTTCGGCGCGGACTCTTTCGACGAAGCGCGGGCTGAGCGCTTCTTCTTCGGAGCGCGGGCTGAGGCTTTGGGTTGATCCGTGTTCTTCTTCGTCGCCATGAGACTTCTTGTTCGAAATCACCGGCTCTGTAAAGGCGCCGAAGGAGACCGGTCTGTCACATGCCGCTGCTCTGCGGACTCATTTGCGACGTATCTAAGCCCCGACAAAAGCTCCGCCACACACCCGGAGGAGTCGGCCACTCACGGCGGCCGCCGCGGGCGTCGCGAGGAATGTGACGGCGTCCGCGACGTCCGATGGAGCGCCTCCTTGGGAAAGCGCAGAGAGGCGTCGTGCGACTTCGCGAATCGCCGTTGGCATCGCCTCGGTCATTCGCGTCTCGATGAATCCCGGTGCAATCGCGTTGAGGGTGATTCGCCGGCGCCCGAGGGCGCTAGCGTTTCCGCGAACCCATCCCGCGAGCGCGGCTTTCGACGCCGCGTAGTTTGTCTGACCCATATTCCCAGCGATGCCCGACACACTCGAGAGGGCAATGACGCGCCCTCCCGCGCGGAGCGCTTTGCTCTCCATGAGCCCGTTCGTCAGTGAAACCGGTGCGTCGAGGTTCACATCGAAGACGAGGTCCCAGTTCTCTGACTTCATCTTCGCGAGGGTACGGTCACGCGTGACGCCGGCGTTGTGCACGACGATGTCCACGCCACGCTCGCCCAAGGCGTCGTGGATCGCGTCGAGGGCGTCTTCATCGCAGACGTCCACGTGCAGCGCAGAGCCACAGTCCGCCGCGACCTTAAACAGTCGGTCCTCCCCGGGCCGGTCGAGGCAGACCACGTGAGCGCCCTCTTGCGCCAAGCGACGCGCGCACGCCTCCCCAATGCCGCGGGCGGCGCCGGTGACGAGGGCGACCTTCTGATCGAGAGAGCGCGTAAACTCGCGAGGAGCGGCGCCTTTGGAAGGCGACAGCTCAAGCACCTGGCCGGTCACGAACGCCGAGCGGCGGCTCGCGAAGAAGCGGAGTGAGCCCTCGACGTGCGCACCGATCCCCTTCGGTGCGAGGATGAGGTTTGCCGTGCTGCCACGCCGACCCAACTCCTTGGCCAAGCTCTTAATGAAGCCGGTGAGGCCAGACGCGACCATGTCCGTGCTTGTAAGACGTGCGGGGCCGACGACGACGACTCGGCCGCTCCGCGCGAGGCGGGAGACGCGCTCATGAAAGAAGTCGTAGATGCCCCGAAAGTCGGAGGGCTGCGAGAACCCCGTCGCGTCAAAGATGAGACCGTTGAGCGGCCCATCGTCTTCGCCAAGAGGTCGGGCAAATGCTTCGGCGGCGGCCTCGAACTCTTCGGCCGCATAGAGGGGCACCATCGTCGCGCCTGCGCGTGCGAGACCGTTTGCCAGAGGATGTGCGAGCTCACCGTTTCCCGCGATGGCGATGCGCATGTCTTCGAGAGGGCGCGCCTCGATGGGGTCCTTCGCGCGCGAAAGTGGCGACGGCATCGGGATTGGCAAGCCGAGGCTTTTCACCATCGCGCGCATGCGCGGGTTTGCGGAAAGCTGAAGAAGTCGATCGCTCATGGAGTGGCGTATACGTCGAAAACGCGCCACTCGCACGCGGCAAGACCGAGCTAGCGAACGCTTCGGTAGGTGTCCGTGGCGACAATGTCGCGGACAAGCGCCGTGTAGTTGTAGTCGCTCGCGGCAAACGAGTCTGCCATCGCTGGAACCCACACCACGGACTCTTCCTGAGTCAGGTCACGCCCGAAGAGCCGCTGTGCGACGGTGCGAACAGTGCAACTCGCCACGCGCGCGATCTCGTCAGCGTCGTCGATGAGACCGCTCGGTCCCGCTTCAATGTTCGTGGTTTCGTCATGCGTCAACCACGCGCGAGCGAGCGGGTAGCCTTCCCATTCCGCAACCATCGCGGGGTCCGAGTTTGCGCCCGTCACAAAGTAGGCGTTGCAGAACGCAGCACAATTGCGCTGTGGAGTACCATCTTCCGCGGTACCGCCACACTCAACGCAGCTACTCACCGGCTCTGCGGTGGGAAGGACGGCTTCGTCCAAGAAACCGTGCGTTCCGTTTTGGCGCCACCGGCCCCAATGGGAAGCCAAGGGCTCGAGCCGGTTGTGACAGCTGTCGCAACCAACGCGTTCGCGAAGGTTGGGGTTTGGATGCTCGCTCGTGTCCTCGGGCAGACCTTCGCTCGGAGGCACGAAGGGTTCGCAGCGGAACGCAGTGAAGAAGCGGTTCGCGCGACCCCGGTTGGAGGCGAAACGCATGAGGAAGGACATCGTCGTGAGAACGCCGGAGTGACCTTCAGCCCGCTCTACGCGAACCCAGTTTTCATCCGTGAAAGGCATCTCCGGGAGGTCCGGCATCAGGGGGTTGTACGTAATCGGTCCGCCAGCACGCGGGTTGGAGTGACCGCTCTGATGCCGGTAGTAGTGCGCGGAGCGGCCATTCACGTAGGTCTCGTTGGTGGTGAACGCCTCCATGTACGGGCGTTCATCGCGGATGACATTCTCAAAGATTCGCGCCGGCTCTTCCTCAAGGGCGCGACGGATCAGCTTCTGAGGTTCGTAGGACATCGACGGGATGCACTCACGAAGGTTGGGACCACAGCCACACCAGGCGTTGGTGTTGTTCAGGTCGCAGGCGTTTCCATTGCTGTCGAGGGTCAGAGCCTGGGCGTCGTACGCGCACACCTCGATGGGGTTTTCAGGGTCCCAGTAAGGAGCCACCATCACGGTGCCTTCTTGTCGGCACTGGTGAGGCTCAGATCCGTTTGGCCCATCGGCAGGATCACAGCCCATCGCGCGAGCGGCTTCGCCGTTGACGACGGTGATTGGAATCGGGCGGCCGTTCGCGTCGTATTGGTCTGGTGGCTGGGGCTGGTCCAAACACTCGATGGTAAACGTACCGCGATAACGGCGTCGAAGGTTCGGAGCACGCCATGTGTCGCGGCGCGAGATGCGCGACATCAAGAACGAGCCGCTTCCAATATTGTCGGTGTTGCCGAGGCTGCCCCATAGCAGCGCCCGGTGCTGTTCGCGGACCTGCGCGAAGTACTCATCCGAGGCGAGCATCGCGGGCAACAATGTTTCATCGATGCCAGCTCCGGAATCGAGCATCTCCCACTCTTCCATCGTTGGAATGCGCCCCAGGAGGTCGAGGGCGAGCTGGCGAAGGAGACGGTGGCTCTCGAGCACTTCGCCCTCGTCCTGGGGCGCGCAGCTGTCTTGTGCCTCCACGCTCGGAAGCGAGGCGAACCCGCCTGCGAGGAGAAGAGCGGTCAACGCCGCGGTGAATGTGTGCTTGGTACTCATCAAACGATCCACTCGTCGAGAGGGTTTGTTCGGAACGGCGACGCGTCGATGCCCATCGCCGCAGCGATGGTCGCCGCAATCATCTCTGGCTTGAGCATCTCTCCACTTGAGCTCGGAAGCCCCGTCGAGAGGTCTGTCTTCTGAAGATTGAGCGTGCTCTCCACGGTCTCGCCCAAAACGCCTCGACGAAGAGGTCCACCGAAGACACCAAAGGTGTTCGCGAACCAATGGTCGCGTCCCTGAGTGCCGTTGATTTTCGGCGTTCGTCCAAACTCAGAGTGAATGGTGACGACCGTCCGTTCGAGCATGGGGTCGTCCTGCCGAAGGTCCCAGAGAAGAGCGCTTAGGCCCTCAAAAGCAGCCTGCAGCTTTTGCGGCTGCGTCGCAGCCCAGTTTGTGGAGTGCGTGTCCATGCCCACCTGAAGGGTGGCGGACACGGAGCGGGACAGACCCGTCGTCAAGAGCTGACCTACAATGGCAGCGACGGTGGAAGGATGCCGCGCGTTCGCCGCTTGCGAGGTGTCGAGGCCATAACGCGTTCGCAGGTCGACGGCGGCGACGCCGTCCCCTCGAATATCGAAGAGGTCCCCGACGTTGTCTTCCAGGAGTCGGCGGACGCGGTCTCGGCTGCTCCGCAACTCGTCCGCAGGGATTCGCCCACGGTAAGACCGGGAGACGCAGCTACGTGTCGCATCCTGGGCCTCCGCGAGGAGTAGCTCGGTCTCATCGCCCAGACGGCTCCCCGCCGCGGGTCGGAACAAGTTGATGATATTGGATGCGAGGGAGGTTCCAACGCCCGTGTAGTCCGTGGGGTATGCGTCGTTGAACGTTGGCATTCCGATAGACACGTTCGGAAGGATGAGCCCTTCGTTGAGCGCGCCGCCCGTGGACATGACCGTCCCGAAGCTGCTGCCTCGCGGAACGACTCCGATGGGCGAGCGGTACGTGTTGACATACGCGCGCCCGGCACCGTGAGCGACGGTGTTCATGTTGACGCTTCGGAAAAGCGTCATCAGATCTTTGTGAGGCATTTCGCCGTTTGGACCAGGCTGCGTGAGCGACGCCGTCGCCGCGCCCCAGAGCACCGTTCGGTCGCCGAGTTCAACGCTGAGGGGCGTTCGATAGGCCTCCGGCAAAAGGTTGTAGCCCTGGTTGAGCCCTTCGTAGGTCGGACCATTGGGCCGCGCGTCGAAGCCCTGAAGGATGTCCCAGCCGCCGTTCATGTAGAACGAAACAAAGCGGATGTTCTCCGGCGGAGCAGCAAAGAGCCGCATGGCAGGAGCGGCGGCCCCGAACGCAGCAGCGCCGGCGAGACCTTTGAAGAGAGTTCGTCGTTTTATCTGCATCCCATATTCTCCTAGTAGGACACGAAGTCGGGGTGAGTGACGAGGCCAACGCAGACGGCGGTCCAGCGCTCAGCCATGAGTTCATCTGTAAGCTCTGCTTCGGTACCCTCGTCGTCGAAGGTGGGCGCTTGAAGGAGCGTCATCCACGGCGCGAGACGCTCGTCGTCGGCGGCAAAGTCCGTCGAGCCAAGGAAGCGCAGCATCAGGTACTCGAGGTTTGCGCGGAACATGATGGGGTCACGCTCGACGCTGGTGACGTGTCGAAGGATGACCGGCGACTCGACGCCTTCAGCCTGATCGGCGCTGACGGCAGCGCGACAGGTCACACGAGCGGCGTCTTCCACAAGCTTCTCAAAGGTGACGTTGAACTCGACGCCCTCCTCCGTCACCTGCGCAAAGTCAGCCCGCCCAAGAGCCGCTGCGTAGGTCTCGTAGTCACGCCAGGTTTGTCCCGTCGCCACGGTCAACGACGCGTTGAACTGTGCCGCGCTCATGCGTCGGAGTGCGCGACCCTGCGGAAGGTCCGCGGGGCCTACGGGGTCCCGAACAGGATCAGAGATGTTCGCCGGCGTCTCCGGCTGAGTGATCTCATCCATCGGCAGCTCGTCGATGCTCCCGTCACATGCGCTCATGGCGCCGAGGGGGACGCAGAGCGCGAGCAACAAGAGACGTAGCGGAATTCGGTGATTCATGGTTGGCGCCCTCCTTGAACCCAGTCGACAAGCGTCGTGGCATGGCTGGGCGTCCACGCGTCGGGTGCGTCTTGAGGCATGGTACCTCGTCCGACGCGTTCATTGACCTGAAAAGCTGCATCGACCCACTGCTCAAAGGTCAGCAAGGGGATACTCTCCGCCTCATCTCCTCCACCGTGGCAGGCCGTCGTCGCGCAGAACTCCGTCGCGATGGGGGCGACATCTCGGTTGAAACTCACGTCACCTGCGACGACTCGGTATTCGATGGAACGCTGAGGTTCCCCGTCGAGGCGAACGTTGAGCGTGTGCCAGCCAGGCTGCCCCATCATCAAGTCGTCGAAGAGCGTTCCACCTTCGGCGTCGCTTCCGGGTCTCGCCTCGCCACCGTCGATAGTCACGGATATTTCGGGGGACCCTAGGTGCGGAGTCTGAATGAGCAGGTCCGAGGTGGGGCTGAAAAACACCTCGAAAGGACGCAGGCCGCGGACACGGATAATGTCGCCGGAGGCGACGTGGCAGATCTCGTCGCTCGTCTCGACCCATGCGCCTCCTGCGGAGTGGGCGTGAATGGCGGCGACCTCGCCGTCGATGTCCACGTCGGCTTCGGTCCAATCGTCACCATCGTAGCGATACAAATGTTCGCCCACGCTGACCCAGATGGATTCTCCAGCGCTCGCCGCAGCGTCGATGGGGCCCGCGGCGAACTCCACGGCGCTCCAATCGGAGAGAAGCGGGCCAAGCTCCGAAGAGAAAAGCAGGCGCTCGCCGGCGGGCACCGCGATAAAGTCTGCGCCCACAAGAGGGTCGCCGGAGGTTCCGTCCGGGAGCTCGTAGGTGGTGAGCGAAGTGCCGTCCACACGGTAGAGGTTTTGGCGTTCACCCGCGGATCGGTCGCTGATCCAGACGGCGCCGCCACGGCCGCGGCAAGCGCCGTCGAGGTCCGACACCCAGTCCACGTCTTCAAAGCGCATCGCTTCGCTACGCGAGACCGAGAACCATTCGCCGGCCTGACGCTCGTAAAGCCCCGTGCTGTTCGCCACAGCCACCTGCCCATCGCGGTCTGGGTCTCCGCAAAACACATGAGCTCCGCGAATCTCTTCGGGCACGTAGACGAACGCGGGGCCTTCCGGGTCGAGGCGCCAGAACCCGCCTTCCGTGGAGGCGATGGCCGTCACCGAGCTCCACGGAGATAGTGCGTTGATGGTGCCGGGGACCTGGTGGGCGAACGTCGACTCGACCCCATCGGAGGTCACAACACGTACATTGTCGCCATCCAAGAACCACAAATCGCCGTCGGGAGAGGTCCCCATGACTTCGCCCTCGCCATGCGCGCGGCAGTCCGCAATAAGCTCGACGCTCGTTGGGTCCTCCACCACGGAGGGCGGAACCGGGGGTGGCTCGCGTTCGACAACGGGGGCGTCGGCGCAAGCCGAGAGCAACACGAGCGCGATGACGGACCTCACCCCCCCAAGAGATGCACTCATCATACCAAGGTGTGACGGGGCAATCACCCGGCGATCGCGTCAGGCTGTCTCAACCCACCGCGCCAACACGGCCAATATGGGGTATTCGAGCCCCACATACATGTACTCACATCGACGCTATTCGTCCGGAGCGAGGAGACGCAAATAGCTCTCGTAACGCTCTTCGCGAATGGCGTAACCAACCTGCTTCTTCACCGCGCAACGCGGCTCATGTTGGTGAACGCAATCGCCAAACCCACACTGGCCAAGGAAGGGCCGCATTTCGACGAAACAGCGGTCCAAGGCGTCAGCTTCGAGCTCCCACGCGCCGAGCTCGCGGATGCCTGGGGTGTCGGCGATAAAGCCTCCCGCGAGGGTGTGTAGCGTGGCGACGCGCGTCGTGTGGCGCCCTTTGCCGTGTGACTCGCTGGTGGCGCCCACACGAAGCGCGAGCGTGTCATCCAAGGCGTTGAGGAGGCTGCTCTTTCCGACTCCGCTCGGACCCACAAAAGCGGCGATGCGACCGTCGAGCCGCGCCCGAAGCGCGCCGAGGTCCGAACCGTCCGTCGCGCAGGTTTCAACGATGGAGTAGCCGAGGTCTGAGTACTTAGCGAAGATCTCCGTCGTCTCCTCGGTGCGCTCATCGTGCTTGTTAGCGATGACGACGGCTTCAAGGTTGTTGTGTTCCGCGACAACGAGGAAGCGATCCAGGAGACGCGGCCGGAGGGGCGGCGTGCTGTGGGAGAAGACGGCGAAGAGGACTTCCAAGTTGGCCACGAGGACGTCTTCTTTGTGCTCCCCACCACGGCCCGGATGGCGGCGGCTGAAGACCGAGCGCCGCTCGAAAATCTCTTCGACGGTGGCTTCGTCGCCCAACTCGACGCGCACCTCATCACCGATAACGATCAGATCGGTGCGTCGCTTCTGCTGCTTCAGCCGGCCGCGCAGACGACACCGGTGGATCTCCTTCGTGTCATGCAACGAGACATCGTAGAAGCCGCCGGCGGCTCGGATAACAAGCCCTCTCTCAGAACTCATTCTTGGCGCTCACCGCCGCATGCTGGCGCGGCGCGCCAACCTTCGCAAGCAAGCGACGCCAGACGGCTTCTTTTTCGCTATGCTCGCCCGCATGACCATCGACGCCATCGCTTTGCTTCCAATCTCTATCCACGCGCTCACCGATGTGATGCGTGTCGAGCACGAAGAAGCTGGGACCATTCACTTTCGCGTCGTCGGCCGAACCCTCCGGGCGACGCCCGTCGAAGGAGGCACCAAGGTGGCCCTTGGAATGCGCTTCGATACGCCGCCGGCGACGCTGGGCACCCTCCTACGCCGGGACTTCGGCGCGCTCATCGAGGAGCTGAGCCGCGTCTTTGTCTACCCCAGCGTCGCGAAGCCGGAAGCGGACACCTACGCAGGCATCTTGGAAGAGGTCGGCGAAGGCGGCGAGTGGCTCGACCTGCCGGAAGACGACGAAGGTGTTGGCCCGGCCGATGCGATGGGAGTGTTTCAAGGCCTCGCCTCCGGGCTCGGCCCGGACATGATGGGTCAGATGCAAAAGATGATGAGCGACCCCGACGCGATGGGTCAGCTCGCGCAACTCGCCCAAGGACTGATGGCGGACGACGGCATGCGCAGCATGATGGAAGACGTCGCGAAGAAAATGCAGAGCGGCGACGGCGACATCATGGACTCCGCCCGGGCGATGGCGGAGAAGGCCAGCGCGGAGAATCCCGGGATGCTCGAATCGTTGAGCGGGCTCATGGGCCAGAGCGCCCCTGTAGCGAGCAACGACGACGAAGAAAGCGAGTAGGTTCTCTACTCGGTCTGCTCGCTCAGCGAGAAGACCAGCTCACCACCGCCGGCGATGTCTCCATGCTGGAAACGGCCTGCGGAGAACTCTTGGGCGTCGCCGACGAGGGGATGATGGGTGAGAGCTTCAAGGTGCCGGACTCGTCCGCTCGCCTCCGGCGCCGAAATCGTGAGGGTGCCTGCGCTGCGTTCGATGACGGCTTCCGTGAGCATTGGCGCGGAGTAGATCCAGGTGTCAGTGCCTGCGATGGGGTAAATTCCCAGGGACGCGAAGACGTACCAAGCGCTCATGGTGCCCGAGTCGTCGTTTCCGGGCAGGCCTCCTGCATCGAGGCCATAGAACGTCTCCGCGACCCATCGAGTCCAGCGAAGCGAAGCGTCGACGTCGCCATACGCCGAGAATAGCCACGGCGCGTGGATATCGGGTTCGTTGCCCTGCCAATAGTAGGGGGAGGGGAGCAGCGTCTGTGTATGCGAGAGACTCGACTCGAAGAACGCGCCGAGGCGGGTGCGCAAGATGTCGGCACCACCGAGCTGCTCCTGAAGTCCGTTCAAGTCGTGAGGGACGTACCAAAGATATTGCCGCGCGTTTCCTTCGGCGTAGTAGTGACGCCAATTGTCTTCACGGAAATCCGGGTCGAAAGTTCCAGCAGAATCACGGCCAAGGAAGAAACCGCGTTCTTCGTCCCACACGTTTCGCCACGCACCTGCGCGCTCTCGCAAGACGGCGGCGTCGCCCGATTCGCCGGCGGCCTCAGCGAGCGTCGCCAGGCACGCGTCGTTGTAGGCGAACTCCATCGTTGCGCTGACGGACCAGCTCGCCGCATCGCTCGCGACGAAGCCGCGCTCCATATACCCGACGAGGTCACGACGTCCGCCGTAGGCGTCACCTTCCGGTGGTGCAAAGGCGGTGCGTCGTAGCGCCGCATAGGCCGCCGAGAGGTCGAATGGGACGTCGCGGAAGAACGCGTCCGCAAACACGACGTCGGCGCTTTCGCCGACCATTCCCCCAGTGAACCCGTGAGCGAGGGGCCAACGTGGAACGTATCCGCCGTCTTCCGCCATTCGGAGCAGCGAGCGCAGCTGGTCTTCCAAAAGGTCCGGGTAGATCAAGCCGAGGAGCGGTGTCTGAGTTCGAAATGTGTCCCATAGAGAGAAGTCCGTGGAGTAGCGAAAATCCGCTTCATGAACTTCGCCATCGATGCCGCGGTAGGTTCCGTCGGTGTCGCTCGCGAGCGTCGGCATGAGCAGGCTCTGGTAGAGAGCCGTGTAGAAGCGACGAAACTCATCATCGCTTCGACCTTCGATCTGAACCCGCGACAACAGCGACTCCCACGCCGCGTCTGCCTCCTCGCGCATCGTGTCGAAGGGAACATCTTCGGCGGCCAAGTTGAGCCGAGCATGCTCAACATCCACAAAGCTCACGGCGACGGCGACCTCCACGGCGGCATCGTCGAAATGAAGATACGCACCTCCTTCATCAACGTGCTCCGTCACGCCTTCATGAATGATTCCGTCTTCAAACGTTCCAAAGGCGGTGGGCGTTTGATCGAAGCGAGCGACGAAGTACACGCGTGCGCCTCCGAAGCGACCTGAGTAGCCGCCGGAAATCTGACTGTAGCCGCTGACCTCGCGCGCAGCGGCGTCGATGCGCACAACACCGCCGTCGAACTCTTCGCTGATGAGAATGTGAGAGGCGTCTACGAGGACGACTGCGTCGGCTTCGGCGTCGAAGTGAAAACGGTAACGCGCGACGCGTTCCGCGGCGGTGATCTCCGCTTCGATGGCGGGCTCGCTCAGCTCGACGCGGTAGTATCCTGCTTCGGCGCGCTCACTCGACTTGTCGAAGGGAGAGGCGTAACCAATGTTCGTCGTCTCCTCGACGCTAAATCCGTTCATCGGCATGAGTGCGATGTGGCCGTAGTCGACGATGCCGGTCCCGTGCATGCGCATCTGGGAGAAGCCCCAGATGTAAGAGTCGCCGGCGTAGTAACCGCTGCAGTGGTTGAACAGGGGACCGTTGACCGTCTCGGAGCCGGTGTCAGGGCCCGGCCGGATCATCCCGAAGGGGCGCTGCGGAGCGATGCTCGCTGAGCCAACCCCGTATCCGATGCCGCCGGTGCCGATCCTCGGGTCCACCCACTGAGTGAGCGGGGCAGACGCGGAACGGCTGGGCGGCAGGGGCCCCGCGTCCGGAACCGAGGTGTCCGGGACTTCGCGAACATCGGAGACGTCGACATCTCGTCCGGAATCGCTGGCATCAACGCCGCCGTCGGCAGGCGGCCCGGCGTCGCCCATCGGTGATGAGCAGGCGCAGACAAAGAGCAATGACGAGAGGTAAAAGCGGGACACACCCAAGGATGCACGGAGATCTGTAGCGCCGCCATAGCTTTGGGCGCGCCCTCGTTCTATCCTACCGGCGTGAGAAAGCCGCGGCGACGACGAAGGGACCGGTTACGTCCCTTGGCGGATCTAGTCCGCAAAGCCCACCCTGTGCCCACGCAGGTGGACATGGCGCGCATCGTCGCGTGGTGGTGTACGGTGCTCCCGCCTCGAATCGCCGCCCGCGCGCGGCCCGCGCACTTTCGTCACGGCATCGTCCACGTCCATACCGTCTCCTCCACGTGGGCTCAGGAACTCAGTTTTATGTCGACGGACATCCTTCAGCGATTGCGAGAGGCGGACTTGGGCGTTCAAGTCGTCGGGCTCCGCTTTCGAACGGGCCCGATGCCGCCCCCCTTTGAGCGGCGCACCCCCAAACGCATCGATCCCGAGGGCCGGCCCAGGCGCGATCTGCCAGCGCCCGTGGGGCGCGCCCTCGCCACCGTGGGCGACGACGACCTTCGCGAGCTCATCGCTCGTGCCGCGGCGAGCAGCCTGCGGCTTCAGGACGACTGACGCTCTCGGACCTGGTCTCCATTATCGCCGCATGATCTCGCTGCTAGCGAGCCAGCGCTTGTGCACTCTGAGCACCTCCGTATCATGGGTCAGATGCGAATATCTTCGGCCTTCTTCGGTGTCTGCCTCCTTCTCGGCGCCTGTGGCGACGACGATTCAGTAGGCTCCTGCCCGGGTTTCGAAGAGTGCCTGGGCCAGGTCTGCAAATGCAGCATGGACGCCACGGTGGACGTGCTCAGCACGGACGTTCCCGACGCAGGCGTTTCTGAAGCGGGTCCCTGAGCGAGCACGAGCTGAGAGGACCGTCTTCGCCACGTAACTTTTGAGACTTCGGTCTACTTGGCTTCGTCGAGAGTGCGAACGATGCGCGCGATGAGCTCCGGGCCTTCGGCGCTGGCGAGTCGTTGGCTATGTTCCAGCGGAAGCGGCAGCGTGGTGGAGATGAGCTGACGGGTGACCAAGAGGTCAAAGGTCACACCGAGTTCACCCGCGAGGGCTCGAACCTGCTCAACCCCAGGGTCTGCAACCTCCGCGTTTTCGAGACGTGCGATCGTTCGCCGCGACACTCCGACACGTTGCGCGAGTTCAAGCTGCCCGAGTCGCCCGCGGAGTTCACGGAGCACGCGCAGGTTGGTCGCAAGAATCTTGGTGAGCTGCATAGACGGACTATGAGTCATTTTCTGAGTTTGACGAGGGTTTCGGCGTCGCGGCACGAAGAGTTTTCATAAGCGCGCTTGCTTTCGGCAAGCTTTCTTGATGGGCCCGCACAAGCGCGGAGCCAACAACAACGCCCGACGCGTAGGCTGAAACGCGTTGAACATCCTCCGGGGTCTGCACACCAAAACCAAGCGCGACGGGGCGACCTGTTTCTGTTTCGAGTCGAGCAGCCCGCTGGGCCGCTTCGTCGAGGTCGACGAGGGCGGAGCCGGTGACCCCTGTCATCGAAACGTAGTAGAGAAAGTCGTCACCGAGGGCCGCGGCCGCGCGCACCCGGCGTGCGTCACTGGTCGGCGCCACGAGCGGAACGAAAGACATGCGGGCTGCTCGGAGTAGCGCGACGAAGTCCGCGGCTTCTTCCGTTGGGAGGTCGACGACGAGAAACCCGCTCACGCC
This sequence comes from Polyangiales bacterium, assembly GCA_045106895.1. Classification (GTDB taxonomy): domain Bacteria; phylum Myxococcota_A; class Polyangia; order Polyangiales; family Houyiibacteriaceae; genus JBCCRV01. The sequence continues at coordinate 25,411 of JBGCFM010000043.1, read as the reverse complement.
GGCGGCTTTGGCTTTTTCGATGACGGCGCTCTCGCCGAGCGAGAAGATCGGATTGTAGTAGCCAAAGAGCACCACCGGCGTGTTGAAACCTCGCTCTCGCGCCTCGGACAGAGAGTCGAGCACGCCGTAGAGCGTGGCGCCGCCTTCCAGCGCTCGTTCGGACGCTTGTTGAATCGTTGGACCGTCGGCGGCGGGATCACTGAAAGGAACGCCTAGCTCGACGACGTCCGCGTGCTCACCGGCGGCGAGGAGCAGCTCCGTCGTCGCTTCGAGGCTTGGGTCGCCGCCACAAATGTAGAGCACAAGCGCAGCGCGCCCTTCGGCTTTGGCGTCCGAGAACGCTCGGCTGATTTCCGTCATTGGAGCCCCGCATCGATGACGTTCTGAAGATCTTTGTCGCCGCGGCCGGAGAGGCAAACGAGGACGCTCCCTTGGCCGCCTAGTTCGGCTGCGATCTGCGGCAGCGCCGCAAGCGCGTGGGACGTCTCAAGCGCAGGCAAGATGCCCTCGAGCCGGGCGAGCTGAGCAAACGCCGACAGCGCTTCTTCGTCGGTGACCGCGAGGTACTCGACTCGGCCTGTGTCTTTCAAATAGGAATGCTCGGGTCCAACGCCGGGATAGTCGAGGCCGGCGCTCACGGAGTGGGCTTCCTGAATCTGGCCGTCATCCGTTTGGAGGACGTAGCTCTTCGCGCCGTGGAGGACGCCCACGCGCCCCGCGGTCAACGTCGCCGCATGGTGGCCACTCTCGACACCGCTGCCCGCCGCTTCGACTCCATACAGACGTGTTCGGTCCGCGAGAAATGCGCTGAAGAGCCCAATGGCGTTACTCCCACCACCGACGCACGCGAGGGCGGCGTCCGGCATGCGCGAAGTGGTGCTCAGAAACTGCTCGCGCGCCTCACGCCCGATGACGGCTTGAAGCTCACGAACGATCCACGGGTACGGGTGGGGCCCGGCGGCACTTCCCACGCAGTAATAGGTGTCCTCGACGTGCGTGACCCAATCGCGGAGCGCTTCGTTCATCGCGTCTTTGAGCGTCCGTGAACCGGAGCTCACCGAATGCACTTTCGCTCCGAGCAGCTTCATGCGTTGCACGTTGGGCGCTTGGCGACGGACATCTTCTTCGCCCATGAACACTTCGCATTGAAGGCCACGTAGCGCGCACGCCGTCGCTGTCGCGACTCCGTGTTGTCCAGCGCCCGTCTCGGCGATGACACGCTTCTTTCCCATGCGCTCGGCGAGGAGAATCTGCCCCACCGTGTTGTTCACTTTATGGGCGCCCGTGTGGGCCAAGTCTTCTCGCTTGAGCCAGACGTCGATGCCGACAGCTTCGCTCAATCGCGACGCCTGGTAGATCGGCGTTGACCGGCCGACATAGTCGCGGAGCAGCCCGTTGAGCTCGTCGTGGAACGCGGTGTCAGCCCATGCGGCGATGAACGCGGTCTCCAGCGCTTCAAGGGCTGGCATCAGGGTCTCGGCGACGAAGCGTCCTCCGAAGGGGCCAAAGCGACCACTCGAAGGGTCGAATCCTGGCGGTAGGTCGACGGTTGGTTCCATGTCGCTTGGGAGGTAGCTCCTCTTTCGGTCGTCGAACAGCCGTTTATTCGACCGCTTCGACGAAACGACGAAGAAGACTGTGGTCTTTGACGCCTGGGGCAGACTCCACGCCGCTCGCGACATCCACCTGCCAAGGAGCGATCGCTCGAATGGCGTCCGCCACATTTGCGGGATGGAGCCCCCCGGCGAGCACCACGCGTCGTCGCTCGCTGAGAGACTTCGCCCACACCCACGGGAACGAGTGGCCGGTGCCACCAGGCATGGCGCCTTCTACCCGAGCGTCGACCAAGATGCGTTCACCGCCGAAGAGCGCGGCGTCTCGAACATCCTGCTCCTCCGCCAAGCGCAGGGCCTTGTACGCAAAGCGCTGACAAGCCTCCACCTCGGCGGGTGTCTCATTTCCATGAAGCTGCACCCACCGAATGCCGGTCTCTGCTCGGATCGCCTGGATCTCCGAGACGCTCGCATTCACGAAAACAGCGACGAACTCCTGCTTCGGGAATGAGACCACCATCTCGCGGGCAAACGAAGCCGTCGTCACACGAGGTGTTCCGGGCCAAAAGTTGAGACCGATGGTGTCGACTCCCAGACGAACACAGCACTCGACGTCGCTGGCACGTGTGAGTCCACAGACTTTGATTTGGGTATCACGACTCACATTCTTGACCTATCCGATGGGAATAGGCGATTTCCGCTCGCCTTTTGCCACAAGGGCCCAATACTGCCCTTGGAGCGCTGGATTTTGCCGGGAGTTGCCTCACTGATGTTCTCGGCTGGAATCAAGGGGCTTAGCGTCCTATGCGCCAGTGAGAAGACAGGAATAGTGATGAGCACAACGGCCCCTCGAGAAAACCTAGACTCCGTCGTCATCCGATTTGCGGGTGACTCCGGCGACGGCATGCAGCTGACCGGTTCGCAGTTTACGACAGCGACTGCCCTCATGGGCAACGACCTCTCGACCTTTCCAGACTTTCCCGCCGAGATTCGAGCGCCCGCAGGCAGCACGTATGGCGTGAGCGGTTTCCAGATTCACTTCGCCTCCTCGGACATCATGACCCCTGGTGACGCGCCAGACGTCCTCGTCGCCATGAACCCGGCGGCGCTCAAAGTGAGCATCAAGAACCTCAAGACAGGGGGACTGCTCGTCGTCAACCGCGGTGCCTTCACCGCCGGCAACCTGAAAAAGGCTGGATACACGGAGAACCCTCTCGACACGGACGAGCTTGGTGCGTTCCGCGTCCTCGACCTGGACATCACGAAGCTCACGCTCAACGCGGTCCGCGACTTTGACATCGGCGCGAAATCTGCCGGCAAGTGCAAGAACATGTGGACCCTCGGTCTGATGTTCTGGCTCTTCGGACGAGAGCGCGAGTCGACGGTCACGTGGCTGCGGCAGAAGTTCGCGAAGAAGCCAAAAATCGCCGAAGCCAATGTTGCCGCCCTCAACGCGGGTCATATCTATGGAGAGAGCGCCGAGATGCCGGGAATCGGCATCTATCAAGTTCCTTCGGCGGACCTGCCGGCAGGTACCTACCGCAACATCGATGGCAACCAAGCTCTCGCGTGGGGCCTCGCGGCTGGGGCGAAGCTCGCAGGCATTCCGGCGTTCTACGGTTCCTACCCCATCACTCCCGCGTCCTCGCTTCTCCATCATCTGGCGAAGCTCAAGCACTTCGGTGTCACCACCTTTCAGGCGGAAGATGAGATCGCTGCGGTCTGTGCAGCCATCGGTTCTAGCTTTGGCGGCTGCATCGGAATCACCGGTACAAGCGGCCCGGGTGTAGCGCTCAAGGGCGAAGCCATCGGCCTCGCCATCGCGACGGAGCTTCCGCTCATCGTCGTCGACGTTCAGCGCGGCGGACCCTCCACGGGCCTGCCCACGAAGACGGAGCAGTCCGACCTCTTCCAATCGGTCTATGGGCGAAACGGTGACTCTCCGCTTGTCGTGCTGTCCGCTTCAACGCCGGGCGAGTGCTTCGAGCAAGCCATCGAGGCCGTACGCATCGCGACGAAGTACATGACGCCGGTCATGCTGCTCACGGACGGTTACATCGCCAACGGCGCGGAGCCGTGGATGATCCCGGACATCTCCACCTACGAGCCCTTCCCCGTCACCTTCCACACAGAGACGGAAGGCTTCTTCCCCTACCAGCGTGACGAAGACACCCTCGCACGGGTCTGGGCAAAGCCCGGAACCGAAGGCCTCATGCATCGCCTCGGCGGTCTTGAAAAGGACCAGACGACGGGGCACATCAGCTACGATCCGGACAACCATCACGCGATGGTGAAGCTCCGCGCCAAAAAGATCGCACGCATCGCCGACGACATGCCGGACATCAAGGTCGAGCAAGGCGAAGACAGCGGCGAGCTTCTCGTCGTGGGTTGGGGTTCTACCTACGGCTCCATCAGCCAGGCCGTCAGCCAAGTCCGCAGCCAAGGCCGCCGCGTGAGTCACGTTCACCTACGCAATATCTGGCCGCTTCGCCACGGACTCAAGGAGCTCATGGAGAGCTTCGACAACGTGGTCGTCGCCGAGCTAAACAACGGACAGATGAACACGTTGCTCCGCGGCGAACTCGCCGTGGAAACCCACGGCTTCCAGAAGATCGCAGGGCAGCCGTTCCGCATCTCCGAAGTCATCGACGAAATCAACCGCCACATCAACGGCGACACCATCGTTCCCCCGGCACTGCGAGCCTGAGCCAAGAGACTGACAAGACCATGACCGAAAACGTCGCACTCAAACGAAAAGACTTTGCTTCGGACCAAGAGGTTCGCTGGTGCCCAGGATGTGGTGACTACGCAATCCTCTCCGCCGTCCAACGGACCATGGCGGACGTCAAAGCCACCCTCGAGGACACTGTGGTGATCTCGGGTATCGGCTGTTCCAGCCGCTTCCCGTACTACATGAACACCTACGGCTTCCACACGATCCATGGTCGTGCGCCAGCCTTCGCGACGGGCCTCAAGGTGGCCCGCCCGGATCTCAATGTCTGGGTCATCAGCGGTGACGGTGATGCTCTGTCCATTGGCGGCAACCACCTCCTCCACCTTCTTCGCCGCAACGTGAACGTGCAGTTCCTCCTCTTCAACAATCAGATCTACGGTCTGACGAAGGGGCAGTACTCGCCGACCACGGACACCGGGAAGGTCACCCCCTCTTCGCCACTCGGCAGCATCGACCAGCCCGTCACGCCGGTCCGCGTCGCCCTCGGCGCGAACGCGAAGTTCGTCGCCCGCGGCTACGACGTCAGCAAGAAGCTCCCCGAGGTGCTCACGCGAGCGCACGACTTCTCGGGCACCGCGTTTGTCGAGATCTTGCAGAACTGCCCAGTGTTCAACGATGGCGTCTTCGAGCTCATCACGGACCGCAAGAAGGGCCCCCAGCACCAGCTGTGGCTCGAAGACGGCAAGCCGATGGTCCTGGCAGATGGCACGAAGGGCATCCGCTTCAACCCCGCGACGATGGCCGCAGAAGTCGTCGACGTAAACGACGACGCGTACAAGGTGAGCGACCTCATCGTTCACGATGAGACGAACCGCAACCTCGCGTGGCTTATCGCGGACCTCCCCGATGTGAAGGCCCTCGGCGTTCTCTACTGCGAGAAGGAAGCTCCGGTCTACGACGACAGCGTGCGCACCCAGGTTGCGATGGCGCGGGAGAAATTCGGCGAAGGCGACCTCAATGAGCTTTTACACAGCGGTCACACCTGGACCGTCTGATTCTCCGCCCAGCACGCCGCTAGCTGCGTTGCGCTGCGGCTCGGCGACAAGAGTCGCCCTCGCCTTACGCGCCTTGCTAGCGACGCGCTGGACGAAGAATCCTGGGTAGTTCGTGGGGGCAACCGCGCTCTGCCTTCGGCATTCGCTCCTCATGCGGAGGCGGCGGTGAAGAGGCGTGCGGAGAACCCTTGTGAACGAACCGGCGTTTCAGCACCGACGGCTCGTTCCTCTTTGAGACGACTACTCGGGGTCAGGCGAGAGGAGCGCGTTCACTTGGGCGATCACCTGCGGCGCCTGGATCGGCTTGGTGATGTACGCCGTAGCGCCCAGGGACATCGCTCGCTGACGATCCTCTTGGCTGCCTTCAGTCGTGATCACGATGATCGGCGTGTCCTTGTGGACTTCATCCGAGCGAATTCGTTTCACGAGCTTCAGACCATCCATGATGGGCATGTTGATGTCCGTGATCACTAAATCGAAGCGCTGGGCGGCGAGCTTACGCAGCCCGTCCACGCCGTCTTCCGCCTCGGTGACCTTGAGCCCTTTGATTCGCGCAAGGGCGAACACTAAGAGCTGCCGCATCATCGGCGAATCCTCGACCACCAAGCATGATGTTGCTTCTTGGGTCATTTCTGCTGCTTCTCCGCAAATCCAACCAGCGCTTCCACTGGTCCACCACTTTGGTCTTCGTATTGGTTGGCGGCGATCATCGCCATGCCTGCTTGGCTTGCCACGAGCTCGAATAGCTCATGATCAAGAGACGCCCAGGCGGTTTTCTGTTCCAGAACCGTGCGTATCTCAATGGCGCCAATGGTTCTGCCTTCGACAAGCATCGGAATAATCGCAACGGGCCGCTCGCGAACTTCATGAAGGTCCGTCTCACGCACAAAGCGTAGCCCCGTCAGGCACGCTTCGCCGACCGGACCGGAGCCCAAGGGGATGCTCACGACGTCTTTCTCGTCGAGCCCCTCGAAAGCGATGGGGACGGCCTGGCTAGCCGCTTTGTCCACCAGGTAGATCACGAAGCCGTCCGCTCCGACGAGCTGTCCGCTCAGGTCTCGCAGGTGGCGCACGACGCGCCGCGGAGAGAAACTCGCGTGAAGCTGGTAGGTGGCGATGTAGAGATTGGCCAGGTCGCTTAGGTCTTGTTCCGCGCTCTGTTGACGCAGCGCGACCTCTCGCTCGGCCTGCTCGAGCTCAGAAGAGCGGCCTAGAATCTCCGACCGCTCGCTCTCAAGACGGTCGACGGTCTTGAGGAGGTCACGGATGGCGTCGTCGCTGGCTACCTGAGCACGGAGCTGAGCGTTCTCTCGAAGCGACGCCTGAAGTTCCTCACGAAGATCGTTGTTCTCTGTGAGAAGAAGCTCGGTGTATTCGACGCCCTTTCGTAGAAAGGTACGAACGAACGCTTCCCGCTCCTTCGCAAGATCTAGAGGGACGTCGCTCGCGCTCGCCCCACCGCCTTTGTCGTCTCCTTGCACGGAGCGGACGTTATCAGACGTCTCCGCAGAGGTGAAGTTGTGCGTGTCACCTCCTCAAAAACTACCTTGGGCGAAGGCGACAATTCGGGCCGCGATCTCACGCAAGGGGAGGATCTCGTCTGCGAAGCCGGCTCGAACGACGGAACCTGGCATTCCGTAAATAGCCGCGCTGTCGGAGGACTCGACGATCACTCGGCCGCCGCGCGTTCTCACAGCACTGGCGCCTTTGCAGCCATCGTCGCCCATTCCGGTGAGAACGACGGCCAGGCAACGTTCGCCGAATTTCGTCGACGCGCTTTCGAAGAGGCGGTCCACCGATGGAACATATCGATCTTCTCTCCGCGCTGGGCGAACCAATACACTCGCGTCGGCTCCAATCTCTACGCTTTGCCCGCCTGGGCACACCCAGGCCTGCCCCGTTTTCAATCCGTGGGCACCGGAAGCCTCTTTGACCTGAAGTGGCGAAATCCGGTCGAGACGCTCGGAAAACGTTCGCGTGAACTTGGGCGGCATATGCTGGGCGACGATCAACGCAGCGCCGAGGGATGCGGGCAGCTCACGAAAAAGACGAACAAGTGCGGTGGGTCCCCCCGTCGAGGCGCCGATGACGATGACCCGATTGGCACGGCGAAGGACCGGTTTCGGCGCGTCGACGGCCAGCGGCACAACGCTAGGTCTCTTGAGCTTCAGCTTCGCGGGAGAAACATGACGGACGAGCGCCACTTTCTCCGCAAGCTCCGCCCGAATCAGCGGGAGGTCGGCGGCGACAGCGCGGGTCGGCTTCGCGACGAAATCGATGGCACCAAGTTCGAGAGCTTGAAACACGTTGGCGGTCTTCGCGTAACCGCTGACCACGATCACCGGCGTTGGCTGCCGGGACATCAGCAGACGCAAAAAGCTGAAGCCGTCCATGCGTGGCATCTCGAGATCCAGCGTGATGAGGTCCGGCTTGTGGACGAGCGCCATCTGAAGCGCTTCTTGCCCATCGCAAGCAGCAGCGATGACTTCGACGCCCTCAAGGGAGGTGAGCATTTCGCTGATGACCCGCCGGTTGTACGCCGAGTCATCCACGACAAGGACACGAATGAGTCCTCCGTCACTCATAGGATTCATGACTCCGGCCTCTTGTAAACGAGGTCCGAAGAGAGATGAACGAGCTCGAAATCCGTGACGCCGCGAAAGAGCGACTCACTGTGCCCAAGCATGAGGTAGCCCCCCGGAACCAAGCGGTCGTAGAGAGTGCGGACCACGTGGGCACGCGTGTCGTCGTTGAAATAGATGAGCACGTTGCGACAGAAGATCGCGTCGACGCTTCCAACAATGGCGCTCTCGTCGGGACGGGCGAGATTGACCCGTCCGAAATGACACATGCTCTTGATCTCTGGCAGCACCTCGCGTCGACCGTTTGGCGCTACTCGAAAGAAGTGCGCGAAGCGGTCCTGCATCGCGCGAAAACTAGCGTCGCCGTACACGCCGGTGCGAGCTCGCCTCAGCACGCGCCGGCTAATATCGCTGCCGAAGATTCGAACGTCCCACCCTGCGAAGAGTTGCGAGGCTGCCACGATCATCGCCAGGCTGTAGACCTCTTCCCCCGTCGAACAGCCGGCACTCCAGATCGAAAGTCGCCGCGACTCACGATTGCGCTGCTCGAGTATGGGCAGAATCTCCAGTTCGAATGCTCGGAGTTGGTACTCCTCACGAAAGAAGTACGTCTCGTTCGTCACGAGGGCGTCCACGGCCTTCTCGATCTCCGCAGGCCCTCGCGGTCCCTGCAACAGTCGATAGTACGACTGGTAATCACTCAGATTAAGGGCATCGAGACGCGGACGAAGACGTCGCTCCATGATGAACTTGCTGCTGGACTCATAGCTGAGGCCGCAGTGACGCCGAACGCGGGCACGGAAGAGCCGAAACTCTTCATCGCTCATTTCGGGTCCCTGATCGAAAAGAAGCGTCACTAAGGAGCTCCACCTGCATCTGCGAGCGCCGTCGTCATCACGCGAACGACCTCCTGCTCGGTCTCGACGGCGAGCTGTTTGGCGAGAGCCTCACGCGCTCCCTGATCCCACACAGAGAGTGACTGAGCGGCGCGAGAGCGCATGGCGGCGAGTGGGTGCTGGAGCAACTCAACCCAGCGGCCGTCAAAGGGCTCGAGGAGTTCTGCTGCGGCGAGAGAGAGGTGCGGCGGACCGTTTCGGATGAGCTCGTCGATGTCCAAGTGCTCCGGGAGCAGCCGGAAGGCTGAACGCAGCGCCGCCAGAGCGAGCGCGGGCCTGGCCTGGGCGCGTTCGATGAGGATACCGAACGCCGACTCATCACCGAGCTCACCAAGAGACTCTGCGGCGACACGCGCGAGCGAGTCATCATGCCCGCTCATCGACTTCTCAAGGATGAGCACGGCTTCGTCTTTTCCGACGACTACACGTCCGAGGGCTTCCGCCGCTGCAAGGCGGACGTCTCGACTCTCGTCGCACATCGCGAAGGCGAGGTGACGTACAACGTTTGTTCCACAGTGGGGCAAGCAAGATGCGCACGCCGCACGAAGGGCACCGTCGTCAGCGGACAGGCCCTCAACAAGCCGGTCGCGTGCGTCCGGCCCAAGAACATGCGCCACCACGGGAGCGAGAAACGCAGTCCCCGGTTCAAGGCGCAAGGCGCGGCACACCTCCGCGACGCTCTCCGGCTCCCGGTGGGAGATCGATGAGAGCGAGGAGGCGGCCTGAGCGCGAACCTCCGTCGGCGCCGAGAGCGCGACACGCATGATGGCTTCGCACTCCGAGCCACCTCCGACGATCGCCAGTCCGCGAAGCGCGGCGCACGCAACCCGGCGCTCATCGTGGTCTACATGAGCAACGAGTACGTCACGAACCCATGCCATGATCTCGGTGTCCCCCACCGACAACTCCGCCGCCAACTCCATCGCGATGCCACGGTGCGGAGAGTTGGCTTCGAGGATTATCTTGGCCGCGCTGCTGCCCCACGCTCGAAGAGAACGGATCGACTCGCGCGTGAGGCGGTCCTCCGCCAGCGACTCAAGAAGCGGAAGCGCCGCTCCAACGTCGCGGGCGCGGATCAGCAAATAGATGGCGGCCTGTCCGACCTCATCGGTCCCAGCCAGCTCGCGGAGGCGCTGACGCTCTTGGTGATTGAGCACGTCGACGGCGGCCCTCGTGCCGAGCGAGACGTCGAGGGCCGCGAGGCCGAGCGTCGCCTCTCGCGCCAAGTCGCCGGGGCGCTCAAGCCCTCGGACGAGGGCGGCGACGGCGCGGACATCGCCCGTGCGCCCAAGGAGAGGTACCACCCCCCGCCACACGATTCGATCTTCGAGGAGAGCCTCAACGGTCTCAAACGAGACGCAGGTACCTAGGACCTGCAGGCCGTCGAGGGCGCCGATCACTTTGTAGCGGTCTTTGTCGGTGAGGAGCAAAAGCAGAAGCTCTTCTGCCTCTGGTCCACCCACACGGGCGGCTGCGGCGATGGCCGCCGCCGAGATATTCGCGTCGTCCGAGTGGGCGTGCGCACGCAGGAACTCAATGGTCGCATCGTCTCCCCCGCCGACGCCGTCGAAGAGAAGCGGCGAGAGTCGTTCCAACCCTTCCATCACGTCAGCGGCGTGGGCCGCGTAGACGCCGCCCATGGCCCGAGCGAGCTCAATGCACGCGTTTCGGAGCCCGACGGAGTCCGGCTGAATGATGGCCGCGACGATCCGCGCGACCCACGTGCCATTCGCCATGGCGAGGGCTACATCGGTCGCGTCACGGCGAACGCGCCAATCTTCGTCGCCCAGCAATTCGAAAAGCTCGGCGATTTCGGAATCGCCAAAGGAGCCAACGCTTTGTAGAGCGCGCACCTTCACCCGGCGTTCTTCGACGCTCATCATGGGAGACGCTCCGGCATCTTCGCTCGCGCGAGGGCGCGGAGGTGGGGGTCCATCACCGCGTCCACATCAAGGACGAAGACGAGTTCATCGTCGCGACTCACGACATCTCCCATGCCCGCGTCGATCTGTTCTTGTGCCCAAGGTGGAGCGGCCCGTGACGCTTCGTCTGTGACACCGAACACTCCGATCACGCTATCGACGATGAGGCCAACGCTTGGCGAATTTTCACCTCGACCGACAACCACCCACTTCGTTCGATTGGTGGGAGACGACGCGCCTCGACCGAAGAGACGGCGTAGATCGACGATGGGAACAACGGCGCCTCGGTGGTCAGCGACGCCGACGACGGCGGTGGGAAGATGAGGTAGCTCCACCGCATTCAATGGGCGGATGATCTCGCGAACGGCGTCGATAGAGAGGGCGTAGTGTAGGCCATCGACACGAAAGCCCACGAGGCTTCGTTCGCGGGAACTTCTCTTACGGTAGCTAGGCAAGGAACCTCCGAATCAACGCTTCCGGATCAATCAGAACAAGAAAATCTGCCGCACCTTCGCGACCTCGAGTTCGCTCGCGGGGGCGACCGATGCCGATAATATGGTCGGAGGATTCCCCCGACGGCCCGGACGTAAGTTCGACTTCGTCGGAGTCTAGGCGGAACACCTGCAGGACGCGGTCGACGAGGACCCCCACGACCTCGTCGCCGAGTGAAATGAGTAGAATACGCGCGTGGCGTGTCGCCTCTTCGGGTTCCAGCCGAAGCACGTGTCGTAGGTCGAACACCGTCGTGACTTGGCCACGAACGGTGATGACGCCAAGTACACTCTGAGAGGTCCGCGGCACCGGGGTGATCGGCTTGAGGCGAAGGATCTCACGTACGTTCGACAGGTCGAAGGCATACGCCTCGTTGGCCACCATGAACGCGAGCAGTTCGCGCGGGGGCTCTTCTCCGATGACCTCGGACTCTTCGTCTTCGATTTGAGGAACCAGTTGATCACTCATGGGCGAGCCCCCAAGAGCGGTCGGTCCGTCGAACGCAGAATCTCCTCAAGCAGGCCCGGCGCGTCCAGGACCAGCGCAAGGCGCTGCTCTCCAAGGTCCGTCGCTCCCGCGAAGCCGCGCACACTCCGGAGACTCTTCCCGAGCGCCTTGATGACGACGTCCCTTTGTCCATCGAGTGAGTCCACCACAAAGCCCAACCGGCGCGCGCCGGCGGAGCAAATCACGATGTACTCTCGGTCCGGCGCATTTCCGCCCGCGGAGAACAACGTCGACAAACGGCAAAGCGGCAGAGTTTCGCCACGTAGCGTGACCACCTCGCGTCCGTCGATGCGGCGTAGCGTGGCGGGGTCTAACACGATGGCCTCCTGAACCGAAGCCACAGGGATCGCATACGAGCGACCGCGGACCTCAACGATGAGCGCGCTGATAATGGCGAGCGTCACCGGAAGCGTGATGACAAACTTCGTCCCCGAGCCCACCTCGCTTTGAACGTCGATGACTCCGCCAAGACGGTTGATGTTCGTCTTGACGACGTCCATGCCCACGCCGCGTCCAGAGACGTCTGTGATGCTGGAGCGAGTCGAAAACCCTGGCATGAAGATAAGGTCGAGCGCCGCTTCTCGCGTCAGCTCCGTCGCCGCCGAGTCTCCCACGAGACCCTTTCGCCGGGCGGTCTCCACAAGCAAACGCTCGTTCATTCCGCCGCCATCATCGTCGACCTCGATGACGACGTGGTTCCCCTTCTGATAGGCGTTCAGCGCGAGGGTGCCGGTGGGTTCTTTTCCGGCCAGCTCGCGAACCTTCGGCGATTCGATGCCGTGGTCAATTGCGTTCCGAATCAGGTGCATCATCGGATCGGAGAGTTCCTCCACGATGAGCTTATCGATCTCCGTCTCCGCGCCCGTAAACGTGAAGTGGACCTCCTTGTCGTGCTCACGAGCGAACTGTCGAACGATGCGGGCGAGGCGGTCGAAGAGCTGCCCAAGGGGCACCATGCGGACGCCGAGAATGCCGGCCTGGAGTTCTTCCAGTTGCCGCTCGAAGGCGCGCGAGAGCCGATGGAGGTCAGTGGACAACCGGCGCACATCTTCGCCGGCACGGACTTTGTCACCGAGCTGGCCCATCCTCGCACGCACGATGGCGAGCTCACCCACGACGTTCATCAAGTGGTCGAGCTTTCGAATGTCCACGCGCACGGAGTTCGTGACTCTCCGCTGTGGCGCCTCCTCACGAACCGGGAGCTCCTCGGCGGTCTCGGGGTGTTCCGTGACGCGGACCATCCCCCCTTCGCTCGGTTCGTCCAACATCGGCGGAGGAGGCGGTGGAGCGGTGACAGGACGCTGCGCGGGACGTGTTCCGATGGCTTCGAGGTCGGAGTCGCCTAGCTCGAAGTGCTCCTTGATTGTCTCAAAACTCTCCGTGCTCGCGAGGAGCACGTCGAGGTCGATGGCGTCTTCGGTGGCGGGGTCCGCCGAGGGTAAGTAGGTGATGATCTCCGCGACGTTAAGCGCGCGCTCTTTGAGGTCCTCAAGGTCCGCGTCGATGCTGGTCAGACCGAACTGCACGCGAAGCCGAAAGAGCCGAGCACCCTGGAGAGCGTTCGTTCGCAGACGATGCTCTTCGTATTCCGTGAGAACCGAGAGGATGCCGGGGTCGAGCGCATATTCTTCGGCCGTCGGCAGCATCTCCGGCTCCGACGACACGTTCTCAATGGACTGAGCGAAAGCGCCGAGGTCGACCTTCTCTTCGCCGTCCTCCACGACGAGACGTTGGAAACCCTCGACCCCGTCAAAGAGAACGTCGAGAACTGTCTGTGTGAGCTGAACGCGGCCAAGACGTAGATCGTCGAGGAGATCTTCCAGCGTATGCGCGAGGGCGCCGAGCCGCTGGTAGCCGAACATGCCGGCGATGCCCTTAAGCGTGTGCACCCCACGAAAGACCTCGTTGATGAGGTCCGGTTGAACGGAGCCTTCCTTTTGCCCTTGATCAAGAAGGAGCAGGTCGCGCGAGAGCGCCTCAATAATCTCCTGGACCTCCGCCAGGAACTCCTCCTGTGGATCAGCCACGGTCTTGAAGCTGCTTCTTCACGAGGGCGCAGAGCTCTTCGACACCGAAGGGTTTGCTCAAGAATGCGTCTGCCCCAAGAGCAAGGCCACGCTCTCGGTCGCGCTCGCTGCTCTCGGTACTCATGAGGATCACCGGGGTGTTCGTGTGAGCCTTCTGTTTTCGCAAGAACGCGATCAACTCGAGGCCGTTGAGGTCCGGCATATTCACGTCAACGATGACGAGCCCGAACTCCTCGCGGGGCATGCGCGCCAATGCGGCTAGGCCGCTCGCCGCCTCGTGCACCTCGGCGCCAAGCTCCTCTTCGAGCGCAGCGCGGACGAAGGCTCTCATCGCTTTGCTATCTTCAACTACAAGTACACGCAAATCGCTCACCCGGCGATTGTAGAAGAACGGCGGAGTTCTCGCGAGTTTGGCGATCATTGCCGTTTTTTTTGCGCCCTCGAGACTAGCGCTTAGGAGCTGCGTGGTGCCTTCACGTGAGCCTCACGAAACGAGGTGAGGGCCCGGCGAATCTGCTGGTGTTCACCTGCGCTCCAAGACCCCTCGGGAACCCACGACTCCATCATGGATTCACGAATCCGCTCGATGGCTGAGCCGCTGAGAGCGAGCGCGGTGCGGGCCCCACCGAGGAGCTCCCGGCGAACGATGCCGCCACGAATCGCGTCGAAGTAGGCTGCTTGGCCCGGCGGCCGTCGAACTCCGCTGACGATGCACTGGTCGAGCCCGGGGGCGAGACCTGAGACGCAAAGAGCGCGGGTCATGAACGCCAACGTGAGCGCTTCTTCGTCTGGCCCGTGGCCGAGTTCCTCGTAGAAGCGAACGACGGCGTCAAAGAGCTGGACCTCGGGCTCAGCATCAACACAGAGATCGCGGACCAGCCCCGTGCCTTCCCCGGCGCTCTGAATGCACGAGAGCTTGTGCAGGAGAGACTCGTTGATCTTCGTGATCGTCGAGCCCCGAAGGGTAGCCATGTCACGCCCTGGAGAGTACTCGACACGAAGCTTCGCGAAGGGCTGAAGGCTCCCGCCAAAGCGGCGTTTGCTCGCCCTTGCCCCTCGCGCAATCGCGCTGATGCGTCCACCTTCGCGGAGATAGAGCGTTAGAATTCGATCCGTGTCGCGGTAGTCGACGGCGCGCAGAAGAACCGCGTCGTCCTCAAAGGACCGAGACATCGAATCGGACCTCTAGGCCAGACGGCCGTGGTGCACACTTGGTTCGACTTGGATGGTCTGCGAGAGTTCGACGGGCACATCGCGACGCCGAGGTCGAAGCACGATGGAGAGCGCGAGGGTGAAGAGCACCAAGAGCACCACCAAAGCGATGGCGATACCAAAACGGCGTCCTCGTTCCTGAGGGGCGATAGCGGGCATGGCTACCTCCGTCTCGCTCGCATCGCTGATGGCATCAAAGCGCGCGAGAAGGGGACGCGCGTCCAAGCCGAGGGCCTGGGCGTAGCTACGAAGAAAACCGCGGGCGAAGACATCGCCGGGCAAGTCTTGCCAGCGCTCCGCTTCCATTTGTTTGAGCGTCCGCAGAGGGATGCGTGTGGTCTGGGCGACCTCTTCGAGACTGATGCCGCGGAGTTCCCTCTCGCTTCGGAGCGTCTCACCGACGCCCGGTAGGATCGTTCGGAGCGGCTGCTGGCTCACGGGGTGCCCTCGCTTGTGCTGTCCGGGCTCGAATGCGCCTCGTCTTCAGGGACCTCCACGAAAGGAACCTCTTCTTCGGGCTCGGGTCTCTCCATGGAGGTGCTGTTGAGCAAGCGTTGGCAGACGGCGCCGTCCGCCGTGTCTGCGCTGATCGCCACGCAGCGTTCAAGGTCGCCCACCGCCGCGCGATGACGACCGAGCTGCGCGCGGACTTCGGCCCTCAAACGCCAAGCGTTCTGAAGCTGCGGCATGTCCGCACAAACATCGTCCGCCTCAAGGCTGGCGACGAGGGCTCGCTCGGCTTCTTCCCAGCGCTCAAGTTCGTAGAACGCTCGTCCCATGCGGTGATATCCAACGCAGAAGCGTGGCTGAATGCGTACGGCCTCGGAGAGGCTCTCAAGGGCGCTCTCGGGTCGGCCAGCTTCTAGCTCCGCGAGGCCCAAGTTGCCCCACGCGAGATGCGGCGAGGTGTTCATCGCGTCCATGGCTGACTCGCGAAGCACAGTTTCAGCCTCGTCGTACTTCTCACGGTCGATGAGGATCACGCCGAGCACGTTTCGGGCCTCGGCGAGGGTCGCACCCTCGCGCTGCTGTTCCACCAGAAGCGCCACTCCACGTGCCGCGTGTTCTTCCGCGACGGGGAAGTTTCGGCGCCCGTATTCGATGAGCGCAGTCAGGAGATGTGCTTCCGGGTTGTCGGGGTTGAGTTCCAACGCCTGTCGGAGATGCCCGACGGCACCGGGGATGTTCTGCTCGTCGTGGAGGGCCGCCGCCAGTTCGAACTCGCGGCGGGAACGATCAACGTCGTCGAGGCTTGGACCTCGAACACATCCAAGGCTCGCGAACATCAATATCGTGGCTGTAATTAGACGCATAGGGCCTTCGATAGCGGGTCCGAGGAAGGACGCTGGATCTATGGGTTTTTGGGGTGCTGGTCAAGCGTATGACCGCGCTGTCGGTATTCCGACAATCGTCATGCGATCGACGACACACGAAGCAAGTGCTTGAATTTATTCAGAAAGCGCCTCGTCGCATCTCTTCCTTCGCGCTGAGGAGCTCATAGAGATGTCGAAGAGCCGTAAGATCGGGGAGGACGATTTTTTCGTCTCGAATTCGAACGTATCCACCATCTCGGAGACGCTGGATAGCTCGCTTTACGGCGTCTACGTCCAGGCCCACACGAGAGGAGAGCTCCAGTGGCGAGAGCTGCAGGGTGTGGCCCTGGGCCTGCGCAGGAACGCGAGCAGCGAGCCGAAGCATCGTATTTACAACACGAGAGCTATGGTCCTCTAAATGCGTGTTCTCAAGCTGTTCATCGAGGTCACGGACCCGGCGAACGAGCAGGGCCACGGTCTGGCGCGCGAGAGTTGGCTCGCTCTCGAGCCATTCCGCGAAGGTGTCGCGGTCCATGCCGATCAGCTCTACGTCGGTGAGGGCGACGGCGGCGGCGGTCCGGTGGACCCCCGGTCCGAGGAACGCCTCTTCGCCAAAGAGGTCCCCGTCACGCAGGACCGTGAGACTGCGCTCGGATGCGCGGTACCGCCGTACGCTCCGCACACGGCCCGAGTGGACGATGTACAGGTGGTCGGCGGCATCGCCCTCGGCGTAGATCGTCTCTCCGGCGGCGACGCTGCTTCCAAAGCGTTGGAGCAGCTTAGCTAGGGTCTCGTCAGACAACTCCATAGGTGAGGTATCTACCAGCATGCGACGGGAATCGCGAGCGGCGTTTCGCGAGCGGGAGGTGTAGGCTCCACCGCTATGGCCGCATTGTTCTCTTTTCGGCGCTCGACCGGGCAAATCTGGACCGTGCGTTTTGGAGCCTTGGCGCTCTTGATTGTTGTCTGCTCCGGCTGCCCACGCCCCGGCTGCCCGACGATGCCCCTCACGGATGCGGACCAAGCGCTTCGAATGCACCGCAGCCTGCGGCGCACCATTCGAACGGTGCGCGGCGTGGCTCGCGTGGATCAGCGCGGTGAGCAGGGCCGAGTACGCGGCACCGTTCTGCTATCGCTTGAGCGCCCAGACCGAATTCGCCTCGAGGCGATGACGCAGTTTGGTCCTGCCGCGGTGCTCACGAGCGACGGTGAGGACTTCCAACTCCTCGACATGCGCGAGAATCGATTCCTCGAAGGCCCTGCGTCCCCAGAGAACATCGCGCGCCTCCTCGACGTCGCGCTCAGCGGGGAAGAGGTCGCGCGCTTCCTCCTCGGCGACTCACCGCGGCTTCCGGGCGCGGAGCCGACGATGGCGTGTGGCGACGAGGGCTACCGAATCGAGATGCTCGGCGAAGACGGACGACGGCAGGAGATCATCCTCATGGCGCGTGACGTGGATGAGACAGCGGCTCCCGCGGATCAGCACTTACGCCTCGTGCGTTCGGAGCTCTTCGACGCGGAAGGCAACACGATGTGGCGCGCGCAGTTCGAAGACTATCAAGTGGTGCGTGACCCGGGAGACGCCGAAGGCCGCGGCGTTGCCCTTCCCTTCGTCGTTCGTTTCGAAGATCCACGTAACGGCGCGGACACGTTGATACGCATGAAGGAGCTGACCATCGAAACGGAAGCGCCGCCGGCGGAAGTATTCCGGCAGCAGGCGCCTCCGGGCGTGACCATCGAAAGGCTCTAAGCCTCGTTCAGACGTGACGAGCAGCGACGAGATGCTCAGCGCCCACGCCGCAACAACCGCCCGCGGCGTGCACGCCCGCATTCCACCCACGCTTTAGGGCCTCCGCGAAATCAGCCGGCGTCACAGGGTGCTCTCGGTCTTCGTTGGGTACGCCCGCGCTGGGCCGCATCATTACGTTCGCCCCGAGAGGAAGCAGCGCGATGGCTGCATCCACGAGGCGATGCAGATCATCTCCGCAGTTGACGCCTACGCAGAGCGCGCCGGCCTCGAGAAAACGCTCCGCGTGGTGAGGCGTGTCGCCGAGTGGGCAAAACGACGCCAGCGTTGGCAGGCCCTGAAGCGCGCGGAGCGCTTCGCAGAGCTCGTCGTCATCCACAAACGTCTCCAGCGCAATGAGCTGCGCGCCATGCTTCAAGCACAGCTCGGCGCGCCCACGGATCTCGGAAGGCGCGCCAAAGGGTCCGAGGCTCGCCATCACGGGCAGGTCGAATGCGCACGCTACGAGCGTCGCTTCGCGGAGCGCTTCGGGCTTCGTCGCCGAGAAAGTCGCCGCCGTGAGCCACTCGGCGCCGGCGCTGCGGTCGGCATCATGAAGAGCGTGTAGCTGTTCGGCGCCATCGAGGGCGGCCTGCGCCGGGTCCACGCCGACGGAAATCAAGCGTGACCCCGTAGCCGCGTCGAGGAGCGTTCCGACCTCGAAGAGACCTTTGCCCATCGACGGAGTGCTCAGGGGTTCGCGCCAGCGTTGATCCACTCACGGATGGGCGCGAGGAAGGAGTCGGGGGGCGCAGGCGCGCCTCTCGGCATCTCATCGCCGCAGCTAGGCGGAAATTCTTCGGACGCGGCAAGCTTCTCGTAGAGCAGCGACGCGTTGACATCGTTTGGAACGATGAGGGTTCTGTCGCCACATGCCTGATCGTCAGACGATGGGCCTCCAACGATGAGGTCGTAGGCCACCATGGCGTCTTCGCCCATGATCGGTTCGGCGTCACCTCCGTGGCAAATGGAGCTCGCGCAGTCACGTCGAAGATACGAGTAGATAGAGTTCCAGTTGGGGTCCGGCGGCATGGGCGGCGCGCCGGCAACACGGCACTGACCGTACGCACCCTCATTCTCGCCGGTAGGGTCACAGTTGTCCCCGGGCGTCGTCGTCGAGGAAGGCGCACCTTGCTGCCCGACGACAGGCATTCCGCACGCCACCCAGTTTCGGAAGAGCTCCTTGCCCTCCTCGGTGTCCAGTCCCGCGAGTTCTTCGCCGGGCACGCCCTCGTTGTTCGCGATGCGCGAGAAGTATCGGGCCGCGCCGGGGTCAACGGGCTCGGCGCCGCCTGGGGGCATTCGTTCCTGAGCGACTTCGTTCCAAGACAACACGCGGTAGTCGAAAGCGATCTGCACAGCCGTTCGCAAGCGCGCCTGCTCCTCGAGGCAATCCGCCGTGTTGGTATTTTCCCCACAGACGGTGCGATCGAGGGGACGCACATCGAAGTCAAAACCGATGGGCACCGCGCGTCGACCTGGACCGGTGGCGTTCGCAGAATGACAAATGCTGTCTCCTGCCCCACAACTTTGAACCATGAGCGCCTGACCCGCGTACATAGGTACAGCGCCCGCTGCATCCGTTTGAAACACGATCGGAAGCTCGAGGTCGTTGCACTCACCCAAGGAAGCTCGGCAGCCCAATGAGAGCAAGGCCACGCAAAAGATCCAACGCATGGCAGAAGTCTGCGTCTCTGGGGGTCCCCAGGTCAATAGGAACTCTGATAACCCAAGCGAATACGAAAGGTTACGAACTAATGACGCTCAGCCAAGGAGAAGCTAGCTGTGTGGTTCGGGAATCGTTAGAGTCAGCGTGCAAATGATTACCTGGGGCCCAGAAGACGGCGGCGTGCGATTTGGATTGCGTACGCCTCAAGGAGAGATGGAGGCGGGCGGAACCGTTCACCTGGAGCTCGTCTGTGAAAACGGCTCGGGGGACGAGATCGAAGTCTTTGGCTTCCGCCCGGACTACCCGCGTTCTCTGCGAGTGTCGCCACCCAAGGTCGCCCGTCCATACATACGTGTGTCCTTCGGCGACGTAAATGTCCTCCATCCACGCGAGGCCTTCGTCTCGATCAGGCCGGGGCAGAGCTGTTCGACGACCCTCGACCTCTCCTTCGCTTTCGATCGGCGTGGAGCCGGACGTTGGCCGATCACCTTCGCCTACGACGCGGTCCGCGCAGGCGGTCGCGCGCGTCCGTGGCTTCCAAGCGGGCAAGCCCCGGAGGCCAGCATCGTCGATCTTCTGGTGACGAGCGCGCGCTCTCTTCGCGACGCTGGCATCGACGAAAGCGCGGAGGCCGCACTCGACGCCGCGTTGCTGGGTGGCCGAGGCGACGTCGCCGGCGTCCTGCGTCAGTACCCGAAGGGCGGCGCTATTTTCGCGGCGCGTCGCGTCGCTCGTATCCTCTCCAGCGGCACAGAAGCATCTCTGGGGTGGCGTGCCCTCGATGCGCTATCGCTGCTCAAAGAACAGGCGGTGCCCGCTATCGTACAAGCACGTGCGGAGCTGCCCCATGCCGAACCCGCACTTGCGTTTGCCGAAGACTGGTTGCGACATCGCGCAGGAGAAGCGCCGCAGCAGAGCTCCCTCCCCTTCGTCGACACTCTCGACCGCGTCATCAAACAGCCTGACTCACGAGGCAACTTCCTCCTCTCATGGACGGCGACGGACTCGCCCGTGCACGGGACCCGTCGGCTCCAGCTGCTCGGCAGCGGCGAGCGCATCGTGACCATCCGGCTGCCGGGTCAAACGGTCGCTCGTACGCAGCGATACTCTCTCACCTCCATGCAGATGGACATGGTCGGAGAGGCGCTTCGATACGCAGCCGTCTGGCTTATGCGTCCATTGCGAGCTGTGGGGTTGCCTGATGAACCCCGACCCACCCTTGAGGTTCAGCTCGCCCTCGGCGACCCCTTCGTGCATTCCGTCGCGATGTGGAATGGCGAATGGCGAATGGGTCCTGCGTCGGCCCTCGCGGATCTTCTCGATCGCCTTTCGGATGTCGACCCGTCGCGAAAAAGCACGATTCCGCTTCCAGGCTCCTAGAACTCGCCATAGATCGCACGGGAAACGGGCGAGAAAAGCCGGGTCGCCCACGTGCACATCGCCAACCCGCTTTTGCCGTGGCAAAATGAACGCATGAACGAGCATGAAGCGTTCCTCCTCATCGCGACACCGGACGCTCCGGTGCACGTGCAGGAAACGATGATGCTCGTGGCCGTACATGGCGACGAAGGTTCCCTTGGCTTTGTGGTGAACCGAGCGGTGCCACACTTGACCATGAGTGAAGCCCTTCTCGCCGTTGGCGTCGACATCGACCCACGAACGCTCCGGATCGATGACAGCGTCGCCCGCGGCGGCCCGGTGCGCGACGACTCCGCGTGGCTCTTCTTCGACGGCCCGGATGAGGGTCAGCCGGAAGACAGCTGTTTGCTCGCTCCCTCTCTCCACGTGACCGCATCTCCGGAAGCGGCCGCGGAAATCCTGCAGCGCCGGCCGGCGTCGCGACGTCTTCTTTGTCGGGGGCACACGACGTGGGAGGGGGCCGAACTCGACGCCGAGATCGCCGCAGGGCTGTGGCTTCGCTTGGACGTCAATCCCGCCCTCGTGTTCGACGTTCCCTTCGAGCAACGCTGGAGCGAGGGGTTGTGCGCTGCGCTGAACCTATCGCGACGCTGGCTCGGCGCCGCTCGCTTCGCACGCGCCTGAACGCACGTTAATCGCTGCTGGGGATCTCCCGCGGCTCGCTCAAGACACGCTCAGCCGTCGTCGCCGCCTCCGCGAACGCAGCCTTCGCTTCCGCGGCGACGCCGCCCCATCCAACGATGAGCGCCATGTGGAGCTCCTCGGTGTGCCTGCTGTCCACGATATCAGCCCTCACACGCTCGAGCTTTCGAAGCGCCATCATCCCGTAGGTGCTTCCCCAGATCACGAGAGCGCGCTGGGACGCGTCGCCGGCCCCCAAGGCGCCCATCTCAGTCGCGTCAGCGATGACTTCCCCGAGGTGCCCGAGCAGCGATCCAAGGGCGGGCAGGACGCTCTCCGCTTCGGCTTGCTCAAGCTGCGGGCGTGGGTCGCCCAAGGAGAGCGAGAGAACATGGTGCTCCATCGGCCGACGCCGCGTGAGCGACTCATAGACGAGGCCCGCAGCAAACACACGCGCGAGGGCGTGCTGCCTCGTCCGCTCTGGCAACGCACGAAACGTCGCCATGACATCGGCCTCGATGCTCGTGACGATGCGATACTGGAGTGCCGCGATGATCGCGTCCTTCCCCTTGAAGTACCGATAGAGAGCTCCCACCGCGTAGTCGAGCTCCGACGCGAGTCGAACAATGGTGAATCCCTCGTGTCCTTCGCGGACGAGGATGTCCATCGCCGTGTCAAGGATTCGGCGACGGGTGTTGAGGCGACGCGCGGCTCGCCGTTCCTTGCCAGTGCTCTCTTCTTCACGGCTCATAGGTCCTTCGTTGGCCTCCTTGAGCGGGTCTGTCAAACGCGAACGCTCACTCCGAGAGAAAGATCCCCCAACGCAGATCTTCTCCGAGAACCAGGCGCTCGGCGGGAGTCAAAGAGCCATCGGGGCCCACCACGTAGCTCTGAACGGCCCCTGTATCTTGGCCGAGGCCGAACAAGAGGTGGCCCGCTTCGCTCAGTTCAAACTCGCGGGGCCTCGCTTCCGTCGGTACGGTGGTGCGGTGGCTTACGCTGCCGTCGTCCGCGATGTCCAAAATGGCGATGGAGTCGTGCCCGCGGTTGCTTGTGTAGAGGAAGTCGCCGCTTGGATGCACATGAATATCGGCTCCTGTGTTGTCATCGCCGTCGAACCCACTCGGAAGTGTGGTCGCAGCTTCGCCGAAGGGGACGAGGGCTCCTGCCTCGACGCGATATGCGCTCACGGTGTCCGCGAACTCGTTCACGATATACGCGTACATGCCGCCAGGATGGAAGGCGATGTGGCGTGGACCGACGCCGCCTTCGCTGTCCACTCCGTCGAGTTCCCCGAAGCGACCGTCGGCCTGGACGTCGACCCAGGAGACGCGCCCGGCGCTGCGATGGGGCACGTAGACGCGCTGGCCGACGGCTCGTGCCGCGTGGGGCTCATCGGGTACGTCGAGGGAATCCGTCTCCGCGTAGGGGGCAGCGCCTGACACATCATGAGTGAGCAGGAGATCCGCGCCAAAGTACGCGCTCACGAGAGAGTCGCCGGCGACTGAGAGATAGACAGGCTGCGCTGGGAGCATCGTCATCCCTTGGAGCGAAGGCACGCCGTCTTCGTCGAGGTCCACGCTAAGAACAGCGGAGCCAGCGCCGACGAAGAAACGACGGCGTGACGCATCGAAGGCCATCGCACCGGGCCCACGCGGCAGCTCAAGTCGCGCGCCTTCGCGCTCGCTCATCGTTCCATCACTCGCGACGTCCACCACGGCCAAACGTGAGCTGCCGCCCACGCTGACGTAGAGGACACCGGGAAGCGGCGTTGAGGCATCGATGCCTACGTCGGTGGGGACTGACACATCCGGTGACAAGACGTCGGCGGCGGAAGCATCCTCTTGCGTGGGCGCGTCGACGGCGCCCGTGTCGCTCTGGGTGCCAACATCAGATTCGGGGATGGCGGCATCGCTTGTGTCATCGTCGCCGCACGCGATCACTGACAGCAGAAGCAAAGAAGTGAGTACGCGCATGCGCGAGCCTACCACTTCGGGCGCCCGCTGGGACATCGCTACTCGAGGGAGGCGTACCCGCCGTTGTAGTAACAGAGCGGCTTACCGCTGAAGACCGTGCACTGGCGGACGAGTCCAATGAAAATGGTATGGCTGCCCGCCTCATGGCTCGACTGAACCTCGCACTCCATGTGCGCGAGGGCACCCTTGATGAGCGGGAGCCCTGACTCTCCAGGAGACCAATCGGTCTCTTCGAAACGCGTCTCCGCGGTGGCCATCGCGAAGCGGGTGCTGATGTCGGACTGAGCCGCTTCTAGAATATTGACGGCGAAGGCGCCGCCAGCGCGAATCACTTCATTCGTCCTCGACGAACGGTTGGCACAGACGAGCACCAAAGGCGGGTCGGCGGAGACACTCGAAAACGCGGACACGGTCATCCCGTGGACTTCTCCGTCGGCGGCAGCCGTCACGACGGTGACCCCGCTCGCCCAGTGGCGAAGTGCTCGTTTGAATGCATCGTTGTCGATGGACGTTTCGCTCATGTCGCCACGCTAACAGATTCATGGACGTCGCGCGCCGCGAGTCCGACCTGCTCAAGCGAGAGGTCCCAGAGTCGCCGCGCGGCGCTCCGGTCTCGGGCGTGAGGGGACGGTGGAATCTGCCTGGAGTCCGAGTAATAGGCGCCGGTGACTCGCTCAAGCGCCGGGTGCGTCGCGGCGTAGATGCTCGTCGCGGCGCCCTCTTTCGCCGTGCGCAAGAATGGGCCAGCGATCTTAATGCCCACGTTGAGCAAGGCGTTGTCACGAACGATGCTTGTTTGAACCGATCCGGGGTGCACGCTGCTCGATGTGATCTGTGGCAGTGTCTTCGCGAGGCGCCGCGCGAACTCATTTGCCGTCAGCACGTTTGCCAGCTTGGTGCGCGCGTACACATCGAGTCCAACGTACGAGTTCGCTTCGACGGAAAGGTCTTCGAAATCGAAGGCGCCCGTCTCTTCGTGCAATCGCGACGAGACGAACACGATGCGCACCGGTGCGCCGTGAACCAGCGAAGGCATGAGAAGGTGCGTGAGGAGAAAGGGCGCCAGGTGGTTGACGGCATAGGTATCTTCAAAGCCATCTTTCGACACCCGCCGCTCCTGATGCCAAAGGCCGGCGTTATTGACGAGGGTGTCAATGCGTGGCGCCGCTTCCTTCAGCGCGAGCGCGAGCGCACGAACACTATCGAGGCTCGAGAAGTCCGACAGAAAGCTCTCGACGTGGACGTTGCCGGTGTCGGCGATGATCGCATCTTTGGAGGCCACCGTGCGCTCGGGGTTTCGCCCGACCAAGAGCAGCCGGTGACCCTGCATGGCGAGTGCTTTGGCGGTCTCGAAACCAATGCCGGCGCTCGCGCCGGTCACAACGGTGGTGTGCATGGGAGGGGTCTAGTGCGCGGCTGTCGAATATTGAAGGGGGAAAGCGAAGATCACGCGACAAGCACCACTTGAGGGCCGGCGATTTTGCAAAAAACAGGGTATAGACGCGCCATGAGTGACTCTGAGAGCCCACGCCGGCCCACCGCCGCAGACCCGACGAGCGCGGCCTTGGAGGTCATCGCAGGGCATGAAGCGCGAGAGAAGGCATTTCGCGCGGAAGCGGCGGCGCTCGAATCCAAAGGCTCCAAGGTCTCCCTCGCGCGCCTCGTGGCGTTCTTGGCCATCGTGATCCTTGGGAGCGCCGGGTTCAG
>JBGCFM010000042.1:0-61929 GCA_045106895.1 Polyangiales bacterium | reverse complement strand
CTGCGCGTGGGCCGCGGCGATCACCATGGCCCTCGCGAACGTGGGCAAGAAGAAGCCCTCCAAAGAAGAGAAAACAGAGCGAAGTGCCGGCGAACGTGTTCTGCGCTACTTGGCGGGGCAGGGCTTCCGCGAAGAGCTGCTCAAGGACGCGAAAGGCATCGGCGAAGAGGCCGCGGTAATGGCTCTCCTCGATGTCGACCCGCTGACTCTTCCGAAAGCGAAGATCCCAAAGCTGCCCGCGTTCGCAGACGCGGCGTCGTTGCCCGCGCTTGAGCGAATCGCCGGCGGAACGCTAAGTGCGGAGGAGGTGGAGCACATCCTCGTGCGCCTCGCCGTCTCCAACGTGGACGAAGTTCACCCAGCGGTTCTCGCGCTCCGAAGCACCCTCACACCCGAGTCGATGAAAACGTTCTCGTGGGCGCTCTTCGAGGCGTGGCTGTCCAACAAAGCACCGAGCAAGCAAGGCTGGGCCATGCAGGCGCTTGGCTTCATGGGCGACGATGAGACGGCGCGGAACATCTGCCGTTTGGCCAAGGATTGGCCTGGGCAGAACGCGAGCGCGCGCGCCCAAGCGGCGCTTGATGTGCTCTTGGCCATCGGAAGCGAAGTTGCGCTGGTGAACATGAATCTCCTCGCAGAGAAGTCGAAGTACCCAGCGTTCAAGGCTGCGGCGGCGGAGCGAATTGGGCTCATCGCGCAGAAGCGCGGCCTTACACGGGCGGCGCTACAAGACCGCTTGGTCCCCACGCTCTCACTCGAAGAGGAGGGAGGCGCGAAACTCGACTTTGGTCCACGACACTTCGTGGTGTCCTTCGACGAACAGCTACGCCCGGTGCTCCACGACGACTCGGGAAAGAAGCTCAAGAGGCTTCCAAAGCCAAATAAGCCCGACGGCTCGGCCCTTGCAAAGGCAGCCAAAGCCCGCTTCTCCGGCCTCAAGAAGGACGCAAAAGCGAGCGCGAGCGTGCAGCTTAGTCGTCTCGAGTTTGCGATGATCGAGCAGCGTACGATCGAGGGCGACGTCTTCGAGGAGCACTTCGTCAACCACCCGTGGATGTCGAACTTGACGAAGCGGCTGGTGTGGTGCGCCGTTGACAAAAAGGGCGACATCACCGCGAGCTTTCGCGTCGGCGAAGATGGGAGCTTTGCGGATTCAAATGACGACGCGTACAGCCTGAAGGCCAAGGGCGTTCGAATCGCGCACCCACTTCAGATTCAAGGAGATATCGACAAGTGGTCCAGCATCTTCGCCGACTACGAGATCCTGCAGCCCTTCGACCAGCTCGGGCGCATGACCTTTGCACCTAGCGCCACCGAGAAGAAGGCCGATACGTTGGAACGCGTCGTCGGCAAAAACGTACGCTACGGCGCCCTTCGCGCGCTGACGAAGGGACGCTGGCGGGCCTGGGCCGACTCTTGGATCACGACGTACTCGATGGAGCTGATCGGGGGCGGAAGTGTGTCACTGGGCTTTGAGCCGGGGTACTCGCCCGCCGGCGATGAGTTTGAAGACCAGACCATCGAGTCCGTGAATCTCTCGGGCGTAGACAGCTTTGCCGCCGTGGAGCCCATCGCGTTTTCGGAGCTGGTTCGCGAGCTCGAACACATCACGTGACGGCCCTGTTTGTTCTTGAATGGTCTCACCTCAGCCAGTTTGTTGGAATGGGGTGCTCGCAAAGGAATCGTTTCTTCGCCTGCGTGGCCGTGGTGTCTTTGTGCGCTGTCATGGTCGCCTGCGAGGGGACAAGTTTCTCGCCCGTCGCGGTCGTCGGAGCGCCGGAATGTGAGGGGGCGTGGCTTGTACGTCCGTTCGTGGTGGAGCTGACGTCCGGCGATCACCGGGTTCGTACGCTCTTCACAGGGCATCATCGCGCAGCGCGGTCTGCGGTCCCGGCCATTTGGCCAAGGGTTTCCTTTCGGTCGCAAGGGCTCCTTGGTATCAAGGTGAATGGGCAGCCTCGTCGACTACGATCAGCACTACCGCAAAGGCCCGAATCAGTGCGGGGATGTCTTTCCGGAACTCGCTCTGTTTCTTGAGACCACGAAGAATGGAGCGACGCTCCTGGACCTAGGCTGCGGTCAGGGGCGTGACAGTCTGCTTGCGGCGCGCGGCGGCTTTGACGTGTTGGGTGTGGACCTCTCGGAGGTGGGCTTGGCGCAGCTTCGGGACGAGGTTCAAGCACAGAACCTTCCCGTGGAACTCTCCTGCGCGGACGTTGTGAGCTTTCGGACGCGTCGCCGCTTCGACGTCGTGGTCCTCGACCGCGTTCTGCATCTGCTCTTGAGTGATGAGGAGCGTGAACTCGCTCTCTTGAACGCGTGCCGGCACGCACGGAAAAAGCGACGGTGCTCATCGCAGATGGCGCCAAACACATTCCGCAGATTCGGCGCTTCTTTGCCGAGCGCCCCGAGTGGCGGACCTTGAAACAGACGAAGCGATTTCACTTCGCAGAGCGTGGGTAGGAGTCGGAAGTGGCCAGCGAAGAAGACGCACAACATTACCAGGCCCTCGGGGACGCTATTCTTGTGCTGCGAGGATTGACGGGGATGAATCAGTCCCCGCGTTCCATCAACGCGAACATCATCGCCGAGGCGGAGCGAGCCCTCATCGACGCCGGAGTCGAAGGCGTGTCACTGCCAAAGCCGGGGGGCGTCCTTCGTGGAGGGCGGCTGTATGAGAAGCTGTCCGGAGGCATGGCGATCAAAGAGATGCAGCGTCGCCGTGCAGAGCTTGAGGAGCGCAGCGGCTTTTCCGACCCTTTGCCGCCTGCCCGCGTACTTGACGCCGAGTGGTGCGTCGGGCCGGCGGGCAAAACCATGGCTCTCGTCTTCGCGCTGGCGATGATCACGTCGGCGGTGACGCTCCTCGTCCGTATCCTCCGGGCGACGTAGGCGGCGCGGACCTCTCCGCCCGCCCGCCCGCGTTCGCTCAGTCCGGGAGCTCTTCAATGGCGCATGCGAGGACCGGCGTCGGTGCGTCGCAGGCACCTTCGTAGGTGTTGTGACAGCCGTCGCCGGGGCACCACTCACAAAACCCATTGGATGCACAGGGTGTGCATCGCATCAGCCCCGAGCAGTCGACGCACTCGGCGGCGCGGGTCACTACATCGGGCGTGCCCGGCGTTGCCGTGATGCAGCCTTCAGCGCCCCAGCCACATCCGGGGGTCTGCGCGCACATCTCGCAGTCCGTGCCTGCGCTGCACGGGTCGCTTGAGTCGCACTCATTTGGGTCGGTGGTGAGCCGGCCGCCGATGTTGCCGATGGCCGTCGCGACGGTGCATCCGCTCTCGCCCCAGCCGCAGCCCTCGGTGGCGGCGCACGTTGCGCAAGTGGAAGGCGATTCGCAGTCGAGTTCAGGTTCGCACATCGTCACCACTTCGCTGAAGCAAGCGTCTGTGTTGTAGGTACAGTGGCCACACCAAGAGCAGCCTTCGGCGAGGCAGTCGCCGCACGCCGTGGCCGCCGCACAACAGAGGTTCTGATGCGTGTAGGGGATCTCGCGTCCTTCGTCGTTGAGGCAGGCCGTCGCGTCGGACTGACAGGAGTCTCCGCACCAGCCGCAGCCGTCCGCCTCGGCGCAATCCAAGCAGCTGTCGTGCGCTTCGCAGGCGTCCACCTCGCAGCTCTCGGCGCACTCCGTTTCGTTCGAGGTGCATGAACCATCGCACCAGCCGCATCCCTCTTGGTCGCTGCATGCGCCACACTCCGCGATACGATCGCACTGGGGAGCGCACGCGTCGTCGCCGGCGCAAGCCGCAGGGTCTTGGTCCGGGTTGTAGACGCAGGGGCAGTTGTCGACGTCATCGTCGTAGCAGTCCGAGTCTCCGTCCGCCGTGCCCACACCAACGGCGGCCATGGCGTTGAGTACAGAGCCGCAGTTTTCGTAAGTGAACGCGTATTCGCCGTTCTCGACAAAGCACATCGCGGTGTTCCGCAGACCAAAACGAAAGTGCGTGAAGTCGCTGGCTTGGCCGAGGGACGTGGCGAGCGTTCGGTACACGAGGTGCTCGAGTTTCGAGCGGCCCATGCCTTCGACTTCGACTCCTGAGGCGCTGCCACCATCGCTCATAAGATAGAGCGCGTGGTTCGAGATGCCGGAGTTGGTGTGAACCTGGTTTAGGTCATTGTTTACGCAGATGTTTGTGACGCAGCGCTCCCTGGTGGGGCAGGGGGTCGCCGCATCGCACGCATCAAAAGAACCCGAAGCCTGGCGGCTCCTGTAGTGGTCGGGTTGTCCGTAGTCACGAGGTGAGCGGAAGCTGCGGAGCGTTCCGCGCGCGCTGCCTTCGGCGAGCAGCCACCCGGACGAGCCCGTGGCAAACTCTCCGAAGAGGTCCGCGATGGACTCGTTGAGGGACCCAGATTCGAAGAGGTACTCGATGCCGGCTGCATACTGGATGACGCCGTGGGTGAACTCATGGGCCAGGATGTCGTCCGAGAGCCAACGGCTACCGAAGATAAGCCGTTGCATATCGGGTG
The DNA here is from genome assembly GCA_045106895.1 of Polyangiales bacterium. Lineage (GTDB taxonomy): Bacteria > Myxococcota_A > Polyangia > Polyangiales > Houyiibacteriaceae > JBCCRV01. Next base: position 57,450 of record JBGCFM010000042.1, on the reverse strand, counting down.
ACCAAACGGCGTTGGAGAAAGAAGCATCCACGTGGACGTTGATCGTTCCGCCCGCCGCGTCGTAGCTATCGCGGCCGTGGGTATCGTGGAAGTAGTCGTATGCGGCTTCGACGAAACCCGAGGCATCGCGCGTCGCTGGCGTACTGGTGGCTCCGGAGACGAGGGCGCCGTTCGTGTACGTAAGCCGCCCGTTTCGAAAGCTCCCCGGTCTCAGGTCGATGGGGGTGCCGGTCATCGCGTAGACATTGGATGCGTAGGCGGCGTGGAGACCGGAGATGCGAATGAGCTCTTCCCCGGTCCTGGCGTCGACGAATACACGCCACGAGCCTTCGGCGGTTTCGACGTCGAGGAGCCAGGCGAGCGTGCTCAGCGTTGGGCGATGAATGAAGATGCCCAAGTTGAAGGCGACGAGCTCGCTCTCGCGAAGGTTCCACTCTCCCGAGGCAGGCTCTTCTGTGCGGTTGGAATCGAAGGCGTCGTCTGCGCTGATGCTGGGGCTCCCGAGAGAACTGGTGTCTTCGCTGGTGCTCCCGCCGGCGTAGACGACTTCGCCGTCGCGAACGATGACACGCACCTCAGAGCCGTAGACGCGATGCCCGTCTTGTTGCCCATCGTAGACGACCACGACCTCTTCTGCGGCGTCCGGGTCGGCGCTCGTCGTCGGGTGCACTTGCGATTCGCGGTGCGATAGGTCGCGCGCGGGATCTTCGACGCCGATGGCCGCGGAGTGGTCCGCGAGGAAGCTGTCCGCGGCACGGCGGGGGTCGCTCTCGCCGGTGGGTATGGTCCCTCGAATGGCCGTTGTGCGTCCGTCGCGCGTAATGCGTGCGACCTGCGTCGTAGAGGCGTCGTCGAGGGTTGCGCCGGGGTCGTCTGGAAGAGGAGCAGCGCAGCTGGCGCTGACGAGGAAGAGAGAAATCGAGAGGAGGCGCTTCATCGGGGGAGGCCTCCGAGCGTCGTCGCAGAGCCCCGCGCTTGTGTCTCGATGCTGCCGCCGAATACGTTCCACGCGCCGATGGCGGCGATAGCGATGAGAGCCAAGATGATGATGTACTCGACGGTGGTCAGCCCCGTGTCATCGGCAGCGAGGCTGCGCTTCTTCGGGGTTATGTGTGTGAACTCGTCACAGTCAGCGGAGGCGTTTGGAGACATGTCACTCGATATATGCACTGCGTATGCCAAGGCTTCTGGTCCAGGGTGGGAAAACGAGGACGCGTGCGTCGATGCCCACATCCGCCTACGAAGTGGTCACCAGACCCCACCAAAGCGTGACGGATACGCGCATCCTGCACTTGGGGTTGTGCGTCGCTGCGCGGGCGAACATGGCGCGCGTGCGAATGCGCCCCACCGAATCCGCTCAATGAAAAGGTGCGCAGACGAAGTTCAAGGTCTCCGGCCGGGCGAGGACCTCCACGTGTCCGGCGGCGACACCAAGCGTTGCGCTGGCCTCGCGCATGGCGGAGTCGCGCTGCTGGCTCTCGAGGGGAACACTCTCGTCCTCGGTCGTGAACAGAAGACGGTACACGACGCCCTCGGGGAGCGGATCGCGGTAGAGGTCACGGAGAAACGCCGAGGGCAGGGCGAGGTCGGACCATGCGGGCACGCTACGTGGCGCGAAACGTACGCCTGCCAGCGCCGATGGGTGTCCACCCATCGGTGACGCGATGGACGTGAAGGTCGAGACGACGTTCGGCCCGCCGCGCCGGGCTCGTTCCCCGAGGGCCTTGCGAACGACGAGGCCGCCCATGCTGTGCGCGATGATGTGGATATTCCTCGACGGGTGCGCAGCGACGAACTCGTCGAGGACGTCGTCGAAGTAGGTCGCGACGTCGTCTAGGCGCCAGCCGCTTGGGTAGACAGTGAGGACGGGCTGAAAGCGCTCCGTGTCGAGGGCCTCGATAATGGGCTGCATCTGCCGCATCGTCCCGCCAAGGCCATGCACGAAGAAGATGGGCTCCTTGTGGGTGTCCCATGGTGCGAGAAGGAAGAAACCCGCCGTGTAGTCGCGCATGAACTGAAGTGGATCGCGCACGCCGAGCTCGGCTGCCTCGAGGCTGAAGAGCTCGTCTTCCAAGCGCACCACCTCGCCGGCTGAGATGCCGCGTTGCTCGGCGTCAGGGACACACAGCGCCTCCTCCAAGCGAGAAGTGCGCGCGAGACGAAGCAGGATGCCATCGCGGGTGCCGTAGTCGCGGTCGCCTTCAGGTTCGAACTCTTCCGTGGACCGCACAGCGGGTTCGCTGAGCTGATGCTCACCGTCGCCGTTTTGGTCGATGAAGGCGCCGAGGCGGACCTTCCAGAGGACATCACTGATGAGGTCGAAGCTCCCCGGCTGTCGACGTTGCAGGCCGAGGCCCTGCCACTCGCCTTCGTGCCAACGTTCCGAGACGAGGAAGAGCGTCTCGCCCTCTTCAAGCTCCGCGTAGATCTGTCCACGAAGGCGCCACCCCAGATGGTGATCGTTGGTCCGCATCGCGCCGCCGCACGCGGAGAGGGCAAGAAGGGCGACAAGGGCACGCATGGCGTAGCTGTAGTGGATGCCTCTGACATCTGGCAACTTGACAGGGGCACGCCACGGCCGCACCACTGAACCCATGGTCGAACCGGAAACCGTTGAGCAGCGTATTCGTGAGGGTGTTGAGGGCGTAAGCCACGTTGAGGTCAAAGACCTCACCGGCACCAAGGACCACTACGAGGCGGTCATCGTCTCGTCGGTCTTCGAGGGCAAGTCCCGCGTGGACCAGCAGCGGATGGTTTTTGCGGCCCTCGGCGAGCTGATGAGCGGACCGATTCACGCGCTGACGTTCAAGACCTTCACGCCCGACGCCTGGAGCGCGAAGTCGTGAGCGAAGAAGAAGTGAGCGCGGAAGACGTCAAAGCGTCGATTCAGTCGATGGTTGACGAGCACCCCGTCGTGCTCTTCATGAAGGGCAACCGGCTCTTCCCTCGCTGTGGTTTCTCCGCCACCGTCGTCGAGGTGCTCAAGCGCAGCGGCATCACAAGCTTCCATGGTGTCGACGTCTTGCAGGACCCCGCAATTCGCCAAGGCATCAAAGACTTCACCCAGTGGCCCACGGTTCCGCAGCTCTACGTCCAGGGTAAGTTCGTTGGAGGCTGCGACATCGTCCGCGACCTCTACGAGTCGGGCGAACTTGAAGCGGTGCTTGCGCCGGTGAAGCCAGACGCGCCTGCGAGCTAAGGCTTCCCTGCTGCGCGTCTAGCGCATCCGTGAGCCGCGGGCGCGTCGTCGATTGCGGCGACGTGCGCCGGGATGAGGACGCGCGCTACGCGGAAGACACCGGACCTCTTCGGGGCGCTCGTCCTCCGCCCAGGTCACGAGCGTCGCGTCATCGCTGAGCGGGTCGCCGTTGCGACGCCGCGGGGCCGGTCGAAAGAGCGGGGCCGGATCGCAATGCTCGCCGTGGTCGAGGAGCATGAAGTGCAGGTGAGGGCCGCGGCTTAGGCCCGTGTTGCCGAGGCGCGAGACGACCTGACCTTGGGCGACGAGCTCGCCGGGGCGCACCAGGATCTGACGGTTATGCGCGTAGGCGGTGCCGCGACCACTCGGATGCAGAATGACGAGCATGCGGCCATAGCCGCGAAGGCCAGTGCCCGCGTAGATGACGATGCCGCGCTCGGCGGCGCGGATCGGGCTGCCGGGCACGGCGTAGAGATCCAAGGCGAGGTGGTAGCCGCCCGCGCCGCTGCCCCAGCCGCGCATGAAGTGACGGTTTTCGCCGGCGAGAGGATGCCGCAGCGTCCCGGGCTCCGTGTGCGGAAGCGGCGGGTGCGTGTCGAGGTCGTGGGCGTCTTCGGGGATTTCCATGGGCGCGGTCTGCGCTTCGGCGATCCAGGCGGCTTCGGGCTCGTCGTTGAGCATGCGGTGGGCGTCACGGAGACCACCGATGCCAAGGCGCGTCGCGCGCTCTTCGGCGCCTTCCTGCGAGGGGCGCGGCGGAGCCTCCTCCACCGTGGGCATTCGGTTCTCCCGGCGCCGGCCCGGAATGGTCAGGCGTTGGCCCGGGCGAATGTTGTCGTTGCGTAGGTGGTTCTGACGCCGGAGCGCGGCGATGGGCACACGGTAGCGGCGCGCGATGGCCGAGAGGCTGTCCCCTGCGCGCACCAGGTGCTGTCCGGCGCGCCGGGCGGAGGCTGCGCTGCCGCCGGTGGGAATGGTGAGGCGTGCGCCGGAGCGAAGTCGGTCGCTTCTCAGGCGGTTGGCACGACGCAGAGCGGGAACGTTGGTGCGGAAACGTCGAGCGATGCGCACTAACGTGTCGCCGCTTCGGACCACGTAGGAGCGATCCGCGCGGGCGCTTGGTAGCAGCGACAGGAGACAAGCCACCACGACTGCCCCCACGGCGATCGAAACGCGCATGTCCACAACGTGAGCGACTTCGGTGGATCACGCAACAGAAGGGGCCTCAGCCGACTCACACCCACAAAACCCGCTTTCTTGATAGGTTTTGGTGTTTTCCTCCAGAAACCGGGGTCGACTTTGCACCCAGCAGGACTATGTTCGCTGCCATGTCTGACTCCAATGGCGCCTCCGATCCCCTTGCGATGCTCGTTCCCCGCGTCGTCGAGAGCACTCACCGCGGCGAGCGCGAGTGGGATATCTACAGCCGTCTCCTCAAAGACCGCATTATCTTCATGGGCCAAACGGTGCGCGACGACATGGCGAACACCATCACGGCGCAGCTTCTCTTTCTTGAGGCCGAAGACCCGGACAAGGAGATCACCCTCTACATCAATAGCCCTGGAGGTTCCGTCACCGCAGGTCTCGCGATCTACGACACCATGCAGTACATCCGCTGCCCCGTGGCGACGGTGGTGCTGGGTCAGGCCGCGTCCATGGGCGCGTTTCTTCTCTGCTCCGGCCAGGAAGGCATGCGTCGCGCATTGCCGAACGCCCGCGTGATGATCCACCAGCCCCTCGGCGGCTTCAGCGGACAGGCGAGCGACATTGAGATCCACGCGCGCGAGATCATCAACATCAAGCGTCGTCTCAATGAGATCATGGCCGAGAACACCGGCAAGAGTTACGACGAGCTGTGCCGAGACACCGAGCGCGACAACTTCATGACCGCCCAAGAGGCCATGGAGTACGGCCTCGTGGACGAGGTCATCAAGCCGCGCCGAGGCTACGGAACCGACAAGTGAAACGAATAACGCTGGTCCGGCACGGCCAGTCCGAAGCCAATCTGGTAGGGCGCTGGCAGGGTCATGGTGACTCACCGCTCAGCACTCTCGGGTTTGAGCAGGCTGCAAAGCTTGGCGAGCGATTTGTCGCAGCGGGCTGGTCTTTTGATCGCGTGCTCTCGTCGGATCTTTCGCGGGCGTCGGCGACGGCGGCGGCGAGCGCGGAACGACTTGGGCTGCCGGTATCCCACGACGCGCAGTGTCGCGAGATCGACGTCGGTTCGTGGGAAGGGTTGACACGTCCCGAGGTGAAAGAACGTTTCGCCGATGAAGTCGCCGCGTTGTCGCGTGGTGAGAACGTCACCATCGGCGGCGGTGAATCTTGGGTCGACCTGGCCCGTCGCGCCGAAGCGGCGGTGGTGAAGTTTCGCGCGGCCCTTCGCGAAGGAGAGCACGGCGTCATCTTTGCGCACGGCGGTTTCATCGCGTCCGTGGTGGCGCGGCTTTGTGCTGTCTCGCGTCAGCGCCCGGCGCGTCTCGGACACATGAGCAACACCTCCGTGAGCACTCTCGCCTTCGAAGGGGAGCGCGTTGTCCTCGAGCGCTTCAACGACACGTCGCATCTTGGCATGCTCGGCCCTTGGGCGAGCGAACAGGTCGAGAAAGGCGCAACAGCGGTGGGGCTCGCGGAGGGCGAACACCCTTGGTACGAAGCCGAGGAAACGGCGCCTCTCGAAGGGCGACCCCTTGGGCCCCTGCTGCACGCGCTTCATGAGCGACGCCCCGGAAAACGCATCCGTATCGATGTCCCCGCGGAAGCACATCGCCCTTTCCTTGAAGAGGTGATCGCTTCGCCAAACGTCCTCGGGGCCAATCGCGGTTTGGCCCACGTCATCGTTCAAGGTGACGCCAAGACCCTCGCCGATTTTAACGTCGGTGACGCTCCAGACTAGAGCCCAGCCACATCGCGGCCGGGGCACGCCGCCTTCGCTCATCCCCTCCGTCTAGAAATGCACCACAGCTCATCGCGGACAGTGAAATCGAAGCGCTCTGAGACAGATGTGGCGACGCGCGGTTGTGAGATGCGCTCTCGCGCGATTGCTTCGCCGGTCGCGACGTGGCTCTATACACGCGTGCGTACGATCTACCTTCTTTGCTTGGTTGGCTGTGGCAGTTCGACGGCGACCATCGCCACTCCTGCTGAGCCCTCTCATCAGGCGAGCGCTGCTCCACATGAAACGGCAGGGCAACCTGCGGACTCGCCCGGAGAAGGCGACGCTTCAGAGCGGAGCCAAGCGCGCGAAGAAGCAGTCGAAAGTCCGGCGGAGGCAAGTCCCGCGGAGACGTCGCGCTGGGAGAGCATCGCCTCCGACGCCAACCGCCTGTCGCAGCTCTTCGATTCGGACTGCACGCTCACGCCGACCCTTGAAGGCGCCCTCGTTCGGCGGACCGCGTCGCCTCATGATTTTGACGACTGGGATGCCGCCCTTCCGCAGCGCTTCTTGCGTCACCTGGAGCCGTCGACGGCGGGCATTTTTCGCATGAGCGCCGAAGGACGCTGCGAGCCGCGTCTCGGAACCGCGAAGCCGCTAGCGTCCCACGTGCGCTTCTCCGAGGTCGCCCAGCGGCTTGGTCGTTGCCGTCAGGCGAGCACGTTCGTTTTCTCCGCTTGCGAGCTACCGCCGTCCGTCGCCTATGAGCGGCTCCAGTACCGAATCGAGCGCGTTCGCCGAGGCGGGGAGGTCGATGCGCGGGCGCGTTCCCTCTTTGAGTCCCAGGAGTCCATTCACGCCGGCATCACCGGGCGAGGAGGCACCCTTTCTCCGGGCTGGCAGGGCGAGCTTCGGAGGCGCTGGCGGAGCGCGACGCTCAGGCTGGAGGAGGAAGAGCTGGCCTTCATCGAGACCCACTGGCAGCTCGGCGAAGACAACTGCTCTTCGGAAGCTGCAAACGCCGGCGTGTTTCGTCGTGAACTGCCCGACGGCGAATGGCAGCCGCTTGAGAGCGTGACAACGCAAGGGGTCGCCGTTGGCGTCTATCACGACGGCAGGCGCGCATTGGGCGTCGAAGTCCATGGGCGCCTCGACGGCGGAGACCGCGCGACGTGCCAAGGTGCGGCGGACTGCGAGGGGAGCGCCTACGCGCTCCGCAACGCTCGCGGCGGCTTCTCGTTTGGGTTCCGCCGAGTCTTCGGATTCACGTCTGGAAACCTCGTCTTTCCCCAAGGCCGGCCTCCGCTGCATCGCTACAACATGGAATGCGTGCCCTGAATCTTATGGGATGCGTGACGTATTGTGTGGCGCGCCGACGAGCCGTTGCAGCAGTTTTTGAAACGCGCCGACGCTGAGGTTGATGTGCTCCGCGACGCGCCCATAGAGCGTCGCCGTCGGCACGTTTCGGCCCGCGAATTCCTTCTGCGCCTCGTGAAGCTGCCACAAGATGATTCGCTCGGCGCGCGTGAGGCCGTCACGGGCGTCCGGGATCAAGTCGGACTCTTTGAGGTTCCACTGGGTCATATAGGGAGGTTGCGCGAGCGGTGTGACACGAGAGGAGCTCTGTGAGTTGCTCTGCACCTCTGTCTTCACGCTGGCTGACCAGCACTCAACACCCCCAGCAGAGCAATTCACAAACCTCCACGCGCTGAGCGCTAGTATCACCGCCACCGCACACACTGCGGCGTTCAAACTGCGTTCAAATCACGTCCAGACGGTCTACAGGAGCGGCGGAAGCTCGCGGAGGGTGCTGGCGTTCCCGCCGGCGGGATATGCGTAGCTCGCGTAGGAATCGTAGCCCCAGACCGTCATCCCGAAGTCGCCCTCGCTCTCGGCGGAGTGGCGCCCGTTGAGGCAGCCGTCGACTCCAACGCCGCCGCGCATCAGATCCACGCTCACGACCTCGTATTCCCCGTCGCTTCCCACAGGGGTCCAGCCCTCGATGACGCCGAGGCAGTCCACGCGGACGTCCGCGAAGCCGGTCTCGCCTCGCGTGCGCGTAAGGGCCAAGGAGGTGATCCCGTAGGTCGGGTCGGTAAAGAACACGTAGCGCCGCAGAAACTGGGCGGCTGGGAAGATGAGGGTCATCTCTTCGTCGCCGACTGCGCTGTCGAAGATATCGAAGGTGGTGTCCTCGGCTCTCCAGCCGCCAGGAACCTGACCTGAGCTCATGACCTGAGCGAAGGCGAAGGGGTGAGCGTCGTCTTGGCTACGAACGATGAAGGGCACGTCGCTCATGAGGTCCACGACTTCACCTTGGTCGAGCGTGGCCGGAGCACCGGCGAGGGGAGGGTCAAAGGTCAGCGCGGTTTCGTCGTAGGCGCCGACGAGGCGGTAGCCGATCGACTCCGGAGCGAGGTCGGAGCGGCGCGTTGGGTAGGGCGAGGCGACATACTCGTTGGCCAACGCTGTGACGGGGAGGAGCTGTTGATGTTGGGCGTCGCCGCCGGGGCTTGGCGTGGCCTGGAGCCGCAAGAAGCGATTGCCCGCGTGGACGCCGACGGGCCTGTCCGCGTGCACAATGCTCCCCGAGGGGTCGGCTGACGCGCTCTCCCACTGGACGTACTCGCCGGCGTTGAGCGTGATGGAACCCGTCGTTCCTGCGCTGATGGAAGGCACGCTGCCGTCTCCAACGAGGTCGGCGGTGGGGCGAACCTCCACGAGCGTCCCATCCTCCTCAGCGACGACTTGAATCCAAAGCGGGCCCGGCTGCGTGTGGGTGCCGGGAGGCGGCGTCACCACGATGTAGTCCTCGGCCCAGACGCTCGTCGGCAAGAGCAAGGAAGCCCCCGGCAAGAACGAACTCGCTCCGCCGAAGGGGAGAATGTCGTACGCGCTGACGGGGGCGCTCGTGGTGATGGTGAAGGCGCTGCCGGTGCCAGGTCCGCGGACCTCGGTGCTGGCGTTGATGGCGGGAGCAACGGGGCATGTCAGCGGACCGCCTCGGCCACCGCCCGTGGCGGCTGCATCCGGATCGCTGGAGAGAAAGAGGACGGCCACCTCCCCGATGGGCACGCCGGTTTCCGGGATGGCAGGCCACATGTCTGCCGTAAGCGTGGAGTCGACGATGCGACCGAACTCCCGCGCCTCGAGGAGCATCCCGTCGCGCTCCACCTGCACCGAGAGGTCCGCCGCCCAGCTGTTGGTCACGAAGACTGCGAAGCAAGGTGGGAGGATACCGGTCCACATATTGGCCGTCGGCACCCGGAACTCGCAGCCGAGGTTTCCTTTGGCTTCCTCCGCGGCGTCGCACGCGGGAACGCAGACGCCATCGAAGCACCCTTCGTCCGCGGGGCACTCGCGCAGGACTTCGCCGCTGCTGTCGAGGGTGCTGCGGAGGTCCGCGGAACAGCCGGAGCCCACCACGGGCCCAGCGTCTGGAAAGGGCACGTCAGGGACTGGTCCGGCGTCGGACTCCGGGGCGTCCGCTGCGCCTCCGTCGCTTGCCTCGACACAGGCGCCGTCGACGCAAATCCCGGGTGCGCACTGAGAGTCCTGGGTACACGTGTCGACCTGGTCGTCGTCGCCGCATGCGAGCGAAAGGAAGACGAGGGCGAGAAGAAACGGGCGATGGAACGACATGGCGCTCACTATAACGCGTACGTCGTTGCCTGAGGGAACGGAGCGTTGCTACTCCGCGGCGATGGCTTCCCGCGCGAAGTCGACGAGCGTCCAATAAGGAGCCGCGTGTCCTTCTTCTTGGCGGTAAGCCGCCGCGGCGGCTTCGACCTCTTCGCGGAGGGACTCGTGACGTTCAGCCAGCGTCTGTGCCCGAAGCGCCGCCTGTGGGTCCATGCCTTCGGGGACGGGCCCTTCCTCGCCAAAGAGGTTGAGGGTCATGCTGTAGAGCTTCGCGAGACGAGCCATTGGGAGCTTCCACCATGAAAACCCAAGGGTGTCGCCTTCGTCGGCGCCTTCGAGCATCACGTCCATGACGGCGTTATCGAGGTGGTCCGCGTGGAGGACATCCGGGTTGCGCCACTCGGCGACGACGACGAGCTGCTCGTCGTACTCCAGGTCGCTGGGCCCAAAGGTCTCGAAGTGGCGGACGCCAAAGAGCGCCAACCAGCGTGCGACGCCGGGCCCAGACATTGTCGTGAGACCCCGCCAGAGGTAGATATCCTCGTGCCGGTACGCGTGGGACGCGACCTCGGAGCAGAACATCTCCGAGTCGTCTTCGAGGTTGCTCTGAAAGTCATACGGGATGTGTCCCGCTTCGACTTGGGCGACGGCATGTTCCGCCGCGGAGTGCGCGAAGGCGACGCCCCGTCGAAGGTCCGCGCGTGGACGAAGGAGCATGATGCGTAGCTTCGTGTCGTCCTCATAACGAGCGAGACCGTCCACCACCACGCCGCGCTCGATGTGTGACTCGATGGTGCGAAACACACCGTCTTCGTCGACGTGAACAAGCGCCACGTGGGAGAAGTTCCCGGGGAAGTCGTTGCCGCGGGCGATCATCGCGGAGGTTGGCGCGCCGCCGCGAGAGACGAGGATATCTCCGCTGTGAACCTGGACGCCGTGAATCTGCGTACCTGGAGACGCGCTTTCTTCATCGCGGCCATGAAGGAGCGCGGGCATCTCGTCCGGAGGTAGCTGCAAGAGAACCTCTTCCACCGCCATGCGGCTTCCGTAGAGGAGGCCGTAGAGCTGTCGGCGAGCGTCCCGGTCCTCGGGACGGAACGCGCGGGACGCGTCCTTCGCCGCGATACGGACCTGCGCATAGGTTTCCATCAACGCGGCGACCTCCGAGGGGCACGCCGCAAAACGAGCCGCCGCCTGGAAGACGCGTGTTCGGACTTCGCCCCAGAGCGGCGAACGCTCATCCGCGTTTCGAAGGGGCTCAAGGCGTGCGCGAATCGGCGCGAGGAGCACGTCGCTTTGGAAGTCGTCGCAGCCTTCTGCCCGCTGGGTGTCGAAGGTCGCTTTCAAGACGTCGAGCTCGTCGTCGATGCTCCATTCGAAGACCTCTCCGCCAAAAGCCTCGAGGCGCGGCTCTGGAAAGGGCACGAAGAGCGCGACGATGGCCACAACCACGATGGTCGCGGGTCGGCGAAGACGGCGTCCTCCCCGGCTCGTCGCTGCGGGCTGCTTCGTCTCCGCCGGGGCCTCCATGGGCCGACGATATCCCTCCCCGTCGACGTCTGCCGAAGAATCGTCGCCCATCGATGCCGTGTGCTACAGGCAGGGTTGTGACTTTCGGCGCCAAAATCCTAGCCACGCTGCGAGCCTTGGGCCTTTTTGCAGGCGTCTGGGGGCTCCTCGGCGGCGTCGCATGGGCCGCAGGCGTACTTCCGAGCCCAGATTCGGCGGCGACCGACGTGGAGGACGCCGATGGCGAGGCGCCGTCGGACCCTGCGCCGGCGGACGACACCTCGGAGGAGACACCGGAGGAGACGCCGAACGAGCCGACGGAAGAGACGCCGGACGATGAGGCGCCGGCGGCTCCGGTGCCGGTGGCCGTCGAAGACGACGGTACGGAGCCCCCGAGCGCACCACTCGCGTCGCCCTTTGCGACGAGCGTCGCCCTTCGTGTGTGCGACGACCCTCTAGCGCCGGTGTCCATCACATCGGGGCAGCTCGTCGGCGACGCTGAGCCGGAGCTCATCGTGAGCTGTGGCGCGGAGGTGAATATTCTCGGTCGCTCCGGCGCGGGCATCATGCGCGTGGGAATGGTTCGCGACGCCAGCTCGACGCCGGCGCGGGCTGCGAATGTTGCTCTGACGGACCTAGGCGGCGATGGTCTCGACGACCTCCTCGTCGGCTTCATCGGACCAGCGGAGAGCGCCAGCGCCAGCCGGCTCGTCCTCGTGCCGAGCGACGAACGTGGCGGTCTCCGGGAGCCTCAGGTCCTTGCCCCCATCTCGGCCCTCGCGATGGCGAGCGCCGAGATGGACGGTCGCCCCGGCATGGACCTCGTCGCCCTTCACCAAGCCGACGGATTCGGACGGCGCCCGAGCGAAGCTTGGGTCATCGCGGGAGGACCATCCCCGGTCCGGACGCATCGGCAGATTCTCCACGCCGGCGGGCGGGCCCTCGCCCTCATCAACCTTGACGGCGACGATCACATCGATGTTCTTAGCGCAGACTCGACGGGCCTCTTTCTCTTCCCGGGAGATGGCGCCGGTCGTCTCGCCGCGGGGACGAAGTTCGCCGAGGAGCAGGCCACTCATCTCGCGGTTCGAAGTCGAGAGGATGAGCGCTTTGTCGCATGGTCCGTGGGCACGGAGCTGCTCTTGCGCTTGGGCGATGCGGAGCCGATCCGACAGGACGTCGGCGCGGAGGTCCGCGGCGTCGCCTTCGATGAGGGCGCGGGTCTGCTTGTGCTTATGGCGCAGTCCTGGATTCGCTACGAGCCGGAAAGCGCCGCCCTCGGCGAGCCTTTAGAGACGCCGCTACCTGCTCGTTTGGATGCGCTGGCGTTTTGCGTTTGGGGCGATGAGCTGGTCTTCCTTGCACGCAGCGAGAGCGGCATCGAGCTGCTTCGGCTCCCGCTTGAGGGCGGCGGTGAGGTGGACGAGAGTGTCAGCGCGGGCGCCCTCGTCGACGCGCCGCTCTCCTTGCGGGTAGACGTTCAGTGAAGCTCCTCGCCGCGGTCGCCGTGGCGTTGAGTCTTCTCGCAGCACCGGCCCACGCTTCGCCGTGGGCGCCGGAGCAAGGGCATGGCTACGCCAAAATATGGATGAAGTATCTCCTGGGCTTCGGCTTCGTGAACGCCGAACGCGAGACCAGCGACTACGCCAACTACCATGAGCTTTTCGTCGCGAGCTACGGGCAAGTCGGCCTCGGCGCGCGTTTTGCGTTTTGGTGGCAGAGCGATCTTGTTCGGACGTTTTACCTGCGCGACCCCGTGGAAAATCGGCGGCGCGCACATGTCGCGAGCGGAGATCCCGCCATCGGCGCGTCATGGCAGTTCGTCGCCCGCGACCGTCTCGCGATGTCGTTGAGTCTTGGCGTCCGCGCTCCTCTGGCCAACGCTGAGCCCGTGCAGACCGTATTCTCGCGTCACCCAAACGACGAAGGCGAGTACGAAACTCTCGGGCAGCTGCAATTGGGTGAAGGCGCGTGGTCCACGTCGACGAAGTTGGAGTTCGGCTACGCCTTCGACACCTGGTACCTCGCTGCGTCCGTGGGTTACGCCATCCGAAACCGCGGCTACGACGACCGCTTCACCTGGAGCGTCGAGGCGGGCCTCAACTTTCGTCCCAGGCTTCGAGGACGGATGCGCGTCAGCGGCGCCCACTCCCTGCGCTTCGGTAGCGCGGAGCGCGTGAACACACCGAGTGGCCTCGGCAACGGAGTCAGCTGGGCCGGGGTGTCCCTCGAAGGCGAGTACGAGTTCATCGACGACTCCTTCGTCGGCGTCTCCCTTGAAGGCGGCCTTGGGTTTCTTCGCTCCCAGACCGCCGGGCCCGTCATCAGCCTCTACCTCGCGAACCAGTTCTAAGCGCTTGCCCCGGCGAGGCCGGCCCTTCAGAACGGGGCGTGGCCGATTCGAAATCAAAGTCTCTCATCCCGTACCGAGAAATCACCGTCGAAGCACTTCGTGGAGTGATCCCTCGAGTCCTCGGTCGCATCGTCGACGAGGGTCTACCGGGAGATCACCACTTCTTCATCGAGTTTCGCACCCGTGTTGAGGGCGTCGAGATCCCGTCTCATCTCCGCGTTCAGTACCCCGAGAAGATGACCATCGTCTTGCAGAACCAGTTCAGCGACCTCCTCGTCGACCATGAGTGCTTTGAAGTCCGGCTGAGTTTTGGCGGCGTGCCTTCGTTGCTCCGCGTGCCTTACGCCGCCGTGACGACATTTGCTGACCCGTCCGTGGAGTTCGCGCTCCAGTACGAAGTGAAGCTGCCGCGCCGCGAGAACGAAGAGGCGATCACGGAACCGGCGCCGGAGGCCGAAGCGGAGGCCACGGGGGAGAAGCCCGGCGGCACCGTCGTGAAGGTCGACTTTCGCAAGAAGTAGCCGCTCAGCGGCTTGGCCTCGCCGGCGCTTCGACGGCGTAGGGACCAGGCCAACTGTCGGATTCTGTTCCGTTCAGACGTTCTAAGGTCTGAGCCGTTCCCGTCTGGCCCAGCGTGCAGTTGCGTCCCGTTCTGATGCAGCCGTCGAGCCAGAGGTCCATCGCGTCGTCGGACCAGCCAGCGATCCAGTCCGCGTGGAGGGAGCCGCCGCGAACCATCTCGCCGCCGTGCTCGTGGTCCGAGTCGAGGCGCCATTCGGAGGTGTCGCCGCTTTGTTCGTAGTAGAGCAAGAAGCCGAGCTCGGGGATGCGCACGGGGTGCGTTTCAGGGCACGGCGCCCCAACGTTGACGCGGGCCACGTGGTCGCGGTGGTTCGGGGAGTCGAGGTCGACGCCGTTCCAGCACTGCGGGAAGTAGATTGTCGCGTTGACCTGCTCGCCTTCTTCGCATTGCGGAACCTGAGCAGAGCGATTTCTGACGGATCCGGATCGACCGCAAGACCAGAAGAGCCTCTGCTCTTCATGGGAGGGGGGAAGTGAGAAGGGCCCCGAACTCGCGGATGCCCCGGCGATGAGGCGAAGACCTTGGGGCATCGGCTGGACCTCCGTGATGCCAGGTTCGTTCAGGTTCTTGGTCTTGTAGTAGATGATGATCTGTTGGGGGATGAGTGCGTTGCCGTCTCCGTCCACGAGCGCGGGCGTCCAATAGGCGGACCGGTTGAGTTCGAATCCGTTGCATGTGCCTCCACCGGCCTCGACGAGACTTTCCGTCGTGGTCGTGAACGCGTCCGTGCGCGTGTTGCCCCAGAACATATGTAGATGCGCCGCGCCAGGGTCTCCTGGGTACACGATTGGATCGTCGTAGGAGAAGTGCGAGAACTGGCAGGTGACGCGGAAGTTGGCGTCGCCGGGGGCGCCGGTCAGGTCGGCGGGGCCTTCGTCGAAGCGGTCGACGGGGCTCGTGAGATCTACGATCCGAAGGTCGTCCGAGTGGACCTCTTCGTAGCGCGTGAACTTCGCATTGATGTTCACTGGGCGGTCGATGCCGACGCGGTCCCCCCGCTCATCGAAGAGCTGCTCGGTGAAGAGCCCGTCTGGGCAGTCCGTCGCGACGGGGCGGGCCGTGGGGTCTGGGTTGTCTTGGACGCGGCAGACGATGTTGCCACTCGCGTCGGCAAGCTCCATGCGAAAAGCGGGCATCGACCCGACGTAACGCGTGCTGCCGAGACCCGGACCCCCGTCCTCGATGGGCATCACGTCGACTCCAATAGGGCCTCCGTCAGCCACGTCCGCACGCGCTGTTGCGTCGGCCTGCGCAGCGTCGGACTGGGAGGCGTCCGGCTGTGACGAATCGGAGGCGGGGGCGTCCCTTTGGCCACCGTCGGGCTGCAAGGCGTCTGGACCGCCGTCGCGCTCTGCGTCCGGATCCCCGCAAGCGAGCACGCCGAGAACAAGAGTCGCCACGAGAAGTTTCATTGGTTTGGTGGTTGTCATGATTCGCTCTCTCGCGCGTCTTCGCGCTCTTTGTTGGCTCTCGTCCTTGGGGGAACAGGGACGAGCGACTTCAAACGGTGCCGCAAAGCATCGCGCTAGGCCTGTGGCTGCGTGCCGCTCGGTTGTGCTCGCGCCAATGCGGCTCGCAAACGAGCGTCGACGAAGAGCGGACCAAAGGGCACCAAGGACGCCAAAGCGACCATCGCGGCCTCCTTCTTCGTGAGCGCTCCTTCGAAGACCGCTGACGCGATGAGGCAGCCGAGCAGAACGAAGAGAGCGCCGTGGGCCGCGCCAACGATGCGCACAGCCGCGGGGAGGCCGAGCGCGTACTTGAGCGGCATCGCGATGAAAAGAAGCAGGAGGTAGGAGAGCCCCTCAAGGAGGCCCACATAGCGAACTGCGCGGACCAGAGTTGGACGAGCCATGAACGTTCCTAGACCAGGCCGCAGCCAGGGAGGTCGTCTGCGCTCGTCGATTCGTTGTTGTCCTCGTCGCACTCGTTGTACGTCGAGCCTCCCATGCCATCGCTGTCGACGATGGCTCGCACGGAGAACGTGCCGGTGGTCCAGCCCGTGGATGGAAGCCAGTCGATCATCACCGTCTCCGCCTGACCTGGGAGGAGAAAGCGCGTGGTGTTTGTGACGCCGACGAGCTCTTCGGTCCCGTCCATCAGCGTGGCGTAGACGGCGACGGGCACACCGGCTGCGACACCGAGGGCGCCGTTGTTGCGTACCGTGATGCGAAGCTGAGCGGCTGAGTCTGCGGCGCATCCGACGGCGAGAATCTCTGAGATGATGAGGTCCGGGGCGTCAAAGAGACCTCCCGGCTGCACGTTCTGCCGGAAGTTGTTCAGCCGTGTGTTGAGCCAGTTGGGCTCTTCGTTGCGCGGCACCTGGCCGTCTTCGGTGATGTTCGTCACGTGGTAGGCGTGCTGGTTCCAGATACGCCGGGTTCGCACCCAGTTGTTGTCGACGTCTTCCCAGATCTCGATGCCGCCGAGGCTTCTGTCAGGGTTGGGCTCGGGAACGATGACCTCGCTCTTCCCGTCGTTGTCGACATCGACGACGATGGGCATCTCCATGCGCGTGTTGCTGGCGTGAGTGTCGTCGTCGTAGAGCACGGTGCCGGTGGCTCCGTCAAAGATACGGAAGTTCTGCTCGTCGGCGTAGACCACTTCGGCGGCTCCGTCGCCTTCGAAGTCGAAGACGCTTGATCCGGTCGCGCGGCTCGAGCAGTCGTTGTTTGGAGCCTTCCAAAGGATTCCGTTGCTGTCGCAACCGTCGGGAACCGGGTCCCCAATGCAGTCGAGGTCTACGACCACGTAGAAGTCCGCGCCGGCGGTTCCAATCTCAGCGCGGCCATCGCCGTCGAAGTCCGCGACGGTTGGCGGGCCGCTCTCGTTGGACCCGCAGTCGTCGACGGGGATCGGCACCCGTGCCTGAAGCACGCCGTCATGGCCGATGACGAAGACCTCGCCTTGGCGAACGATGACCACTTCACCTTCGTCGTCGTCGTCGAAGTTTCCGACGGCGTCGTATCCATCGCATCCTCGCGCGCCGCCGCCGCAGTTTCCGTTGGAAGTCGTAAACTCGAAGCTCCAGACCTCCGTTCCGTCGATGCCGTTGTAGACGGTGTTGCCAGCGATGAGCTCGAGGTTGCCGTCGAGGTCGAGGTCCGCGGCGGTGGAGACGGGGCCGAGGAAAGCGTTATTGCCAACACCAGAGTTCGGTCCGACGGTCGTATCGCCGTTCCAGAGGATCTCTCCGGTGAGACCGTTGAGGACGACGTTGCCGACGTAGACCTCGGGTTGGCCGTCGCCGTTGAAGTCTGCGGCTCCTGGCTGGGCGCCGCTTGAGGACTGATCCGTCGTGAGTGCGTCCGTGCGCCACATCTCTTCCCACGCGCTTCCGTCGTCGGCGGTTCGGCGCCAGGCGAGGGTGGTTCCATTTCGGAATGACGCGACAATTTCGGGGTTTCGCTCGTCCTCCATGCTGTCCGGATGGAGGTTCGCGAGGAGGACGCCGTTCGAGTTGTCGTAGGCGGGCATCGGAAGCGATGCGAGGGTGTTCATGGTGCCATCGTCGTTGCACAAACCGCTGACGATTCGGATCACGGCGTCGGCCTGGCAGCAACCGGCGCTTCGCACGTAGCTTGCGAAGACGATGTCCGGAATGTCCAAGGTGTTGGTCTCGCCGTCCTCGTTGTCGTCGGTGAGGTTTGCGACGGAGGGCGTCATGACCACGGCGTGGGAGTTGCCGAAGGTGCCGGCGGGCGGCGTCCAGCGGCAACCGACGGTTGGGTTGAACTCACCGACGGGCGGTCGGAACTCGCAAACATCCACGCTGTCGCGGGGTACGCAGCGGCTCTCGCTCGGCAAGCAGATCTCGTCGATGGCGCAGTCTTCGGTGAACTCACACGGAACACCAAGGTCCACGCAGCTGCTCGCGAGACATGCCTGGTCCGAGGTGCAGCAAAGCTCATCCATCGTGCCGCATCGGTCGGTGATGTCGTCGCACACCGCGACGCAGCGGTCGTCTTCGCACGTGCTTCCTTCACCGCAGCACATGCTTCCGCAACGCTCGGCGCTTCCGCAGTCTTCGACGCAGCGGCCGTCCATGCAGAGCTCGCCTTCGACGCAGCACCCGCCACCGCACAGGACCTCGGGGGCCATGCACATCGACATGACGTCGCTCCCGGGCGTGTCCGGGTTGCCGGCGTCGGGAATGACCTCTTCGCAGAAACCGTCGATGCAGGAGTCTCCCGCGCACTCGCTGTCACTCGTGCAGGGCCGGCTTGGGTCCGTGGAGGAGCAGTCGCAGGCTGCAAGTAGGACGAGAAAGGCAAGTGCCCTCGAAGAAGTCATGCCCGCATCATAGCAGAACGGGCCTTGTTCGACGTGTCCTCTTTGGGCGCGTCAGGGGCACTCATAAACGAAGACGGGGGCTGCAGCGCCCTCGCTCGCAGTGACTAGGCCACTACCGTCGGCGCGCCACGCGATGGCTTCTCCTTGGAATTCGGCGCCTGGGCGGCCACGCCGAAACTCGCTCGCGTAAGACGTCGCGACATCACCGAGGTTCGCGAAATGGTAGATGTCTCCGTACGTGCGCACGAGAAGACCCGCGCTGGTGAAATCCATGGCGGTGACGAGGGGGAAGGGGCGCTCCATCACGAACTCCATCTGAGTCGGACCTTCCTGGAGTGGCGCTCTGAGCAAGCGTGAGGTGCCGTTCTCCTTCGTGAGGACGACGAGGGAGCCGTCCGTGTCGATGGCGATCGCTTCCACGTCGACGGGCGTCTCATAGGTGTAGCGGTACGTGAGAACGTCGCTAAGCGTCGCGAATGATTCGCCAACGATGGGCTCGGGAACGGCATACACCTGAACTTCGTCCCGGGCGTCGCCCCCAATCCTGGCCTGGTTGTCACCGACGTCACCGACGTAGACGTAGTCACCGCCGCCGGGCCCTGGGCCGATGGTGATGTCTTCGAAGTCACGGTTCCGGGCGCCGTCGAGGTGGTAGCGTCCCAGCGCCGCCCCGGTCTCGTCCATGGCGAAGATGTCGGGGTCACCGGAGTCGTTGATGGCGAAGTAGACGCCGGGCTGCGTCCGGCTGGCGACAAGTCCACTGAGCTCGTCGAGGTCCGGCTCCGCGATGGAGCCGCCACGGACGGGCAGGGCCTCGTCGCAAGCGGAGGGGCCGCTGTCTTGTGCGTCCGCTTCATCGGCGTCGACGAGCGCGGCGTCTTCGCCGGAGTCCTCGCCGTCGTCGGCGTCCAGTCGCTCCTCGACGTCGTCGCCGGAGTCCCGCGCCGCGTCCGGCGTGGTGTCGTCGCCGCACGCGACGAACAGCACGGCGAGAGCGAGCGTGCTAAGAGACAGCAGATGGCTCTTTTTTCGCGCGACAGGCTCTCTCGCGACCCCGCACAACGTCTGCGTTTTTTCGTCGACGCTGGGCTGATTCCGCATATCCCGACTTCCTGGCAGCTCCTTTGCGGGCAGATCGAAATGGCGCCCTACGTTATTCTCCCGGACGAAGGAGATGACGCCCGCTACGCCGGCGCGCCGCTCGGTCACCCTCTGACGCGAACTCCCATCGTGTTCATGGAGATCGGTCTCGACCACCTGCGGGCGGGCCATGGGCTGCATGCGCGGCCGGAGAGCGTCTATCGTCATCTGAACTTTGTGTTTCATGAGGGCATGCCAGTTTTTGACCTTCAGCTCGTGCAAACCGTGCCGGGGGGTCTCCAACGTTTCCGGGAGTATACCCAAGCCATCGAGGATGGCACGAGCCGGAAAGCGCGACGCCAGCGCTCACGCGTCGACATGATCTTGCCAGGTTCCAGCGAATACCGAGCTCAGTTCCTGCGACCCGGGGGCTGGATCGAGCGCGCGGAGAAGCTGGACTACCCCACCGACGACGACATCGCAGACTTTCTTCGCCCGGAGTTCTCGAGCTTGGTTCGTTTTGCGAACTACTGCCGAGAGACCTTCGACGAGACCCCTGCGTACGGCCCCGCTCTTCCGGGGCGAATGCTTGAACTCGCGACACGCGCGCTTCGTTCCAGCTGAGGACGGAGACTCCGTTTCAAGGGAGGCGTTGTCCGAAGCGACCTGGGTCGCTATGACTCGGCCATGAGCGATGAACCCCTAGCCCTTGCGAAACATCCAACTTTTGGGGGTGTGGACGGCCCAGTGCTGCTCATCGTCATGGACGGCGTGGGCCTTGGGAGTGAGGATGAAGGCGACGCGGTCTTCCTTGCACGGACCCCAAACCTCGATCGTTTGCGCGGCAGCAGCCTTTCGACGCAGCTCATCGCCCACGGCACCGCCGTCGGTCTTCCGAGCGACGCCGATATGGGAAACAGTGAAGTGGGCCACAACGCCATCGGCGCCGGCCGCGTCATCGACCAAGGGGCAAAACGCGTGAACCTCGCCGTTGAGACCGGCGAACTCTTCGACGGAGATGCTTGGAAAGAACTCGTCGCCCGGGCGAAAGACGGCGGCACGTTTCACCTGATGGGACTCCTCTCGGACGGGAACGTTCACTCACACCAAGACCACTGCTTCGCGATGATCCGGCGACTGCGAGACAATGGGGTGGAGCGTATCCGGGTGCATGTGCTCCTCGACGGACGTGATGTTCCGCAACGTAGCGCGCCGGGGTACGTGGAGGCACTGGAGGCCGTCCTGGCGGAGGTCGGCGGCGACTGCCGCATCGCGAGCGGCGGTGGGCGTATGACGACGACGATGGACCGCTACGAGGCGGACTGGTCCATGGTGCAGCGGGGCTACGACGCACATGTGCATGGCAAAGCGGAACACACTTTCCGCACGACGAAGGAGGCCGTGGAGCATTTCCACACGGAGTTGGACGTCAGCGACCAATTCATGCCGGCCTTTGTCATCGTGGACGACGAAGGTCCCGTAGGCCGAATCCAGGACGGCGACTCTCTCGTGTTCTTCAACTTCCGTGGTGACCGCGCCATCGAGGTATCGCGGGCCTTCGATGACGACACGCTGAGCGAGATCGATCGCGGCGTTCGGCCGGACGTTCTCTTCGCCGGCATGATGGAATACGACGGCGATCTCCACGTGCCCAAGCGTTACCTCGTCGACCCGCCCGAAATCGACCGGACCCTCGGCGAGTATCTGGCTCGAGCCGGCGTTCGTCAGTTCGCGTGCTCGGAGACGCAGAAGTTTGGCCACGTCACGTATTTCTGGAATGGGAACAGAAGCGGCAAGTTCGATGACACCCTCGAAGAGTACGTGGAGATCCCTAGCGACAATGTGCGCTTCGAGCAGCGCCCGTGGATGAAGGCCGCGCAGATCACGGATCGGACGATCGAGGCGCTGCGCGGGGGCGCGAAGGCGCTGCGCATCAATTACGCCAACGGTGACATGGTAGGTCACACCGGCGAACTCGACGCGTCCGTCGTCGCCGTTGAGGTCGTCGACCTTCAGCTCGCGCGACTTCTACCCGTCATCGAAGAGCTACGTGGGGCGCTCATCGTCACCGCTGACCATGGGAACGCGGACCAGATGTTCGAACGCGACAAAAAGAGCGGCGAATACAAACGCGAGAACGGCGCGTTCGCGAAGCGAACAAGTCACAGTCTCAACCCGGTCCCGTGTGTGGTCTGGGCGCCCGGCTACCCCTTGGCGCTTGCCGACACGGCGGGCGCGTCGCTGACTCGGCTCGCGGCCACGACCTTGCATTTGCTCGGCTATGCAGCGCCCGCACATTTCGACCCTTCGCTTTTGCGTTGAGGCCGATCTGACAGCGTTCAGCCGCTACGACGCCAGGTGAGGGCGTTGATACGTTCGTCGACGCGCTCGGCCCGTCGCGCTAAGTTGGCGGATGCGTAGTACTCACGCACCGCTTCGTAGGACTGAATCGCCTCTCGAATGGCGCCCATGGATGAATGCAGGTCCGCGATGTCGGTCATCAGCCGGGCTCGCATCAGCTGGCTCTCCGCAGCGGGGCAGCGCTCCAGACTCGACACGGCGTTCTGATAGGCCACGAGCGCGCCAACGGTGTCGCCGCGTTTGAAGGCGAGGTCACCGAAACGCTCTCGCAGGAGTGCGACGGCGACGGCGGGTCCCTCCACGGGCAAGCGCGACCAGGCTTCACGAAGGCACTCTTCGGCACCCGTGAGATCGCCGCGCTCAAACTCAATGGAGGCAAGTGCCTCCAGCGCCTGCCAGGCGAGGGGGCCGTCCGACGCGGCGAGAAAGCAGCTCCGCGCGCGTTCGTCAGCGCCGGATGCGAGGGCGGTGCGTCCAGCCAGCATGTAGGCTTTGTGCTGGGTGTCAGGGTCACTCGCAAGGGCGTCGGCGGCGAGCAGGCCTAGGTGATGGGCTGTCTCCAGGTCGAACTCTTCGGCGGCCATCTGAGCCATCGCCAGCGTGCACGCGCCCGCGCTTTCGCCAGCGCCGGCGTCCTGAAGCAGCTCTCGTGCCTCTAGGTAAAGAGCTCCGGCGGCGTCTCGGTCTTTGGACCGCAACGCCGCGGCTTCTCTCCGAAGCTCTTCTCCACGTTCGCGCTCATCCATGCCGAGAGAGTACGGCGTCGGTACCCAAGTTTGAGGGGGGCGGAGCGGCGAGGGGTGTCTTGCCCGGCCCTCCACCCATGCGCTCGGGGCGGATGTGCTCTAGGCTGGCGCGATGTTAGGCCCGCTCATTGCCTGGACCGTGAAAGCCGTCGTTGTTTTTGGGGCCCTCGCGGCCCTCGGCCTCGTGCGCGGCGAGGCGTGGCCAGCGGTGGTCGCCGCCATTGGCTTTTCGCTGACCATGTTGGTTGGAATCCGCCGCTACCAGCGCATCTCGCGTGCGCTCACGGACCCTATTCGTCCGGCCATCGAAGAGTGCCTACGAACACATATCTCGCTCTTTCGAGGTCTGGACGAGGCGGAGCGGGGGCGCTTCCTCCGTCAGGTTCAGTACCTCGTCGACACCCTGACCTTTGAGACGGTTCCGGGCGTCACATTCGATGAGCCCACGCGAGTCCTCGCCGTCGCCGGGGCGGCCATGCTCGTGCGTGGACGACCTGACTATCGATTCGCCAAGACCCGGAGCGTGCTGCTCTACCCCGATCATTTTAGCCACGAATACGATATCGGCGCGGACCACAACATCGCTGGCATGGTTCATCATCAAGGCCCCATCATCTTCTCGAAGCGAGCTCTTCAGAAGGGATGGAGGCGCGATGACGATGCGTACAATGTGTCGATCCACGAGTGGGCCCACGTTCTCGACCTCGATGATGGCTTTGCGGACGGTGTGCCCGGGTTCGCCAAAGATCTCGAACGTTGGAACGAAGTCATGGACCGGGAGCTCGAGCGGGCGCGCTCGCGTCGCGACACAGCCCTGGACCCGTATGCAGGCACCGATCGCGCCGAGACCTTCGCTGTGGCGACGGAGTGCTTCTTCGAGAAGCCGCGCGCCCTTCGTCGCAAGAACCCAGAACTCTACGAGCTCCTCGTCTCCGCATTCAACCTCGACCCCTGTGAAAGCGACGACGGCTGAACGGGTCCCAGCAGCGGAAAGATGCGCAGTCGTCGTTCCACCTGTGAAATAGTCCGCCCATGGCTGACCTCGACGAAATCGCCACCTTTGTGCGCGTCATTGAGACCCAGGGCTTTAGCAAAGCGGCGGCGTCTTTGGGCATCCCCAAGTCCACCGTCTCACGCCGGGTCGCTCGCCTTGAGGAGCAGCTTGGGGTGCGACTGCTTCACCGGACGACGCGCCGAATGCGAGCCACGGCGGAAGGTCAGCAGTTCTTTGACCGCGTCGCCCCGGCCGTCGCAGCGCTCCGGCTTGCGGCCCAGGATGTCGCCGAAGGACGTGACTCTCCCCGTGGCAAGCTCTGCATGACCGCCCCCGTTGACTTTGGGCACGCGTACCTCGCTCCCGTGGTCGCGGGTTTTGCCAACATGCACCCCGACCTTGAAATCCGGGTGATGCTCACGGGTCGTCTGGTGGACATGGTCAAGGAAGGCTTTGACCTCGCGATTCGCGCGGGGGATCTCGAGGACTCTTCGCTCATCGCGAAGCGCCTCGGCACGTCGGACTTCTGGCTCGCCGCGTCGCCCGCCTATCTCGCGGAACACGGAACCCCGCGCAAAGTCTCGGAGCTCATGGAGCATGAATGCCTGGGTCATCGGCCGAAGGGGCGAACGCGAGCCTGGACGCTCACGACGGGCCGCTCCGAGGTCGAGGTCGAGGTGAACGGGCGCATCGGCGCCGACGACTTCACGTTCCTCGCTCAGACCGCCATCGCAGGTGGCGGCATCGTCAAGCTCCCAGCCTTCGTCGCGATGCAGCCCATCGCCGATGGTCGCCTCGTCCGCGTCCTGCCGTCCCACCACATCCAGGGCGGGAACCTGCACCTGGTCTACCCGAGCGCGCGACAGCTCCCCGCCAAGACCGCAGCTTTTCGTGACTACCTCGTCGCGAGCCTTGCGGACACACCATGGAGGCGCGGCCGATGAGGTGGCTCTGTTTCCTCGTCGCGCTCTGCGCGTGCGATTGCGATTCTCCGACTCCCGCTGCGGAAGGGGCTTCGGAAGAGGAAGGCGAAGCGGAAAGCACCGTTCCCCGGAGCGAAGAAGAGATGCCCGCCGGCGCCTTTGAGACGCGTTATGACCTCCTCGTCCATACCGAACGAGCGCGGGTCTTCGAAGGCTCCTCGCCACTGGTCGATCTCGGCGCGGACTCCGGCGCCATGTACACCCTCGGCGGCTGGCGAACGCGCACCGGCGATGTCCACCGCTTCGAAGACACGCGCGCGTTGCTCATCCCGGGAGTGACCGGCGAGGTGCTCTTGCCTTCGGATACGAGCGCCGCGCAGACGCTTCGCGTACGTATGCGTGCCTTTGGAGATGGCCGGGCCACGCTCTACGTCAACGGCGAAACTGTGAAGCATGCGCGCCTGCCACGGGATGGCAGTTTCGCCGTCGTCGAAGCGCCCCTGCCCGCCGAGCTTCTTCGCGTCGGCGAGAACACGCTGCAGGTGCGCGTCTCCGAAGTGGGCCGGGACGAAGGCGCTCGCGCTGGCATCGCTCTGGAGTGGATGCGCCTCGACGCGCCCGACGCGGCGCTGGACGAGGCCGCCCTTTTTCCGCGCATCGCCCGTCGCGGCGAGGAGGTCACGCTTCCCGCGGGCCTTTCGATGGCCTGGGCCTTCGACGCCTGGCCCGCTGCGAAACTCGCTCTTGAGAGCGAGGGCAGGGCGCGCGTCACGTGGCAAACCCGCGAAGAGACGCGGGAGCTTGGCGTCAGCCAAGGCGGAAGCGTTCGCTTCGCGGTCCCCGAAGGCTTTGGTGAACTTCGCGTGCACGCAGAAGAAGCGCTCACGCTGAGCCGGCTCCGCGTGGAGACGCCGAGCGGCGATGTTGCGCCTGAGCGCGAGGCCCCGGCGGCGCCGACCAATGTCATCGTGTTTCTTGTCGACACGGTGCGCGCGGACAAACTTAGGCCCTTCAACCCCGAGTCACGCGTCGAGACGCCAGGCCTTGACGCCTGGGCGAGACGAACCGCGGTCTTCCAACAAGGTCACACCCAAGAGAACTGGACGAAGCCGAGCGTCGCGACGCTGCTCACGGGACTTCTTCCTTGGCAGCACACGGCGACGAGCGGCGAAGCGGTGCTGCCGAACTCCGCGACGATGCTCTCCGAGCGTCTGGGCGACGAGGGCTTTCAGACCGGCGCCTTCATCTGCAACGGCTACGTGTCGGACAAGTTCGGCTTCGAGCAAGGCTGGGGCAGCTTTCGAAACTACATTCGCGAAGGTCGCCGTACCCAGGCGCGTTTCGTCGCCGCTGATGTTCTCGAGTGGCTCGACGGACGCGAAGAAGACAAGCCCTTCTTCCTCTACGTGCACACCATCGATCCCCACGTGCCCTACATGCCGCCGCCCTCAACGCTCGCGCTCTACGATCCGGACCCCTACGAAGGACCCATCGACTTCGGTCGCGACCGGGAGCTTCTGGAGAAGATCAAGAGCGGCAGCCTCCGCACCACGGCGCGTGACCGCGTTCGCCTTGAGGCCCTCTACGACGGTGAGATCACCTATCACGACGTCCACTTCAATTCGATCCTCGAAGGTCTCGAACGACGCGGTCTGGACGACAACACGATGGTCGTCTTTACGGCGGACCACGGCGAAGAGTTCTTCGACCACGAGTCCTGTGGGCATGGACACAGCCTCTTCGAAGAGCTTCTTCATGTGCCGATGATGATCCGCGTACCCGGCCGTACGGATGCGCGCGTTGACGTAGAAGAGCCCGTGGGACTCGTCGACGTTGTGCCGACGGTCCTTGAAGCCCTCGGCCATGAGATCCCCGCGGACCTTCCCGGGCGTTCTCTGCTCTCGCTCATCGAAGGCCGCAGCGCGGACGCGCCCACACCGGTCGTGTCCGGCTTCATGGAAGGATGGCGAAGTGTCGTCGTCGGTCGCTACAAGCTTATTCAGCGAACGCACCGCCGCATCATGATCTACGATCTGGTCGCCGACCCAGACGAACAAGAAGACATCGCCGAAGACCGACCGCTGCTGGTTCGTTACCTTCGCGCCATGCTGGGTCTTCGTCTCGCCGGTCGCACGCGACCACGTCACCAAGCGGAGCGCACAGAGATCGACGCGGAGACCGACGAGCAGCTTCGCGCCCTCGGTTATGTCGGGACCCAGCGCCCGGAGTAGCCGACGAAAGGGCGGTGGCGCCGGCTCGACAAAGAACGCACCGGACCTATAGCTCCGCCATGAGCGTCGCGGCGAGAACCAGTCCCACGGCGAAGCGCTACAACGGGCGCATCGTCGCCCTCGCCGTCGCCGCAGTCCTCATCACAGGGGTCACCACTGCCGTAACGCTGTGGCATCTGGGCAAGGACCCCAAAGGGCCTATTCTGGCGGTGGCAGGCATCAACGCCGAAAACGCCGTCGCGCTCCAACGCGGGTACGAAGACCACGGCTACGTCCACATCGTGGGCATGGATACGGACAGCGACGTGGGCTGGTCTCAGGCTCTCTTTGGCCTCCAGGAGCCCATCGCGCTGGCCGTCGGCAGCGGCCGCGCCTTGGTTCGCGTGACCGAGGCGCGTGGCAACCCTGCGCTCCACGCCTTCGACGTCGAAAACGGTCATCACCTCTGGAGCGTCCAACCGGCCCGCCAGGGCGAACCCATTGCGCCTCCGCTTCCTCCGCTTCACGTGCGAGGCGTCGTGTGGGAGGTCTCCGATCGTGACCCGATGAACGTCAGCGTGATCACTCTCGACGGCGAGCTCATCGGGCGCGTCGACCTTCAGCCGTCGGAGTCTCCCGATGCGTTCTTGATCGACGCTGGCCTCGCGCTCTCCACGGCGGAGGGCTGGGTCGTCGTGGCCAGCGACGGGAGCGTTCGTGCTCTCGAGTCCGCCCCCACGCCGCCCGATCGCGCCACACGTCCAGGCGAGCTGTGTCCCCCATCCCACGTGGATGGTGCGACCTGGAGCTGCCTGGCGACGGACGTCTTCGTCCGCTGAAGTCTCTTCGTTTCGAGGTCCAGGGGCCCGGCGACACCTACATTTCTTCGTTGGGGCCAGCCTGAAAGATCCGGCGTCCGGACGTCTATCTCTGTCGCTATCTTGGCCGCCTCGTCATCGGCGCTGGGGTCATTCCCGGCGACGGTTGCCGCCTTTTTCGCCTCGACCGATCCCAAGACCCATGAGAATTTGCCGAAAAGACCCGAGATCCGGGCCCTTTACGTATTTTCGCCGAGAAATGCGTCCATCGACGCTTGACCGCTCACGGGATCGTAGGTCATACCGCCGGTCCCCACGGGTCTTTCCGTGGAGAAGTCGGTGTTTTCTCAGGAAGAGAGACCCGGCGCGTTTTGGATTTTCAGGAGTTTGACGAGATGTCGCGTTACACAGGACCGCGAGTAAAGAAGATGCGAGCCCTCGGGATCGACCTTCCCGGCCTTTCACGCAAGACCATGTGGGACCGCGCTTACCCGCCCGGCGACCATGGCCCCAAGAACGCACGTCGACGTAAAGAGTCCGACTACAAGAAGCAGTTGATGGAGAAGCAGAAGCTTCGATTCAACTACGGTCTGACCGAGCGTCAGTTCCGGCGCGTCTTTGTCGAGGCCAAGCGCGACAAGGCACCCACCCCAGACAAGCTCCTTGAGCTTCTCGAGCGACGTCTCGACAACACGATCTTCCGTGCGGGATACGCGCCGACGATCCCGGCTGCGCGTCAGCTCGTGCGTCATCGTCACATCCTCATCAACGGCAAGCGCGTCGACATCCCGTCGTTCCGCATCAAGGTCGGCGACGAGATCACCCTTCGCGACAAGAGCAAAGAGATCTCCCTCGTCGTCGAGACGATGGCCAAGCCATCCCTCGCACGCCCTGAGTGGCTTCGCTTCGACGAGACGACCAAGGCGACGAAGATCGCTGAGCTGCCCACGGGCGCTTCGTGTCCCTTCCCCGTCGAGCTCAACCTCGTCATCGAATACTACTCGAAGAGCCTCTAAGCTCTTCGGCTCCTCCCTTGGGGGGGAATACGAAAGGTCCCGCCAGCTTGCTGCGCGGGGCTTTTTTCATTCCGTCATGTGTGGCGCGCGGCTCACGCGTTGTGTCTGTGCTTCACGGCGAGGCTCTTCGACGCATGAACGCCCCTGTTTTTATGGCCTGGAATCACTGGCATATCGATTGCTTTATTGTTGAGCATGAAACGCTCACTTGCCTTGGCCATCCTCGCACTCCTCACTTTCGCATCCGCCGGTCTGGCGCAGGAAGCGGGGGATCCACAGCCGGATGAACGACTCCGTGTTGGTGTCCACACGCAACTCGGCTTCCTCTCACCGGTTGGAGTCCTCGGCGGGTTCGTGAGCGTGTCGACGCCACGCTTCTCGTTGATGGTTGGAGGCGGGTATGCGTTGAGCGGCGACGACGGCTGGCGGGCTGGCCTGGGCGTCTCCCGGCTTTTCTCCCTCACCAAGAATAACTCCCTCGGCATCGAAGCGTGGGCGGCCGTCGGGAGCTGGCGAGGTGTCGGTGACCCAGGTTCGAGCGGACGTCGCGGCGAGTGGGAGGTCATGCCGACGGGGCATCTGCATCTTAGCTACGAGGCTCGTTTCGCCGATCGTATCGTCGTGCGCATGTTTCTCGGGGCGATGACAAACTTCGGGGCCAAGCCCAGCAACGCCGAGGTGTGCGACACATACTGCGACGGCCCTGTCATCGGTCCCTCCACCGGATTGTCCGTGGGTGTCTTGCTCTAAGCGGGGCCGCGACGTCGTTGGGTACCCATTGAAGAAGCGTCAGCGGTTGACATCGTTCCCTTGTGGCCACTAGATCCCCCGCACACTGATGCGCGTCCAACGACGCGGAACACCACTGGAGTATCTACATGCTGACAATTGGCGACAAGCTTCCCGAGTTTTCCCTAGAGGCCGTTGTGTCTCGCGAAAAGGGCAAAGAGTTTCAGACGATCACGGAGAAGGACTACGAAGGAAAGTGGAAGGTCCTCTTCTTCTGGCCCATGGACTTCACCTTCGTCTGCCCGACGGAGATCGCTGAGTTCGGTCGCCGGAACGCTGACTTCAACGACCGCGACGCCGTCGTCCTTGGCGGAAGCACGGACACGCACTTCGTCCATCTCGCCTGGCGTAACGACCACGCGGACCTCAAGGACCTTCCTTTCCCAATGCTCGCGGACACAAAGCACGAGCTGTCCACGGCTCTTGGTATCCTTCACAAGGAAGCCGGCGTTTGTCTTCGCGCGACCTTCATCGCGGACCCCGACAACATCATCCGTTGGGTGAGCGTCAACGATCTGAGCGTCGGCCGGAACGTGCCCGAGGTTCTTCGAGTCCTCGACGGCCTTCAGACGGACGAGCTCTGCCCATGCAACTGGGAAAAGGGCGACGACACGCTCTAGCCTGAGCGCGCTGCGAAAGAAGAGGGTCTCCGCTTGCGGGGGCCCTTTTTTCGTTCTCGGAGAACATGCGGGACCTGACTGCAGAGGACGCAGCCCGGTCGGCGAAAAAGGCAGTCGCCGTGCGCGCGATAAGGGGTTCTTTCGAACAAAACGTTGGGCACAGACCCTGCTTTAGACGAAGCGTGCTTCACGAAGCGGAGCGTGCCCCTCTTCCCCCTCTCAACATCTCCGCTCGTGAAGCTCTTTTTTTTCCGCCACAGGGCAATGAAGTCGCCGGTTCAGGCGAGCATGGCAGCATCGCGGTTGCACCCTGGTCTTTTCGGGTCAGCATCTGGCCATGGAAGCCACCAACGCCCTTCGCCAGCAGATCCCGGACCACTCCAAGGACCTGAAGCTCAACCTTCAGTCGGTCCTCACTCAGTCCAAGCTCTCGCCCGCACGCCTCTGGGGCTGTGCCTTGGCCAGCGCCGTGGCGACGAAGAGTCGGGCGCTGACGAACGCCATCGCCGCCGACGCTAAAGCGGCGGGAGTGGAAGATGTCGTGTTGGAAGACGCCCGCGCCGCCGCGTCGTTGATGGCCATGAACAACGTCTTCTACCGGTTCCGCCACTACATGAAAGACAGCGACTACGGGGCGATGCCGGCGCGTCTTCGGATGAACCGCATCGCGAAGCCCGCGGGTGAGAAGGTGGACTTCGAGCTCTTCTGCTTGGCCGTGAGCGCCATCAATGGGTGCGAGATGTGTGTTCAGTCGCACGAGAAGGTCGTCGCGGCCGCCGGACTCAGCAAAGACGAGATCCACGATTCGGTGCGTATTGCGGCAACTCTGGCCGGCGCAGCCGCCGCTTTGTGGCAGGTCGAGTAGGGCCGACGAAAACCCGTTGGCTTCGGTGGAATAGGCCGTATGAAGCGAGGGATGAGGTCACTACTCCTCACGTTTGTGTTTCTTGTCGTGGGTCACGGTGTGGCCAGCGCCTGTGTCACCTGTGCAACGGGTGACCCCTCGCTCACCGCGATGGGAAACGAGGCGTGGAGCGAGCAGTCATGGCGCATTCAAACCAGCCTGCGTCTTCGCTCCTTTCGCGCGTTTGATGTCACCATCGATGAGCGCCGGCTTGGATTGGCGGTTCAGTACGCGCCGATGGAGCGCGTCTCACTCATGGCGCGTCAGTTCGTCGCCCACCAGACGCTGAGTCTGGCGAACCTCTCCGAAGAGCGCCGCTATGTGTTCAGCGACCCCTGGCTCGGTGCGCGTGTTCTGCTCTTCCGCAACACGCGTTTCGCCCCGCGTCACACGCTCACTCTGGATGCCGGCGCGACGATCCCCGTCATCGATGCTCAAGAGAGTCCCGTAGGCCCGAGTGGTCGCGAGGCCCAGCTGACGGGGGAACGTGCAGAACTCGGAGGCGGCCTCACGTACCGATATCGCCGCAATCAAGTGTCGTTGCTGATGCGTGCTTCTCTCCGCTCTGGCGATGACCCTGCGCTCTTGTCTCAGGTGCGCTTGGCCTACCAGCCGGCGGACGCCGTCTCCTTCGTCGTGGGCTCCACATTCCAGCGTGTTCTCTTCGCACCTACAGACACCATCATTGCCGCCTCGTTTGGGTTTCGCGCGCGGGCTGGGAGTTCGACCTTTGGGGTCGAGGTCGCCGTTCCTCTGTACGTCGACGTTCAAGACGGGGACGCTGGTCCTATTCTCTATCTCGACTGGGTGTTCGATGCGTAGCGCCGGGCGCAAAGGGCTGGCGGCGAGCGTGCTCGTCGCTCTCTCCTGCGTTGGCTACGATGCCGGCATCGACGTTGATATCGAGCTCACGGCGCCCCGCGCCACCGTCGGGGCTGGCGTCGAGTCCGCCTCGCTCCTCGTCGAGTTCATTGAGCTGCTGCCCTGCGAAGGCACGGCGGGTGCCACGATTCCGAGCTTTGGCCTCGCCTACGCCCACGGAGGTGAAGTCAGCGCCGACACCATTGACGTACTCGAGACCTCTCACCGTCTCGTCACAACGCTGCGGCCGGCGCCGGATGAGTACTGCGCGCTCCGCCTGCACCTCGGGGACGCTGAGCGCGACGCCGCAACGCTGACGCGCCGGACCGACGATGGCGTGGTGACGCTGAATGCGCCGCAACAAGACATCGATTTGGCGATGAGCCCGCGCTCGTACCAAGAGCTGGGCGTTCATACGCTTGTGTTCCGCTACGACTACACGCGCTGGACCGACGACGAAACCTTCGCGTCCTCGTTTTGGGTGGAGTAGGTCCAGGCCCTATTCGTCGAGTCGGGCTGAACCTCTGTCTGATGAACCCCGGTCTGATGAACCCCGGTCTGGTGAACCCCGCTCTGATGAACCCCGGTCTGATGAACCCTGGTGAACAACGCGTCTTAGATGACGAGTACGCCGCAAGGGAACGTCGCTCGAAGCGTTGAGTTCGAGTTCATCGTCAACCGCTCGCACGCTTCGCCCTGAAGTTCGATGTGCGATTCGTCGATGACGACCCAACCGTCGGGGTCGTCGCAGACGAGCGGATTTCCATTGAGCTCGACGCGCCCAGTGCACGCCTCCGCAACATCGATGCGACCTTCCAGCTCGATGGTGCAGCTCAGCGCGCCGCCGATGATCTCGCCCAAGGCGTCACGCAGACCCACGTCGTCGCCGGCGACCCAGAACTCTGCGTCGGGGCCGCCGGAGCGACCCAGGCCGGCATTGGCCATGTCCGTGAGGTGAGCTTCGGAGATGTCGGTGCCTACGCTTATGACGTAGGTACGAATATCGTTTTCGTACGCGCGGCGCACAGCGGCGAGTGCTTCAGCCTGGCCGTTCTGGGGATTGGGCTCTTCGCAGGTGTCCGGCTCCCCGTCCGTTGCCAAAATGAAGATCGTTGGGTTGTCGTTGCGATCCGGCGCACTCAGGAGCTCGTCCAGGAGTTGGTCCATGGAATCACCTGTCGGCGTTTCGCTGCGGATCTCTTCCTCGTTGTAGACCTCGGCGATGGCGGCGTGGTTGTTGAGCGCAGAAGGAACCGTGGTGAGGATCGGGCACATCGCTTCGTCGCCACTGAAAAGCGCGAGACCAAAGATTACTTCTTCCTGAAGCGCGTAGATGAAGCCGTCAGGCTCAGCGAGAAGCGAGTCGCGGAGCGCGTCCCAGCGGTTCGAATCACCGAAGTCCTCGTCCATGCTGCCGGACTGGTCGACGACGATGATGACGTGCGGCGTTGTGCGGCCGGCGGCGACTTCTTGTTGCGCACATGTGGCCCTGTCGGGGAGGGGGCCGTCGTGACCAACAGCGTCGAAAGGGAGCGGCATGACGGTACAGCGCCCGTTGTCGCCGCATTCGTAACCGATGTCGCAGACGGTGTCGTCGACGCACTCGACGTCGCACTCGGCTTCGGCATTGCAGAAGAAGCCGAAGGGACACGCGCGCGTCAGGCTGCATCGCTCACCGCACTCTGCGGGCGGCGCCTCATCCGTGCAGAGCCCTGCGGGTCGGGGTGGAGCAGAGCTGCAGTCGCACGCTGCGAGGAGCGCGCAGAGGAAAGCAATGCGTTTCATGGTTGCCACGTTAGCATACTGGCGCTTTCCCCTTGGAATAGGCGTCCTCCACTCTCGGGAGCCCTCGCGTTGCGCGACCGGCGCGCTTTGGTAAGTCCGAACGTGACGAAGGGCCCACTCGACGAGTTGTTTCCTGGCTGGCGCGACGAAGCGCCGGCGCCGAAGTCCGCGGTTCATAGCCGCGTTCTTGAGACGCCTATGGGCGAGGAGGGCGGCGTCGCGTTCGTGCTCGTCGTCTGGGAAGACCCCGGCGGTGCGGCGGCGCTGCACGCCGCGATGCGCCACGCTATCGAGTCGACGTTCCTCTCGGAACTGAGCCGCTCCGCGAGTGAGCTCGCGCAGGATGAGGTCGCTCGACACGTCACCGAGCTTCGTGTCGTGCTCTTCGCGGACGTGCCCGGCGTCAGCGACGCCCTTCGTGCGTTTGGACTTCAGGAGGCAGCGGAGGAATGGCCGGACTGCGTGGCGCAAGTCCGCGGGGAGGCGAGCCGTCTTGGCTTCGAGGTCGACCAGCCGAAGTCTCAGTGGCGCGCATCATTTTCGGTGGCCGAGAACGCCGGCGCGTTGGAGCAAGACCTGCGCACGCGCGTGGGCGAACATGTGTTCGGAGAGCAGCCCGGGCTCTTCTTCGCCGCGCTCAACGACGTCTTGGAGAAGGCCGGGGCCGGAGCGTTGCCGCCGAAGGCGGAGTCGCTGGACCTACTCGAAGAGCTCGTCACCTTGGAAGCGCCGGGTCAGGTCCATTGGATTCCGCCGGTGACCTTTCAAGCGCTCTGCGACGCCGTCGCGGTGTGTGCCGTCAAAGAGCTCGGTCGCGTCGTGCAGTGGGCGCCAAGCGAGGCGGAGGAGAGCGGCTTCGTCCCGCCACCGACCATCCGCCTTCAAGACGGCAAGGGGTGGGCCCACGTTCCCCTCGCCCGCGATCTGATGCGCTGGCGGGTGATGCCGCGTCAGGCAGACGAACGTGTCCCCCCGCTCTCGGCGTGGCTTAACGACCGCTTCGGCCGGGCCTAACTGGCTGCGGGCCGCGAAGCCCTAGCCTTGAAGGCCTTCGATCTCTTCCTGGACTTCTGCCCAGGTCTCCATCGCGACCTCAAGCTCCGCCTGCGCGCGGGCGTACTCGCCCTGGAGGTCCGCTTGCCGCTTCGCGTCCTCATACACCGCGGGGTCCGAGAGCTCCTCCGTCCGTTTCGCTTGCTCGCCTTCTAGCTTCGCGATGCGCTTCTCAAGTTCAGCGCTGCGGCGTTCGAGGGGGCGAAGCTTCTTGTCCGTGCCTTTGTTGCGGTTCTTTTTCTTGAGAGTCGCTTTCGACTTGGCTCCGTCCTGCGCGGCGTCCTTCTTTTTCTTCTTTTTGCTCTTCCCGGCGACGTCGCCCGGCGCTTTTCGCTCGACCCGTCCCTCGATGGATTCGGAGTTCGTCGCGCTCGCAGGCGCTTCGCCCTCAAGCCGGCACTTCGCCATGTAGTCGTCGAGGCTCCCTGGGTAGTGGCTGACCTTGCCGTCTTCGACAAACCAGATCGCGTTGGCGAGCTTCCGAATGAAGCTTCGATTGTGACTGACGAAGAGGAGGGTGCCGTCGAAAGTACTCAGCGCGTCCGCGAGGCGTTCGCTCGAGTCGAGGTCGAGGTGATTGGTCGGCTCATCCATGAGCAAGACGTTGCCGGGATCGATGAGCAACTGGGCGAGCGCGACGCGTGCGCGTTCACCACCGGACAACACGGACACGGACTTGTCGACTTCGTCTTCGCCAAAGAGGAGGGCGCCGCAGACGGCGCGCACGCGCTGATGACCCACGTTGTCGGCGCCGACACGGGACACGGACTCATAGATCGTCGCCTTGCGATCCAAGGTCTCGGCGTGGTGCTGCGCGTAGTAGCCGACCTTGGTCTTGTGCCCGAACTCGTAGCCGCCCTCGGTAGGCTCGATTTCGCCCGCGAGGATACGCAGCAGGGTGGTCTTGCCCGCGCCGTTGACGCCGAGGAGCGCGATGCGTTGGCCGCGCTCGACACGAAGATCGACGCCCTGAAGCACCTCGGTCTCGTCGTAGTTCTTCTTGAGCTCGTTTACCTCAAGCACGGTTTTTCCGGCGCGAACCGCTTCGGGGAAGCGAAAGCTGATGGACGCCTGGTCGCCGAGGAGCTCCACATTCTCGAGCTTCTCCAGCTGCTTGAGCTTGCTGCGCGCCTGGCCCGCCTTGGTGGCCTTTGCTTTGAAGCGCGTCACGAAACGTTCGAGACGCTCGCGTTCCTTCGCCACGTTGCGCGCGCGGTTCTGAAGCAACACACGTTCTTCGGCGCGTTGCTTCTGGTAGCGGTCGAGGTCGCCCTTGTACATGCGGACGCCCTCGGGCTCGAAACTCACCACGCGGTCGATCTGCTCGTTGAGAAACTCACGGTCATGGCTGATGAGAATGAAGGCGCGGTTGTAGCGCTTCAGGAATCCTGAAAGCCACGCCACGGAGGGCATGTCGAGATGGTTTGTCGGCTCATCCATGAGCAGAAGGTCTGGGCGTTGAAAGAGAAGCGACGCGAGGACCGCGCGCATCTTCCAACCACCGCTGAACTCGCCCACGTCCCGGTGGTGGTCGCTGGTCTTGAAACCGAGACCCGCCAGAATAGCCTTGGCTTCATGTTCGGAATAGAGGCGGTCGAAGTCGATGAGCTGCTCATGAAGCTCGCCGACGAGTCCTCCGAGTTCCGTCACCACCTCGATGTAGTCCGGTGCGTCGACGTCCGCGGAGCGCTTGTCGAGCTCCGCCTCGGTGCGCTCGAGACGCGTCTCCAGGGCACTGCGTCCCGGGACACTCTCGACGATGAGCTGAAGCAGCGTTCGACCCCCGTCGACGGCGACGTCCTGCGGCAAGTAGGCGACGCGCGCTTCTTTTTGGGTGCGGATGGTGCCGCCGTCGGGCGTCTGCTCTCCGCTCATCAAACGCATGATCGTCGTCTTACCCGACCCGTTGGGCCCGATGAGACCGATGCGGTCTCCTTTGGCGACCCGAAGCGAGAGGTCATCGACGATGGTTTTCCCGCCGAAGGAGAGCGAGAGGTTTTCGAGGACAACAAGGGACATGGCGCAGCGGTAGCAGGCTTGCCGTGGGGTTCAACGCGGCGCTATGGGGCGGCTGCAGTCGCGCACTGTGCCGCGTCGGCCTCGCGCTGCACCGCCGCCCGGATTGCGGCTGCGTCAAACAAAGGCGGGGAGCACGCACTGCGGGTGCAAACATACGCTCCGGCTCGCTCTCGGCGAGGGTAGCGCTCGAGGCGATCAAAGTGCGCTCGCCGGTCATGAGAGTAGGCGCTTTGAGCAGCCTCAAGCAGAGCCAGGGCCGCCGGTGAGCCCATGTCCCCGGCGGCGATGGAGACGTCGATGATGCCGCCGCGCCGAGCACTGTCTGCCAAGAGCAGCTGGGCGAGAAGCCCGGGATGAGGCCGCCGGCCGGCAAGGCTTAGGGCCGTGCGAAGAGCATCCTCGGCGGCCTCGATGAAGGAGTGCTCGTGGGTGCGATCCGCGAGTCCAAAGAGCAGCCGCGCGAAGAGCGCGTTGTCGAGGGCGCGTCGCTCTTGGGGCAGCATGGTCACCGGAGGCGCCGAATAGAAACCGCCGACCGTCGCAGCGAGCTCGCTTCGTGTGCGTTCTGCGATCTCGCGGGCTTTCTGTAGGAACGTCGCATCCTGCGTCAGATCGAAAAGTGCGACGAGGGCAAGGCCGGCTCGCGCCTGGGTTTCAAGAACGATGTAGTCCGGCACATCGACCTGTCGTCGGAGACGCCCCTCGTCGTGCGGCGTATTGGCCAGCTGGGCGACTCGGCCGTCGCGGACCTCGGCGAGGAGAACCTGCCCCGCGCTGAGGGCGCGCTCCGCGTAGTTTCTAGCGCCGCTAAGTCGAGCCAGTTCCGCGTAGGCCTCGACGCCTTGCGCGTGGACGGCGGAGTAGATGCCGCGGTCCACGAGCGGAGTTCCCGCAGCGACTCGTTCGTCGTCATTTTCGGCAAAATAGCTCTCCGCCGTCTGATTGCCCGTTGTCGGCACATCGCGTTGGGCTGCGTAGAAGCCGCCGCTGCCATCCGACAGAAAGCGCTCGACGTAGCGATCGATGCTCGCCGCATGTTGGAGCCAAGTCACGTCGCCGGTGAGCGCGTACGCGTGTGCAAAGGCCAGGAGCCCGTGCGCTTGTTGGGGCATTCGTTTCTCGTAGATGGGCTGGCCATCCCGAAGGGCCATGTAGAGGCCGCCCCATTCGGAGTCGAGGAGCTCCGCGTATTGCTCCGCGGTGCGGAGCGCGTGATCCCGCCGCTCCGGAATCCCGAGCGTCGCATCCACGAGGCGCCCGGCCGTCATCAACATATTCCCGCGCAGCCATCCGCCGTGGGGCGCTTCACGGGAGGAAGCGGCGCGGAGCAGCTCGGCACACTCCCACGTTCCCATCGCTTCGGCGGCTGCTGCGTCTTCGTGTTCCGGGCTGCCTGCTCTTCGCAACGCTTCGTCGAGGAGGGGGAGGAAGTTCCGCGGGCGTTTGTTTCCGCGAATCGCGAGGAGCTGCTCGCCGTCTGGCGTCAGAACGATGGTCGCGGGCCACGCCCAGCGAATGTAGCGCGCGCCTAGTTCCGGGTTTGCGTTGGCGTCGACGGTGACGGAGATGAAATCGGCGTGCACCCGTCGAGCGACCTCTGGGTCGCTGTAGGTTCCCTCCAGCATCCAGCGGCAGGCGGTGCAGCCCTCAATGCCCACATCGAGGAGCACCAGCTTCCCTTCACGACGAGCCGCTTCGAACACTTCCTGGGAGAATGAACGCCATTCGATACGAGGCGCCGACGTGTTAATGGGCGTCGTTTCCGGTGCGGACGAGGCCGCGCCGCAGGCGAGGACAAGAGCCAGGAGGGCAAGCTTTGCAGGCATGACCTCGTCTCTACGCCGGAGGAGTGAGGTCGTTAGCCACAAGCGCGGACCGGATCCGTGCGTTTGTCGCGGCGAGCAGAATATGAGTCCATTTTGCGGTCCCTCGCGATGCGCTATCCTGCCGCCATGCGTGTCCTTCTCTCGTTTTGTCTTCTTTGCGTCGCCGCCTGCCATGACGCCGGCGCCCAGGCCACCGAGACCGAGCCCGCTTGGTACGACGCGGACTCTCTGACGGACAACCTCCGGCGCGAAGACAGGCGCGCCGCCGCCGAGGCCGTCGCGCCGCTGCGCCTCGACCAGCTGCCCTTCTACGACCTCGACCTCGCCCTCGCGGACGACCAAGCGACGTTTCAGATGGTCGAGGATATCTACTACACGAACAACACCGGCGCGCCGCAGGCCTCCCTCGTCCTACGCCTCTACGCGAACGCCGTCGGCGAAAGCGCCCAGGTGAGTCTCGCCGGCAGCGAATGCGTCGGCACCTCGTGCCAGGTGCGCTGGGACAATCGAAGCGTCTTCGAAGTTCGACCCGCCGCACCTGTCCCACCGAACGGACAGCTGCACGTTCGGCTTCAGCTCCGCGGAACCCTTCAGCACATCGACCCGAGCCGAAACAACATGATGGCCCAGGCCATGGAAGGCCTCGCCGGGAGCGGCTCGAGCGAACACGGCGACTACGGCCTCTTGGCCCATGGAAGCGGCATCGCCTCGATGGGTAACTTCTACGCGATGGTCGCGCCTTTCCGCAACGGCGACTGGGTGCGCTCGGAAGCGACGCTCGGGGACCTCGGCGCCGACACCATCTCGCACTTTCGCGCGCGCATTCACTCGCGCCGTGGCTCGAAAGTCGCCGTCACCGGGCACATCACCGAAGACCAGAGCCACCTCGCTCAAGGCGACCGCGCCGGCTACCAGGAAACCGTCGCCGTCGCGAGCATGACGCGAAACTTTGCCATCGTCGTCGGCAACGACATGCAGGTGGCCTCTGAACAGGTCGGCCCCGTCGAAGTGCGCTCGTGGTTCCTGCCTCAAGACCGCGACAAAGGCATGATGGCCCTCGACGCTGCGGCGCACAGTCTTCGAATCTTTGAGCGGCGCTTCGGGCGCTACCCCTACACAGACTTCGAGGTCGTCGAAGCTCCCCTCGTGGGCGGCGCCGGCGGCGTCGAGTTTAGCTCCCTCGTGACCGTCGCGACGATGTTCTATCAGTCCGCATTCGGGGGCCAGATGGGCCAGATCGGTGCGCTCCTCGGCGGCGCCGGCGGCGGCAACCCTCTTTCGCAGATGCAGGACTCGATGCTCGAGTTCGTCGTCGCTCACGAGGTCGCCCACCAGTGGTGGCATGGAATCGTGGGCAGTGATGCCCAGCGCCACCCCTTCGTTGACGAGAGCCTCGCCCAGTACAGCGCCATGCTCTACATGGAGGATCGCTACGGCGCCGAACGCGCGGAGCGCGAAGCCAACCGTCAGGTCGCCGGCAACTACCACATGATGCGCCTCCAGGGCGGCGACGACGGCGCCGTCGACCAGGCGACGAGCGCGTTTCCCAACGGCACAGCCTACGCAGGCCTCGTCTACGGCAAGGGGCCCTATCTCTACCCCGCGCTCCGCGAGGCCCTCGGCGAGCGACGCTTTTTTCGGCAGATCCGCGGCTACGTCG
The DNA here is from genome assembly GCA_045106895.1 of Polyangiales bacterium. Classification (GTDB taxonomy): domain Bacteria; phylum Myxococcota_A; class Polyangia; order Polyangiales; family Houyiibacteriaceae; genus JBCCRV01. The sequence goes on along the minus strand of JBGCFM010000042.1, from coordinate 17,331 downwards.
GAGACCACCGATTCCGCGTGGCGGGGCCCCGCGCCCTTATCGACCGCATGGCCACGGGCAACCGCGCTCAGCGGGTGCGTGGCCTGGCGCGTCGCTGGCTCGAGGAGTCCCACGGCGACGAAGACCTCGGCGAGCCGAATATGGAACGCATGATGGGCGACTGGATGGGCCAGACCTCGGGGCTTGAGAATATCGCTCCACTCATCGAAGCCCTGGGCGCCGGTGCCGGCGGCGGAAACGCCGACACCAGCCGCGCGCTTCAAGACCTCACCCGGCAGCTGCAGAATCTGCCGCACTGATTTGGAACCTAAGGAGTAACGAGATGGCACACGGAGGCGGAAACTGGAAGGCGCTCTATCAAGCAGCAAAGACCGGCGACAAAGAAGAGGTTCTCTACTGGCTTAGCTGCGGCACGGACCCCGACGCGCAGCACGTGGAAATGGGTCAGACGCCCCTCATTGCCGCCGCCGAGAACGGACACCTAGAAGCGGTTCGTGCTCTCGTCGAAGGTGGCGCGGATCTCAGTGTTCGCTCCCACTGGGAGAAACATACGGCCCTCGACGCCGCCCGAGAGCGCGGCCAAGCCGCCGTTGTCACTTGGCTCGAATCCCATCCGGGCAAAACCGAAGGCCTAACCTGAGCGCACGTGAGTCGAAGAGTGAAGTGTTACTTCTTTCGGACTTGCCGACGCGGCTAGCCACGGATCAGCCGGGCTGTTATCGCCTATGCGTCGCGGCGCCGTCTTCCCTCGACGAGGCCGCGGTTTGGCAGACCATCACCGAGGCCACCGCGCTCTTCATCGCTGTTTTGGCCAAAGTGACCATCCGCTTTTCGGAGCCAGATCCGGTGGACATGGAAGCCGCCGCGGAGAGCTTGCATGGCCTCCACGCTCGCTGGGACTTTGACTACTACCACTGGGATCTCCGAGTGGTCGAGCGCGCCGACGCTCACGCCCTCGTGTTCCTCGAGCGAACGTAGCGGGAGTCACTAAGGCGTACCTAGCGCCGCGAGCTTGTCGTAGAAGTCGCGAAAGATTCGGTCGCGATCCACGTCGAGGACCTCGCGAACGCTCGCGCCGGAACCTGGGGCCCAGCGCAGGTCGGCGTCGAGGGTGAGGGGCGCGCGCGACTCGTCCAAGAACCACGCGGGCTCCACCAGATAGGCTACGCTCACCATGTCCCAGATCACCTTCGAGTGCGCGTAGTGCCCGAAGAGCGGGTGCCCGTCGTAGAGCTCGAAGAGGTAGTCGCCGACGGCGCCTCGCCCTTGCACGTATTCGACCATCTCTGGCCGCGTGACGCGCAGCTTTTCGCCGACGAAGTAACCAGGCAGGTAGACCACCGTCGCGCCGCTCTCAAAGACAACGCGCGCTGCCTCGACGTCTTGGACCAGGTTAAAGCTGGCGTTTCGACGTGGCCAATAGGACGGGTAGGCGGAAGTCCACACGACGACGACGCGCTCGGCGATGGAAGGGTCCAGCAGGAGCGCGCTCGCGACGTTCGTTAGCGCGCCTTGGGACACCACGTAGAGCTTGCCCTCGCGCGTCTGCCTCGCGAGGGCGATGAGGTTGCGTGCCGCCTCGCTCTCCACGGGCACACGCTGACCATCTAGGAAACGAGTGGAGCCACGGCGAACGTCCACGCTCGTCTCCATCAGCGCGTTGATCTCCTGCGCACGCTCAAAGGCGCTCTCCATGCTGGGCCCAGGCTCACGAATCGGCGTCACGCTCAAGTCGAGACCCAGCGTTTCAAGCTGAAGAATCAGCAGACGCACGCCAAGCTCCGAGAGCGCCCCGGCTTCTACAAGCCCCGGAGAGAGACTGTAAGGCGCAGCGTGGATCGCTCGGACGTTGAGGCGCTCCGGCGAGAGTAGCGCGTAGGCGAGGGCGAACTCGTCATCGATCTCATTCGTCAGGTCTGTGTCGATGACGACGTCGAGGACCCCCGCCGGGACGCTCTCGGCTTGCGGAAGCTCAGCCTCTTCGCAGCTCCAAAGGCACAGGGCACACGCTGCAAAGATGAGGAGACGCTCCATATGTGGAGCCTAGAGCGCATCTCATAACTACGCACGGCACCCTCTTCAGCGGAGGCGCTGTCGTTGCGCGCGTCAGCCCTGAGTGAGCACGGACGCAAGGGCACGGCAGGCGTCGGTGGTCGTGAAGATACCGACGACCTCATCGTTCTCCGTCACGACGGCGGAACCGTAGTGTTTGGACGCTAGCTCACCTGCGACGGCGGCCAAGGGGCTATCACGGTGGGTGACGTAGACGCTCTCCGTGCAGAGGTCGCCACAGCGAAGGCGTTTTGAGTTCGCGCCTTTGAACGCCATCGCCGTCTTGATGTCACGGTCGCTCAACACGCCGACGAGCTTTCCATCGGACGTGACCGGGAGATGTCGAATGCCTTTGGAGGACATCAGTTCCTGCGCGCGGTCCACGCTGTCGTCACCGTCGACGACGCTCGGGCTCTCGGTGTAGAAATCTTGGACCGTGTGTTTGGGAAGACTCATCTTTTATTGCTCCAGTATTTCGGGGGCGACGCCACTGCCGCCGGTCCGAAACTAAGGCGCGGGCATGCCGAGACAACGCACGCGAAGAGCAGGCTGTGAGCAATGTTTCACCCCTCCGACATGGCGCAAAAGCTGCGCCGTGATCTCCCTGCGTTCGTGCCCATCGACGCATTTGTTGCGTGTGTCCTCAGGAATTAAAACGACATTCGGGGATCTCTGCCGCGCATGAGTGGACCTGGACCGGTCTCCGAAACCCCTCGAATGCTGCCCCCTCGCCGCAGTCGCCGCGGGTCTTGTGTTGCCGCTCACCGCGCAAGAGCCCCAATTGGATTCGAAAAGCGACGAAATGAAGTGTTTTTGACCCTTTTGCGGCCTGCCAAGGCTGCTTTGCACTCCCCGTAGCCAGTGCTATAGACCGGCTCCGGTTTCGCCGGCGGGGACTCTAAGTTCCCGAAATTACAAGCCCCTTACCGTTCTCTTGGGAACAGTGAACTGCTCGGTGCCTTCTTTTGTTTGAGGGTCGCAGGTCACGAAGGGGTGGATCTTAACCAAGTGGAGACACACATGACAGAAGCAGAGGCCACTCAGGCCACCCTTACGAGCTCCGACGTTGCCAGCGGCGACCTTCCCATCGGACTTCGCGCACTCATCGAAGCCGGCGTTCACTTCGGCCACCAGACCAAGCGCTGGAACCCGCGCATGCGCCCGTACATCTACGGCGCCCGCAACGGCATCCACATCGTCGACCTCGACCAGACGGCGCAGCTCTTCAAGAGCGCGTTCCACTTCGTGAGCGACGCCGTCGCCCGCGGTGGGCACGTTCTCTTCGTGGGAACGAAGCGCCAGGCCGCCGACATCATCGCTGAAGAAGCACAGCGCGTGGGCCAGTTCTACATCACGGGTCGTTGGCTCGGTGGAACGCTCACCAACTTCAAGACGATCAAGAACGGCATCGACCGCCTTCGCGAGATCGAGCGCCTTCGAGACGATGGTCACCTCGACCAGATGTCCAAGAAGGAAGCTCTTCGCCACACGCGTGAGCACGAGCGCTTGGACAAGTTCCTCGGCGGCATCAAGCACATGAACGCGCATCCATCAGTCATCTTCGTCGTGGACCCGAACCACGAGCACATCGCCGTCAAGGAAGGCCGCAAGCTTCACATCCCAATCGTCGCCCTCACGGACACGAACTGCGATCCGGAGCTCGTCGACTTCATCATTCCTGGCAACGATGACGCCATCCGCTCCATCAAGCTCGTCACCAGCCGAATCGCCGATGCGTGCATCGAAGGCGCAAGCCGTCGACGCGACTACGCTCGTGAGCAGGCATCGGGCGGCGGAGCCGGCGCCGCAGCTTCGGGTCCAGAGGTCAAGGTCGACTTCCAGCGCAAGCGAGCTCCTCGCTCCAACTAGCGCCTACTATCCAGCGAACTTCGAAATCGAGATAAGAAAATGAGCACAGTAACTCCTATGCAAGTGAAGTCCCTTCGTCAGCGCACCGGCGCTGGCATGATGGACTGCAAGAACACCCTCATCGAAGCCGGCGGCGACGAAGAGAAGGCCGTTGCGCTGATCCAGAAAAAGGGTCTCGCCAAGGTCGCGAAGAAGGCCGGCGCGATTGCCGCTGAAGGCCTCGTCCACTCCTACATTCACGCGGGTGCCAAGGTCGGCGTTCTCGTCGAGGTGAACTGCCAGACGGACTTCGTTGCGCGCAACGAAGACTTCAAGCAGTTCGTCGAAGAGCTCTCCATGCACATCGCTTCGGAGAAGCCTGAAGTGGTTCGTGACGAGGAGCTTTCAGCCGACCTCATCGCTAGCCAGATCGATATCTTCAAGGGCCAGCTCGCTGAAGAAGCGAAAGAGACAGGCAAAGAGAAGCCTGCCGCTGCCATCGAGAAGATCATCGAAGGCAAGCTCGCCAAGTGGAAGAAGAGCGTCTGCCTCGTCGACCAAATCTTCATCATGAGCGACGACAAGAAGACCATCGCCCAGACCCTCGACGCACTCAGCGCCAAGATCGGTGAGAAGCTCAACATTCGCCGCTTCGCTCGTTACGAGCTCGGTGAAGGCATCGCCAAGAAGACGGAAGACTTCGCGGCTGAGGTCGCGGCGACCATCGCCTCGGCCTAAATCGCTGAACGAAAAATCGGCGCCGTCCCACTGAGGTGGGCAAAAAGTACGACAGCCAAGAGCACTTGCTCTTGGCTGTTTTGCGTTGCCGCGCAAAGTTTGCGCCGACACAGAATTCCCTCGCATGGGTCTTCGGCGAGCGCGCATCATCGTCTTCGAAAGAGGAGAAACGGATGCTGAGTCGAAGTGAACTCGAGGGGTTGAGGACACGAAAGGATGCGTTGCGTGCCGCAAAGGCGGCGGGAATTCCCACGCGCAAACACATCTTTCGGGTCCAGTATGAGGAGCAGATTCGCCACCTCCAAGCGCAGCTGGTGAACTTCCAGCAACATGTCATCGAGAAGAAGTTACGCGTCGCGATCATCTTCGAGGGGCGTGACGCAGCAGGAAAAGGCGGCGCCATCCGCCGATTCATGGAGCATCTGAATCCGCGCGCCGCGCGCGTCGTCGCCCTCGCGAAGCCGACGGATGTGGAGCGTGGCCAGTGGTATTTTCGCCGCTACATCAAGGAGCTGCCGAACCCTGGCGAAATCGTGTTCTTTGATCGCAGCTGGTACAACCGCGCAGTCGTCGAACCTGTCATGGGTTTCTGCACTGAGAACCAATATCGCCAGTTCATGGTCCAAGTTCCCGAGTTCGAGCACATGCTCCACGAAGACGGAATTCACCTGACGAAGTTTTGGTTCTCCATCGCCCAGAAGGAGCAAAAGAAACGCTTCGCGGCGCGCCTCGAGAGCCCTTTGAAGCGATGGAAATACAGCGCAGTCGACGAACGTGGGCAAGAGCTCTGGGAGGACTACACAAAGTACAAAGAGCAGATGTTCTCGCTGACGCACACGAGCTTCAGTCCCTGGATCATCGTTCGTGGCAACAACAAGAAGAAGGCTCGCCTCGAGAGCGTTCGCTACGTGCTGTCGCGTTTCGACTACCCCGGCAAAGAGGACGCCGAGACGAGCGTTCTCCCTGACCCAAACATTATCCGGCGCTACCACCGGCAGGTAAGGCAGATCGATGTCTGAGACACTTAGCGACAACGATGTCGAACTCCTCAACTCCCCCCTTGGCCTCAAGCTTCTCTTTGCGAAGCAGAAGGTGAACCTCAAATCGGTTCTGCGGCTCACCAACAACGAGCTGCTCCTTCGCGAGCGACAGGCAGAACTCATCAAGCTCCAGTCGTGGGTGGTGGCAAACGAAGAGCGTGTCGTCATTCTCTTTGAGGGGCGCGACGCCGCAGGCAAGGGCGGAGCGATCCGCCGCATCACCGCTCACATGAACCCACGTCAGTTTCGCGTCGTTGCTCTCGACAAGCCCACATCGGACGAGTCGCGGCAGTGGTATTTTCAGCGCTATGTCGAGCGCTTGCCGCGACCCGGCGAAATCGTTTTCTTCGACCGCAGTTGGTACAACCGCGCCGTTGTCGAACCGGTCAACGGGTTCTGCACGGAGTCGGAGTACAACATCTTCATGAACCAGGTGAACGACTTCGAGCGCATGATCGTGGAGTCGGGCATACGCCTCATCAAGTTCTACTTCTCCATTACGAAGAGGGAACAGGCTCGTCGTTTTGACGAGATTCGGAGCGACCCTCGTAAACGATGGAAGCTCACGCCGGTGGACGCCCGCGCCCAGGAACTGTGGAGCGACTACACCAAGTACAAGAAGCGCATGTTTGAGGCGACGGATCGTGAGAAGGCGAACTGGACGATCCTTGATGCGAATGACAAGGCCGTGGCTCGCTTAGCGGCGATCGAACATATCCTCGACGCGATCCCTTACTCGCAGACTTAGGAAGAGGTCTTCAGCGCTCGCTTTTCTGCGTTCATCCCGCAGGGGAGCGCACGCGCCCGTGGGCTGCGCTTTTCCGCAGCAAACCCACGCGTGGCCGCATCTCCTTTGACGCTGCGCGCGAAAGCCCCCGGCACGACGCAAAAAGCTGCTATGAAGCGCGCATGGCGGACCAGGCGATCAAGCGAGTACTACTCAAACTTTCGGGCGAAGCACTCTGTGGGAAGGCCGGCGGCTTCGGCGTCGACCCGGCCACCATGACGGCGATCTGTGAGGAGATCGCTGAGGTGCATGCGCTTGGAACCGAGATCGGCATCGTCATCGGCGGTGGCAATATCTTCCGCGGCCTCAAAGGAAACGCCCAAGGTATGGAGCGCGCTTCCGCCGACCACATGGGAATGCTCGCCACGGTCATCAACGGTATTGCGCTTCAGGATGGCCTCGAGAACATGAACGTGCAGACCCGTCTGCTCAGCGCTCTGGAGATTCGCCAAGTTGCGGAGCCCTACATTCGCCGACGGGCCGTGCGTCACCTTGAGAAGGGTCGCATCGTCATTTTCGTTGCGGGTACAGGCAACCCTTACTTCTCCACGGATACCGCCGCGGCGCTTCGCGCGATGGAGATCGGCGCAGGAGCGCTCTGCAAAGCGACGAAGGTCAGCGGCATCTACGACAAGGACCCCGTCAAGCATGAGGATGCGACAATGTACCGCCGTCTAAGCTACGACACGTTCCTCGCCGACCGCGTCGGAGTCATGGACAGCACCGCGGTCACGCTCTGTCGCGACAACGGTCTACCCATTCGTGTCTTCGCGCTCCACGAGCGTGGGAACATCATGCGCGTTGTTTCCGGCGAAGACGTCGGCACGCTGGTCACAGAAGACGGGCAATAGTAGGGTTCCGAGCACCCTGGACGAGAACTGGAGAACTTAGAATGATCAAAGAAATCCTTGATGATCTGCAGACTTCCATCGGCAAAGCCACCGAATCTCTTCGGCGAGAGCTAGCGAAAGTTCGCACCGGTCGCGCGAACCCAGACCTCCTCGATTCTGTGCGTGTCGACTACTACGGCTCCCCGACGCCGCTAAAGCAGGTCGCGTCCATTTCCGTGCCGGAAGCTCGAATGCTCCTTGTGAAGGTCTTCGACCGCACCGTCATGGGCGATGTGGAAAAGGCCATCATGAGCGCGCCCTTGGGACTAAACCCCTCCAACGACGGCGAGGTCATCCGCATCCCGCTGCCGCCTCTCACCGAAGACCGCCGCAAGGACCTGACCAAGGTCGCACGCGCCAAGGGCGAGGACGCCAAGGTCTCCATTCGTAAGGCACGCCACGACGCCAAGGACCTCCTCGACGCTCTCGAGAAAGACAAGGAAGCGGGCAAGGACGAGGTCGACCGCGGAAAGAAGGAGATGGAGGAGATCGTTCAGGCGGGCAACAGCGCCATCGATGCTGTCGTCGCCGCCAAAGAAAAGGACATTCTCGCCGTCTAAGGCGCCGCCGTCGATTCGCCATCCGCGAACATGCCGACGGTGCAGCTCCTCAGTCCACCCAGCGTCTTGACGGCGCTGGGTGTTAGGCTTGGACATGTCCCCGCCTGCTCGCATTCATCGCCACAAGCGTGGCGGCTTCTCCGGTCAGGTCTGCTCGTCGAGTAGCAGGGAAGAATGGTGGGTTGGATCGCGCTCTGTTGAACGCTTCCGCGCGGGGGAGGTTCCCGTCATCGCGGATCCGAGGCCCGACCCCACGGACAAGGGCCGCGACTTCGACGTCGTCGGTCTTGGTCGCGATGAGAGGGCGAGTACTTCGCTCTAGCGATGGGAAAGAACTTCGAGGTCTACGATGGCGCTGGCACCTTCGTGTTCGGCAAGCAGCCGCGTGGCGGACAAATCGAGCGCATCGCATTCAACGCGTTCGGGCAGCTCTTGGTTGTGACGTGGAAGTTTAGTGACGTCTACGAGTGGTGAAGCGTCCTAGAACGGCGAACCGAGATGCAAGTAGCCCTGGACGCCGCCGTCTTCCATGAGCCCGTAGGCGATGCCTAGGCGGATCCGAAACGAGAGCACATAGCCAAGCTGGATGTCGGTGTAGAGCTCGGCGCCGACGCCCACGCGAAACTCGTCGGGCTTGAGACGGCCAAAGAAGGCGTTGCCAGCATCGACGAAGAGCGCCGCATGAACCCGGCGAATGTAGACGGGGAGGGTGGCAGGCCCCGCCATGATTCGAACCAAAGGCAGGTGATACTCCGCTTGAAGCAGGTGCGTTTGGGTCCCGGCGCGACTCGCCGCCGGGTAGCCGCGGAGGGCAGCACCGCCGAGGGATGCGCCGTTGAGAAACCCGTCGATAATAGGTGCCTCGGGGAAGCCGCCGATTGTGAACACGCCACGACGCCCAAAATCTCCGCCACTGATTCCGCCGCCGTAGCGAAACGCGAAGGAGTGGTTTCTGCCCCAGGGGGCGCTCACATAGCGACGCCAACTCCACCTCAGCGAGAGGGCACGGAACTCGCTTCCAATGGCAGGGTGCGATGCGCTCACGTCGAGGGTGATGCCCCGGCCCGCGCTTGGTGTCATGTCGTAGAGCCGCGAGCGCACATCCGAATAACGCCAGCCGAAACGCAGCGTGGCGACACGGCCCGTGGTCGGAAAAACCGGCGGCGGCGTGTTGGGGTCGATGCGTCCACCGAAGGGTTCATGCTGCCTCAACCATGAGAGCGAATAGCTCGCAAATATGCTCTCGTCGTGGAGCATGCGAGGCAGGGCGTAGGAGATACTGAGGTCAGCGCCGAGTGCTTCCTCCACCCAAGTTCGACGCTCGCCTCCGACTTCGAGGCCTCCGCGTTGAGAGATACGCCGATAAGCGCCAATTCGAATGGGCGTTGGAAGGCGCCCGAAGACAAAAGCGCCATCGACATCGACATACCCCGTCTCCAGGCCCACCCCGACCCGCAGGCTGTATTGGTAGTGCCCGGCGATGTCTGTCTGGGCGAGGCTGACTCCGAGGCCAAAGCCCAGCGCCGTCGACTGGTAGTCGAGGAGGTAGGCCCGGGGCCAGAGTGTGCGCCACGCTTGGTAACGCTGCGCGGGACGCACCAGAGCCCCGTCGGGCGGAGGGCCGCCACGCTCCGTGGTCTCAAAGGGCGCCTGTCGGGCTTCAACGCCTTGAAGTTCAAGCTGCCAAACATCCCAGCCGAAGCTTGTGTAGCCGAGGTAGGCGATTCGCTCGCCATCCGGCGACACCGAAGGCGAGAACGCACCACTCACCACGTTCGTGACTTGTTCGAGGCCGCCCGTCGCCACTGTGAAACGGTAGATGTTGGAGATGCCTGTCCGGTCGGACGCGAAGTAAAGATGCTCGCCGTCTGGTGACCAGCTTGGACCCGTATCCATGGCGCGGTCACGTGTGATCGCCCGCACCCGGCCGCTGGCGACATCCACGAGCTGGATGTCGCGGTACCCCCCGCGCGTCCATCGGCTGATGGCGACGGTGTGTCCGTCCGGTGAAAAACGCGGTGTGTACACCTGCGCGAAGCGAGGGTTTCGTAGGAGCACCCGCGCCGTGCCCACGACGTCGTCGAGGTCTGCGATCATCAGGTGCGTGGTTCCGGCACCGTTTTGTGTGAACACCACGCGCTCGCCGCGCACATCGGGGTCACGGGCACGAAATCCGGTCGTCAGTCGCTGCACCTCGCCGTCCGGTGAGCGGCGAAAGAGGTCGTAGAGGGAGTAGATATCTCCAGATGTGTCGACGGCGGCGTACACGATGTCGCCGCCGGGAGCCGTGCTCCAATAGGAGGTGCCCGATGTCCGCACCACCTCGCGCCCCTCGCCATCTCCGTCGCGCCTCACCGCGCGTAGCTGCCCATCGAGGCCGCCGGCGAGCATCGAGTAGATGATGGTGTCGTTGTCCAGCCAACGAGGACTTCGGGCGATGTCACCTCGGTGTGTCAGGCGTACCCCTTCGACGCGACCTGCAGCGAGCACGGCATCTCGCGTTGTTGTGGCGAGCTCTCGTTGATGGTCTTGCCAGCGTTCGTAGAGTTCGACGAAGGTCGACCCCGTCGCCGAATGCGCTGCGCGGTTGAGCGCGTAGGGAATAAGCCGCCGCCCATATTCGTGGCTGATCGCCGTCAGCGCCTCCCGGCCGTATTGGTCCGCGATCCAGTCGACGAAGTGAGAGCCGTAGAGGTAGTACGCGTTGCCGCGGGGCCATCGGTCGACGACGTTCGAAATCTGGTCGAGACGCATCATCCGATCTTCGAGGGCGTCCATTCGCATGAACATCCCAAACTGACTCGAACGCAGTCGGCCGGCGCTGCTCTCGCGCGTCTCCATGTGTGTGGCCAGGCCCTCGATGAACCATCGTGGTTGGACCAGATTTGGCGCGAAGGTCTTGCCGAGCACTCGGTTTAAGATCGCTGGCAGACCGCCCACCGTGTCGAGATGCAAGACATGGGTGTGTTCGTGCGTGATGAGTAAGTGAAGCCAGTCGTCGACGTCTCCGAGCGACGAGAGGTCGTCCGGTGCCGACGCGAAGATGCGAAGCGTGTTGTATGGCAATGACGTCGCGGACCCATTCGCAGAGTCCGTTCCATCGGTCAGCACGACGTATGTTTTGTCGCTCGCGTCCGTGGCCAATACATCCGACAGGCGTGCGTGGGCGCGCTCGCAGAGATAGGCCGAGCGCCGAGCCAAGATCCCCAGCGGCTCATGGTAGGCGATGACAAAGTGATCGGTTTCGATCTGATGCCAGCGCACATTGCGGTCGCGGACCTGCGCATTCGCGGGCAGCGCCAAAGCCAGCGTCGCCGCGATGTACATCCCCCACCAAAGGCTTCCTTGAGGTGGGCGCAGCACCCACCACTTGTACCATTTGTGCTCGCGAAGGCACCTCACGATGCCGTCTGGGTCCCTCCGCCGAGACGACGAAGGCAGCTGTGCGGAAACTCTAAGCTGGCGTATTCGGACTTCAGCGCCTAAAACGCGCGCGGAAGGGCTGTCGCGAGCCCGGACAACGCCCGATCCCGCGAAATTTCAGTGAGTTGGACTTCCCGAACCTTGACCGATAACCCCCGCGGCTTCTAGCCTACACCCTGGACACGAACGTTGTTTCCCAAGGGAACTTTCAGAACGTCTTCTCGCCGAGGGCCATCCCCTCAAACTCGTCTCTCCTCATGACTTCGCCCCAACTATCCCGCTCGCATGCCCTCCGTTTTATTTCGGGCAAGTACCAAGGCGGGGAGTTTCCCCTCCCGGATTCGGGCGAGATCGTCATCGGACGGTCGAGCGAACTCGACATGGTTCTCGTCGAGGATATGGTCTCTCGTCGTCATGCGAAGATCACGGTGACTTCCGGGCAGATCTTTCTTCAAGACCTAGGCTCCACGAACGGCAGCTTCGTCAACGGGGAGAAGATCAAGCGCGCGAAGCTCGACGAAGGCGACCGGATTCTCATCGGCACCAGCATCATCAAGGTCGTCGCGACCGATGGTGGCCCGAACCTCCGCGAGGCTCAGGCTCGCCTCGAGGACGTCGCTTCCGGCAAGCGAAGCAACAACGTACGCACAATGACCGGCTCCATCGCCGAGGTGCCACTGCCGGACCTACTTCAGCTCTTTGGTGCATCCAAGAAGAGCGGCACCCTAGTTGTGCGCACCGGCGCCGACGTTGGTCACATCTACTTGGACAAGGGACGCGTTGTGTTCGCCACGGTGAACGATAACTTCGACGCGAGCCCCGAGAAGAGCTTCTACCGAATCATCACTTGGGAGCAGGGCACCTTCGACATGGAAGGCGTTCAGGAACAAGAGTTCCCGCAGACCATCAACATGAGCACCGAAGGTTTGCTCATGGAGGCGATGCGCCAGCTCGACGAGTCGCGCCGACTCGGAGCGGACATGCCGTCCCTCGCGGCGAGCGTTCGTTTGTGCGCGCCACTAAGCGCTCCGCTGCGCGACCTCTCGCCCGATGAACTCGACGTTCTGCAGCTCGCGCACAATCTCGGCAATGTCGGGATGGTTCTCGACCGAAGTGCCGCCACCGACCTCGACACCAGCAACATCTTCGTGAAGTTGGTGAAGGCCGGGTACCTAGTCACCAACTAGGCTTCTCCACCCAGGACGCCTCTGCGTCGCTCGGCGTCGCCCAGGACGACGTGTTCTGCGACGCCCAGGACGACGTGCGCCGGCGGCGTATTGATCACGACGCAGGCGTGCCTGACATCGACACAGGCAACGCGTTGCGGGCTGCGCTTAGCTTTGCTCGAACCACTCGGAGAGTCGGCGGTACGCTCGGCTCAGTGAGCGCGAGAGCTCCTTGGCCGCCTCAAACTTCTTCGGGTCCCCGCGTCGCTTCTCTGGATCGTATTTTTCGACCAGGCGGACGTAGGCGTCCTCGACTTCTTCGCGCGTGGCCGTCTCGGCCAGCTCCAGGCTCGCAAAGTAGCGCTTCATCTCGGGAGGCACGGACTGTCCGCCGGAGCGCAGCTTGCGCCGACGCACAGCCTCAGCTTGGAGTTCTTTGTCGCTCAGCTCAGTGAGCTTTCGGCCGCCGATACGCGCGCTCATTCTTCGTCGCCTTCCACCGGTGCTCGCGCCGTCAGGAGTGTCGCGAGCAGGTGCTCCGAGTACTTGCTCAGTTGCGTGAAAACGACGCCCATGCCGGGCGGGTCCTTCTCCACGCGTACAACCTCGCCAACCCCCTCGATGGTTTCAATATCGTCCATCACCACGGTGAACTTGAGGTTGACCTCAGTGCCGATGGGCAGGGGCTGCTTGGACTTCACGAAGGCTCCGCTGCGAGAGATGTTCGTCACATACTCGTGGACGAAGGCGTCGAAGGACTCGAAGTCCTTGTTGATCGTCACTCGCGCGTCATGCCGCTTGTCTTCGCTCATCGTCCCCGCTCCCCCGCCATCTCAGCCCGCCGTAAGGTCGAACTGTTCCAGATGGTAATCTTTTCGAGGGGCAAGTTCGATACGTCGTTGCACAACCTGAGACGCCGCCTCGAGTGCCTCGCGCTCTTCACGCTCAAGGGTGTCGCACACGGAAGGATGTGCGGTGATGGTAATCTTGTAGCCGGGGAGGCTGTCTTTTTCGCGGCGGAGCTGCCGAAAGATCTCGTGGCACACGGTGGTTTTCGATTTCAACGCGCCCGTGCCGTCGCAGTAGAAACATGGCTCGTAGAGCATTCGTCCGAGGGATTCCCGAGTCCGCTTTCGCGTCATCTCGATGAGTCCAAGCTCCGAGATACGAACCGCCGTTGTCTTCGCTTTGTCTTCGCGCAGCACCGCGACGAGAGCCTTGTAGACCTTTTCGCGGTGGCTGCTCTTCTCCATATCGATGAAGTCGAGGACGATGAGGCCGCCGATATTCCGGAAGCGGAGCTGGTAGCCGATCTCTTTGACGGACTCGAGGTTGGTCTGGAGAATCGTCTCCGTGACATCTCGGCCCTTGCCTGTGAAGCGGCCCGTGTTGACATCGATGGCGGTCAGAGCTTCCGCCTGATCGATGATGAGGTAGCCGCCGGAGGGCAGGGACACCTTCCGCGACAGCGCCCGCGCTATCTCGTCTTCGATGCCGAACTCGTCGAAGAGTGGTTCTTGGCCGTCGTAAAACTGGATGTCGTCGATACGCGACGCGAGGAACATGCCGAGGAAGTTCTTCAGTCGCTCAAACTGCGCGGGGTCGTCGACGACGATCTCGTCGACGCTCTCAGTGAAGATGTCTCGGGCGCTACGCAGAACGATGTCGGGCTCTTCATGGATGAGACAGGGAGCCTTGAGCTTTTTTCGCGACTTCTTGTTTTGCTCGATGGCGGCCTGCACGCCTTCCCATACCTTCACCAGGTAGCCGATGTCGGCTTTGAGCTGCTTCTTGGTGATTCCGGAGCCAAGAGAGCGGAGCACGATGCCGCCGGTCTCGGGTTTCACCGACTCGAGCACCTCCCGAAGCGCCTTTCGCTCGACCTCTCGACCGATGCGTTTGGAGATTCCAACGGAGTCTCCGGCCGGCACGTAGACGACGTGTCGACCGGGCAACGAGACGTGCGCGGTGACGCGGGCGCCCTTGGTCCCGATGGGGCCTTTTGAGACCTGCACGAGGATCTCTTGGCCTTCCCGCAAGAGGTCGCGAATAGGCGTCGTTCGAGAGGCCCTCTTACGCGGCTGAGCGCGCTTTGACTTCTTGCCCTTCTTCGGAGTCTCTTCCGGTTCTGGCTCGTTGGTCTTTGCGGGCTGGAGATCCTCCACGTGAAGGAACGCCGCGCGGTCCAGGCCTACATCGATGAAAGCGGCCTGCATGCCCGGGAGCACGCGGGTGACTTTACCGAGGTAGATGTTGCCGACGGGGGAACGCTCGGTTCGTCGCTCGACGAAGAGCTCTCGGGCGATGCCTTTTTCAACCAACGCCACACGGGTTTCACCGACGCTGACGTTGATCAGAAGCGCACTATTGCGCATTGGGTATTCACAAACCGGAGCTGAGCTCCGCGGGTAAGCTGGCCTTGGCGGCCTGGGGGAGGCGTAACGACGCCCTGAGGATTGACCCATCCCGCACGTGATTGGGCCCAAAGACCCAGACGGCGGGTAAGGGCCTGCGGCTATTCTTCGGGAAGATCGAAGATCGCTTCGATCTCCGACAGAACCTTCTCTTCAGGTTCTTTTCGAGCGACGGCGATTTCCTTCACGATGAGGTTGCGTGCCGTTTCCAGCATCTTTCGCTCGCCAAAGCTGAGGGACTTGTCGGCTTTCAAGCAGTAGAGATCACGCATGACCTCCGCTACGTCAAACACCGAGCCGGTCTTGATCTTGTCCATGAACCCACGGTAACGGCGGTTCCATGTCTGGTTGTCAAAGGCGATGGTTCGCTCTTTGAGAATGATGAAGATCTCTTTGATGTCCACCTCAGAGATCGGCGGACGAAGCCCGACGTTCTCTGCATTGGCGACAGGGACCATGATCTTTCGATCGGTGTCGAGGATCTTGAGGACGTAAAAGACCTGCTTGCTGCCAGCAATGCTCTTTTCCTCAATGGAAACAACCTCTGCAACCCCTTGGGCTGGATAGACGGCTTTGTCGCCGACTTTAAATTGAAGCTGACCCGTAGGCATCAGAACTCCTTGAACTTTTTGGGCGGCGTCCCCCAAGCTTTGGGGGCGCGTAGATCAACTCTTGGGCCACCCAACATATTTCGCGTGGAGCGTTTTAGGAGGCAGGCCCGCTGCCAGACCTTTCAGTTTGAGCAGCGTCGCGGACCATAATCTGTTCGAAGCCATAGGTCAACGGTGGTGCCAAACCTGTCACCCACCGTGGTGATGCATAAGTGCCTGTTTTATATAGAAAAAGGCGCCATCTCCGGGTGGAGTGGCGCCTTTCTCGCATCGACTCGGCTGGCTGGCTATTCGGTGGTGGCCAAGGAACTGAGGTCTGGGAGTTCATCCAGGTTCGGGACCAAGACGATTTCGATGCGGCGGTTCTGCGCGCGACCCTCAGCGGTGTCGTTGGCGGAAACCGGCTGCGTATCGGCGTATCCGGCGGCGCTGATGCGGTTGGCCGGGACGTTGCCGTCATCGATAAGGTAACGGGCCACGGTCACCGCGCGCGCTGTGGAAAGAGCCCAGTTGTTGGGGAAGCGGCGGTTGGCGATTGGCACGTTGTCCGTGTGACCTGCAATCTGAAACTCACGGTTCGGAATAGTGCTCAGAACCGTCGCGACCTGACCAAGGGTGGATTGGCCGTCGTCTTTGAGGTCTGCGCGACCCGAGTCGAAGAGCACACCCTCTGGAAGCTCCACGACCATGCGATTACGAACGATTCGAACTCGAAGCTGGCCGCTCTCGATCATCGAGCGAAAGCGCTCGATGAGTCCCTGGAACGTCGCCAAACGAGCTTGGGCTTGACGTTCCCGTTCCCGGAGCTCTTCGAGTGCCCGCTGGGTCTCCTGAAGGTTGTCCTGAAGGCTGGACCTTTCACCTTCGAGCTCCTGCACGTCCTCTCCCAATGCGCGGAGACGGGCGACGAGCTCGGAGTTCTGGTTTTGGAGTGCGGCGATACGAGCCTCAAGGGCCTCACCTTCACTCCTGGACGTGTCTAATTGGCTCTGGAGGTCTGCGTTCTCGGCCAGCGCGGAGTCGAGTTGCTCCTGCGAAGGACCACAAGCGACGCCCACGATTCCAAGAAGAAGAAGGGGCAATATTTTGAACGTTCGAGGCATCAGGTTCTCCAAGTTGCGCGGACGGTAGGAGGCGCCCCAATCGATGTCAACAGCGAGCATGGGGGGGGACACAGGGCCAAAAATGGCGTCCAGCAGATCGTCGCAGCGAAAAAAGTGCGTTTTTTTCGAGGTTTTCTGGTCACTTCATCTTTGCGCCGAAATCATTGAGTTTTTTCGTCTTTACTCACTACTTATGACGAAGAATTGGCTAAAATGGAGTATAGTTAGGTATAAATTATGTGTGCTTCGGGTTGACACGTGAAGTGACGTGACAATACGGTACCACCCACAAACAGACCCCCATCGGAGAAGGTCACATATGGCTACCAAAAAGAAAAAATCCACAAAAAAGAAGCCCGTCCGGAAGGCCGCCAAGAAGGCAGCCCGAAAGACGACTAAAAAGGCTGCCAAGAAGCGCACGACCAAAAAGGCTGCGAAGAAGAGCACGGCCAAGAAGGCTGCGAAGAAGAGCACGGCCAAGAAGGCTGCCAAGAAGCGCACCACTAAGAAGGTTGCGAAGAAGGCTGCTAAGAAGCGCACCGCTAAAAAGGCAGCCAAGAAGGTCGCCAAGAAGCCTGCGAAGAAGCGCACCGCTAAAAAGGCAGCCAAGAAGGTCGCCAAGAAGCCTGCGAAGAAGCGCACCGCTAAAAAGGCAGCCAAGAAGGTCGCCAAGAAGCCTGCGAAGAAGCGCACCGCTAA
>JBGCFM010000041.1:0-77453 GCA_045106895.1 Polyangiales bacterium | reverse complement strand
GACGTTCGCGATACGGATTCCGTCGAGGGCGGCGCTGATGATGCCGCCGGCGAAACCGGCCCCTTCGCCGGCGGGGTAGAGGCCGGCGAGACCCGGTGACTGGAGCTCTTCGTCTCGCTCGATGCGGAGGGGAGCGCTGGTTCGTGTCTCGACGCCGACAAGAACCGCCTCCTCAGAAATATAGCCGCGGACCTTCTTGTTGAGCTGCCCGAGCCCCTCGCGAAGTGCTTCCGCGAGAGGAAGCCCAGCCGAGTCCAACACGGCCGCGATGTCCGTCGCGCAAAGACCTGGCTGATAGGAGGTCGTTGGAAGTGTGCTGGAGGACTTTCCGGCGAGAAAGTCCGTGACACGTGTCGCCGGCGCAACGGACGCACCGCCGCCGTGGCGAAAAGCGGCTTCCTCCAAGGTGCGTTGGAGGTCGACGCCGCCGAAGACGCCGGAGAAGCCAGCGGCCTCCCACTGCTCGGGCGACACGCTGACCACGAGGCCGGAGTTCGCGAAAGGGGAAGCGCGTTTGGTCAGGCTCATGCCGTTGACGACGACGCTCTCTCGTTCCGTCGCCGCGGGAACGATAAACCCACCAGGGCACATGCAGAACGAAAACACCGCGCGTTCGCCGCTGACTTGGGCTTTGACGCTGTAGTACGCCGCAGGCAGCTTCGGGTGCCCAGCGCTCCGTCCGTATTGCACCTCGTTGATAAGGGCCTGGGGGTGTTCGATTCGCACACCGAGCGCGAAAGCTTTCGGCGTCATGGGCGCGCCGATCTCCTGGAGCATTCGCCAAACGTCGCGGCCTGAATGGCCCGTCGCCAACACGACGTGCGCTGCCAGCAGCTCTGTGCCGTCTTCCGTGACGACGCCCTGCATTTGGCCGTTCTCGGCGAGTAGACCGGTGACCTTCGTATCGAAGTGGAATTCGACGCCGCACTCTTCGAGGCGCTCGCGGAGTGCCGTCACGACCTTCGGGAGAAGGTTGCTGCCGATGTGCGGCCGGGCGTCCGTGAGGATGCGCGCCGGTGCGCCGTGAAGCGTCAGTATCTCCAGAACGTCGCGGACGTTTCCGCGTTTGTTCGCGCGGGTGTAGAGCTTGCCATCGCTGTAGGTGCCAGCGCCTCCCTCCCCAAAGCAGTAGTTGCTCTCCGTCGGAACGTCGTTGCCGCGGTTGAGCTGCGCCAAGTCCCGACGCCTCGGCTGAACTTGTTTTCCGCGCTCAAGCACGATGGAGCGAACGCCGCGGCGGGCGAGCTCGTAGGCGCAGAAGAGGCCCGCCGGTCCATCACCGACGATGATGACCTTGGCTTCCCCGTTCAGGGCCTGTGGTCGCGGGCCCCCCAATGAAGACGGGGTGTCGACGCCAATATCCAGGACGAGTTCAAAGCGAACTTCTCGCCCGCGCGCGTCGATGGCCCGTTTTGCGAGAGTCAGCGGTGGCAGATCGCCGACCGTGACCCCCAGTTTCTTGGCCGCGGCGTCCCGCAGCGCCGCGTCATCATCGGCGTCGTCGAGCCCCAAGCGCAGCGTAATTCGAGTCGGAAGGGGCCTGTCCACGCCGAATCCGTAGCACACTGACCGGGCAATAAATGAGGCCACGGGCGTTTTGTCCCTCAAGGACTCCGGTGGAACGTCCGTTAGCTCCTCTCATGCCCCGTCCAAGCTACTTCCCTACCACTCGTCCTCAGCCACAGCCTCTCGCTCCAGTGCGAACGCCGTCGCGAGGCTCCCAGGACCAACGCGATGCTTACGCGCAGCTGGATCCGAACCCGACGCGCGCGGCTCAGACTCGCTGCTAGCCGACGGCCGTCTCGGCGCTTTCGGCGCTATCGCTAGGCTCTGCTGAGTCGCTCGGCACAAACGAGCGGACCATCGACGGCATGAAGAGCAGCAGGAAAAGCACGAGTGTCCCCGCTGCGATGACCCGCCGCTTTGGAGAGAGCACATCGTCGTCGGTGGGAGGATGGTCGCTGCCGCCGTAACGGCGCATCAGCAGGAGCATCCCGGCCCACACGAGCCACGGCACGCCGGCGTAGAAGTTCCCGGTCTGGATGTAGTCGGGGTCTCCCGCCATCATGCTGGGGATTCCATAGCCGAGGGATACGAACACGGCGAGGATAGCGAGGAGCCAGATCATTCGTTTTGAGAGGCGGTCCTGGCGTTTGCCAAAGAGCGCGTAGGCGACGTGGCCACCGTCGAGCTGGCCGAAGGGGATCATGTTGATCATGGTGACGAGCAGGCCGGCCCAGCCCGCGAGCGCGCAGGGCGAGAGCATGATGTCGTAGCCCTCGGGGATGGGGCCTTTCACCAAGTACAAGGCCGCCACGTAGAGAACCGAGTGCCCTTCCATGATGTAGGCGCCGGTCAGAGTGAGCGGCTCCACCGGCGACTCGTGAAGACCATAGAGAAGCACGGGGAGGGCGACGACCATTCCGGCGAGGGGGCCCGACGCGCCGATGTCGAGGAGCGCATCACGGGAACGAATTCGGCCGCGCATTTTGATGACGGCTCCCATCGTTCCAAGCAGCGAGAGCGGCATCGGGATGAAGTAGGGCGGCGAAGTGTCGACGCGATGAATGCGGCCCGCGACGTAGTGCCCCATCTCGTGAGAAACGAGGATCGCCATAAGAGGAACGGCAAAGGTCCAGCCTTGCCACAGGGTGTCGAAGGACGGATTCGCGACACCTTCCATCTGCGCACCGACCCAGAGCGTGGAGAGGCTCGTGAGAACGAAGAGGACGATGGGCGTGCGCCATTCGCTAAGCGCGCTGCGGTCCTCTGGCGTTTCGACCTCTTCTTCCGCGGGCTCGCCTTCGGGCGGCTGAGTATCAGGCTGCGACTCCAACGCTACTCCTTCTTGAGCGCTGCGCGCAGGGCATCGATTTGAGTGCTCACGCGTGCGTCGAACTGCCCCACGTCGGTGTCGACGATGCAGTCTCCCGGCGAGAGCTCCTTGGACGCTTGGACCACGACCCCGGCGAACCCCTGAACGCGGGCCACGTCCGTTTCGTGAACGTATACCGTGACACGCTGAGCTCGGCGTGTCTTCGCGAGAACTTCTTGCACGCGCGCCCGAACGACATCTGGATGATCTTTCAGCACGTCGCCGACGAGTCGCGTTGTCGCTGCCAGAGCGAGGTCGATGAGGGAGCTCTCGGCGTCCTGGAGCAACGAGTCACGCGCGGCCGCGGCCTCGACCAAGAGGGCCGCGCACTCCGCCCGGCCTTGCATATCACCGCGCTGGCGTGCCTCTTCGCGGATCGCTTCGCTCTCCGCCGCCGCGACGCGAAGGTTCTCTGTCGCTTCTTGTCGGGCTTGGGAAACGACGCGTTCCGCCTCCGTGGCAGCGTCGAGAACGACGCCGGAAACGACCCGGCCTTTTAGGACTCGGCCCATACATCCTCCTCCTCTTTGAGCTCTCGGCGCTCTTGGGCGACGCAACGAAGCGTGTCGGAGTCGGTACGCCAACGTGCCAGGGCCCGCGCGAGGTCGGGATGCGCCTCATAGCCGCGCCTCGGGGTCGGCAAGGGCCCGCGATGCGCAAGTCGGCGACGTTCGCTTATTGCGAGGAGTGACCCGACAACGGCACGAACGCGCGGCGCGGCATCCTGGAGCACGGATTCGTTTGGACCCGGCCGAAGAGCGGGGACAAGCGCTTCGGCTTTCAGGGCTCCCGAACGAAGTGCGTCGAGCCGTGATTTGATCGCCGGGCGCGCGCCATGTGCGACGTAGACCTCAGGCCCTTCGCCCGACGCGTCGACACGGCGTGCGAGAAGGGCCGCGAAGGCGAAGCCGTCGTTCATTCTGTCGCTCCACGCCATGGAGAATGCTTGTAGCACAGCGCCTTGGCGCGGTCCGGCAGAGGTGCGTTGCGACGCGATGTGCTCTACACTCCTCCACGTGAGCGCACTCTTGTTCAGGCTTAGCGTGGTGACGTTCCTGCTCTCCGCGAGCGCAGCGCCGAGCTTCGCCCAATGCGACGAAGACGACTTCGCCGTGGTCGAATCGGCGCCGGCATCTGGGGCGACGGATGTTCCGACCAATGCGTTCATCCGGGTCGTCTACCCGCGCTGCTATTTTTCTCTCACCGGGCAGGACCCGCTGACGAGCTTGGAGGTCACCCTCGACGGCGCTCCTGTAGAGGGCACGCTGCAACAGGGGGACGACCAAACGGTGTTCTTCGTGCCGCAAGGCCTCCTCGACAACGCGCGGCGCTACGAAGTCATCGCTCGGGATTTCGAGGGCGATTTCGCGTTCTCCTTCACCACGGGTTTCAACGTCGACACCTCGCCTCCCGAGTTTCCCGAGCCGCAGCTCACGGTGACGTCCTCTCGGATCCCTGAGGAGTCCGCCGACTTGCCCGAAGGGGGCTACCGCGTCGACGTGTCTTTCGACCCCGCCGTCGACGATGGCGCCGCCGCGAGCATCGAGTACCTGCTCTACCTGACTCGCGGAAACGAAGAACTGGACGCGCCACAACTTCGTGCCCGAGCCCGTAACTTCACCACGGGCCTCATCACGATGGCTTTCGTCATCACCGATGAAGAGGCCGCGCAACCGCTCTGCGTAGAAGTTCACGCCATCGACGGTGTCGGACGAATGAGCGTGGACCGGCCCTCGCAGTGCTTTGAGCCGATTATGGGGAGCTTCTTTGAGGGGTGCTCGGTGAGCGCTCCCGGCGGCGCCGATGGCGGCATGGCTTGGCTTGTTGGCGTCTGCGTCTGGCTCGCTGGCCGCCGCCGAACACGTCGTCGTTCCAGCCGTTCGCGATAGACGTCGAATCGCGGCAAAAAAGAAGGCCACAGCTGGTAGGTTCGGTCCGTGGACCTGTACAGCGCTGCCAAGCGCCTCAACGAGCCTTTTACTTTTGAAGACGAGCCGAAAACGCTCCCCATCGGCGCTCGCGGTGTCATCGGCGACGGTCGCAGCGCGGCCCTTGTCCGTGCGGACGGCGTCATCGACTGGCTCTGCTTTCCCCGCTTTGATTCACCGAGCGTCTTCGGCGCGATCCTGGACCAGGGCAAGGGCGCGGGCGAAACAGGCATCACCCCGGTCGCCCGGCCCTTTGTGTCGCGGCAACGATACGACCCCGACACGAACGTTCTAGAGACGCTCTTTGAGGTGCCGGGTCAAGGCGTCGTACGTCTCACGGATTACATGCCGTGGACCGGAGATCCGCGTCTCGCCGTGAGCGAAGTGCATCGCCGAATTCAATGCGTGGAAGGCGAAGTTGAACTCGACCTCACCTTCGATCCGCGCTTCGATTTCGGGCGTTCAGAGGTGAAGTTCGAGGTGAGCCCGGACGGAGTCCTGGCGACCGGGTCCTGCGGCGGGCGTATGGTCGCGCTGGCCACCGGCGCCAAGTGGGTCCCCGCCGCTGACGCTTCGGAGGGAATGCGAGCCCGCATCACGATGAAGACCGGGGAACGCCGCTGGATGATCCTCTCTTGGGATGCACCGCAGGTCGCGCCGGTCGCGGCTCATCGCCCCTACGAGCAGCTCCGCCAGACGCGTATTCACTGGCGCCACTGGGTTGCACGCCTCACCTATGAAGGCCCTTGGCGTCACCACGTGGTGCGTAGTGCGTTGGTGTTGAAGCTCCTCCAGTACGCGCCCACCGGCGCCATGGTTGCCGCACCCACAACCTCGCTGCCGGAGTGGATCGGCGGCTCTCGGAACTGGGACTACCGATACTCGTGGATTCGCGATAGCGCGATGGCCATTCGTTCGGCCACTCTCATCGGCGCCGTCAGCGAAGCACGTGACTTCTTTCACTTCGTTCGCGACGCCCTCGGTCGTCGAAGCGACCTGCAGATTATGTACACCCTCGACGGCGGCGAGGTTCCAGACGAGGTCGTCCTGGAACATCTCTCCGGGTATCGAGGCAGCGGGCCGGTTCGGGTGGGCAACGGAGCGCGGGACCAGATTCAGCACGATGTTCCCGGCGAGCTCCTCGACGCCGCGTATGTCTACGAACACTCCGGTGGTTCCCTGACACTCCGGGGCTGGCGCTCCCTTCGCAGCGTTGTGGAGAGCGTCTCAGAACGATGGGTCGAGCCGGACCACGGCATCTGGGAGCCTCGTGGGGGCGTGCGCCACAACGTCCACTCCAAGCTGATGAGTTGGCTCGCCCTCGAGCGCGGGGCAGATGTCGCGGACCTCTTCGGCGACAACATCGCAGACAGCTGGCGAGCGGAGGCGGCGCGGGTCCACGCGGATGTATGTGCGAAGGGGCTCAGCGCCGAGCGCGACCACTTCGTCGCCGCCTACGATCACGACCACGTCGACTCGGCGTTGCTGCTTCTTGGGCTTCGCGGTCTCGTCGACCCCAAGGACCCACGCTTCGTCGCGACACGAGACCGGATTCGGCGCGAACTCGGCGCCGGGCCATACCTCTACCGCTACCGAAGCGAAGACGGCGTGCCGGGTGACGAAGGCGCGTTTGTCCTCTGCGGCTTCTGGATGGCGGAAGTCTTGGCGATGGGCGGGCAGCTCGACGAAGCCCAGGAGGTCTTCGTGGCGCATGCCGAGGCGAGCAACCACCTGGGACTCCTCGCCGAAGAGATCGACCCGTCCACGGGTGAACTCCTCGGGAACTTCCCCCAGGCGTTCTCCCACTTGGGGCTTATCAACGCTGCCGCTCGTCTCGACTCGGGACTTCGCGCCGGCGACCCAAAGGCGCGTAACGCGAAGTCGATCCTCTAGTTCAAAGCGCTAGGGGACCGGCTCAGCCTCAGGCTCGCCGGCCCACAGGCTCTCCATGGGCGCGCGCGTACGGATCGATGTCATCGCGCCATCTTCACAGAGCACCTCCGCCGCGGCGGGGCGTGCGTTGTAGGTCATGCTCATCTCCCGGCCGTAGGCCCCGGCGCCCATGATGGCGATGAGATCGCCACGCTCGACGGGTGTGATCCGGCGTCCGAGCGCGAAGAAGTCTCCGGACTCGCAGACCGGCCCGACGACATCCATGGCGACGGGTTCACCGTCGCGCGGCCGCACCGGCGCGACGGCGTGATACGCCTCGTAGAGTGCAGGGCGAATCAGCTCCGTCATCGCGCCATCGACGATGACAAAGCGGTGACCCCCCTGTTCCTTGACGAAGACGACACGGGTAAGGAGCGCGCCGGCGCTGCCGACGAGTGCGCGCCCAGGTTCCGTGATGAGGTCGTAGTCTCCGACGTCAACTCTGGCGTCTCGGAAGCCAGCGGCGATGGCCTCGCCGAACGCATCGTGGGACGGGAACGGACTCTCTTCGGACCCGTACTCCATCGGCCATCCGCCGCCCACGTCCACGGAGACCAATGGAGCTCCGGCGTGACGGCACTCGTCGGCGAAGGACGCTAGAATCTCCACCGCTTCGCGGAGTGGGGCGACGGTTTCGAGCTGCGAGCCGATGTGACAGGCGACCCCTTCTAGGCGAAGGTAATCGCTCTGCACAATCGTCGTGAGGAGTTCGCGCGCCACCGGAATCTCAAGGCCGAACTTGGTGTCGTGGAGACCCGTCGCGATGTACGGGTGGGTCGCGGCGTCGACGTTGGGGTTCACCCGGAGGGCCAACGTGGCGACCTGTCGCCGTTCTTTGGCGATGGCCTCGATGGCGTGAATTTCGGCGGCGCTTTCCACATGGATGGCCCGAATGCCCGCGTCCAAGGCTGCGACAAGTTCTCGGTCTCGCTTGCCAACGCCGCTAAAGACGATTCGTTCGGCGGGGATCCCCGCGCGCAACGCTCGCGCAAGCTCTCCTTCCGACACGATGTCGGCGCCGCAACCAAGGAGCGCGAGGCGCCGCAGGAGCGCTAGGTTGCCGTTCGCCTTGATGGCGTAGGCGACGAGCGTCGCTCGTGCTCCGACCTTGTCCGCGGACGAAGAGACCGCCATGTAGGCATCGTCGACGGCCCGACCCGAGTACACAAACGTCGGTGTGTCGACGCCGCGCGCGATGCTCTCAAGGCTCACTCCGTCGCAGTGAAGGACGCCTCCGCGCCACTGGAAGTACGCGCTCTCCGGTACATCATGCCGCGCAAAAGATGGCGCCGTTGCGGGACTCATGGTTCGTTCCGAGCGTCCGCGGAGAGAGCGGCGGGGTCCGCTCCGCGCGCGACAATGCGCGCGAAAAGCTCCTCCGTCGCCGCGCTAACCTGCATCTTCGCCGGGCCACCGAAGATGTTTCGGCGTTCCACGGCGGTTTCCATGTCGAGGGCGTCAAAGATGCTCTCGTCGAAGGACGCGTGGGCTTTTTTGAACTGCGCCAACGTCAGCTCCGCCAACACCTTGGACTCTTCTGCGGCTTGGGCGACGAGGCTGCCAGCGACGTGGTGCGCTTCGCGGAACGGCACACCGCGTGCGGCGAGCCAGTCGGCAACCTCCGTGGCGTCGAGGAAACCCTCACGAAGCGCGCTTCGCATGTTCCCCGCATCGAAGCGCGCGCCAGCGAGGGCACCGGCGAGCACTTCGAGGGTGTCGTTTACCGTGTCAAAGGCGTCGAACACGGGCGTCTTGTCTTCCTGCAGGTCGCGGTTGTACGCGAGGGGGAGGCCCTTGAGGGTGACGAGGAGGTTCACCAGGTGTCCGATGACGCGCCCGGTTTTTCCACGGGCGAGCTCTGCCATGTCGGGGTTCTTCTTCTGCGGCATGATCGACGAGCCTGTCGTAAAGGCGTCGCTCATCACAACGAAGCCAAATTCCTGGCTAGACCAAACGACGAGCTCTTCGGCGATTCGGCTGAGGTGAACGGCGCAGCAGGCGAGGGCGCTCACGGTTTCGATGAGGAAGTCACGGTCGCCCGTCGCATCGAGGCTGTTGCGCATTGGCGCTCGGAAGCCGAGGGCCTTGGAGACGGCGTCACGGTCGAGTGGAAACGTCGTCCCGGCGAGCGCTGCGCTCCCAAGGGGGCACTCGTTGAGCCTGCGTGCGGCGTCCTCGAGTCGCCCGCGGTCACGGTCGAGCATCTCTGCCCAAGCCAAGAGGTGGTGTGCCAAACGGATCGGCTGTGCGCGTTGAAGGTGCGTGTAGCCGGGCATCAGTACGTCGATGGTCGCCGCCGCGCGCGCCGCGAGGACGGACTCCATGCGGTCGATGCGCGCCATCGTCTCGTAGATGGACTTGCGCACCCATAGGCGCATGTCCGTGGCGACCTGGTCGTTGCGGGAGCGCCCCGTGTGAAGCTTGCCGCCGGCTTCGCCGATGCGCTCTGTGAGCACGGCCTCGATGTTCATGTGCACGTCTTCGCGGCCGGCATCCCAAGGAAACTCCCCCGCTTCGATCTCCGCGCGAATCTCGCCGAGCCCTTTGACGATGGCGTCGCGCTCGTCGTCGCTGATGACTCCTTGGGCCGCGAGCATCGTCGCGTGGGCGATGGAGCCCTCGATGTCTTCGAACGCGAGGCGCGAGTCCACGTCTACGCTGGCGCTATAACGAAGCGCGAGCGAATTGAGTTCTTCGCTAAAACGTCCACCCCAGGCTTTTTTACTCATCTCATTTTTTCCTTATCGTGAAGGCAAGCGAAGTTCGATTCGGCGCAGCAAGCGAGCGCCCGCTGGCAGAGCAAATGCGTCGACGCCAACGGCGATGACGGCTGCGGCGGCGGGGACCACCCATCCAAGGGCAGCGCCGGCGACGAGCATTCCGCCGGCGCCCACGGCGAGGGCGACGCCGCGCGTGGCCTCTTTGCGCGCGGCACGGGCGATCCACAGAGCCGCCGCCGCGTCGCGGACATCGACGCCAGCGATGGCGATGCCTCGTTCGCCTTCGGGCAAGCCTGCGTAGTCGAGAAGGATGGGGACATCCGCGGCTTCGAGAGGGAGCGCGTTGAGTGGCAGCCGGCCGGCGGCAGCCACGAGTCCGCCGGCGTCGCGAAGGCGCCGCACGGCTTCTTTCTGTTCACTCGGCAGGAGCTCCGCCTTGACGTTGTTCACGTCGAGGGGTTTGGCGAGGGAGGCGACCGTCGCGCGGTGGTCACCGCTCAAGAGCACGACATCGATGCCGAGATCAAAGATTCGTTGCACCGCCGCACGTGATCCAAGTCGGACAGGGTCCTGTAAGCTGATAACCGCGCGGACGCGTCCGCCGAGGCCCACGAAGAGCGCCGTCTGACCTCGCTCTTCGGCGCGCTTGGCCAGGGCATCCGCCATCGCGATGCTGATGCCCTCGTCGAGGAGAAGCTGACGTGTGCCGACGACGAGGGGGACGCCGTCCTGCGTGATGGCGGTGATGCCACGCCCAGCGATTCGCGACGCACGTCGGACCAGGACAGGCGAGATAGAGCGTGCTTGGGCGTAACGAATGAGCGCCCGCGCGAGGGGATGGGACTCCGTCTTCGCCTCGGCGCCGGCGATCATCCCGATGAGCTCGCTGACGTCTGCTTCGCCGACGGGAAACACACCGACGACTTCAGGGTTCCCTTCGGTGATGACCCCCGACGCGGACAGCGCTGCGGTGGTGACGCGCCCAGCGGATTCCATCGAGCGAGCGTCCTGATACACGATGCCCCTCGAGCCGGCGCTGGCGGCGGCGGCGACGAAAGGGGACTCGGCGCCGCGCCTCGCAGCGAGAAGGGGCGCCGCGAGGAGGACCGCGGCGGCGGCGGACAGGCTTCCCCAAAGACCGGGGTCGCCGGTGAGGGCCAAACCGAGGGGGGCGGCGGCGAGGGCGATGAGGCCGCCGTATCGCGTCACGCGGTCGGCGAGTCGTGCGATGCGAGCGGCGTGGGGTCCGTGCACGTCGCCGTAGCGCACGGGTCGCTTCAACGCCCGTTCGTCGCCGACGCGGCTCGCCATCACGCGAAGGGCGCCATCGGTGACTTTGGCGCCGGCCAATACACGCATACCCGCTTTGATTCGCGTTGGCGTGCCCGCCGTTGGGTGGATAAGAACACTGGCCTCGCCGCTGACGACGACACCATCGACGGCGACGGTTTCCCCTTCGATGACGAGGATTTCCGAACCGACGCGGAGCGAGGAGGCTGGGATCTCTTCGTAGCGTGCGTGTTCCTCTTTGGTGGGAATGCGTGCGCGGGTTGGAAAGCTGGCGGCCAAGTCGTGCACGACCTCGGCGACGGGCTGCCTGGCCCGTCGGTCGAGCCATGAGCGTGCAACCATCGCGAGGGCTGCGATGGCTGCGCCGGCGAGCCCTGCATTTTGTTGGAGCTCCACGAACGCGAGCATCCCTGCGATGGCCGCCAGGGTCGCGCCGAGGGGGCCCGCCACCCAGGCGACGGTGCCGACATCCGCCCTGGCGCCGGCGCCGCGGATCAACGCGACGACGGACGCGAGCGTCGTGCATGCGAGAGAAGCGAGGGCCACAAGCCACGACTGGGCGGCGAGGCCCAGGCCAAATCCGGCGGCCGCCAGAAGGATGCCGCTCCACGGAATTGGCACAGCCTCAGGCGCCACGAGGGCGCGCCGAGCGGCGGTTTCGTTTTCACGCGCCTGGAGCGCGATGCGGGGCATGGTCGCCTCGCGGACTTGTTCGGGCACTGAGGTGGTCCTGGCCGGCGCCGGGGACGATTCATGATGCCGGCTGCCTTGCCGGAAATCCGAGGCGCAGGAGGCACTGCAGAGATAGCGTGCACCGCTGTCCAAAAGCACCACGCGGGCAGCCCGAAGGGCGTCTACGTCCTTGCCACAAGATGGGCAGGGGGAGGTCTCAGCGCGCGGACGGGCGGGGTGCACGCCAGGTGGTACGAGCGGCCACCTCAGGCGTCAACCGCCCACCGCCGCTGAAGGGTCTGTGCAGTGCTTTTGGGGCGAAATATCCGAAAAGCTGCCGTTTTCTGGACCCCTAAGTGCGGTATGTGCGAGCCCCTTAGTCATGGTCCCTTCGGCCTCATTCCGCTTCCTCCTGTTGCTCATTCTGAGCACTGCGTGCGGGCCTACGCCAAGCGAGCCCGTGGACGCGGGCAAGGGCGACGCGGAATCGCCGTCTGCGCAGGCTGTTGCCGAGCCCTTGGTCGAGCCCAGCGCTCCGGTGGCCGTGGCGATTCCCGTAAGCCCAGATGACGGCGACGACGTCCTGGAGCGCCTCCGAGAGAGCGAACGGGCCAGCGAGCGCGCCTTTGACGAGCGGTACCCAAACCACGGAATCACCACGCACTTTCTTCAGCGGGTCCGTTCCGAGCCGAACGCGTCTGCACCCGTCGCAGGCTATATGCGTCGGGGCTCGCGCTTTCGGGCCACCGAGCGCGTTCCCGGTGTCGGTTGCCGGCGAGGCTGGTTCGAGGTCCCCGGCGGCGGTTACGTGTGCCGCAGTGAGGGCACCCTCATCGATGACCAGCCGCCGGAGTTCGCGCCCATTCCAGTGCAGCCCGCCCTCGAGGACCCGCTGCCCTACGAGTACGCCTTCGCGCGCCGGCGGAACATTCCGCAGTTCTGGCGGCTCCCGAGCGAAGCCGAAGAAGAGCGTATTACGGACATGTTCAACAACATCGCCCGCCCTGGTGCTTCGGATGAGGATGTCTCCGTAGACGCACCTCCCGCACCCGGCAGCGAAGACCAAGAAGAGCCACGTATTCTGCCCGAGAACGTCACGCTCCCGGACTTCGTGCGACAGCGAATGCGCGCGGGCTTCTACGTGAGCATCGACGAGCGCAGCCCTGACGACCAGAGCGATTTTCTGCGCACGGTTCGCGGCGGCTATGTGCGAAGCGCGTTCCTCGACGAACCCACTCCGTCACGCCATCACGGCGTTGTCCTCGGTGGCGGCTCCCGGCTTCCACTCGCCTTCACGCTGCGAGATGGAACGCATCGACTTCGCCGCGTCGGGACCACCCGCAGATACCAGAGCGCGGGAACGCTGGAACGTCACTCCGCCATCGATGTGGCCGAGATGATCGACCGAAACGGCAGCAGCTACCTTGTGGATCGCGAGGGCTACACGATTCGCCGAAGTGCCGTTCGCATCGCCGCCGCCGTCGCCCGCCCGCCGCGTGTCCGCGAGACCAACCGCTGGCTGCATATCTCATTGGCCGAGCAAACCCTCGTCGCGTACGAAGGCGACACCCCTGTCTACGCGACGACCGTCGCTACGGGCCGTGAAGGCTTTGAGACGCCCACGGGGCTCTACCGAATTCAGTCGAAACATGTCTCGACGACGATGGACGACCTTACAAGTGAAGAGGGCGCCTACCAGATCGAAGACGTGCCCTGGACGATGTACTTTGAAGGCAACTACGCGCTTCACACGGCCTTCTGGCACGACCAGTTCGGCCGCGTTCGCAGTCACGGTTGCGTGAACCTCTCCCCCGCCGACGCGCGCTGGGTGTTCCACTGGGCCGGGCCTCATCTGCCTGCCTCCTGGCACGCTGTTTTTGCGGACCGGGAGCGGGTGGGGACCTGGGTTTATATCACCTCTTCCTAGAACGCTTTCCCGCCCATGCCGCCGTGCTCTGCGTCACTCGGCGCCTCGCCATCCATAGATGTGCTCGGCGCCGCCCATGCCGCCGTGCTCTGTGCTACCGCCTGGGATGCGGACGCTGTCTCATCCTCTGCACGGCTTGCGCTGCCGCTCAACCCAATGTGCTCGCTCCTCGCGAGAGTGTTGTGGTGGTTCCGGTGAACGAGCTTTCCCGTCGCCCCGTTCCGCCGCCGTTCTCTCAGCTCGCCCGGTGCTTAGAGGAGTCCCATGGCGTCTGGAGGGGCTGCGGTGTCGCAACCATCCGATTGGGTCTCGGCTCCGACGGTCTTCCCTTCGACTTGCAGGTCGAATCGGAGGCCGGTGACGGCGAAGGGTACGCCACCGTCTGCCAACAGTGCCTCAGAGGACGTGCCTGGTCTCCAGGACAAACTCCCGAAGGCCCCGTCGCCACTCGCATCAAATATACCTGCAACTTCGACGTCAGGCAGGAGTGAGTCCAGGTCTACGTCCAGCGAGAGGAACTCAGCGCAAGAAGAGTCGCGGGTCGTTCGGCCGCGTGTCCAGATGAAAGTGATCTCGGTGCCCTTCGTTGTAGTTTGGCGTCAGTACTGACGAGAAGAGGTTCGACTCTGCGAACTCGCAGGCGATGTCGCGAAGCACGCCGGCGCCCCCGCTTGGCGCGTCACCGGCGCAGGTCCTGCGCATCGGCGTAGCCTCGTAGTCCGCGGCGACGTCGAGCCAGCCGCCGTCGGTCCAGAAGCGTGAGAGGTCGAGGGCGAGGCCCATTCGGTGGAAGCTCGTCGAAGGGTACGTGCGGAACGTGGAGAGAATCTCGACGCCGCGGATGTTGTGGCCGGCGAGTATCTGTGTCAGCGCAGGGAGCCTCAGGGCGAGCTCGCAGGCGATGACGAAGGGGCGCTCCTCATGGGTTTGCCGAAACCAGATGCCGTTGATGGGCCCGGTGATTTCGACGGGAGCTGGGACCAGGCTCGTGAGCTCTCGGCTTGGCCGTGCGGCGATGTCCGCGCTGCGAAGAGCTTCGTAGCACTCCTCCGCGGGACGCACGGACCAACGCGCCTCCTCGACGTTTCGCCACTCTGCGCCGCCGATGGTCGCGCGGTAGTTCACAAAGCCGGGCACAAGCGCGGCAATGCGGCGCGCCGCGTGACCAGCTTGGTCACTGTCCGGCGCCAGGAACGTCGTTGGCGCCGCGGGCACCGCCGGAGCCGGCGGAACGGGAAGT
The DNA here is from genome assembly GCA_045106895.1 of Polyangiales bacterium. Taxonomy (GTDB): domain Bacteria; phylum Myxococcota_A; class Polyangia; order Polyangiales; family Houyiibacteriaceae; genus JBCCRV01. The sequence goes on along the minus strand of JBGCFM010000041.1, from coordinate 62,869 downwards.
CCAGGCACCGTCTCCTCCTCGTCATCTGGGCCTGAGCCTTCCGCCGTAGGCTGGGGTTCCCCAGGCAGTCGCCAGCGGTCGTCAAAGTTGCCCGCGGTGCGGAGGCGACTTCGTCCGGCGACGCGCCTTTGCTGACTGCGAAGCTCGCGTCCGTCGTAGACAGCGTAGTCCGGCAAGAACTCTGGCAGCTTGTTGCCTCGGCTCACGTCGTCCGCCGTCATCGCGCCCTGTACGATCATGTAGCGGTGCGGCGCGAGAGGGTTCGGGTAGACGAAGCGCACGCCAACGTCGCGGCCACCGAAGCGTTCCGTGCCGACCATGATGGCGTCTTCTTCGAGCTTGATAGGCAAGGCGCCGGCAACCCGGGCCAGCACGGAGTTGGAGCCGGGCGTTGCGTAGAGAACGACGTGCGCGTCGTGCATCATCTCGTCGGTGAGCTCCGTATCCGCAACAACGGTCTGGCGAAGGTCCCAGGCCCACAGCGGCCAGCCGCGGGCGCCCCGTTCTGCCGCACGGCGAAGCTTGTCCGTGTCGTCTTCGTTCTGTGTCCCGTACACGTGGATCATTCGCCCGTAGTACGCGTCGGAGATCGGCCCGCTCAACCCGGCGACCTTGCGCAGGCCGTCCGTCGGGGCGAAGCCTGCGCGCCAGTCGCTTCCGTTTTTCGTGACATGGAAGCGGGTCCCGAGGGCCTCGCGGGGTCCCTCGTACACCACATCACCGTCGACGGTGATGCGCGTGTTTTCGCCCGCGGGCATCGTGGCGATGTGCAGCGAGAGCGAGGTCACGCCGCTGGACTCGATGGTTACGTTTCCGTCATCACCGACGACGGCGCGCACTCGGCCGAGCTCGGGGAACGTCTCCAGTCGTTCGATGCTCACCCAGTGCTGTCGCGCTGCGCGGTAGTCGCCGCTCACCACGCGAACCTCGCGCGGGCGTGGGTCGCGACGCGTGTCCGCGAGGCTTGAGTACACGCGCCCGTGCCGATGGACTCGGTACAGAATGTCGTGCCCCGCGTCGAACCAGGTCTCGTGCGCTGTTACGCCTTCTAGCCGCGAAAGCGCCTGGGTGTAGGCGCGGACGTAGGCTGGACGCATCGGACCGCCATCCTCGGTGCCGTGGTAGTAGCGAAACGTCGTGTTGACGACGTTCTCCGCGAGATGAAGCCCGCTGTAACGGCGCACTTCGTTCGTGGTGACCTCCCGAAGCCCGCCGCCCGTGTATTGCAGCCAGCTCGGCGCGCCGGCCATGGCTTGGACCGTTGCGAAACGCCACGAATGACGCGAGCCAATGGCGTAGGCGCCGACGCCGCCGTTGGAAAGACCGCCGAGGACCACTTGGTTTTCGTCGACGTTGTAGTGACGCTCGACATCATCGAGCACATCAAGGACGTCTTGCTCGCCCATCCAGCGCCACATGATCTGGCCAAAGCCAGTCGGCGCGACGACGATCCAGTCGGGGGTCCAGCGCGGCGTGTACTCGTCGTAGACGTGCTCGTCGTAGGTGAGCCAGTCCATGTTGTTCCCCAGGACCACGCCCAAGAAGAGGTTGCCGTTCGACGAGCCGCCGTGGAGCGCGATATACACGGGGTATGCGCGCGTCGGGTCGTAGTCCGGCGGCAGGTAAATGGCGTATCCCTGAAGCACGTTGCTGATGGGCGAACGGTACCCGCGGTTGACGATTTCCCCTTTCGCCAGCGGGAACGGGTCTTGACCTGCCTCCATGCGCTCGAGGTAACGAGTCGCGCGCCGCCGCCACTCGGGGGCTCGCTCGGCGTGGTTCGCTTCGATACGGTCCGCCGTGTCGAGCATGTGCCGGACGGAGAGTACGGCCCCCTCGGGCACGGTGGCCGGGCGCGCGTTCTCCATGGCCTCCAGTCGATCGCGGACAGAAGGCTGGGCAGCCGCCGTAGAAGGCGCCGCGGCGGCGAACGCGGCCAGGGCGCAGAGGGAAAACACCAGGAGGCGGGGCGAGGGGGCGAACACGACCTTGGTATGACCTCCGCGGCCGTTGTCTCGCAACCCCGTTTCGTCACGCTTCGCTTCGTCAACGAGTCGCGCCGCTTCCCCGAAAACAGCCTCGACCCCAGACCCCGCCCGCGGTATTCCGCCCTGCATCGGCAACGGCGCCGGCATGAAAGGACGAAGAGATGAGTGAATTTCGGACTGAGAGCGATTCTATGGGCGATGTGCAGGTGCCCACTGACCGTTATTACGGCGCCCAGACGATGCGTTCGCGGATGAACTTCCCCATCGGTGAAGACCGCATGCCCACGGAGATCATCCACGCCTTTGGCTACCTCAAGAAAGCCGCGGCGATCACCAATCACTCCCTTGGTAACCTCGAAGAGAGCGTCCGAGACCTCATCGTGAAGGCCGCCGATGAGCTCATCGCGGGCAAGCTCGACTCCCACTTTCCTCTCGTGGTCTGGCAGACCGGCAGCGGCACGCAGTCCAACATGAACGTCAACGAGGTCCTGGCCAACCGCGCCATCGAGCTCGCGGGCGGACAGCTCGGCAGCAAGACGCCCGTTCACCCCAACGATCACGTGAACAAGTCACAGTCCAGCAACGACACGTTCCCCACGGCGATGCACATCGCCGCCGTCATCGCCGTCGAGGACAGCTTGCTGCCCAAGGTGCGCAAACTGCGCGACACTCTCGACGGCAAGGCGAAGTCTTTTCACGACATCGTGAAGATTGGCCGAACGCATCTTCAAGACGCGACGCCCATCACTTTGGGCCAAGAGATCAGCGGCTGGGTCGCTCAGCTCGACCACGCCCTCGCGGCCATCGAAGCGACGCTCCCTCAGCTCCGCGAGCTCGCCCTCGGCGGCACCGCGGTCGGCACCGGCCTGAACACCGTCGAAGGCTACGACGTCAAAGTCGCCGCCACCATCGCCGAGCTGACGGGCAAAGAGTTCATCACCGCCAAGAACAAGTTTGCCTACCTCGCCGCCCACGACGCCTACGTGGGAGCCTCCGGCGCCCTCAAGCAGCTCGCCGCCGCCTGCATGAAGATCGCCAACGATGTTCGCTGGCTCGCGAGCGGTCCCCGCTGCGGCATCGGTGAGATTCGAATCCCCGAGAACGAACCCGGCAGCTCCATCATGCCCGGCAAGGTCAACCCAACTCAATGCGAAGCCCTCACCATGGTCTGCTGTCAGGTCTTCGGAAACGACGCGACGGTGGGATTCGCCGGCAGCCAAGGCAACTTCGAACTCAACGTCTACAAGCCTGTGATGGCCAACGCGCTTCTGCAGTCCGTACGCCTCCTCGCCGATAGCTGCGCGAGCTTTGACGAACGTTGCGCCGCAGGCCTCGAGCCAAACCGGGAGACCATCGAGGCGAAGCTTCATGAGTCCCTCATGCTCGTCACGGCGCTCAACCCGCACATTGGCTACGACAACGCCGCGAAGGTCGCGAAACATGCCTACAAGAAGGGCAGCACGCTTCGGCAAGCCGTGGAAGAACTGGGTCATATGACCGGCGCTGAGTTCGACGCCGCCGTGAAACCAGGCGAGATGGTCGGTCCTCTGAAAACGGGCAGCAAATGAGCATCGTCGTCGAGGACTTTGCGCCGGGCGAGCGCGTCAAAGAGTTCATGGACGTCGCGTCGCCGATCTATGCGACGGACCCCGCCTACATTGCACCCCTCCGAATGGAGCTCAAGGATCGCCTGACGCCGGGCAAGAACCCGTTTTGGCTACACGGCGAGGGCCGCCTCTTTATCGCAAAACGACGCGGCCGGGCCGTGGGCCGAGCCTCGGCGACCATCGACCGAGAGCACCTCAAGGTGCACGACGACGGCGCAGGCTTCTTCGGCTTCTTCGACACCGTCAACGATCAGGAGGTCGCCGACGCGCTCCTCGACGCGTGTCGCGCGTGGCTTCGCGCCAAGGGCATGACCACGATGCGCGGGCCTCTCTCGCTGTGCATCAACGAAGAGTCCGGTGTGCTCATCGACGGCTTTGACACGCCGCCGGCGCTCTCGATGCCGCACCACCGCGAGTATCAGCATCGTCTCATCGAGAACGCCGGTCTTGAAAAGGCCAAAGACCTCCTCGCTTGGAAGTACATTGCCGCCGAGCCGCCAAAACGCGTAAAGCGCGCTTGGGACATGATCAACGAGCTGCCGGAAGTGACCTTCCGCAGCGTCGAACCGAAGCGAATGCGCGAAGAACTCGACCTTGTTCTCGAGATCTTCAACGACGCGTGGGCGGACAACTGGGGCTTCGTTCCAACGACGGAAGCCGAGGTCGAGCAGGTCGCCAAGGACATGAAGCTCATCATCGACCCGCGACTCGCGTTCTTCGCAGAGGTCAACGGGGAGGTCGCGGCGATGGTCATCTGCCTGCCAAACCTACCGTCTTTGGTCCATGACCTCGACGGACGACTCTTCCCCTTCGGCTGGGCCAAGATGCTCTGGCGCCTCAAGGTCGAGAAGCCAAAGAGCGCCCGCCTCATGATGCTCGGCATCAAGCGGAAGTTCCGCGGAATGAAGCGCTACGGAGCTCTCTCAACGGCCATGTACGCCGAACTCGCCTACCGCGGAATGCGGCACGGCTACGAGTGGGCTGAGCTCAGCTGGACCCTCGAAGACAACCGCGCCATCAACCTCGGCATCAAGGCGATGCGGGGCAAAGTCTACAAGACGTACCGAATCTACGAAGAGTCGCTCTAGGGCGCCGAGCGCATCTCATAACTACGCACGGCCGCGTTGCGGCCGGAGCCCCCGCCTTCACTCGTCCCCTCAGCTCAAAAATGCACCACGTTTCGTCGCTTCGCGGACAGCAAAATCGAAACACTCTGACCAAAACACACCCATGCGTAGTCACGAGATGCGCTCTAGAAAGAAACCACCATGCTCCCCTGGCTTCGAGTTCTCCACATCATCGGTGTGACCCTTTGGATCGGCGGCGTCCTCTCCGTCGGCCTCGTCGGCGCTTTCGCTTCGGGTGAGCGCCGCGTTCTGGCGGCTGCCCGCCACGCTTCTCTTCGCGTCGCGACGCCGGGAATGGTCCTGGCATTTGTCGGCGGCTTCGCGATGTTCTTCGCGAGCCTCGACACCTACAAGTCCGCAGGCTGGGTGCACATCAAGATCACTCTGGCGCTCATCGCGGCGGCACTCACGGGTGTTCTAAGCGGAAAGCTGCGCAAAGCCGCTGCCGGCGCCGAGGTGTCCAGCGGCACCCTCCGCAACCTCTCCTTCGGCGTCCTCGCTTGCGCTCTTGTGAACATCGTCATGGCGTTTCTCGGCTCCGTCTGGATGGGCGGCTGAGACCAAAGGTCGGACAAAGTGTGAACGAACGGCGTCACTTTCGTGAGTCATTGCCCTGTTTATCGGTACTTTCGTTTGGCATGACTCTTGGATAAGCTGTTCGTCATGAAAACCCCGATCCGCCTCTCGTTCTTGTTCGCCATTCTTCTTCAGGTGGCCTGTGGTGGTGACGAGCTGTCTGTCCGAGGCGACGTAACGGCGAATGCGAACGGCGCCGACCACGTCTTCTCGTTTCCCGAGACCACCAATCTAGCTACCTCCGGCGGCGGCGATGTGTTTGCGGGGTATTGCAACTTTGATGGGGAAAGCCTCAATGCTGGAATCACTCGCCCGGGAAGTGGACAGGAAGGTCTCACGGACTTTTTCCTGTTTGTCACCCCGGAGGCGACGGGCGTCCAGGTATCCGTGGATGGCGCTGTGTACATGAATGGGGAGTGCGAAATAGACGTGCTTTACAGCGATGAATGCGATGGTGTTTTCGCAGCGGAGGTCGACTGTTCAGGTCTGTTTGGCCCGGACGGCACGGCGGGAGTCTCCGGCGAACTCCACTTCGCCGGTTGCGACTCGTTCTAGCGAGTGGGCAGCCAAGAGACTTGGCGTGCGGCGCTAAACGCCTCCCAGCTCTCGCCCTCGGTCTGAACGATGACGCCGCCGTCTTCGGCGGTGCGCCACAGCGGAACAGTCCTCCGACGGTAGCGTGAAACCACCTCGGCGTGCGGGTGCCCAAACGAGTTGAATCGGCCGCAACTCGCCACGGCAAACTCGGGCGCGACGGCGTCGAGAAAGTCGCTCGTGGATGATGTGCGAGAGCCGTGATGAGGGACTTTGAGGATCTCCGCGCGAAGGTCTTGGTCTGCAAGCCGCGCCTCCGCTTCGCGTTCGATGTCCCCGGTGAAGAGAATACTCCGCTCGCCGTAGCGCAGCCTCACGACGATGGAATTGTCGTTTGCATCGAACCCTGCGTCGAAGCGCGGGCAAGGCCAACGCACTTCGATAAGTACTTCGCCAAGTCTTCGTTCTTCCCCGCAGAAGTCCGGCGGAAAGCGGACGTGGGTGCCCTCCCGTCGCAGTCGCCGGAGAAGCGCTGCGGCCGGACCATGTGGGGCTTCGTCCCAACCCTGGCCGCTCGCCCACGCCTCGTCGATGGGCATCGCGTCGGCGATGGCGGCGAGTCCGCCGTAGTGGTCTGGGTGCGGGTGCGTGATGATGGCGAGGTCCACGCGGCTGCGTCGTCTCGCGCGGAGGAGGGGCAGCATCGCCTCACGTCCGGCGTCGGGGGTTCCTCCCGCGGCATCGACGAGCAGCAGCTGACCATTGGGTAGGTCAACGAGGGCGCCGTCTCCCTGACCCACATCCACGAATGTGACTCGTAGTCGGCCGGGCTTAGCCTCGCTGTAACGCAGCCAGGCCTCGGCGCCGACGAGCGCGAAGGTCCCGACCAAAACAATCAGCGCGGTGCGCCGCCAAGACTTTGCCCAGAGAAGGCCGACGGAAAGCAGCGCCAGGATGACGCCCTGGAGGTTCGAGGGTGGGGGCACCACCCACGTGGATTCGAAGAGCGCGCTCAGCGCCGTGCACGCGGAGCAAGCAAGCTCGAAGGGTGGCGCGCTGAGGTGGGCGACTCCCAGGGACGCCGCGAGGGCATGCACAAAAGCGAGGGGCACGAGGGCAAACACAGCGATGGGGACGACGACGAGATTTGCCAGCACACCGAGAAGCGGCACGCCCTCGAAGCACCAGAGCACCAGGGGCAAGGTCGCGAGGGTGCTGCGCACGCTGACGCGAACAGCGCTTCGCAGTGCGCCGCCACGTAGATCCGCGGTCACGATGCTCAGCGTCGCCACGAGAGAGAGGAGGAACGCCGGGCGCAACACGGACTCGGGGTTGAGAATGGCGAAGACGAGCGCCGCGAACGCCAGTGTGGGGATGGCTCGAGGGCGGCGCCGTAGCGCGCGGCACACGAGCACGGCCGTGGCCATCAGCGCGGCTCGCCAAACGCTCGGCGCGCCACCCGCCATGAGCGCAAAACCGAGTGTCATGGGAATGACGTGGAGTGCCGCGGCGCGTTCGGGATCGCGACGGCGGCGGAAGAGCCAGCGGAGCAGGGCGAAGAGCGCGCCGACGACGAGGCCAACGTGGAGCCCACTCACGGCTAAGAGGTGGCTCAGCCCAGCGCCTCGAAACGCATCTCGTTGCTCTGTGGCGAGAGCGCTTCCTTGGCCGAGCAGGAGCGCGCGAGCGAGGGACGCGGCGCTCGGGGCCAGCGTCGCGTCGAGGCGTGCACCAAGAGCGCCTCGGGCCCGATGGAGAAGCGCGCTCCCGGACGGCGCATGGAGCACCTCCGCCGGCGCGCGTAGGCGTGCAAACCCGTCGACACGCAAGGCAGGCCAAGGATCGTGCGGCGAGGGACTTCGGAAGCGGGAAGGAGCGCGCACCTGAAGAAGGAGACGCAGCGTTGTCCCTACGGGAGCGTCCAGGCTGCGCACCCACAGTCGAGTGCGAGCGCTGGGGGCAGGGCGTGGGTCTCCGACGTATTCCGCTCGCTGCACCTCGACGAGCGCGCCGCTGCCCGCGTGCCGAAGCACGCGGCACTCGCTTCGCAAAAGGCCTGGTGCTGCTGCGTGACCACTGGCGACGGGCAAAGAAGCGCCCGCCAAGAGCCCAGCGAGCCCCGCCAATAAGACCCACGATCGGGCTCTGACGAGGTGGGCCAAGTAGAGACACAGAAGGCAGAGGACGACGCCAAGTGCCGCCGCAGGTGCTCCGACATCGAAGCCTTGCCGGAGGGCGAGACCCGCGAAAAAGGAGAGGGCGAGGAAAAGCAGCACATTCTAGGCTGTCGCACGCCTTGTTCCGTCCCGATTTGCGGGTTTGTCTCGCAGATCACGTCACTCGAGAGGGCTCCTCCGCCGCGGGACGCCGGCGCCCACCGCAAAAGCTCCATCTTGGGGACACCCCATACTATAGTGCGCCCATGGCCAACGAAGACGCCGCGACGCTTGCCATCGCCCTCGGTGGAGATGCTGCCCAATGCGAAGCGGCCCGCGGCATCGCTCAGCAGGAAGCCGTTGCCCTCGTTCAGGTGTTGGTCGAGCGGGGGCTTGCGGAGCCAGATGCGTTGGCGGAACGCCTCGCTGAGGCCGTGGGCACCGTCGTCGTTGAGCTCGGCCGCGGGGAATTGGACGTCACCGTGCTGCCGCTCATCGGCGCCGAGCTCGCCTGGCGCCACCTGCTGATTCCCATCGCGCCGGCGGGAGCCAGCCTCTCCGTCGCCTTCGCCGACCCACTCGACCGTACGGCGCTTCGTGCCATCAAAGAAGTCACCGGCCGAGGCATTGAACCTCTGGTGGCGCCTCTCGGTGAGCTTCGTGAGAGCCTCACACGTCACTATGGGCCACCGCCCGTCGATGCATCTCCAGCGCCGATCTCATCGGAAACGACGCAGCGAGTCGAAGGGATCGCCTTTGAAGCCTCGGCGACACAGCCTCTTCATCGAATCGAAGACGAGGCGACGATGGCGCAACGACACCGCGCGTTGCTCCTGGCTTTGGTGGACGCAGGTGTTTTGACCCACGAGGGCTACCTCGCCGCTCTCCGCCGGGTTTTGGGCCATACGCGCGACTAGACGCGCTTTTCTCGTATTCCCCGATGTTTGGGAGGGCGAAGAAGGGACAAAATTGCTCCCTGACTTGCGCCGAACGTCGCATGCCTTGACCTTGTAAGGGGTGACAGCTAGGTTTCGCCGCCTTTGCCCCACGTTTAGCGGTCGGTGGAAAGTATTAATTGGAGGATAGAATGAAGAGATTCATTGGCTTGAGTATTGTCACATTGTTGGCATTTGGTTGTGGAGACGACGACGGGAGCGTGTGCCCCGATGGTTTTGTTCCTAACGCGGACGGTACGGCTTGCGTACTTCCGCCTAGCGACGGCGGCGGACTCGACGTCCCGACGATGTTCGACGCTGGCCCGCAGCCAGACGTCCCAGATGCCGGCCCACAGCCCGACGTCGGCATCGACACGGGTCCTCCACCGTCCTGCGCAGACTACGATGTTGAGTGCACGCCCGATCGCGGCTGCCTCCAGGCTGGCTTCGTTTGTGAGGCCGAGCGCGCCTTCACGACCGGCGGCGGCACAGACCCCATCACCGACGCCCCTGCTGGCGAAGACCCATACCCAAGCGCGATCTTCACTGATGGCATGTGCACCCCACGCGGCATCCAGACGACCGGTACGCCGGAAGCTTGTGACGCCAACGACGAAGAAGAGACAGCATGCGGCGACTGCGGCAGCTGTGTCGACCTCGGCGGCGTGACGATGTGTCTCCGCAACTGTGAGCCAAGCACCACCGACAACGGCGGATGCCGCGACAACTACAGCTGCTCCCTTACGGAGGCAGTCTGTCTCCCTCTCGGTTGCACCACGGACACCGAGTGTCGCGTGACTCGCGAGGACACGAACGGCATCGGCGGAATCCAGACTCCACAGGACTGCATGGCAACTCCTGAGCAGTGTGGCGGAAGCGCGAACAACTTCGACGCTCTTGTCTACGACACCGATTCCGCAGCTGTCTGCAACCCCGACACCTTCGAGTGCACCGGCGCACCTTCGACGCCAGGCGCGTCCGGCGGCGACGAGTGTGACAGCAACGCTGACTGCGAAGAAGGCGGACGCTGCATTGAAGAGGGCGGAACTTGCTCCACGAACGACGACGTCGACTGTGTTGACGACACCCAGTGCGTCGATGCCATCACCGGTAACGGCGACGGCGTCTGCGACATCACCTGGACCGGCGGAGCTTGCATCAAGCTCGGTTGTGACGTTGTTGGCAACGAGTGTGCAAACGACGGCGTCTGCCAGGAGCGCGGCCTCGGTGTGACGGCTTGCCTTGAAGGCTGCACCGTCGGCGCCGGCGCTGACCCAGAAGACACGGCTACTTGGGTTGACCCAGCAACGGGCAACGGCGGCTGCCGCGAGAACTACGGCTGCTTCTGGAACGGCGTTGGCGGACACGGCGTCGCCAACAACGGCGTCTGCCTCCCATCCACGTTCAACGAAGTGGCGGAGCCAAACGTTGGTGCTGCTTGTGACACCTCCGACGACTGCTTCGGTCCATTCGGCCAGGCTCGATGCATCCGCTTCGACGACCTCGACGAGTTCGGCTACTGCACCGTCAACGACTGCACCGCTCCGTTCTTCGACCCAGCGTCGACGGCGAACGTGTGTGGCGGCGAGAACGTCTGTGGCAACTTCGGCTCCGCTGAGGATCCATTCGGCCTCTGCCTTGAGCGCTGCGACGACGCCGAGGGCAACGTGGACGGCGACCTCTGCGAAGGCGAGAACATCGCTTGTCGTGACGACGTCCTCGAAGGCGTCAACGTCTGCTTCCCTGGCTGCGCGACCACCGAGCAGTGCCCAAGCGGTCAGACCTGCGAAGGTGCGACGGCTATGGAGTCCGGTACCTGCACGCCTGCAGGCTGAACCCTACCTAACGTAGAAACGAGACCTCCACCCATCGGGTGGGGGTCTTTTTCTTTAAGCCGGGTGTTCTTCTTTTGAGTCAAAGTGCGTCGAAAGCGCAGAAGACCTTGCGGCGACCTCTCTGATCGCTTAGACCCGGCTCCTTCGGACGTAGATTATGTACCTCAACATCAACAACAAATCCCGCATCTCTAACCGCAGCAAGAACAGCCGCCGCAAGGCCGCGCGCGCCGCGAAGAACCGCCGCCGCGTCAACCGCATGGCCGGCAAGAAGCTCGGTAAGCGCCTCAACAAGCGCTAAGAAAACTCGCCTGTCCTTACAGGCGCGTCGCGTTGTATGTTCGCTAAAATGGAGCGCCAGCATGAGTGAAGACGCGACACAGCGCCGCCTGATTTTTGTCGTCAGCGATTCTACCGGTGAAACCGCTGAGCGTGTCGTACGTGCGGCGTTGCTTCAGTTCCCGGAGGAGCGTGTTCGGGTACGCCTTTTTACGCGTGTCCGTGACGAGCAAGCTGTTCAGGAAGTCGTCGCGAAGGCCTTCGATGCCGGAGCGATGGTTGTCTTTACACTCGTCAGACCCGCCCTCCGCGACTACCTCTTTCAGAGTTCGCGTGAGCGTGGCGTGGAGTGCGTCGACGTCATCGGCTCGCTCATCCACAAGGTCGGCACGTTCCTCGAGGCTACGCCCCTCAACATTCCGACGGCGCAGATGTCACTTTCGGAGGAGTACTTCCGCCGAGTGGAGGCCATCGAGTTTGCGGTGAAGAGTGATGACGGCAAAGAGCCTCGAAACCTTCGCAAAGCAGACATTATCCTGACAGGGGTGAGCCGAACGTCGAAGACTCCGCTCTCCACCTACTTGGCGGGTCGTGGCCTCAAGGTCGCGAATGTGCCCCTCGTCATGGGCGTGGAGCCACCCGAAGAGCTTTACGAGGTTCCGCCCCACAAGGTCGTCGCCCTGACCATCGAGCTCGACCTGCTCTTGGAGATCCGAAAAGAGCGTTTGGCGCAGCTTGGAATGCCCGTCGACGCAAACTACGGGCTGCGAAACCACGTGCGAACAGAGCTCGATTTCGCCCACGCGATCTTCAAGAAGAACCCTGGCTGGATGACCGTCAATGTGACGAACCGGGCCATTGAAGAGACGGCGACGATTATTCTCGAGGCATACAAAGAGCGCGAAGAGAGTCGGGGGACTTGGTCCCCCCGCACCGTCATCTAGCGTTCACTCCGCCCAGCACTCCGCTGGCTGCGTTGCCCTTCCGCTCAGCGACAAGAGTCGCCTTCGCTCCGGTCGCCTTGCCAGCGAAGCGCTGGACGAAGAATCGTCGGGAAAGCTCTCGGATTCGGGGATGACAGCCGCCTCTCGGCGGCTCTAAACTGCGCTCTGTCCGTCGTCAGGCGCCGGGGTAGGTGTCGTTCACCGTGGAGACGAACTGGGCGATGATGCCGTCCGCGACTCGCAGGCGCCGTGAGAGCTCACGGGCGATGTTCATGATGAGCAGGCTGTAGGCTTTCGGCGCCCGACGGTAGAGGAGCCGCTCGAGGTCTTCGTTTGTGACTCGGAGCAAGAGGGTCGGGGCCACGGAACGGACCGTGGCGGATCGTGGGGCCACGTCGAGGATGGACATTTCTCCGAACCAGTCGCCGGGCCCGAAGAGGGCAACACGGGCTTCTCCGCCACGTGGGCCCCGTTTGACGACTTCAAGCTCGCCGCCAAGGACGACAAACATCTCTTGGGCGGTGTCGCCTTCGGCCACGACGGTGGCGCCTACTTCGACGCGCACCTGTGGGAGCTGCTCGGCGAGGACTGCAAGGGTTTCGTCGTCTAGGCCACCAAAAAGTCCGATGTCGGCCAGCATGGAGGGACTGATTTTCATCCCAGGGGCTTCGTTCGTCGTCATCTCTCACCCTCCAGCGGCTCTCGGCACACGCTGAGTCCGCATGCACGTAGTAGCATACGAAGGAGCGGCGATTCGGCAATCTTGTCGCCAGGCACCGAAACCCCGTACTCTAGGGGCTGTCGCGCCGTTTGGCCCTATGACGTTTACCTACCCAGAGCCGCCACGCATCGGGATTGCTGGCTAAGAGCGGATGTTTCCCGACGTCTTGGATCTACCGCGTCCTTTTGGGCCGTACACCCTCTTGCGACGCCTCGCCGTTGGCGGGATGGCCGAGGTGTATGTCGCGAAAGCCGAAGGCATCGGTGGGTTCGAAAAGCTCGTCGCCATCAAGGTGATCCACCCTCGCTTTAGTGAGGACCAGACCTTCATCCAGATGCTCGTCGACGAGGCGAAGCTCTCCGTGCTCCTCACCCATGTAAATGTCGCGCAGACCTTCGATTTGGGGTGCATCGACGACAACTACTTCATCGTGATGGAGTTCGTCGAGGGCGCGGATGCGTCTCAAGTCCTGCGTCGCGTGACCGATCAAAACGTCCGCATTCCCGTCGATCTCTGCGCGTACATGGTGTCCGAGCTCTGCCATGGCCTCGACTACGCCCACCGGAAAAAGGCGCCCTCGGGTGAGCCGCTCAACATCGTTCATCGAGACGTGTCACCGCAGAACGTGCTGGTTTCGTTTTCCGGTGAGGTGAAGGTCGCGGACTTCGGAATCGCCAAAGCTGCCCAACGAACGGGTCAGACGGAAGCGGGTGTGATCAAAGGAAAGTACTTCTACATGTCGCCGGAGCAGGCATGGGCGGACCCACTTGATGGACGCAGCGACATATTCAGCGCCGGCATCGTGCTCCACGAACTGCTGACCGGCGAGATGGTCTACGAGGCCGACAACCTTCCGAAGCTCCTGGAAAAAGTTCGCAAGGCGGATGTGCAGGCACCGTCGAAGTTCCGAAAGGACGTTCCACCCGAGCTTGACGCAATCGTCATGAAGGCGCTGCACGAGCACCCTTCGGAGCGATGGGAGAGCGGCCAGGCGATGGCTCAGGCGCTGACCCAGTTCCTCTACCGCTACATGCCGACGTTCACGGCGGCTCGGCTGGCGGCACTGATGGCGGAGCTCTTCCCTAAGGAGATGGAGGCCGCCACCGGTGGCGCAGAGCTGAGCTCCGACGAGCGAGTCCTCGTGCCAGCGAGCGGTGACAAGGTGCGTATTCCCACCGAACCCATGGCGAGCGGGGAGTTTCAGCCGGACCGAACCAAGAGCATCATCTTCAAGGACGAGAACCTCGGCAAAGAGTCAGAAGGCGAGAATGGAGCGGCGAAACGCAGGGCTCTCTTCGAGGACGAATCCACCAGCGACGCTCTTCCGTCGCTCGGGCCGGATTCACAAATCGATGATGAAGCAACCGGCGTGTGGGAGGACGCGTCCAGCGCGGAAGCGGAGATCGCTCGAACGACGTCGCCGCCGAACGAAGAGTGGGACGACTCCACCGTCGTCGAGTCCGGCGCGCAGGCGAGGTTGAAGGCCGCGCGGGAAGCCGCGCAAGGTCTCGCGTCAGCGCGTCAATCCGCGGAGCAACCCATCACAGTGCCGCCGCCGCCGCGCGACCCGACGCCGTGGCCGTTCATCGCAGCGTCGACGAACGACTCCTTTCCACAGATGGGCAGCGTCCCAGACCTGAGTGGGTGGAAGGAAGACTCCGACGTGTTCTCCGCGCCGCCGGCGCCTCTGTCTCTGCCGCCCTCACGACCCCTGCGTGCCCGTCGCTCCTGGCTTCTGCCGATGACACTGGTACTCATGATGGGAGTCGTGGTCTTGATCTGGGCAAACCTCCGATCACCCGTGGTCGAGGAGACCCGGATTGAGCTCGTGTCGGTTCCAGAAGGGGCCGTCGTACGCGTCGACGGTGACCTCATCGAGGGACGAACACCGCTCTTTTTGGAGCAAGAGATCACCGATGGGCAGCGCCTCACCATCGAGGCGACGTTGCCCAACTACCAGAGCTGGCGTCGCTCTTTCGAGGTGGAGCCGGGACACACACGCCACATTGCGGTGTTCATCCCGTTGCGCACGGACGTGGTGATCGACAGCGAGCCCAGCGGGGCTCAAATCGACGTGGGGGGCGAGCGCCTTGGGAGCGCGCCGGTCACTCTCCGCGACGCTCCGCTGGGACGGGTATTGAATGTGCGCGCGACGAAGCGAGGCCACTTGCCCGTGACGCGCCGCTTCACCGTGGACGGCGAGAACAGCAATCTCGTCCTGGAGCTTCCTCCCGTCACCGATTGAGGAGCGCACGAACGCTAAGCGGCGTCCACCTTCGGACCGAGTTCAATGTTGTCGATGAGGCGCGTGTCTCCAAGGTGGGCTGCCGCGAGCAACACAAGACGCGTCGCGTTGGCTTCTGGCGTGCCTAGGTCCGACGGTTCCGCCGCGCCAACGTAGTCCACGCGGTCAAAGGCTTCTTCGATGGGGCCTCGCGCCAAGGTCACGAGCTTGTCAGCGCTTCGTTCGCCGCCGTTCCATGCAGCCTCTGCGCGGCGAAGTCCGGCACTCAGTGCGAGGGCGCGTTTCCGGTCGGCGCCGGAGAGGTAGCGGTTTCGCGACGAGAGGGCGAGGCCGTCCTCCTCCCGAATGGTGGGCTCCCCGATGACACGAATCGGCATGTCCAGGTCCTGAGCGAGCCGCGCAAGGGTGCGCCACTGCTGGAAGTCCTTTCGGCCGAAGATCGCCATGGACTCCCCGACCAAGTTGAAGAGCTTCGCGACGACCGTCGTCACCCCACTGAAGTGGTCTGGACGGTGCTCCCCTTCGAAGGGCGCGGTCACATTGGAGACTCGGACCTCGGTGGAGAACCCAGAGCCGTACATCGCGCTTTTCTCGGGCGCGAAGACAGCGTGAACACCGTGCGCTTGGCACGCGGCGACATCTGCGTCGAAGGTTCGTGGGTACTTGTCGAGGTCCTCCCCTTCGGCGAATTGCAGCGGGTTCACGAAGATGCTCGTAACCACGAAGTCCGCGCCTTCGCGGGCGGCTGCGTCCATGAGCGAGGTGTGGCCCGCATGAAGCGCGCCCATCGTCGGAACGAACCCCACGCGCTTCCCGCTCGCGCGAGCGGCGTTGCAGGCGGCGCGTAGTTCATCCTTGGTGCGAAGGATCTTCATGCCAGGCTCTCCCTTGGACAGCGCTAGGCGGCGGGGCCGTAGGAGCGACCCTCGGCGAGTGCCGCCGCGGGAGCGGGGTCTTCGTTGCGGACCGCGTGGAGCGCGCGCTCCTCTTGGCGGACTTCGCCAAAGCCGTGCTCTTCTGCTGGGAAGACGCCTTTTCGGACCTCGTCGAAGTACTGGCTCGCGGCAGCTTTGCCCTCGTCGAAGAACTCGGCGTAGCGCTTCACGAAGCGTGGCCGGAGGTCTGGGGTGAGTCCCAAGAGGTCGTAGCCGACGAGGACCTGTCCGTCGCAGCTGGGCCCGGCACCGATGCCGATGGTGGGGATGTCGATGCGCTCCGTGATGGCCGCGGCGAGGTCGCTGGGGATACCTTCGAGGACCACGGAGTACGCGCCGGCCTCGGCGACGGCGATGGCGTCGGCGAGTACGGAGTCCGCAGCGCTGCGGGTTTTGCCTTGGACGCGGAAGCCGCCCATGGCGTGGACCGATTGCGGCATCAGGCCTACGTGGGCCATGACGGGGATGCCTGCGCTGACGAGGCGCCGAATCGTAGGAGCTGCGCTCTCGCCGCCTTCAAGCTTGATGGAGTGGGCGCCGCCTTCTGAGAGGAAACGACCTGCGTTGCGCATCGCTTCTTCCATGGAGATCTGGTGGGACATGAAGGGCATGTCGCCGACGATGTGCGCGTACTTGGTCCCGCGCGCCACGGCGCGGCAGTGGTAGATGACCTCGTCGACGGTCACGCCGAGCGTGGAGTCACGGCCCTGGACAACCATCCCAAGGCTGTCACCCACGAGGAGCATGTCCGCGCCAGCGTCGTCGAACATCCGCGCGAAGGTCGCGTCGTATGCTGTGACCATTGTGATCTTCTCGCCGCTTGCCTTCTTGGCCAGCAGACGTGGAACCGTTACCGCCTTACGCGGGGTAGGGGCTGTCATGGGTACCTCTCAGTCTCTCCGGTCGCGGCCCAAAGCATTCGGGTACGCGCCATCGATAAGACGCAGAAGACATACCATGGCTTCACTCTCGCGGCAGTGTGTGAGCGCTTTTTTGGTGGAAGACATCAAAAAGGCCCGAGAAACACTGTGTTTTCTCGAGCCCATTGAGTTTTTTGGAGGCGCCGACCAGATTTGAACTGGTGAATGGAGGTTTTGCAAACCTCTGCCTTACCACTTGGCCACGGCGCCCCACAGCAATGCTGTGGCCCGTAGTTGCCATTCGGTGACGTAGGTGTCAAGCGCGTTTTGCCTTCATGCGTCGACAGCCGGAAAACTGGCTGTTAGTTTCGTCGTACCTCGATGCGGCAAACGCCGCTCCGGAATCGCCTCCCGGACCCAACAAGGCGTCTCATGGAAGACATGCAATTCTCCGAGTCTCAGACTCGGATTCGCTGGACCGACGAGCTCGTCGGTATCCTAACCTCGAAGACATCTCGAAGAAGGAAGAGCGCCGCGGCGGGTCTTCTTGAGCGGCTGGCGCACCCGGCGCGGCTGGACGCACTCGAACGGCTTCTCCTTGAGTCTCACGACGACCCGTGGATACGCGTCTCGCTATTTCGCGTCTTCGTCAAACGGTCTCTACCCATCAGTGCTGCGACGTTTGGCCGCCTCGTCGATGAGTTCGTTCGAGGGCTGGGTCCCTGGCACGAATGGCGCTTCCCCGTCGCGGGCTTCTTAGTGCTCGGAAGCCTCGCCGGTCACGAGGAGGCCAACGATAGGCTTCTCGATCAGATGGACGCGGGAAGTCTTCGGCGGCTTCTGAGCGTGCACGGCGAGTTCAAAGTGGCCGGTGGACACCGAACGAAGATCTACGAAAGGCTCCGCGACAAAGGCGGCCTCGACGCGGCGCTGGCGTGGAAGACGCTGGAGTTTGAGCCGTCTCAGGAGCTGGCGTTTCGAGACGAAGAGATGAGCTGGGAGAAGCTAAAGTCGGCGAGCGACGATGAAGTCCAACGATGGATCGAAGCGAACCCCATGTTGGTCCCGGACGCTATCGCGTCCCTGACACTTCCAAGCCGCTGGCTGCTGCGTTTGGTTCCTCAAGAGGCGTTGGCGGATTTGGCCACTTCGGTTCTTTATCGTGAAGACGCCGAGTGGCGTCTCGCGGCTCATCTGCTCTCTCGTTTGGATGACGCCGCGGCACACATCGACAGGGTGCTGGAGTCGGAAGAACTTCCGGAGTCTAAACGCGATCACCTCAGCGCACTACGGCTGAATATCGCGGGTGTGAACCCAACACTGGAGCTTTCGGCCCGCACGCTCTGGGGCACGTTTCTTCACAATGAGCGATTGCCTAAGGAGTGGATTCACTGGGCTTGTTTGCACCCGAAGCCGGAGTTTCAGTGCATCGGCGTGGAGGCGCTTTTTGCGCGTGAGGGAGCGACGGGGGACCCGACGTTCTACGAGAAGGCGCTGGAATCCGAGGTGCTGACGCGAACTTGCGCACTTCGCATGCCCGCGTCGCGGGGAGACGTGGAAGCTACCGCGGAGCTCATGCGGGTTGCTCAGAACCACGCATCACCCGTCGTGCGTGCGGAGGCGCTGCTCTCGCTTCAGGCGGCGCGACCCTCCTTCGAGTTCGTCGAGTTGAGCTTGGCGTCGCTCTCGGACACAGAAATCGTCGCTAACCACTACGCTCCGGTCGTGGTGGCTGCGGCGGCTGCTCTCCATCGAGAGGACGGCCTTGATTCTGAATCGGTGCTCCGCACGCTCGTCGATACGGCGCTCGGCCCGGTTTCCAACGGCGCGTCGGACGCGTTGCACGATGCCATCGGAACTTGGGTAGGCGACCCGCCTTCCTACTCGCGCGGGGCTCCGTGGAGACGAAAGTACTGGGAGTAGTTCGCACGTAGGTTCAACCCATGTAGACGGGCGGCGCGAGCGTCAGCAGATACGCGTAGAGCGCGCTGCCCAGAGCCCACGGAACCACCCCAGCGAAGAGGACCTGCTTCCGCTTCGCTGGGGGGTGACGTCGCGCGCTTGCGGCGAGGACGAGGGCCACGGGACCGAGCGCATGGAGAACGTGCAGCGGCCGCCACAGCCCAGCACGAAGGAAGTTGGTCGGCTCGGCGCGTCCCATCCACTGCGAGACGTGAAGGAGCTGCCACGGCGACTCGCTGAACGTGAGCATGACGAAGAGCGCGGACCAGGAGAGGGCGGCGAGGGCCCACACGAACCACTTGAGCTCGAGGAGAGCGCCATCCTTACGTGCGGCGAACGCGATGACGACGATGCTGACCAGGATGGCCACCAGCGTGGCTGGCCACGGGAGCTCGCCTCGGCTCGGACCGAAGATCTGCGGCAAGGCGAGGACCAGCTGCGCGAGGGCGCAAAAGATCATCGTGAAGATGGTGAGGACGAGCGCGTAGGCTTCGAAGGGTCTTGCGCGTTTCGTCATCCGAATCTCGAACGGATCCGAGGCCTGCAGCATTCCCTCCGAGGGATTCGCTAGCCCTTGCGGGGGTCGCCCTTCGCCGTCACTTTGAGCCCGAGAATACGCCACGCATCTGGGGCAAACTCGTAGGCGATCTGAGCGCGCTTCACGAGCGCCCACAGCTCCTTCGTGTCCTCGGCTTTGACCACGACGGCTCCCTGCTTTCGTAGGCTCGCGAAGGTCTCGCCCAGTTCCAAGAGTTCACTGGCCTTCTGCACACGTTCAATGGGCTTTAGGCCTTCTTCGGGTTTACGAAGCTCCTTGAGGAGGCGCTTCCGCCGCCGTTCGGTGCGCCCGTCGATCTTCGGCGCGTCTCCGGCGATGAGCGAGTTGAGTTCCCGCGCGACGCGTCTTTTCTCGATGGCTTCTGGGCTCGCACGCCCACCGGGATCTTTTGCTGAACTAGCGGGTGATTTTCGCTTCTTCTTCAAGGTGGCCATCGGCGCTGGTGCTTTAGCGTTTCACGAGCGAAGCGCCAACATGAGATGCCGCGCGAAATCGAATGCTTGCGCAGGCGGAACAAGCGTGCTGGCCGGCGTTAGTCGTGGTACGTAGCGCTCATGACTGCCTCACTCGACGGATTCAACGCCCGCGCCACACTCGACATCAACGGCCAAAAGGTCGACGTTTTCCGCCTCGACGCCCTGGATAAGGCTGGTTTTGGCGATGTTCGCCGGCTCCCTTACTCGATTCGCGTTCTCCTGGAGAACCTCCTTCGCCACGAAGACGGAAACACCGTCACCAAGGCCGACATCGAAGCCGTCGCCAAGTGGGACCCGAAGGCGAAGCCTGTCACAGAGATCGCCTATCGGCCTTCGCGCGTGCTTCTCCAGGACTTCACCGGCGTCCCCGCCGTGGTGGACCTTGCGGCGATGCGACAGCAGTTCGCGAAGATGGGCGGCGACCCTGCGCGAATCAATCCGCTTCAGCCTGCGGACTTGGTCATCGACCACTCCGTGCAGGTCGACAGCTACGGTCTCCTTCGCAGCTTCGAGCAGAACGTGGAGATCGAGTTCCAGCGCAACAAGCAGCGATACCAGTTCCTCAAGTGGGGCCAGAACGCCTTCGAGGGCATGCAGGTCGTTCCTCCCGGAACCGGCATCGTCCACCAGGTGAACCTTGAGTTCCTCGCGCGCAGCGTCTTCACCCGTGAGATCGATGGCAAGACCGTTGCTTACCCCGACACCCTCGTCGGCACCGACTCCCACACCACGATGATCAACGGCCTCGGTGTCCTCGGATGGGGCGTCGGCGGCATCGAGGCGGAAGCGGCCATGCTCGGTCAGCCCATCGCGATGCTTCTCCCGCAGGTCGTAGGCTTCAAGCTCTCTGGCAAGCTGCGCGAAGGCGCCACCGCGACGGACGCAGTTCTCACCATCACCGAAGCACTCCGAGCACATGGCGTCGTCGGCAAGTTCGTCGAGTTCTTCGGCGCCGGCATGGAGAGTCTTGCGCTCACGGACCGCGCCACCATCGCCAACATGGCGCCGGAGTACGGAGCGACGATGGGCTTCTTCCCCGTGGACAAAGAGACGCTCAACTACATGCGTTTCACCGGCCGCAAAGAAGAGCAGGTTGCGCTTACGGAGCGAGTTCTCAAGGAGCTCAGCCTCTTCCACACGGCGGAGTCCCCGGACCCCGAGTTCACAGACGTTCTCGAGCTCGACCTCGGCGACGTTGTGCCCTCCATCGCTGGGCCGAAGCTCCCGCACACGCGCATCGCGCTCTCGGACAGCAAGACGAGCTGGCAGCGCACCTACGAAGGCGTGAAGGCGAACCAGAAGGAAGGCGCAAAGACTTCCGTCAGCGTCACCCTCGACCGCGAAGGCCAGGACAAGGAGACCTTCGACCTCAAGGACGGCTCCATCGTCATCGCCGCCATCACAAGCTGCACCAACACCTCCAATCCAAGCGTCATGCTCGGTGCAGGTCTCGTCGCGCGAAAGGCCATCGCTAAGGGGCTCATGGTCAAGCCTTGGGTCAAGACCAGCTTCGCGCCGGGTTCCCAGGTTGTGACCGAGTACATGAAAAAGGCAGACCTCATGACGGACTTGGAGAAGCTTCGCTTCCACCTAGTCGGCTATGGCTGCACCACATGCATCGGCCACTCGGGTCCCCTCGACCCGGCCATCACCAAGGCCATCGTCGAAAACCAGCTCGTCGTCACCTCGGCTCTGAGCGGCAACCGTAACTTCGAGGGTCGCGTCAGCCCGCTGACCCAGGCGAACTACCTTGCGTCACCACCTCTCGTCGTCGCATACGCGCTCGCGGGAACCATCGACATCGACTTCGAGAAGGACCCCATCGGGAAGGGCAGCGATGGAAACGACGTCTTCCTTCGAGACATCTGGCCGTCCAACGAGGAAATCACCAAGACGCTTCGCGACGCGATTTCCACGGAGCAGTTCAACGCTCGCTACGGCGCAGTGTTCGAGGGAACGGAAGAGTGGCGCGCCGTCAACGCTCCCGCAGGCAAGACCTACGAGTGGGAAGCGGACTCCACCTACATCCGGAACCCTCCTTTCTTCGACGGAGTTGAAGCAGGGGAGCCTCCAGCGCTTAGCGATGTGAAGGGCGCGCGGGTTCTTGCGCTCCTCGGCGACAACGTCACCACAGACCACATCTCTCCCGCGGGCGGAATCGCCTCGGACAGCCCAGCCGCCCAGTACCTTCGGGACAACGGCGTCAGCCCACGAGATTTCAACAGCTACGGCAGCCGCCGCGGCAACCACGAAGTGATGATGCGCGGCACCTTCGCGAATATTCGTCTTCGAAACCTCCTCGCTCCGGGAACCGAAGGCGGCATCACGCGCTTCATCCCTTCCGGCGAGCAGATGAGCATCTTTGATGCGTCGATGAAGTACCAGGCTGAAGGCACGCCTTTGGTCGTCATCGCCGGCGATCAATACGGCACAGGTTCGAGCCGCGACTGGGCTGCGAAGGGCACCTTCCTTCTCGGCGTCAAGGCCGTCATCACGAAGGGCTACGAGCGAATCCACCGCAGTAACCTCATCGGCATGGGCGTGCTTCCTCTCGAGTTTGCTGCAGGCGAAGGCCGCGAGGAGCTTGGGCTTACGGGCGAAGAGACCTTCGATATCGGCGGCATCGCCGAGGGCCTCACGCCGGGCAAGAAGCTCACGGTGACGACGGACAGTGGCAAGAGCTTCACCGTCACCGTGCGTCTCGATACTCCGCAAGAGGTCGAGTACCTCCGCCATGGTGGCATCCTCCAGTACGTCCTTCGCCAGATGGCCAAGTGAGTCAGCGGTCGCGGAGGAAACCATGAGCGCAGAACTCGAAAAGGAAATCAAAGACCTCATCGTCGAAGCTCTCATGCTCGACGATGTCACCGCCGATGAGATCGAATCGGATGCAGCGCTGTTCGTCGAAGGCCTCGGCCTCGACAGCATCGACGCGCTCGAGCTCGCTATCGCCATCGACAAGAAGTACGGCGTCAAGATCAAGGCCGAGGACGAGAGCACACGCGATGTGTTTCGTTCCGTGCGGTCCTTGGCGGCGCATGTAGCCAAAACCCGTTAGTCACTGAGCATGGCTCAAGAGGACGAGGTGCGGCCGTGTGCGGTCGTGCCGACGTACAACAACCCCGTCACCATCGAGCGCGTCGTCCGCGGCTTGCTCGATCACGTGACGGCGGTGTTCGTCGTTGACGACGCCGGCGATGAGGCGGCACAAGCAGCGTTGGCGCAGGTGGCCACCATCGACGGGGCGTACGTTCGTCGACGAGAAGCCAACGGCGGAAAAGGCGCAGCCGTCAAAGATGGACTCCGTTGGGCGCTGGAAGAAGGCTACACTCACGCGCTCCAGGTGGACGCTGACGGACAGCATGACCTCGCGGATGTGCCCAAGCTCCTCGCGGCTTCCGCGAAGAGTCCTGCGGCGTTGATCCTAGGTCGTCCGCTCTTTGATGAGAGCGCGCCCAGAGCACGCCGATGGGGCCGGCAGATCAGCGTGTTCTGGGTCTGGCTTGAGACACTGGGCAAACCGGGAAAGATCAAAGACCCCCTTTGCGGGTTCCGCGTCTATCCCCTCGAAGCCGCGGTGTCTTCCGGCGCCAGTGGTGATCGGATGGACTTCGACCCTGAAATCGCCGTCAGGCTCGTCTGGAAGCGCCTTCCCGTGGTCAACGTTCCTACGAAAGTTCGATACGTCCCCGCCGACGAAGGCGGCATTTCTCACTACCGCGCTTTCTGGGACAACGTGGCCATCAGCGTGCTGCACGCGAAGCTCTGCATTCTCCGATACACGGGGCTCTGGCGCTGGTTCTAGACGTCAGGCAGGCACTAGCTTGCGAGCACGGCGAAGGCGCTTTTCGTTTCGGCGTAGGATCATCTTCTGAAAGTCGTTGTCGTCACGCCATACGTCGCCGGCGAGAATGCTGATCAATCCAGCTCGCAAGTTCATGTCCGGGTCGTCGTAAAAGAAGAGATTGTCCACGAGGTTGGTGTGGTAAAAACTCTGCAATACCGCGTTGAAGACGCCATACGCGTGGTCCATATGCGCCTGCATCGGAGCCATGAGTGCCGCGTCGTCCTCGCGCTTCTCCGCGAGCGCCGGAGAGAGCAGCTCCGCTAGCTTTTCCGCCCCCGCCATGGCCAAGGCAACCCCCGAAGAGAACACGGGGTCGAGGAAGCCGTTCGCGTCACCGACACACGCCCATCGAGGGCCGTGCGGCGAGGTGTTCTTGTAGCTGTAGTCGCCGACCATCTGAAGAGGGCTTCGGGGGGCTCCCTTGGTGATGCGTTGGAGGAAGGGGCTAGCGGCGAAGACCTCCTCGAACCAATCGTGACTGACCACGCCTTTTTCGGCGCTCACGAACCCGATACTGACGCGGCCGCCATTCAGTGGAATGACCCAGCCCCATCCACTCTCGAGCATGAGTACGATGATGTTGCCGGTCTTCTCGAGTTCTTCGCGAGGTTTCGCCGGCATGCCGTCGAAGTGCGCCCAAACCGCCGCGAGTCCCAAGCCTTGGAGGCGCTCATAGCTCTTGTGCTGTTTCGAGAGGACCCGATCGCGGCCCGTCGCGTCGACAACATAACGGGCACGGTGATCGGCATCGGCGGTGCGGACGCACACGAAGTCCTTTTGAATGTCGATGTCGACGACTTTTGTATCCTGCTGAACCTGCGCCCCGAGTCCTGCGCAGTGATTCAAGAGTGCTTCGTCGAACACGGCGCGTTCGACCTGATAGGAGTGGGGACGTGTGCCCTCGAGCCCTTCTGCGAAGGCGAAACGCGCGCACTTTCCGCTGCGTTCGTCGAGAAAGTCAGCGCCCTCTTTGAACACCGATGACATCCCGCTCATTTCGAAACCTAGCTTTTCGAAAATGGGGAGCTCCGACGGCAGCAGCGATTCGCCGATGTGGAAGCGTGGAAAGACATCCGCTTCAAGGACGAGTACGTCGTGCCCGTCTTTTGCGAGGAGAGAGCCAACCGTGGACCCTGCGGGGCCTCCGCCGACGACAATACAATCGTGAAGTTTCATACGCGTTTGACCACGAGTGAGGTGTTGATTCCGCCGAAGGCGAAGTTGTTGTTGAGAACGATGTCCGGGCGAGTGTCACGGGCGTCGCCGACCACGTATCCGAGCGGCGCGCACTTGGGATCTGCGTTCTCAAGGTTTCGGCTCGGGGCGATGAAACCGTCTCGCATCATCGCGAGGCAGAACGCCGTCTCCATGGCGCCGCACGCCCCGAGGGTGTGACCCGTGAAGCCCTTGGTGCTGCCGATCGGCGTCTTGTCGCCGAAGACCTCCCAGGTGGCGGCGCTCTCGCTGATGTCACCAACCTCCGTGGCCGTCGCGTGGGCGTTGATGTAGTCGATGTCGCTAGGGCTTACGCCAGCATCATCCAAGGCCAGCCGCATGGCGGCCTCCATGCCCGTGGGGGAGGGCGAGGTAATATGGGTGCCGTCGCAGCTCGTTCCAAAGCCAATAACCTCACCGTAGATCTTCGCTCCCCGCGATTTGGCGTGCTCCCACTCCTCGAGGACAAGGGTCGCGGCACCTTCGCCGACGACGAGTCCGTCGCGGTCGCGGTCGAAGGGGCGTGGCGAGCGATCAGGAGTCTTGTTGAAACGGATCGAAGTGGCCTGAAGCACATCGAAGACGCCCGTGGAGACCCAGTGAAGCTCTTCGGCCCCGCCGCAGATCATTACGTCCTGCATGCCGAAACGAATCGCTTCGAAACCGGCGCCGATGGCTTGGCTCGCGCTCACGCAGGCCGCGCAGGTGCTCTGCACGCGCCCATGAATGCCGAAGAAGATGGCCAAGTTCACCGCACACGTGTGGCTCATGAACTTCAGGTAGGTGTTCGAGCCAAGACCTAAGAGGGCGTCGGGCTGCGCGAGCGTCCGTGCGAACCCCTCCCAGGCGTCGCTGCTGCCATGCGTGGAGCCATAGGCGAGGCCCGTCCGTGGGTGTTGAACCACGTCGACGGGGAGTCCAGAGTCCTCGATGGCCGATTCCGTCGCGGCCGTCGCGAGGAGCGCGACACGACCCATGCTGCGGATCTTCTTGCGCGGCCATCGCTTGCGCTCGAGCTTGCGGGCGGGGGCGCCGAGGCGGGTGATCATCTCGCCAACTTCGGCCCACTCATCCATGTGGATGACGCCATGTTGGTCCTCTTGGAGCGCCGTCGACACGCTCTCGAAGGACTCGCCGATGGGGGTCTCAAGGCCGACGCCGGTGACCACGACCCGCCTTGTTCCAGACAGTGTCATGAGACCTCAACCTCCCAGGAGGGGTTGAGTCGCACCTTGCCGCGCTCGCCGTTTCGGATCGCCACCAGCAAGCGGTATGCGGCGGCGCCGCAGTGCTCCGCAAACGCCTCTGGCACCTGCGAAGGGGGAGTGTCCTTCGTCTTGGCGGAGGAAAGCACGGGGAGAGAAATCTCGGGACCGGGGCCCTTCTCCGTGCTCAGCGCGAGGGCGATGGCCATCGCTGTGTGCGTCGACGCGTGTGCGATCGGTTGGGGCAGCGGCTCGTCCGCGACGACGATGACGACGTGTTTTGCGTCGCCGGCTTTCAACAGGGCCATGCCCTCGAGGAGTGAGAGCGGGAAGGTGTCGGCCCCCGCGGCCAGCGCCGTCGTGAAACCTTTGTTCTTTGCCGCGATGGAAAACAGCCCTGCCGCGGTGTTGTGCACGCTGTTCTTGAAACGCGCGGGGGAAATGCGGCCTTCGCCGTCCTGCATCATCACCATCTGATCGACGGCGATTTGAATCTCCCCATGCTCCGAGCCGAAGACCGTCGCGCAGCCATCCAATGGAAGGCCGCTCGACTCGATGGCTCCTGCCACGCAGTGCACCGACATGCGCGTCATCAAGCTCGTCGCGCGCTTCATGCGCGAGTCCACGAATGCGATGGCCGGTCGCTCGAGCGACTCATCTCGGTCCCCGGACTCAAACGCATCCATCGACGCGTAGCCGGGTGCCCAGAAGGCGTGCCCTCGGACATGCACGTTCATGCTTTCTCCAAAAGCACGCTGCAGTTGTTGCCGCCGAAGGCGAATGCGTTGCTTAGCGCGTAGCGGAGAGGACGCTCTTCGAGAGTTTGAGGCAGGTGCAGGTCGATGCCGTCGTCGACGGGGCTGCTTCCGAGCGCCGCCGGAACGAAGCCATGCTGAAGTGAGAGAATCGAGAGGATCGCTTCCGCGCCGCCGCACGCGCCCAAGGTGTGGCCCGTGTACGCCTTGGTGCTCACGACAGGCGTGTCCGAGCCGAAGAGGCGGTTGAGTGCCGTCGATTCGGCGGCGTCGTTGTGGCGGGTTCCCGTCCCGTGAGCGTTGATGTAGTCCACTTCGGTGCTCTTGACGCCGCCCTCCCGGAGAGCCGCTTCCATGGCGGCAGCGGCGCCCAGGCCTTCGGGCTGGGGCGAAGACATATGATACGCGTCTGAGCTCTCGCCGACGCCGCGAAGAAGCGCCAGTGCCTCGCCGTCTCGCTCGACCATAAGGAAAGCGGCGGCCTCGCCGACGTTCATCCCCGGGCGGTCTTTCCCGAAGGGCATGCACGGTCGGTCGGCCATGACGCCGAGGCCATGGAATCCGCGCACTGTGGTGTGACACAGGGCGTCCACGCCCCCGACCAGCACTGCGTCGACAATGTCGAGTTCGATGAGACGTCGCGCGGAAGCAAAGGCCTTGGCGCTTGAACTGCAGGCCGTCGAGACCACATAACGCGGGCCAAGGATCCCGCTTCGCAGCGCGAGCAGATCACTGAAGGCGTGAAACGGATGCTGGGTCTCGTAGCGATAGTCGGCTGGGAGAGGAGAGTCGCCTTGCCCAGCCGTCCACCAGGCAGCGTGGGCGTATTCCGTTCGATCGATGCCGCCGGTGCTGGTGCCGAGGATAAGCGCGACGCGTGACGCGCCCCAACGCGACAAAGCGTTGTCGACGGCGCCATGAATCTGCTCGTATGCATGCAAGGCGAGGCGCGCACTTCGCGACTCCATGTGCGCGTATTCGAGAGGCAGCTCGGGGAGCTCAAAAGGCACCGTTCCGGTGACCGTCTCGAAGGGGACGTCGACGGGAGGCGCACGTAGCCCTCGCTCCCCTTTCTTTAAGGCTGCGAGCGCATCATGCGCGGAACTTCCGAGACCGCTGGTTAGAGCGAAGGCCGTGAGGGGGAGTGGTGGTCGCACAAAAAAAGGAAGTGGTGGCTCAGAAAAGCGTGAGGGAGACACCGGCATACTGGGGAGTGATGTCTGGAGTCACAATAAGGGTTGGACCATCCCTGTCGGCCCAATATTCGATGTAGGTTCGTTTTCGCAGACCAAGGGCAAAGAGCACCACTCCTGCCACCTGGGCGATGGAAAGGAAAGCCATACCCGCGGCGGTGTCGGAGCTGCCATCGCGCGCTTGCCAGATCAGTGGTCCCGCGAAGGGAACCGCCATGATCGCGAGATCGGCGTCGAGGGACGCGAACACGGCTGAGATGCCGTACGAGGCCGCGAATGCGGCGATGCCGGCGATGAGTAGCCCACGGCGGCGACGCTCGACGATGGAGGCGCCCTCGGGGACTTCCATGCCTTCTCGGTAGCGAATGCGGACATGTCGCGATCGGCGCGGCGGATATACGTAGGGCTGGCCCGGCGCGTACACGTTCTGCTGGCCGGGGGCGTAGGCGTTTGGTTGCGGACCATACCCAGAAGGCGCCACGGGGGCGCCGCGGGGCTGGGGCGGGAGCACAGCTGGCTGAACCGGAGCGACTTGGACCGCGCCCTGGCCATGAGGCTGCGCATAGACCACCGGCGGCGGCGTGTCCCCAGCGCCTGGGTCGCTTTGGCCCTCGGGCTCAAGCTCGGCATTGACCTCCACGTCCACGGCCACGCCGGACGAAGTCGGCGGAGGCGCCAGCTCGGAGCCCCCTTGGGCCAGGGCCAGGGCAGGGGCGAAAACCGCAAGGAAAGCAACCAGACGACTCATATTCGGGAGCATAGCACTTGCTCCCTTGGCGTCCCGTGCTGCCACCCCTTGCCTCCATGTGCTCTCCGCTCCACGATTCGCCCCATGAGCAATGTGCAGGCCCAAATCGCCCAGATCGTCGCCGAGAGCCCCGTGGTTCTCTTCATGAAGGGCAACCGAGACGCCCCCCAGTGTGGATTCAGCGCAAAAGTTGTCGCTGCCCTCGATGAGTACCTTCCCGAATACAAGACCGTGGATGTTCTCAGCGCCCCGGACATCCGCGAAGGCATCAAGGAGTTCTCCTCCTGGCCCACCATCCCGCAGCTCTACGTGAAGGGGGACTTCGTCGGCGGCTGCGACATCGTCACGGAGATGAGCGAGAACGGGGAACTCGACGGAGTTCTCGGCGTTACGCGCGCCGAGCTGAAGACACCGGAGGTCTTCCTCACCGAAGGGGCGCTCGCCAAGCTCAAAGAGTTCGCCGAGGGTCAGCCCATCGTTATCCGCCTGGAGATATCGGGACGCTGGCAGTACGGCCTCGATTTCGACGAGGCTCGCCCGAACGACATCGTCATCAAGGGCGGCGATTGGACCGTCGTGATGAAACGCGCCACGGCCCGCAAGGCCGACGGAATGACCATCGACTTCGTCGAAGGTGCGGAAGGTGCGGGCTTCAAGATCGACAACCCCAACGAGCCCGCGAAAGTGCAGCAGCTCGAAGTCGAACAGGCCAAGGAATGGCTCGACGGCGGGAAGCCCTTCGAGTTCATCGACGTGCGAACCGCCGAAGAGCGCGCCACCGCCAGCATCGAAGGAACTCGCTTCCTCGATGACGAGTGCCGCGCCTTCTTGGACGGTCTCGACCGCGCCGCCACCATCGTTTTCCAGTGTCACCACGGCGGACGAAGCCAGCGCGCAGCCGAGCACGCCATTTCCCAGGGCTTCCAGAACGTCTACAATCTCCGCGGCGGTATCGACGCCTGGAGCCAGGACGTCGACCCAAGCGTGCCCCGCTACTAACCCCAGTGTTCGAACACTGGGGTTGGTCGTTCAACCTAAGCGGTTTCGAAGCAATACATCGCAGTAGTAGCGCACCTTCTTCACCAGCTCGACGCCGCCGCTTCGAGCGTGAACTTGGTTTCGCGCGAGACGCATGACGTTGCGCTGGAAGGTGTAGCTGTTGAGCGGCGTCTTCGGGGGAGGGTTGCTTCCCGCGCCGGCGAGAGGCGCCCAGAGTGAGTCGCCGTCGTAGCCCCACTCGGCGAGATCTTCCGGCGGAATCCGTGCGATCATCTCTTCAGCGAGGGCGCGCTTTTTCGGATCGGCGGCCAGCTCTTCGGCCCACTTCTCGATGGACGCCGTCATGGGCCGCGAGTGCTTCGCGACGTTGATCGGGTCGCCCATTCCGGCCTTCATCTTGGTCTTGCCGTAGTTGACGGCTTCGGGTTGGTTCTCGAGTCCAAGGTACGCGAAGATGCGTTCGAGCTGAGCCGCCGGCTGAGCGACAAGCTGCTCGTAGGCCACATGGCAGATCGGCACCGGCCGCTCGCGAAGGAGGCTCGCCATCGCGGGCACGTATCGCTCGATGACGGGATTGAAGCTTCGGGCTTCCTCCCAGTTGCCGCCATAGAAGCTGTTCGCGTAGGAGCTGAACACCGCCAAGGGGTGGCGAGTTAGGACGACGTACTTGGCTTGAGGGTAAAGCTTGACGAGGAAGTCGAGGGAGAGCGCATACGCCGGCGTTTTGTCGAGGAAGCGGCTCTTTTCGCTTGTGGAGAGCATCCGGCCGTAGAGGGTGTCGGCGTACGCTCGGAGCGCGTCGAGGTAGTCGGCTTCGCCGCCGGGGAGGCCATCGACGAAGGTACGCATCGCCTCGGAGGCGTTGACGTGGTCGTACGGCGCCCCGTCGACGCGGGCAAAGTACCCAAGGTGCTCAAGCGGCGTGATGAGGTGTGGCTCGGGATGCGTAAACACTTCGCTATGGGCCCCCAGCATTCGCTGAAGGAGGGTAGAACCTGCGCGCGGCGGCGAGATGACGAAGATGAGCTGATCTTGCACGCCTTCACGCTTGCCCCACCAGGACGCGCTGGTCAAAGAAAGCACACAGGTGTTCAGCCTGAGGCGGATCGAACTGGCCCAGAGGCGCTGCTGAGGCTACACACGTCCCATGGGAGTTGAACTCAAAGTCCTCGAAGGCGAAAGCGCACCACGAGCGGTCAAACCGCCTGCGGATCCGTCCACCTATGCACACCGCGACCTGCTGGATGGCGATTTTTGGCGCAAAATACCGGCTTTTGCCGACGTCGACGAAAAGAGCTTCCTCGACCACCGATGGCAGATGAAGAACTCCATCACGAAGCCGGAAAAGCTCCTCGATGCTGTTCGCGGCCTGGCGAGTGATGCGTTCCTCGACGACGCGGCGGAGGGCTTCGCCATGGCGCCCATGGCGGTGCGTGTTTCGCCGTACATGCTGAGCCTCGTCGACTGGCAGAACCCGTACCACGATCCGATTCGGACTCAGTTCTTGCCGACGAAGTCCACGCTTCTGCCAGACCACCCGAAGCTCACCTTCGACTCCCTCGGCGAGCAGGGCGACGCGCCCGTCGACGGTCTCACGCATCGCTACCCCGACAAAGCGTTGCTCCTCGCCCTCGACACGTGCCCCGTGTACTGCCGCTTTTGCACGCGCTCCTACGCCGTCGGTCCCGACCAGGACATGGTGGAGAAGGTAAGCCTCAAGGCATCGCCGAAGCGATGGGAAGTCATCTTCGACTACATCGCGTCACGGCCCGAGCTTGAGGACATCGTCATCAGCGGTGGCGACGCCTGGAACCTTCGTGCGGCACAGATCACGACGCTTGGCGAGCGACTCCTGGACATCCCGCACGTCCGGCGCATGCGCTTCGCCTCGAAGGGACCGGCGGTCATGCCGCAGAAGCTCTTGAGCGACGATGACTGGTTCAAGGCCCTCGTCGGTGTCGTGGAGAAGGGCCGCAAGCTTCACAAGGACGTGATGCTGCACACCCACTTCAATCACCCGAATGAGATCACCGCCATCACCGCGCGTGCTCTGGGGCGTCTTTTCGAACACGGCGTGCACGTGCGAAACCAGTCCGTCTTCCAGCGAGGAGTAAACGACGACGTGGAGACGATGACGACGTTGGTTCGGCGCTGCGCATACGTGAACGCGCACCCTTATTACGTCTACCAGCACGACCTCGTGAAGGGGGTGGAAGAGCTACGAACAACGGTGCACACGGCGAAGGTCATCGAGAAGCATGTCCGCGGGAGCACCGCCGGCTTCAACACGCCAACCTTCGTGGTGGACGCACCAGGCGGTGGCGGCAAGCGCGAGGTTCACAGCCACGAGTATTACAACCGCACCACCGGCATCAGCGTGTACACGGCGCCTTCGGTGAAGCCCGGTCAGAACTTCCTCTACTTCGATCCCGTCGACCTCTTGCCCGAAGAAGGCAAGGAGCGCTGGGCACGGCCGGAAGAGCATCAGAAGATGATCGACGAAGCCCTCGCGGGCGCCGGCGAATAAGATTCGCTAGTCGCGGACGCGGGCCACGATGAGCTGACTCTCGGCGTGGCCATCGAGGTCTTCTCCGTCGAAGTCGCCTTCGTGGGCGATGAGCTCAAAGCCGCTGTGACGAAGAAGCGCTCGTAGCTCCGCCGGAAAGAACTGGCGGTGCGCGAGGGGCACGACGTGCACGTCGTGCGAGTTTTCAACACCGGTGAAGATCATCTCGATCATCTGAACCTGCGTCGCGGCATCGTAGCTGAAGCGC
This sequence comes from Polyangiales bacterium, assembly GCA_045106895.1. Classification (GTDB taxonomy): domain Bacteria; phylum Myxococcota_A; class Polyangia; order Polyangiales; family Houyiibacteriaceae; genus JBCCRV01. The sequence goes on along the minus strand of JBGCFM010000041.1, from coordinate 30,394 downwards.
TCGCCGTAGTGATAGCGCTGGCCTGTCGATGGCAGCGTCACTTTCTTCCCCTTGTAGATGCGTGAGGGGTCGCGCCCAAGCGCAGCGGGGTCGGGCAAAAGAACGTCAAAGCGGAAGAGCCCGCCGGGCCGGAGGTGCCTTCGAACGACGTCCAGCGTCGCTTCGAAGTCTTCCGCTGTGTAGAGGTGCATCAGCGCGTTGAAGGGGGCGATGACTTGATCGAAGGTCTCGCCGAGCTGCAGCGTTCGAAAGTCCCCCTCGGCGAAGGTCACTCGCCGCTGAACCCGCTTCGGCTGCTTCTTGAGGCGTCGCTCCGCTCGCTCCAGCATGGTGCCCATCGACTCGACGCCGACGATATGAGCGTCGTCCTCTTGGCGGGACAGCGCGTCGGCGACGGCGAGGGTGATGCGACCTGTCCCGGCGCCGAGTTCCAGCACGCGTCCCGACGCGCACGCGGCGTAATAAGCCTTGTCGTGGCTCCGGCGTCGATAGGCCTGGTCGTAGTATTCGGCGTCGACGTAGTGAGCGACGGTGCCGGCCCGCCATAGAATCGAATCGTCCATTAGTCCTCGAAACGCAGAGCGGCCGGCATGTCCGACAGGATCTCGCCGAAGGCGACCTCGGCGACTCGCCATCCTTGGGTCGTCTCTACCATCACGAACTCGACTTCGCGCTGGTATGCCTGCTCGAGGAACTCTCCCTCGGCGACGCCCGCGAGGGCGAGACGCCCCTCGGGGAGGTTTCGGCTCTCGCGGAGAAAGAGCCGAAGGCGCGTTGCGGCCATCGCGTCCCAGACCTGCCGCTGGAGGTCTCGTTCTTGGTCACTGAGGTTCCGGTCGCTCTGCTCGCGGTCTTCGACGCGGCGCCGCGCGTTCTCCATCGAGAGCCTTCGAGCGACGTCGTGTTCGCGCTTACGCCAAGCGTCAAGGAATGACTCGGCGGCGGCCTCTGCGGTGCTGTCGTTGACGGCGACCCGACTCGCGCGCTCCTCCGCGGTTTCGGCAGGGCCGCTTCGCGAGATCACGACGGCCACCACGCCGACGCAGACCATGGCGCTCGCCAAAGCGAGCACGAGAGGCGTGGGAAGCTTGTCTTCTTTCTTGGGCGCGCTCATGAGCTACTCAACCGTCCGGCTCTCGATAATATGCGCGCAGAGTTCGGAAAAGCCCTTTCCGCGGGGCGAGGGCGTGACGAAGCGTGGTTCGCTGCGCAGGTTGTGGTCTCGGACGTTCGAAACGCCGACGGAGAGCCGAAAAAACTCGAACGCCGGAGCGTCGTTTCCGCTGTCGCCGACGAACACCCATGCGTCCGATTCGAAGGCGCCGAAGACGTCCAGCGCCGCGGCCTCGATTCCGACGGCTTTATCCCAGCGGCCGGTAGCGGCGTGACAATGAACGGAGCTCGTCACCGGCTCGCAGCCTTCTTGTCGAATCACAGCGGCGAGCGCGCGGCGTGTACTCTCGTCGACACGTTCTTCTTCGGCGATATCGAAGGCCAAATCATAGCGGCGCAAGCGCGCATCGCTCGCTTCGCGGATCGAGGGCAGTTCTTTGGACACCCGGTGGCGAATTCGGGCGTGAACATCCTCGAGCGCGGTCCGCTCCTCGGCGCGAAGAATGTACCCCTCGGCCGCGCGTCCGTCGCGCGAGTAGAACCAGCCGGCGCCGTTCTCGCCGATGGCGATGTCCACCGGGAGAACTCGCGCAAGCACCTCGGCCCAGCCGAGAGGTCTGCCCGTCACGGCGATGAGGCGCACGTGCGCACGACGAAGTGCCTGCATGGACTCAAGCGCGCAGGGCATGAGCTTTCCGCCTTCGGTGATCGTGTCGTCGACATCGAAGGCGAGCCCCACGAGACCCGCGGGGACGGGCAACTCGGCCAGGGGCCTCAACGCTCGGTCCAAGACTCAGCCCTCCTTCGTCAGACGCGCGAAAACAGTCTTCAGGTAGCGTCCCTGTCGAAACGCTGCCGGGGAAGGGTGGTCTGGCGATGCGCCACCGACGTGAAACACATCCGCGCGACGTCCTGTTCGTCGAGCGCTCTCCGCGACGACGCCAAGGAGATCATCGGAGCTCAACGCTCCAGAGCAAGAGCACGACACAAAGAGGCCGCCGTCTTCCACAAGCTTCATGGCGTTTTGGTTGAGCCTTGAATACGCCTTGAGTCCGGCGTCGCGGTGTCGCTTCGTGGGCACAAGCTTCGGCGGATCGATGACGACGAGGTCAAAACGCTCACCTTTGTTGAAGAGGTCCGGCAAGAAGCGTTTCACGTCTTCGCGGCGGTAGGAGATGTCGAGGCCGTGATGCCGAGCGATGGCGGAGCCCGCGGCGATGGCACTGGCGCTGCTATCGACACTCACGACGGAGGCCGCTCCTCCACGCGCGGCGGCTAGCCCCATCCCGCCCAGGTATGCGTACGCGTCGAGGACGCGTCGGCCCTTTGCGAGGCTCTCGACGCGTGCTCGGTTTTCCCGTTGGTCGAAGTAGTACCCGGTCTTTTGAGTGAGCGATGTTGGAATATCGAACTCGAACTCGCGCTCGGAGAAGCGCAAGGCGTCGATGTCCGCGCCGCGAACGATGCGCCACTCAGTCTCGAAGCCTTCGCTGTGCTTCATCGAGGCTGCGGCTTCGATCACAGTCTTGGCCCCTGTGATGCGCGCGATGTGGGCAAGAATCGACGTGTCACGACGTTTCATGCCCGCCGTGAGGAGCTGGACGACAACGGCGTCGCCGAAGACATCGATGATGAGACCGGGAAGTGAGTCACCCTCGGCGTGAACGAGGCGGTAGCCGCTCGTGGTCGCGGACGGCAGGCCAAGCTGCGAGCGGAAAGCCACGGCGTTTTCAACGCGCTTGGCGATGGCCAGCTCATCCAGCGTTTCGTCCGGGTCTCGCGTGATGATACGCACGGGGATAGCGCTCTTCGGCGAGTAAAAGCCACGGCCCAGGAAGCGCCCGCCGGGGTCCACCACGCTCACGACATCACCAGGACCGGGGGCCCCCTCGATTTCAGCGATCGCTTGTGTGTAGATCCACGGGTGGCCAGCCCAGACCGGCTTCACACGCCCGGATTGAAGACGTACGGTGCCCATCGCCGCGAGTGTATCCGGTTTGTCGGCCCCGTCGAGGGACGCCGGCTCTTGTGACGCACAACACGAGAGCTTTGCCTGGACACGAGAGGATCCGAGGCGTACTTTGCGCGTGTATTCATGCCTACGTATGCAATTGGTGGCCTTGGGCCGGGTGAGCTCGTACTCATTCTATTGTGCTTGCTCCTTGTTTTCGGAGCGAGTCGTCTTCCACAGATCGGGGAGGGTTTGGGTAAAGCCATTCGGGGCCTCAAGCGTGGTCTCAACACCGACGAAGACATCGAGGTTACGCCTTCCGACAAGCAGGTTGCTTCCCGCTCCTCCGCTTCGAGCGCCTCGGAAGAGGTCGCCGACGCCGAAGTCGTCGAAACGAAGTAGCGCCGGCGCGAGCCTGCGGCGTTGACGCCTGCGGCGTTGACGCCTGCGGCGTTGACGCCTGCGGCCTTGACCCTGCGGCGTTTCAGCATGAACTAGTGAGAGCGACGATCCGCTCTCAACACCACCATTTCAGCAGCACGGCGGATCTCGGCTCTCAAGGACCCAGCTCGTCGAAGTGAGACGGCATCCGGGTGGCGTAGAGACGCGACCAAGGGAACTGCGAGCCCGAGCGGCATCATGGTGTTCTGAATCAACGCGAGCCTTACTTGGTAGTGTAGACACCAGGGTAGCGCGCCGAGAATTGTACGAAGCACGGGGGTGGACGTCGGTCGCGCTGCGAGCCGAATCACGTCTAGCTCCGTGAGCGCCGGGTTCCGAAGAATGATTCCAATGACGTCCGCGTGCGGGTCACGAATGACGCGCGTGAGGAGTTCTCGATCGCGCCCGCGAGCCAGGCTTTTTCGTTCCCCAAGGGTGAGAGGGCGGCCTTCATAAGGCAGCTGCGCACGCTTGGCTTCTGGGACCTCGTCGCGCCGCGGGGCGACGAAGTAGGCAACTTCCACAAGGCCCACGCTTGACGCTTGGCGGGCTAGGGCTTCGCGCCGAATATCGCTCCCCTCAGGACCCGCGAGAAGCAGCAGGGCCAAGAGCGCAACTTCATCGCTGGAACGCGCGCGACCTCGCTCGCCTAATGCGAGACCGAGAAGCTCCACCACTTCCCTGGCGCTCAGGCGACGGATCGCGTCACGCAGGTATCCCAGTTTTAGTGGCGGCTCGTGGAGCGCGGAGAGGCGCCGAAAGATACGCTCGGCGCTCCCTTGGTCGCTCTGATGATCCGCCCGCATTGCGTCCAACCCTAGCCCGAAACGAGCCCGGAGCCGAGCTTGACCTAGGGGTCACACCCACCTACACCTGGAGGAGGAATCGCGAAGGGCAGGGGATGAAAGAGAGCCAAGAGCCAGCACGCGGTGAGCCGCGAATTATCAAGCGCTACGCGAACCGGAAGCTCTACGACACGCATGAGAGTCGATACGTCACGCTTCATGAAGTGGCGGAGTTTGTCCGCGGGCGTCAAGACGTTCAGATCGTCGATAATCGGACCAAAGAAGACCTTACGAACGTCACTCTGGCGCAGATCATCTACGAAGAGGAGAAGGCCGGGGACTCCGATGCACGACGCGGGAGCCTCTTGACGTTTATCCAAGAGGGACGTGAGCGGCTCATCACGAGTCTGCCGAAGTTCCCGTTTCGGAAAGAGGAGGCGCCCATCGACGAGGCGCTGGCTCTCCGAGCGCAGGCGGACGAGCGCGTCCGAGCGATCATTGTGGACGCCCTCAGCGAGGCTGAAACGATGCGCGCCGAGGTATCGCGCCTCGGAACTCGCATCGTCGAGCTTGAGGCCCGGCTTCAGTCGCTTTTGGACCCCGCCGCCGCCGAACGAGGAAAAAGCGCGAAGGTGATGGAATAACGCTCTTTCAAGGGCGTTTTGCTAGAGAGCCGCCATGCAACAGCCGAAAAAATCAAAGATTTCGCACCTTAGGGCAGACTTCGAACGCGAAGCCATGGTCCACCTCGATACGCTTTACGGCGCGGCGCTGCGCCTCACGCGGAGTCCTTCGGACGCCGAGGACCTGGTCCAAGACTCTTTGGTGAAGGCGTTTCGCTTCTATGAGCGTTTCGAGGCTGGAACCAACATGAAGGCGTGGCTCCTCAAGATTCTTCGGAACACGTTCATCAACCGTTACCGGCGGAGCGTCCGCGAGAGGAACGTTTTCGAGGGCGCCATCGCACAGCCTGTGGGCGATGGGGTGATGAGCAGAGCCGCAATGCGAGGCCTGACGCGTCCCGTCGAGAGCGCCCAGCGACGGCTCTTGGCCGAAGAGATTCAGCGTGCGCTGGACGACCTGCCGGACGAACACCGAATGATCGTTTTACTCGCAGACGTCGAAGAGCTGTCCTACCGCGAGATCGCGGACATCGCGGGCTGTCCTATCGGCACGGTGATGTCGCGCCTTCATCGAGCCCGAAAGGCGCTTCAGGCGCGCCTGGTGGATCAAGCGGTGGCGCTTGGGATTCGCGCGGAGTCTTCAAGTGAAGGCTCCGCCATCTCGATGGCGGCTTTCCGCTCGCGAAAGGCGGCAGAAGCGTGAACTGCGCGATGATCGAAAAGCACGTCGGCCCCTACGTCGACGGTGAGCTTGAGGTTGGAACTCGCATTGAGTTCGATGAGCACTTCGACACCTGCGACGTGTGCCAAGAGCTTCTGGCGTTCGAGCTCGCTTCGCGTGACTGGCTCCGTGACTCGATGACAAAGGACACGACAGCTCCGGCGAGCTTGCGCGCGAATGTGCTCGCGGCGCTGGATGCCGAAGAGGCAGAAACGGACGAAGACCTCGCTGAGGTCGTTCCGCTGGCCGCACCGACGGCCTGGTCCACCGCGTGGCGTTTAGTGCCGGCTGCGGCGGCGACGGCGCTGGTCATCTTCGGCGGCACGGCGTGGCGGTCTCACCAGGCGAGCGCGGACGATGCTGCCCTGCAGGACGTCGTGCGGGTGCATGCAGCATCTTTGCCTTCGGACGTCGCTTTCGATGCCACCGACCCGGAAACGGGCGCCGAGCAGGTCAACGAGTTCTTTCGAGGGCGAGTTGAGTTTCCGGTCCGAGCGGCTGAGTTTGAGAGCCGCGATATGCGTCTCGTGGGCGCTCGTCTGTCCAATGTGCGGGAACGCCGCGCCGCGGCTCTCTACTACGAGCTTGGCGGCCAGCGAGTCACCGTGGTTGTGACCGACGCCGAGGTCGCGGAGGACGACGGCGAAGCCATCCAGGTCGGCTCACAGCAGATTCGCTATGGAGAAGCCTTGGGGCGACAGGTGCCGGTGCGGCGCGAAGCTGGGTTGAACTACGCGTTCACCGGAGATGTCGACCGAGAGACGCTCCTAAGACTCGCAGCGAGCGCCCGCGTTCGCTAGAACGGCTCTTCGGTGAGTGCTTCAATAAGCACTTCGAGAAGCGCTTCGCGAGGCACCACGTTCCTTTCGTGAGCGTGCGTCGCGTCTAAGGTTGGATGCGCGCTAGGCGTGTGATTTTGTGAGCTTTTTCGGCGCGTCTCATCGTTGACAGGCTCGCTCCGGCAAACGTATCCTCGCGACGCGAACGGTCTAGATCGTCGCTACAAGGAGACTCATGGCGCACCGCATCCTCGTTTTCGAAAGTGACACAGCCTTCGCGCAGACCTTGCGCACTGGTTTTGATGGTCGCGATGTTGCGCTCGAGGTGGTTTCTGAGGGAGCCCTGGGCCTTGAGCGCGCAGCGGCCGAGCCACCAGACCTGATTTTGCTCTCCATCGAGCTTCCGAGCATGAATGGCTTTTTGGTCTGCAAGAAGATCAAGAAGAACGCCGCGCTCAAGTCGATTCCGCTCATCATTCTGTCGAGTGATGCCAACGCGGCGGAGATCTTCGAACAGCACAAGAAGCTGCGAACCCGCGCCGAGGACTACGTTCGGAAGCCCGTCAGCTTTGACGACCTACTCACGGCTGTTCGTGTTTTCGTTCCCATTGGAGATGCGGCGAACAACGACGCGACGCAGGTGGCAAAAACGACGAGCATCGATGACGAGATCGATGCGTTCGCGGAAGATGCCTTCGATTCGTTGCTTATGGACGATGACATCGAACTTGATGTCGACGAAATCGATGAGATGGAAGAGGCAACAGCTGTTGTTTCTCCGGAGATGATGCAGGCCGAGATCGCAAGCGCGTCGGCTCCGCCTCCTCCGCCGGAAGCGCCTCCCGTTCCTAGCCCTCCGGCTGCGCCAGTGGCGGTTTCGGAACCACCTCCGCCGCCGAAGGCGCCGTCCGTGTCCCCGCCGGCGTCCATTCCACCACCGACATCCGTGCCGCCGGAATCCCTTCCGCCCGCGCCCGCGAGCGTTGCTCCACAGCCCTTGGCCGCCCTTGAGACGCCTGCGGTCGACACCGCCGCTCTTGATGAGGCGAACGCGAAGGTTGCCGCTCTGGAGTCGGCGCTCAGCGAGCTCGAGAGCGAGAAGACCTCGCTCGTCGCCCGCGCGGAGAGTGCGACTCAGAAGGTGTCGAAGCTGGAGTCAGAGGTTGCAGGGCTCCGCACAAAGGGCTCTTCTTCCGGAGTCTCAAGCCGAGAGTTCTTGGACCTTCGTGAGCAACTCAACACGAAGGACAAGGAGATCCTCGACCTTCGAGACCGCGTGAGTTCCCGCGACAAGGAGCTCGTTGAGCTTCGCGACAAGAACATCGCCGTGGAACGCGCGAAGGCGGACATCGATGACCGCGCCCTCGCTTCGGAGCGCCGTTGCGCAGACCTCGAAGACAACTTGGCTGCGATCACAGCGGACAAGGAGTCGGCCAACAAGCGGGCGGATGACCTTAAGGGTCGCTTCGAGAAGAGCGAAGAGAAAGCCAAGGGCCTCGAAGAGGAACTTGAGACAGCAAAGGCGACAGCGTCCGCTCAGGTAGCGGCGGCGAAGCAAGAGGCGCTGGAGACCAAGGAAGCCGCCGAGAAGGCTTCTGCGGAGGCGACGGCCGCGGCTGAAGCTGCAGCCGAGACCGCGCGGACGGAAGCTGCCCAGAAAGCGACCGAGGCCGAAGAGGCCGCGGCTGCGAAGGTCACCGCCGCCGAAGAAGCGGCTGTTGCGAAGGTCACCGCCGCCGAAGAGAATGCGACGAGTCAGGTCGCGACGCTCAAGGCAGAGAACGCCGCAGCACTGGAGGCTGCGCTCGCAGCGGCTGCAGCCACGGCATTGACCGTTCAGGCCGATGCCATTGCTGCGCGAGAGCTAGAACTCGAGGCGGAGAGAGACGCCGCCCTTGAAGAGTCTGAGGCGAGCCACAGCAAAGAGCTGGCGGTTCTGGGCCGCAAACTCGCGGACACCGAGAGCAAGGCCGAAGAGGCTGCGACCAGCTTGGCCGAGCTAGAGACGGCGAAGTCCGAGGTAGACACGGCACTTGAGGCCAAGGTCGCCGAGGTCGAGACAGCGACAGGCCGTATCGGTGAGCTTGAGGGCGACCTCGCTGCACTTCGCGCGGCGAAGGCGGACCTGGACGAGAAGCTGAGCGCGGCATCATCCAAGATTGCCGCCGACGAAGCGCTCCTCGAGCGCGTCCGCAAGGCGATGGCGATTGGGCTCGGACTCCTCGAAGAACAGAAGAACAACACCGTCGAAGCCGCCGAGTGAGCCCCCTCGATTCGTTCTGATTCCCTCGCGTAGAGCTACGCGAGGAGCCAGAAACCCAGAGCACAGACAACCAGAAGGAGCGCTCCAGCTGCGATGAGCAGCGGGGAGCGCTTTGGTGCGTCTGGCGTAGCCGTAGGCTCCACGAGCGTGAGCGCGGCGCGGGTGCGCGTCTCAGCGTCCGAAGATGCCGCCATCACAACTTCGTGTCTTGGCGCCGGCGCTTCGTCGAGGACCTCTGTGGCTGGCGAAAACTCGGTGTCGGGGGCTGACTGCGTTTGTGCCATCGCCTCCGGTGTGAGCACTTTCGTGGGCTTTCCTGCCTTCTTTGGAAGTGCTCGTCCCAAGAGGCGCCGCGCGGTTGGAGGCGCCGGGATCTTCTCGAGACTCTCAAGAAACGCGCGGGCGCTCGCCGGCCGGTCGATGGCCTTGGGAGCGAGGCAGGCTTCGATGGCGCCGGCGAGATCCTCAGGCAGGTCGACGAGGGAACGAAGCGGGGGACGCTCGCCCGCTTGAAGGGACTTGAGAAGGGCTACGCTGTTCTTTCCACGGAACGGGCGCCGCAACGCCGCCGCCTCGTAGAGGGTGACACCCAACGAAAAGAGGTCTGTCTGCGCGTTGGCCTCTTCGCCCTGCGCGTACTCAGGCGCCATGTAGGGGATCTTGCCTTTGATCAGGCCCGCTTCCGTCATCCGGGTGCGGTCACGCGCCCGAGCGATTCCAAAATCGGTGAGTTTGATCTCGCCGCTTCGGCTTAGGAGCACGTTGCTTGGCGAGACGTCACGATGAACGACTTCACTCTCGTGCGCGTATGCCAGCGCCTGGCCGAGCTCGTGAGCGATATAAGCGATGAGCCCTGCGGGCAGGACTTCGTTCGCTTGACGTCGGTGATGAAGGAGCTCGTGAAGGTTGCATCCTTCGATGAGCTCCAAGGCCAAGTAGGCGTCCTCGCCGGTTCCGAAATCGAGGATCTGAGCGATGTTGGTGTGACGAAGCTTGGCGCTCACGCGCGCTTCCTCCTGAAACGAGCGGAGGAACTCCAGGTCCCCAGCATAGGCTGGGAGGATCCGTTTCAGGCAAACGCGTTGTTCGAAGCCGCCCTCGCCACGGCGAACTGCAACGTAGGTCTCTGCCATCCCGCCGCGGCCGAGGGGGGCCTCGAGCTCATAGTCGCCGATGCGTGTTAGCTCATTCGCCACCGAAGCCGGGCCACGTCGGAAGCGGGGAGTCCTTGGCGGGCTCAAAACGCACCGCCTGTGGCCAAGCGCAGAAACGACCCGCCAGGATGCCCGCGGAACGGTGATTTCCGCTGTCGCCGATACCGCCGAAGGGAAGCCGCCCAGATGCGCCGGCGGTGGACTGATTCCAGTGGCAAACGCCGGCTCGCAGGCGCGATGCAGCATCATCAAATGCAGCACGCTCTGCGGTGAAAAGCGCCGCCGCAAGCCCGTAGCGGGTGCCGTTCGCTCGTTCGATTCCTTCGTCGAGATCCGTGATGGGGTAGATGGCCACGTCTGGACCGAAGAGCTCGTCGTGGGAGTAACCGTCGACGCGAGCGTCGCCCGACGGCGCGCGATGCACGCTTGGTCTCACGTACCAACCGCTGCGCCCGTCGAGCTCGAAGGCGCCGCCGCTCTCAAGAGCTACGTAGCCAGCCTCACGTGCGCGAGCCACGGCGTCGCCGAGGGCGGTCCGTGAACGTTCGTCGATGAGCGGACCCATGAATACGTCGTCCAACGGGTGCCCCACTCGGACTTTCGCAGCCTGCGCGGCGAGGCGCTTGCCGAGCTCGTCGATGACACCAGCGGTGGCGTAAACGCGGCTTGTTGCTGTGCATCGTTGGCCGGCGCTTGCGAAGGCGGCAAACGAGATTTGGTTCACGGCGCGGTCGAGGTCCGCATCGTCGAGTACGATCGATGCGTTCTTACCACCGAGCTCGAGGGCGATCATTCGGCCAGGCCGGTGAGCGTTGGCGGCGAGAATGAGCTTTCCGACGGCGACGGAGCCCGTGAATAGGATCGCGTCGACCTCCTCGTGGTCGACGAGCGCTTTGGCGCTCGCTGCTGCGCCTTGGACGATGTTCACAACGCCGGGCGGGAAGCCCGCCTCGTCGAAACAGCGCGCCATGTAGAACGCAGCACTTGGTGTCTTCTCGCTTGGCTTGAAGACGATGGTGTTCCCGTGAAGGAGGGCAGGGACCATCTGACCGTTGGCGAGGTGGGCAGGGAAATTGAAGGGGCCAATGACTGCGACGACGCCGAGGGCTCGGTGGCGAATCGCGCCGGGGAGGTCCTCGAGCTCTTTGTCGGCGGTGTACGTGGCACCTTCGCCGAGCATTAGGTCGACCTTGCCCGCCAAGGCCTTGGCTTCACCGCGGCTATCCCAAAGTGGCTTGCCAGACTCCCGGGCGATGGTCTCGGCGATGGCATCTTCGTGGACACGGCAGCGTTCTTGGTATTTGCGGAGCAGAGCACGCCGCTCTTCGATGCCGAGCTTTCGCCAGGCGGGGCCCGCGTCACGAGCCGCCGTCACCGCGCGATCGACATGCGAGAGAGACACGTCGTGCTCGCTCACAACGTCCGCCTGGTCTCCCGGGCTTAGGATTCGCAGCGAGTCGTCGGGGGAAGATGTCTTGAGAAACTGACCCTGAACGTAGTCGCCGGGCCGCTGGAGGGTGTCGAGCATGGGGCGAGGAAAGGCTGGGGACGTCCGAATTGCAAGGGCTTAAGCCCAAGGGTTCCAAACGCCCATCGCAGGTTGCGCGATGCTGGGGCCTTCACTCTTTCAACGAGCGCGGGGGGAATCTCCGTGTATCTTTGACGCATGCGTTTGCGCCTTCGCCAAATCCCCTTCTTTCTCGCAGCGATACTTCTGTGTGCGTGGAGCACGGAGACGCTCGCCGATGCGTTTAGCGTCGGTGGCGAGGTAAGAGACTACGTGGCGAGCCAGTTGCGCCGAAGCCACGGTCGATACGGCGAAGGTTGGATGCCCGTCTCCGACGTCGATCGACATCGTGGTCGTGGGTCCAGCACTCTCGACATGAACATCGAGGTCGAAGCTGGCCACTGCTACATTGTGCTCGCCGCAGGAGAGCCATCGGTTCGAGCGATTCGACTCGATGTTCGCGACGCGTACGCCAATGTACGAGCGAGGGCGCAGCCCGCGGATCTGCCGCACACACGTTTCTGTCCAGACCTTTCGGGGACCTGGGTTGTGAGCGCGAAGATCGAACGAGGCTACGGTCTCCTCGGCGCTCAGGTGTTCGGCGGTCGACGCTAGTCGGAAGTCGTAGCTACTCTGCGCTTTCCATGGATTCGCGAATCGCCGCCGGGACCTCGGACAGACGCGCAGCGCAGAGGCCTCCTTGGCAGAGGCAACCACCGCCGCAGTCCAAGGTGTTGTAGCGGCACTCCTGGGTGCACATCGCGTCCGCGCAGCTTGGAGCGTTGGCCGCGGCGACGCAGGCAGTCGCGTGGCAGCAAGCTGCAGGAATGCAGTCTGCGTCTGTGACGCATTCGTCGGTCCCGACAACAATATTCGCTGTCTCGTTGGGGGCGTCGACGGGCTCTTCTTCCGGGGCCTCGGTTTCGATCGGCTCGCCACCGTTTGCCGGGGGCGTCACGGGGTGAGCTGTTGGGGTCTGGTCGCCGGAGCACGCGAGGGAGAGTAGAAGTGCAAAGAGAATGAAGAAGCGCATAGGGGGTCCTAGTACATCTCGCATGAGTTTCTAGGCGCTACCTTCGTGGCGTGTACGGGACCCGAAGGCCTTCGCCATCGTCGATGGGCGCTGGCGCAATCACCTCCACGGACTCTGGCGCCTTTGACCTCACCCCTTCGGAGGCGCTCCAGCCGCCAAGGATGAGTACGAGTGGCAGAAGTCCGGCTAACGCCCGTGGCCGCACGACCCAAATGCCGACAAGGACGTCGAGGGCGAGGCAGGCGCAGGCGACGAGGGTCAGCACGCTGGGTTGAGTGAGGATACCGGCGCGGAGCATCGCGCAGTGGCCAAGCCATAGGGCGACGGCGGCAAAAACCGGAGCGGAGAGCAACGCGCCTTCAGCTTTCGCGTCACCCGGCCGGGCGAGGTGACCCATCGGGAGCGCCCAGGCGAGCACGGCAAAGGGAACAAGAGCCAGGGAGACCCACGCACAAAGCGCCGTCGCCGTCAGTGCGAGGGCGGCGGAAATCCAAAGGGCGGGGTTCTGCTCACGCCTGCTCATCGTCGAGAACACTTCGATGACGGCGACCCATGCGAGGGCGCCGTTCAGCCACGCCGAACACCAGAGCGCGGTGACATAATGTCCTGCATCGGCGCCCGGCAGCGACGCGCCAACGGCGGTGGGGACAACAGTAACGAGCGCTAAGAGCGGGTAAGGCACAGGCCCGTGCACGCGCCGCCCGCGAACGAGGAGGGCGACGAGGGAGGCAGCGCCAAGCGCGCTGGCCAATGTCGTGATGGTGAGCGTGGCTTGGGCAGGCTCGCCAAAGAGCCGCCCGAGACGCAGCTCCCGCGCGAAGAGGAGAACGCCGCCGACGGCAAAGAGCGGCGCCAAGGACGCCGCGATTCGAGGAAACCGTGGGTTTTCGTCCGCTTTTACGTCCCCGCGCGTCACGCGGAAGCCTACCATCGGCACAAAGCATGGGTCAGCGCATTTTCCCGAGACCCATTTGAGACCTGGTGCGTCGGAGTGGCGCTGCTCTGACTCGACCCCGTATTCCTTGAGGACCTATGCTCACGAAGCACCAACTTTCGCTCGCTGCGACCTCTTCGCTCCTTCTCGCCGGCTCGTTGTGTATGCAGTCCACAGCACAGGCGTTCTGCGGTTTCTACGTGAGCGGCGCGACGGCGCCGAAGAACCGAGGAAGTCTCGTCGTTCTGATGCGTGACGGAACCCGCACCATCGTCTCCATGCAGAACGACTACGAAGGCCCCCCGGAGGACTTCGCGCTGATCATCCCGGTTCCAGAGGTTCTGTCCGAAGAGCAGGTGCGCACGTTGCCGCGGGATGTCTTTGAACGTCTCGATACGATGACCGCGCCCCGCCTCGTCGAATACTGGGAGCAGGACCCCTGCATGCAGAGGGCATCATACGACTACGAGGACATAGCCCTCGCCGGCGTGGCGGAGCGGACGGAGACCGACGATGAGTCCTACTACGAAGAGCCGGAGGACTATGGGGTTACCGTCGAGGCGCAGTTTGCCGTTGGCGAATACGAGATCGAGATCCTTGGCGCCCGAGACTCCGACGGCCTGGAGCGCTGGCTCCTCGCCCACGACTACCGCATCCCGCCCGGCGCGGAATCCGCGCTGCGACCTTACGTCCAAGGCGGAATGCGCTTCTTCGTGGCGAAAGTTCGCCCGGAGCGGGTGTCCTTCGAGGAGGGCCGCGCCGTGCTTAGCCCGCTGCGCTTCTACTACGACGCGGAGGTCTTCTCTCTGCCCATTCGCCTTGGCTTACTCAACGCAGATGGACCCCAAGACGTCATCGTCCACGTGTTGGCGCGCGGAAACCGTTTCGAAGTAGCGAACTACGACAACTACGCGATCCCCACGAATATTCGAGTGTCGCCCATCGCTCGCGAGCACTTCGGTGCGTTCTACGACGCGCTTTTCGAACGGGCGAGTGAGGGGTCCAGTCGCGCAGTGCTCACCGAATACGCATGGGGTGCAGGGAGCTGTGATCCGTGTCCCGGTCCAGTCCTCGACGAAGACATCATCGTTACCCTCGGTGCCGACGTGACACCGACGTACGCGCGCAGCATCCGTCGCGGCATGGTCCCGACGGGCTTTACCAACGACTTCGTCGTCACGCGTCTGCATATGCGTTACGACGCAACCTCCGTCGGCGACGACCTCGTCTTTCGTACGGCTCCCCCCATTACCGGTGGGCGCGGGACTCCGGACGGAGACGGAAACCTGATCCCAGGAGTCGAGTCTTACGGCAACAACAACTTTCAGGCGCGCTACGCGATTCTTCACGAATGGGAAGGTGGTGTTGAATGCCACAACCCACAGCGGGGCCGTTGGGGAGGACCTCCGGGCAGCGAAGACGTGAACGCGGGCGCGTACGCCGCCGCCGGCCTTGCGTTTGCGGCGCCTCCGTCGTCAGGCCTCGGCCTTGGGGCCATGCTTGACGGGCCGCTTCCGGAGCTTGGCGCGTCTTCGGACACTCTGCCGTCCGGTGAACAGCCTGACCCGCCACCGCCGACGCTGCCTCCCGGATCGGGATGCTCGCGTTGTGGGGTTGGCGGCGAGAGCGCGCCTTCTCCGTGGGGGCTTGTTCTTCTCTTAGGCTTCGCCTGGCGGCGCCGAGTAGGACGCCGGTGAACCCCCAACTATGAGACGGTGACGCCCTTCCAGAAAGCCACGCGTCCGGCGATTTCCGAGGCGGCTTCTTTGGGCGCGTCGTAGAACCACGCGGCGTTGTCGTTGCGTTCACCGCCGACGACGACGCTGAGGTAGTTCGCCGTCCCCTTCCAGCCGCACACAGTGGTGTGCGTGCTGGCTTCGAAGTGCTCACTCACGAGCGAGGCGCGAGGGAAGTACGCGTTTCCTTCGACGGTCACGATGTCGTCGGAGTCGGCGAGGGTGGCTCCGTTCCAGACCGCCTTCAAGATTCGAGTTTCCGGTAGACGCCGACGACGATGCCGAGGACTTGAGTCGTACGCCAGTCTTCCTTGGATACAAGGATCGGCTCCATCGTGGAGTTCGCGGGCTGCAAACGAATGTGATCCGGCTCTGGGTAGAAGTACTTACAAGTCGCTTCACCTTCGACGAGGGCGATGACGATGTCGCCCTTCCGCGCGGTCAGCTGCTTGCGCACGAAGACGTAGTCGCCGTTGTGGATGCCCGCTTCGATCATCGACTCACCAACGATGCGAAGACCAAAGACGTCTTTGCCTCGCCCGATGAGCATGCGGTCGACTTTGACCGTGTCCTCCGGGTGCTCGATGGCTTCCGTGAGCGCGCCGGCGGCTACGCGACCCAAGATAGGAATCGCGATCATGTCGTCGTCGTCGTTGTTCGACGAGGCCGCGCCCACGGGCTCGCCATCGGGTGTGCGGAGCAGGCGAAGCGTGCGGGACTTCATGTCCTCACGCGTGAGGTAGCCTTTGCGTTCAAGGGCGCGAAGGTGGTCGTTCACCCCGTTCGTGCTCTTGATGGGCGGCTCCATGTGGTTGCCGATCTCGCGCAACGTGGGCGGGTAACCTCGGTCCTGAATGGAGAATTCGATGTACTCGAGGACGGCGCGCTGACGTTCGGTGAGTTGCTGCATGGGGTTCCGCGGGAGTTGGTGGCGACCCAGAAAGAGCTGCCGTGCTGAAATTATGTTCACTGCTACAATGAACAGCTTGAGAACCATAGGGACTGCTGAACAACGAGTCAAATTTTCAGGGACAAGTTTTCAGTAGTACTGCAAATGCCTGAATTCGCGGAGAAATCACGCCCTGCGTTTTATGAAGAGGGGTGTAAGTGCACAGCGCCGGAGGCGTTTGGGAGGTGGAGGTACCAAAGAATGTCCCGTGTCCTATTCGCTCTCGCTCTTGGTTTTTCGTTACTCGCCGCATCGCCCAAAGCCGACGCGCAGCCAGATCGCTATCTATTCGTTCCGGATCGCTCCCCCTGCTGCGAGCAAGTGCGAGACCCGCGGGTTCGCCTAAATCCAGTCCGCTTGAACACGGTTCGCACCGTCGAGAGACGAATCTACATATCGCCGCCGCCGCCCGTTCAATTGCGGCTCGTGCGCCAAAACCGGAGCTCGAGCCGGCCGGCGCTTTCCCTTATCACGGGCATCCGGCGCCGCGTGCTCCAGACCGCTGGCGGCATGGGCGTCGTCGCCGGCGCAAGAATCGTTGCCGAACTAGGTTGGAGCTCCGTCGGCTTTCGTTTCGACTTCACGCACTTTGCGGAGGAGGACGAGTACCGCACGGCCCTCGAGTGGCGATTCATCGCTCGTCGTCATGAGATGTTCCGTCCCTACGCGAGCTTCGCGCCGGGGTTCGTCGTCGCGCGCGGAGCAGAGCCGACGCGCTTCGGGTTTGGCGTCGAAGCGGAACTCGGTTTGATGATGAACCACGAGACGGCGCACGGCGCGCTTCAGATCAGCTTGGGCGCGACGGGAGGCGCTTCGTATCTCCCCGCAGTGCGCCGTTCGCTCGTCGACGTCGGCATCCGCACGACCCTCGGGTTTGCCTTCGACGGCGGGTGAAGAAGTCCTAGTCGTCGGAGGCGTCGTCGCGCCGCAGGAACGTCGCCAAGACACGAAGTGGATCAAAGCCGAGTTCGTCGGTGACGGTACGCGCGGCGAGCCACCGAGAGCGAATCTGGGACGCGAGGGGCAAGAGACGGCCGGCGAAGTCGAAGCCGCCGAGGGCCTTGGCGGATGCGCGCCCAACGCCGCGGAGGGCGTCGGCGCCGACGGCGACGGCGACGGCTGCGGGGACCGGGCTGATGATCATGTTTCGAGTGGCGGTCTCGGCGGCCCAGGCGCCGGGGTCTCCGCCGCGTCGCAGGAGCGCCTCGAGTGTCGGGACCTCGCAGAAGATGCCCATGTGAACCTCGGCGACGTTGCGGGAGACGGCGTCGACGTACACGCGATAGTCACGCTGCCAGTCGCCACCCGTGGGGCCGGCCCAAGCGCGCAAGAGGTCAGGACCCGCAAGGAGATCGATATCGCCTTCATGGTTACGGCGCACAGCGGCCGCCGTGGCGAGTTGCGCGGGGCTGGTGCCCGGCTTGAAGAGCATGACGAGAAGCGCGCGGTCACGTGGCAGCAGAATGTCGAGCGCACGAGCGAAGGCGCCAGGTGGCGGAATCGGCACGTTGGCGAAAGGGTTAGGCCAGAGACGAATGTGGCCGGCGTCCATCGCACCGCGCACAGCACGAAGGAGCCCAAGCATCTGACTGACATAGTCGTCACTCACTCGTGCCGAGAGCCCAAGACGCTCGGAGAGCTCTTCCATTGTGCCGGCGCGAAGGACGACGACGCGCCGCACGGAGTGGTTCAACGCCATTTGCTCGAGGTCGTCCACCAAGCAGCCGCAGAGTGAATGTACCGGTCCCCGGGTGCTGTCGATGGCGGTGAGGACAGTCCGCTCGGTGTCCTCGACGAGGGTGAGCGTGCCGCGAGCGCCTTCCACGTGGTCAGCGAGACGCTCATCGAGCCCCGGCATGAACAGAGAGATAAGCTGAGTCCAAGAAGGGGTGTCAAAACCCTCCACGCGAAGGTCCGCGGAAATCATCGCTTCCTCCGTGCGCTTGGGGCGTCGTTGCGTCGTTGCGGTTCAAGTTCCAGGAGCCGCACAGTGAAAGCTGGCACGCGCAGTTTCAAAACCGAGTCACCCTGAAACTCTTCGGCGCTGAGCAGGTCTCGGGCGAGCGTGGGTGCTGGCAAGTTGATCTCCGCATCCCGGGCGTCGCTGGTCGGGTTGATGACGAAGAGCACCGCATCGCGGTCACCGTCGACGTGGAGTTCGGTCTCGAGGGGCGGCGTGGTGGCGTAAGGGCGCGCCGCGGAGTAGCGAGCGACCCAGTCGACAACGGCAGCTTGGAGAGCGCGTTCGTCGAAGACGTCGAGGCACGCGAGCTTTTCGCCGAAGTCCTCGTCGTTGAACTCGTGGTTCTGAGATGGGTGTTCGGGCCCAATGATGACGCGCGCCTTTTCGCTTGAGCGCCTGAGCGAAGCATAGCGCTTGGGGCTGGCGAAGCGGAAGGTGGGCGAATAGAGGACATCGTAGCCACGCCAGTGTTTCGCTGAGGCCTCGGAGTCGATGTAGTTGTAGGAGACGCCCGCGTTCGTGAGCGCTTCGGACACGCGCTCCAGCGCCTCCCACCACCGCACCTGAACGGGCGTGCCAAGACCGAGGGTGTCTCGCCTGCAGCCATCGGTGGGGCCGCCCCCCATGGCTTCGAGGGTTGCTGGGCTCACTGCGCCGAGCGTATGGGTGGCGCGGGAGAGTCGTCCGTACTCGCGCGGGACGACCAGCCCAACGGAGGCCCGGCGCGTGAGCTCGTGAAAGCCGGTTCGCTCAAGGGCCGCGAGAAAGCGCGCCCAGTCGACGGACTCCTGACGTGTGCGCCCTGCGGTGTCGATGATGGCGCCGTACCACCGGTCGCGGTCGACGGTCATGTACAGGTTGAAGCCGCGCAAGCCGTAGGCGCTCGCCGCCATTCCGCAGAAGAGCGAGTCTCGGTGCGCTAGCGGCGTAAACCAAGGAGGCGCTCCCACGCCGAGCTCGGGCGCGTAGGGGAGGTCGCAGGTGCCGGCGAGGTAGAGCGTTCGGCGCTTGATAGCGTCGTGGTCGCGGGCTGGATGGTAGTAATCGAGACCGACAAGATCGAGGTTTCGGTCCAGGGCCGGAACGCTCACGGGTAGGCCGCCTTCGCCGAGTGAGACGTTGTGAAGAATCGGCACGCCCTTCATTCCGGCGCGCTGCATGGACTTCTTCATGCGGCTCATCGCCGTGGTTAGCGTGTGCTCCTGAAACTCAGCCCACGCGAGCTGCCGGCGGAACTCGCCGGCGCTAGGCTCTTCGCCCCAGTGGCCGCTGCCAAAGGAGTGCGGGGGCGCAATCGTGTCTTGCTCGAAGGCAAGAGCGGCTTCTTCGCTCCCGCCGTAGCGTTGTGCGACGAACTCTTCCCAGAGCGCCAAAGAGTCCGGATGGTAATCCTGGCAGAAGGGTCCGTTGCGGAAGAAGAAGCCGGCTTCGTTGTCGACCTGGAGGAGCGCGACTGGGCCCTTTGGGTACAGGCGTGGAGCGACCACGGCGCCGACGGCGGCGTACCACTGAGCGACGGCGTCGTGGTAGGCGTTCGACGCATGGCTCGGCACCGCGAACATACGCGGCGGAAAGAAGAGCACGACGGGATTGTTCCGCGGCGTGCGCGCCTGCATTGCGGGGTCATCCACGATCCACTCTGGCAGTCCAAAGTAGGTGAGCTCGGCGTTGATGTGGGGGCCTGGGCGGACGAAGCAGAGGAGGCCTTCCTCATCCGCCATGTCGATGAATGCGCCGAGGTCTTTGCGCTCATCCGTTTCGCCGAAGTCGAAGACGCCCGGAGCCGTCTCATGAACGCCCCACGGCGCGTACGTCTCCACCATTTCGAGACCAAGGTCACGGAGCGCGCGAAGGGCCGGGCGCCAGTTTTCGCGCCGCAGTCGCCAGTAGTGCATGGCACCTGAGCGAAGCGGAACGGAGCGACCGTCGAGGAGCAAGTTTGCGCCCGCCAGTCGTGGCGCCGTGCCTTCCTTGTCTCCCTGCGCAAAGCGCGCGCGTTTTGGCCCTTCGCTCACCTGCTCGCTCAGCCCGCCGAAGCGCTCTCGAGGGCCTTGCGGACAGCGGCCATCGCGTTCTCGTAGGGAGTCGCGTCGTCCATCGTTGTGATGGCGCCCCAGCTCTCGAGGACGTCTTCCGGACTTGGATCACCCTTGAGAACCGCACCAGCGCCTTCGATGATTTGGACCTTCGACATGTAGCCACCGCCGACGGCGAAGGTGTCGCCGTTGTCCGTACATGTTTCGCTGGCAAGGAACGCGACGAGGGGGGAGACGCGCTTGGGCTCCAGCTTCGCAAGGACGGCCTCCGGAAGCCCGATGGTCTCCGTCATGCGGCTCTTGGCGACGGGCGCAATGCAGTTGGTGAAGATGTTCTTCTTGGCGCCTTCTTGCGCAAGAGAGCGGGTGAGGCCGACGATGCCGAGCTTGGCAGCGCCGTAGTTAACCTGTCCGAAGTTGCCGTAGAGGCCGGCGGCGCTCGTCGTGTTGACGATGCGGCCGTAGCCCTGCGCGCGGAGCAGCGGCCAAGCGGCGTGCGTGACGTTCATCGTGCCCGTGAGGTGAACTGCGATGACCGCGTCCCACTGGTCCTTCGTCATCTTGTGAAAGCTGACGTCACGAAGAATGCCTGCGTTGTTGATGAGGATGTCGACGCGTCCAAACGCGTCCGTAGCCGTCTTCACGATGTTGGCGGCGCCGGCGGGGTCCGAGACCGAGTCGTAGTTGGCGACGGCGGTGCCGCCGGCGGCCTCGATCTCTTTGACGACGGCGTCCGCTGCGGAGGCGTCCCCACCTGTTCCGTCCACGGCGCCGCCGAGGTCATTGACCACAACCTTTGCGCCGCGTGAGGCCAATAGAAGGGCGTGGCTACGCCCTAGGCCGCCTCCCGCGCCTGTGATGATCGCTACTCGCTCGTCGAATCGAATCTCTGCTGCCACGACTGCTCCATTCCTTCTTTACGGAAACTCTTCGGGAGTTCCCTCGCCACCGCGGGCGGCTCATCTTCAGACTCTTTGCTGAATGCGCTGCGAGCCTAGGTCGGCAGCCCGGCGCTGGCAACGAATCCTGTGGGAGACGGCGTTTTTCGCAGAATCGGGCTAACGACGAAGTCGACCCAAGATGAACATCAACACGATGTGGCCCATCGCGTAGGCGATTCCTACGCCGGTGAAGGTCGCGCCAAGCCACGTTTGACCGGAGGCCAGCAGCACGGCCCCGGAAACAACCGCGGACGACACGACGAGGCCGCTGAAGATTCGCCGTCCGAGGGTGTCGGCGGCGTCTCCCATCGACGACTCGCGGACCTGCAGTCGAAACGCGCCCTTTCGAAGGTCTTCGAGGATCTCCTCGAGCTGGATAGGCGCTTCGGAGGCGGCGTGGCTGAGCCGCGTCACGCCGCGGATCACGTCTTGAGTGACACGTTCTGGCGAATAGCGCTGCTGAATCAGACGAAGGAAGTACGGCTTTACCTCTTCGAAGACATCAAGCTCCGGATAGATCTCCTTGCCGACGCCTTCCACGGTCATCAGCGCCTTGCCCATCATGAGGAAGCCGCTGGGGATCTCGATTCCGTATCGTCGCGAGCCGTCGATGAGATCGCGGAGCAGGGCGCTGAACTCAATGTCGCCGAGAGACTTGCCCAGGTATTTCTGGGCCAGCACGGTGACTTCGTTCTCGTAGGCTTCGCGGTCGACTTTCTTGGTGGGCCGACCGATGGCCCAGAGCGCATCTGCGATGCCTCGGTAGTCCTCGCGGACCGCCGCGACCATCATATCGATGGTGCGGTCGCGGAGCTTGGGCCCGAGGTGTCCGACGAGTCCGAGGTCGAACATGGCGACGACGGGGCGGTCCGCGTCTCCGAGGATAAACATATTCCCCGGGTGCGGATCTGCGTGGAAGAACCCGTCCTCGAAGATCTGTTGGACCATGATGTCCACGCAGGTCTTGGCGATGGCTTCGCCGGAGACACCACGCTCGACGGCCTCGTTGATCTTGCACCCGTCGAAGAACTCGATGGTGAGAACGCGCCTCGAGCACGCGGACCGGTAGACTTTCGGAAAGCGAACGTAGCGCTTCTTCTGAAAGTTACGGGCGAAGCGTTCCGCGTTGTCCGCTTCGCAGACGAAATCGAGCTCCGCCCGCACGGCGCGGTCAAACTCGGCGACCATCTTGACCGGGTTGTAGAGCCGCGCTTCGGGGACGCCGCGCTCGATGGCGTGGGCGAGCCAATAGAGCAGGTCGATGTCCAGCTCCATGGTTCGGCGGACGCTCGGGCGTTGGACCTTTACAGCGACATCGACAACTCCATCGTCGGTGCGAAGGGTGGCGCGGTGGACCTGCCCGATGGAAGCGGACGCGAGTGGAGTTTCGTCGAACTTCTCGAAGACCTCGCTGATCGGTGCGCCGAGCTCCGCCTCGATCATAGGTCGCAGCTCGTCGAAGTTCTCCGGGGGGACGTTGTCCTGAAGCTTGCGCAGCTCGGCGACGACATCCGCCGGGATGACGTCGGGACGAGTGGAGAGGATCTGCCCGAGCTTGATGAAGCTTGGCCCGAGCTCTTGAAGCGCTAATCGTAGGCGCTCGCCAAAGCTGATGCGTTCTTTCTCGTCGGCCTTCTTACGCTTGATAAGCGAGCTGAGCCCGGAGCGCCCCAAGAGCTCGCCAAAGCCATGTTTCGCGCAGACGCCCACGATCTGCCGGAGCCGATCGAGGTCTTTCACGGTGTTGAGCAGATTGGGGCCAGCCATCGAGGCGGCAGCATACGACGGGTCGCCAGGTTTCGGGGAAAATCGAGACGAAGTCTCTACCTCTGCTCTTTCCGTCTGTGCTACCCAATCGTTATGCGCCTAGGGATGGAGCTTCATCAGTGTCTTGAAGGCACCTACCACCGACTGGCCACGCCGGGCGATGAACGCCCCTTTTCCTTGGAACTCGACATTCGGCTGAGCGCTCGTGGCTTGGTCACGGATCGAGCGGGTCGCCTCTCCGGTGAAGTTCACGCTCCTGGACTTGTCGAGCGCGCCTCCCTGGAGGGACGTTTCTCCGCCAAGCTAGACGGCCGCGTTTCCTACGACTTTCGCTTTGAAGCGGACGACGCCAAGACGCGGCGTTTCCACGGCGAAAGCGAATGGGACCTATTGCGGCCCAAGCGCTCTCTCGAGCGCGTGTTCGGCCGTGTGTTCGAGGACGACGAAGAGATGGCCCGCGTCCTGCTTCATACGCCTCTGGAACAGAGCCTGATTCAGCTTCTTCGCAGCGCTCGTCCTTCGCTCAAGTAGAGAATTGGAAACGCCGCCGCTCTTTGAAGAGTCGGCGGCGCCTGCAACGACTTCCCGAGGGTCTAGAGGTCGAAGTAGAGTTCGTACTCGAGGGGCGTCGGACGGAGACGGAAGCGGTCCGCCTCGTTTTCGCGCTTGAAGCTGATCCACTCGTTGATCAGATCCATCGTGAACACGTCACCCTTGAGCAAGAACTCATGGTCCGCTTCGAGGGCCGCCAGCGACTCGTCGAGACTCGCTGGAACCGTTGGAACGCCGCGAAGCTCTTCCGGGCTCAGGCTGTAGAGGTCCTTGTCGAAGGGTTCGCCGGGATCGATTTTGTTCTGAACGCCGTCGAGGCCCGCCATCATGAGAGCGGCGAATGCGAGGTATGGGTTCGAGGACGGGTCCGGGAAGCGAGCTTCGATGCGCTTAGCCTTCGGCGATTGCGAGTAGGTAGGGATTCGAATGGCGGCGGAGCGGTTCCGCGAGCTGTACGCCAGGTTGACGGGCGCTTCGTACCCAGGGACGAGGCGGCGGTAGCTGTTGACCGTCGGGTTCGTGAAGGCCGTCAGCGCGCGGGCATGCTTGAGAATGCCGCCCATGTAGTGCAAGCCGATCTCGCTGAGCCCGGCGTAGCCGTCACCGGCGAAGAGCGGCTTGCCGTCCTTCCAGAGTGACTGGTGAACGTGCATGCCGTTGCCGTTGTCGTCGTAGAGGGGCTTCGGCATGAAAGTCGCCGTCTTGCCGGCGGCGCGCGAAGAGTTCTTCACCACGTATTTGAACCACATGGTCTGGTCCGACATCGTCAGGAGGTCATCGAAGCGCATGTCGATCTCGCACTGGCCTGCTGTCGCGACCTCGTGGTGGGAGACCTCCACCTCGTAGCCGAGCCCCGTCAAGACCAGTGACATGTCCGTGCGAAGGTCCATGAGCGTGTCGGTGGGCATCACCGGGAAGTACCCCGCTTTGTGCTGAATCTTGTAGCCGAGGTTCGGACCGTCGTCGCTCGACGTGTTCCAGGCCGCTTCAACGGAGTCGACCTCGTAAAACGAGGCGTTCGGCGAGGAGCCATAGCGGACGTTGTCGAAGACGAAGAACTCCGCTTCGGGGCCGCAGTAACAAGTGTCGGCGACGCCCGTCTGCTTGAGGTAGGCGGCGGCCTTTCGGCTCACGTAGCGCGGGTCGCGGCCGTAGGGCTCGCGCGTGATGGGGTCGACGATGTCGCACACGAACACCACGGTGGGGTGCTTCGTGTAGGGGTCCATCTTCGCCGTCGTTGGATCCGGGATGATGAGCATGTCGGAGGCGTTGATGGGCTGGAAGCCGCGAATGGACGAGCCATCGAAGCCGAACCCGTCCTCAAACGCGTCTTCGTCCAGGCGATGAATTGGGACGCTGGTGTGCTGCCACATGCCCGGTAGGTCGATGAAACGAAGGTCCACCATGACGGCGCCCTTGGCTTGGGCAAACTCGATGGCGTCCTTCGCCGACTTGATATCACTCATTCTCGTCCTCGTTTCTCTTGGCTATCAGAATTGGTTTGGGCCCTAGAGCGCTTCGTTGCCGCGTTCGCCGGTTCGAATACGAACCGCTTCTTCCACCGGCGAGACGAAGATTTTGCCGTCGCCGATCTTCCCAGTCTTGGCGGCGACCTCAATGGCCTCGACGGTGGCCGCCACGATCTCGTCGGGCACCACGACTTCAAGTTTTACCTTCGGAACGAAGTCCACGACGTAAGCGGAGCCGCGATACACCTCACGTTTGCCACCGGTGCGGCCGAAGCCTTTGACCTCCGTCACGGTCATTCCGCTGATTCCGACGACGCTCAGGGCGTCCTTCACGTCATCCAGTTTGAATGGCTTGATGTAGGCTTCGACTCGCTTCACGGCTGTCCTCGGGGGGGGCTGACTCGCATGCGGGGCGCCTGCGGGACGTGTTCCTCATAGCGACTCCGTGTTTCCGGAGTGTTTCCGGACGGTTTAAACTCTGCGTCGCATCCAAAGAGCGGCGAGCGTGGTTGTTCATTGACCTGAATCCGCCTCGTCGGATAACATGCCTCCAGCCCAAAATACCGAACAACTCCGGCCCTTTGGCGCGTCCCAGGCGTCTTCCCCCATGATCGATCCCGCACGTCTTTCCGCCGCCGCTATGCGCTCCTCCCACCAGGGACAAGGGGCGATGGGCGGACTCCTTGCCGAGCATGGAACCCAACGCGCTACACAGAGGAATAGATGACCAAGCGTCCTCGCCCACTTCGGGTCCCAGTCGATGAAGTCCCGCGACGGAGCGCCATTGGCCTTCCGCCGGCCACCGTCGAAGCCGCGCCTGAGCGCTCCGAGCCCGAAGTTCCGCGCGCGTCTCGGCCTCCGGCCACCACTCGAGCCGAGCCCGATCTCATGACGCCGTCGGCGGCACCGAACGCACCGGCCTCGAACCCCCCGGCCTCGAACCCGGCCTCGAACCCACCGCCGGCGCCTCTCTCCGCCGCGCCACTTTCGCTCGGGCAGCCCTTGTCGGCTCAGCGGACGACCGTCGATATGCGGCCGCCGACCCGCGCAGAGCCCAGTGCGGAGGTCGATGACACCGCTGTGCCAGATATCTCATCGCAGAGCGGCGAAGAGGAACCGGCGGCTACCTTGAGCGCCGCGACATCCGAGTCGGCCACTTTGTCGACGGCGTCTGGTTCCGCGACGCTGGACACTGCGGATGACGCGCCGCCCGAAGCGCCAACACCGGAGCCGACCCTGCCTCTCGGCGAAGCTGCGCCAGCGCTTGCCGCCGGAGACGTCGGCGCCTTCGAGGACGAACAGACGCTGCCCGCGAACGCGTCCCTGTCCGGCGGCACGCGACCTTCCGCCCCTTCCATGCCGTCCGCAGCTTCCGCACCGCCGGTGTCAGCGCCGCCGGTGTCAGCGCCGCCCCCCGTGAGCCTGAAGCCCTCCGTCCCCGCGACCGCCTCGGCGCCTGACGAAGCTGCGGCCGCAGCTGCGAGTCCAGCCGAGGCCCCTCTCGCTCCGACGCCCGAGCCTTCAGAGCCGCCTCCAAGTGCGTTGCCAAGTGAGCCTACGGAGCCTGCTCTGCGGCTGGCTGCTGTTGACCCCGACCAGGTCGAGACCGCGGAGCGCACCCAACCTGAAAGCGCGAAGAGCCCGGTGGTTGAAGAGACTCCGGCTGTTCGACAGACGTCCGCGGTCATCATCCGAGGGATGGTCAGCGTCAGCTCGTCGGTGGGAATGGTGGATGACGCGACGGCTTTCGAAGACGAAGCCACACCATCCGATTCGCATCCGGCCATGATGTCCGATGAGTCGGACGAAGACCTGTTGTTGGAAGAGCGGGCTACCCAGCCTCTCTCCGACCCACCTGCATCGATCGAGGAGCCGACAAACGAAGGGGCTGACCAACCCCTGGAGCTTGCTGTCTCGGACTCCGACGCGGCCGAGTCCTTCGAAGCCGAGTCCCTCGCAGACTCCGACATCGAGGCGCTGGCGCCCACCAGCACCAAGGTGGAGGAACCAGCTCTCGAACCAGCTCTCGAAGCAGCTCTAGAAGCAGTGCCTGAGGCGGGGCCAAGTTCTGGCGAGATGTCCTTGGACGACGAGCTTCTGGAGCTCGACGAAGAAGAGCAGGAGGACAGGCTCTCTTCCCGTCCTCCGCCTCCGCCGGCTGGGGAAGCAAAGGCCCCTGAAGAGGCACCAAAGGCGCGTCGGCGGCAGTGGTTCGAGACTTTCTTCAGCGACGACTACCTCCGCACGGTACAGCCGCCATCGGACAAGAACGTTGCCCGAGAGGTCGACTTCATCGAGCGCTCATTGGGCCTGGCAGCTGGGGCGTCCATCCTTGACGTAGGCTGTGGGCTCGGGCTCCACGCGTTGGAACTCTCCAAGCGCGGCTATGTCGTGGTGGGTCTCGATTTATCCGAGTCGATGCTCGCTCGAGCGCGCAGTGAGGCCAAAGATCTAGGCCTCGGTGCCACGTTCATCCAGGGCGACATGCGCGAGATGACCTTCGACTTCGCCTTCGACGCCGTGCTGTGCTGGGGAACTAGCTTCGGATACTTCGACGACGAAATGAACCGGCAGACCATCGCCCGCCTGTACCAGGCGTTGAAGCCGAAGGGCACTCTGCTCCTCGACATCGTCAACCGAGATCACGTGATCCAGCAACAACCCAACCTTGTGTGGTTCGAGGGAGACGGCTGTGTCTGCATGGAAGAGTCGAAGTTCAACTACTTCCAGTCACGTCTCCAAGTAAAGCGAACGGTGATCCTCGACGACGGTCGCCAGCGCGAGAACAGCTACTCGATGCGGCTCTACTCACCCCATGAAGTGGGCAAGCTCCTGCACGTTCAGGGCTTCCGCGTGGCGGAGTTCAGCGGCCGACTCGCTACGCCAGGCGTGTTCTTCGGCGCGACCTCACCCCAGATGATGATCCTTGCGGAGCGCCGCATGGAAGCGACGAAGCCCGCGATGAAGGAGCCCCCTGCACCGCCGCCGCCGGCGCCGAACGGTGCGGCTCCCGCCGCCCCCGCCGTTCCGGGCGCTGCACCAGTCGCCCCCGCGATTCCTGGAGCGCCCTCGGTGCCTGCTGTCCCAGCGGTTCCACCCGCAAGCTCCGCCGCGGCCCCAGCCGTCCCGTCTCGACCTCCTCCGCCGCCAGCGCCCGACGAAGGCGAGTAGGGCCGGAAAAATTTCGGCCAAGGTTCGCCGCGCTTGAATCGATACCCCGGTTCGCGAGCCTGGCGCGCTCAGCCGGTGATACGCTCCAGCAGCCATCGGATGTCGCTTTGGGTTTGGCCATCCGTGCCTAGGGCGCCGGCGACACTTGTCATGTCCAACACGTCGATGGCCAGCCCGAGGGCCTTCACGAATTCCGTGTCGCCGCTCTCTCTCGTCATTTCTTCGAGCTCGCCGATGACCCGGTCTTTGAGTGAAGCGCCAGTGGATGCCCACAACTCCACGGACTCCGAGCCTCCGTGGCGAGTCCTGATTTCGTGCATGCGAACCCGCTCTTCTTTGGTGAGGCTCGCCGCCGGCTTCTTCGTCATGACCTACGAATAGTAGAGCAGGAGCGTGAAGCCCAGGACTAGCGCAGCGTAGAGGGTAGTCGTCGACGCGCTCCAGGGCTCGCCGTAGCGACCGCGTGGCGGTGTGTGATGGTCATGCACGAAGTGAAGCGTGCCGTTGCGCGCCGCGAGGACCCAGCCCCAGAGGACCTTTCGGGTGTAACTGGCGAGACCGTACATCTCGTAGATGAATCGCGGCATGATGCGTTTGTACACAACGTCCGTGTCGAGGTTCGTCCGCGGGAGCTCCGGTGGGTAGATGCCGCTCTTCATCAAGACGATGAACGCGATGCCCGCGAAGAGCAGAAGCTCCAGCATGGTGTAGACATGCGTCGCTTCGTAGGCGTGGTACTCGGCGGCAAGCTCCGGGTAGGGAAGCAGCTGGTAGAGCGCCGAGGGGAAGATGCCGATGCCGATGCAGAACGCTGCGGCGATACCCATGGCGATGAGCATGTGTGTCGGGGCTTCTTTGACCTTCCAGCCTGCGTCATGAGCGAAGAAGGTGAAGAAAGGAATCTTGATGCCCGAGTGGTCGCAGACGCCGGCGCTCGCGAAGAGCAACACGCCAAACACGATGGGCAGGTGAACTTCGCCGACGGCGCTGACGATCATGGACTTCGTGACGAAGCCGGAAAGCAGCGGGAACGCGCTGATGGCGAGGGCGCCGACGATGCAGAAGACCGTCGTGATTGGCATGGTCTTGTGGAGGCCACCGAGCTTCGACGCCTCGATGGTGCCCGTGCGGTAGAGCACGGCGCCCATGCTCATCAGGAGAAGGCCCTTGTAGAGGATGTGCGCGAAGGCGTGGGCCGCAGCGCCATTGATAGCCAACTCCGTGCCGATGCCGATGCCGACGACCATGTAGCCCAGCTGGTTGTTGAGCGAGTAGGCCAGCACCTTGCGCATGTCGTTCTCGATGACCGCGAAGAAGATGGGGAACGCCGTCATGACGACGCCGATGGGAATCAGAAGGGACTCGCCGGCGAAGCTGCGCGCCAAAGCGTAGATAGCGAGCTTCGTGGTGAAGCTGGCGAGCACCACGGTGCCGCTGACCGTCGCCTCGGGGTAGGCGTCCTGCACCTAGTTGTGCAGGAAGGGGAACGCAGCCTTGATACCGAAGGCGATGAAGATCCAGACGGTTCCGGGGGAGTAACCGACGGCGCCGGGGGTGAGGCTCATGTGCTCGAAGGCGAGGGAGCCGGTGTGATTTAGATGAAGAATGGCGCCAGCGAGGAGGGCGACGCCGCTTCCAACCTGCACGATGAGATAGCGCATGCCGGCGGCGTAGGCGCGCTCTCGTCGCTCAGGCTCGTCCAGGCCGCGGGCCCAGATGAGGAACACGCTGCTCAGAGCAGTCAGCTCCCAGAAGAGGAAGAGCGTGATCATATCGCCGGCGAACACCGCCCCGATAGCCGCGCCGGCGTAGACGAGCGTCGCGATGTGCTCGAGGGCCCGTTTTACATGGAACGCATAGATGCAGACGAGGAACGTCGTGATGTGGAAGATGGTGCCAAATATTCGACTCAGCCGGTCGACGCGGACGACCTCCAGGCCATAGCCGAAGAGCTCGGCATTCGCCGTGTGGCCCAGCTCGAGCGTCGCGAGCTGAAGGCCGCTGACAATAGGCAGCGCGATGACGTAGATGTTGCGGGCTCGACCTTTGAGGAAAGGAACGAGGAGCGCGCCAAGGATGAGAATCTCACCCGGAAAGAGCGACGAGGCCATGTCGATGAGGGCGTTCATGGCGTCTCCTCGTCGAGCTCGTGAAGCTCTTCATCGTCCAGGTCGTCGTCGTGCAGATGCTCGTCGTGGCCGTGGCCGTGGTCCTCGTCGTCGTGGTGGACCTCGCTCGCGGCGGTGGGGTCGAAGGCGAGGAGTGGAGGCTGGTCGTCGTAGTAGTCCGCCGGGCGGGCGAGGACTTTGCGCAGCTGCTTCGCCGTTAGGACGAGTCCGACGTAAGAGATGAAGCCAACGACGGCGTAGAAGCCAGGCCAGGCTTCCACATCAAAGTGAACATGTTTGTGTCCAACGATGCCGTGGATGACGTCGGCGCCAACGGCGACGGCGGCGAGAATCACGACGGCGGCGATGATGAGCGTCTGGTTTTTCTCGAACCAGCT